>JAFWVK010000015.1 GCA_017518255.1 Oscillospiraceae bacterium
ATCAGATCCATAATTTTCGGCACGGACAGTCCTTGTTCTGATTTAATCTCTTTTAACCTTCTGATTGTCTTTCGTTTCATTTTTTCGATTTCCATGGTACCACAATCTCCTTTTCGTATTATTCTAAGACACATAATTGACACGTTTCTGAACTTGCAATTTGCTTGGCAGATTTGTATAATATATATGCGGAAGGGGGATCGGCGCCGATAACCTATCAGGCAGATATATATTATATCATAGATAGCTGCAAAAGTCAAACATACTATTTTAATATGCACAATATGTCTAAAAAAGGATGCTGCACAGAAATCCATGTGCTCATATAATCCAAAATCTAGGGGGATCAAATGTCACCAATCATTTCACACCCCATAGCACATCATACAGAATTCCTGTATCCGTGTACAAATACAGTACATATCAAGCGCACTGAACTGGATGCTGCACGTTTCCTACAAAATCTGCACATCCGTTCGCATCTGAAAGGCTATTCGTATCTGATTACGGCAATCGTCCTCGGGAAAAACAACCCGCATCTGCTTTCTTCTCTGACACAGCTGCTTTATCCGGCAGTTGCATCTGTATACAACACAACACCCACAGCAGTTGAACGTAATATCCGCACGGCAATTGATCTTGCCGCACAGCATGATCCGGAGCACCTGCAGTCAGTCTTTTATTATCGAACAAGAAAGCCTTATATTTCTGAAGTCCTTTCGCTTGCGTTGGAAACCATCCGTTTGAACGAATATGAAGCAATGTGAAACATATCCAGCCGCCTGACGAAAAATCAAGCGGCTGTTTCTCTGTATTCACTTCCCGATGTACCGGTCCGCTACGGATTCCACACCCATGCAGAACACCATATCCCGTGTCAATGTTTTCAGTGAGAGATCGCCCATCCTCTACCCGATGTACCTTCTTTCGGCGAGCTCCTCCATCCCGAAGCAGAATGCGATTCTCAGTATCATAGTTCTCAAAAAGAGGATCTCCTTCGGTATGACAACCCTGCAAAAATCAATCATAAGAATGCGCAATTCTGTCATTGTATTTCGGCTGTGTTTGAATTAGAATGAAGGCAGCAGATACGGCAGCATTGCGATGCAGTCCCCTTCCTGCGAACAATCTGCCGGATTCTGAAACTATCAGAAATGGGGGAGAAAAATGAAAAGGAAAATAGCAGCTGTATTGACCGCATTCTTATGCGCTGCATCCTGCCTGCCGCTTCCGTGTACGGCGGCAGAGAGCAGTCAGTACGAATTTGAAAAGGGTACGATCACGGTCAGCGGAAATAATCATGCGGAGATCGCAGCTGTCAAAGGCGCAAGCGGCGGAAAAGCCGTCAATCTCAGAGACGGCGGAAACAAGGTCACACTGACTGTAAACGCAGCAGAGGAAGGAATGCACCGGATCACACTGCGATACAGTCAACCGTATGACGAAAACGGCAAACCGCAGAATGTCCTTGTCAACGGTCAGAATGCCGGCGAGATCATGTGCGAACTGACCGGTGAGGGCGAATTCAAGACGGTCAGCGTCAATGCCAATCTGAAAAAGGGCAGCAATGATATAACGGTTGCAGCATCGTGGGGCTGGACTTTTTTGGATGCGCTTCTCATAGAGAAAGGAAATTTCACGAATTATTCCGGCGGCGGCAGGCTCTCAAATCCGAAAGCATCCGCGCAGACTCAGTCGCTCTACAATTTTCTGTGTGACACCTACGGGAATCATGTGATCTCCGGTCAGCAGGAATCCACATGGATGGGCAGCGAAAACTATGAATTCGACATCATCAAAAGGGCGAGCGGCAAATATCCGGCACTCCGCGGACTTGACTATATGGGCGACGATTTCTCCGGCTGCAACCGGCGTGCCAAATCATGGTATCAGCAGGGCGGCATCGTAACGATCTGCTGGCACTGCGGCAGCGATTTTTCCGGCAGCCATACCGAAGCCATGAATACCGATCTGAACTGGAATGCAGCGCTCACCGAAGGCACCTCCGAGTATAATAAGCTCATCGCCGGCATGGACAAGGGCGCAAAGGCGCTGAAAGAACTGAAAGATGCAGGCGTTCCCGTGATCTGGCGTCCGTTCCACGAATTTGACGGCAAATGGTTCTGGTGGGGAAAGGGCGGTGCAGAGAATTTCAAGAAGCTCTGGCGCATCATGTATGACCGATATACAAATTACTGGGGACTGGATAATCTGATCTGGAATCTCGGCTACTGCGGCGACGTTAACGGCGGCTGGTACCCCGGCGATCAGTATGTGGATATCATCGGCGCAGACACCTATGTCAATCATTCTAATTCTCTCGTGAGCCTTTACGGCAAGACAGCGCAGGTTGCGAAGAAACCCGTCTGCCTGCATGAAAACGGACCGGTTCCGGATCCGGAAAAGATGAAGGCAGACGGTGCAAAATGGCTGTGGTTCATGACATGGCATACTTCCTTTATTGACAGCAATGCGATCAATACCGCTGATTATATCAAGAGAGTTTATAACAGTGACTATATGCTGACTTTGGATGAACTTCCGGACATCTATCATTACGGAAATGCGGCATCCTCCGGCGATGATTCTGTTCCTGTATTTGAAATTGCACCGCCCGAATCCCTGCGCGGTGATGTGAACGGTGACGGAAAATTCGATGCCGAAGATGCAGTTCTGATGCAGAAATGGCTTCTGAGTGAACAGAATGCATTCCTTACAGACTGGAAGGCAGGCGATATGAATACAGACGGCAGACTGAACGCAGCCGATCTCACGCTGATGAAACGGGAGCTGATAACTGCTCCCATGGAACCGGAAGTCGTTGAGCAGCCGAAAACGGCGTATCAGTATGATCCGGCAATGCAGTACCGCAAAAGCAATAAATGAACCGACGGTCAGTTTTGAATAGCTAACCGTCGGTTTATATGTTGCGTGTTATTTCTCTTTCCGGTATTTTGCGGGAGACACACAGGCATATTTTGTGAACACGCGCGAAAAATGTGAATAGTCCGAATAGCCGCACTGCTCGGCCACCTCGACAGCTGATAGGTCAGTCGTTGCGAGGAGCTGTTTTGCATATTCCATGCGGCTTGTCAGAATGTCCTTCGTACACGGGATCCCGAAGCGCTGTTTATACAGCCGCTGAAAATGTGAAACAGACATATTCATCTGCTCGGCAATGCCGGCGATATTCCATTCTCTTTGCGGAAACGCATAGATATCCTGCCGAAGCTGTTCAAATTCAACGTCATAATGTGTTCTCGGTTTGATCTCCGCAGGCCGGTATTCGGATTTCATCTGCACCATAATCGCAGACATCATGTATCTGAGAACAGTATCCTTCTCCGGGCGGTTTGTCTGAAAGATCTGTTCACAGATCTGTATTAACTGCGAAACAGTATCTGTTGTCAGCAAGATCGGAGTATTGAACGGAAGCCCGTTTTCCTTCAGAAATGTGCTGTCATCGCTTTCGAGATCGAAGCGAACCCAGTCGTCGATATAGGTCTCGCCGTCGCCGAAAAGCGAATGGGGATAACAGCTTTCTACAATAAAAGCGGTATTGGGCTGAACCTGATATTCATATTCCCCCATACAGATGCGGGCTTTTGAACGGATTAGAATGATTTGCATTCCGTGTATTCCGTCCGGCCGGATCTTCACAAAATCATGCGGATGCTCCCAGTGCCATCCGATCGCATAAATCAGCATCGCTGCTCCCCCCTCATCATGTTGCTTATTTCCATTATACCTATTATAATTGTCCTTGTCAACAGGCATTATGCGATTGATTGCAAGAAAACAGCAATTTTATAACAGAATATGCAATTCTTTTTTGCGGCTGAACATGATATGATGAATGTGTCAGCAGGGGAAAAGACAGAAACGAATGATTTGAAATTCGGGGGAGGATTTTTGATGAAGTGTACCAGAAAAACGGCTGCGGTATTATCGTTGCTGATTGCCGCAGCAAGTATGCAGACAACCGTACTGACAGCGAATGCGGCTTATGGTGTCGGCGGAAACGGAACAGCGGTCATGGAGTATCTTGACCGCGGCATCTATGCGGTCAAATCCGGAAACGGGATGTTCGTGAGCTGGCGTTTCAATGCCGATGATCCGGACGATGCGGAATATCAGCTTTTCCGTGACGGCAAGCTGATTTACACGAGCAAAGCCGGTGACGCAACATCCTTTCAGGATAACGGCGGCAGTGCAAATTCAAAATACCGCGTGGACACGCTCTCAGGCGGAACCGTGATTGGCTCGGCAGATTGCAAATTCACATCCGGAAACAATTATTTCGACATTCCGCTGAAACGCCCCGGTTCGCAGTATTCCCCGAACGATTGCTGTGTCGGCGATGTGAACGGCGACGGGCAGTATGAGATATTTCTGAAATGGGATCCGTCCAATGCAAAAGACAATTCACAGTCAGGCAAAACTGATAATGTCATCATTGACTGCTATACGCTGGAAGGAAGCATGCTCTGGCGCATCAATCTCGGTCAGAATATCCGCGCAGGACAGCATTATACACAGATGTGCGTCGCGGATTTTGATCTTGACGGAAAAGCGGAACTGATCACCAAGACCGCAGACGGAACCAAAGACGGAACCGGCAAGACCATCGGTGACGGCAGCAAAAGCTACGCAAACGGAAACGGATATATTCTCAACGGACCGGAATACATGACACTGTTTGACGGACTGACCGGTACGGCACTCGACACAATCGACTTCCCTGTTCCGCGCGGCAAGGTATCGGATTGGGGCGACGATTACGGCAACCGCGTTGACCGCATGAACAGCGGGATTGCCTATCTCGACGGCGGGCATCCCTCCGCGGTCTACGGCAGAGGGTATTATACAAGACTGACATGGTCGGCGGTTGATGTTGTGAACAAGAAGCTCGTGAAGCGCTGGGTTTTTGACAGCGGGAACAAGGGCGGCGCATACGGCAACGGCAATCACAATGTCATGGCGGCGGATGTCGATAATGACGGAAGGCAGGAGATCATCACGGGTTCCGCCTGCATTGATGACAACGGCAAGCTGCTCTGGGTATCAGGTGACGGTCACGGCGATGCGATGCATGTCGGCGATCTGCTCCCTGACCGCGAAGGTCTTGAGGTATGGGAGTGTCACGAGGGCAAGCCCTACGGCGAAACCTGTTACGATGCGAAAACCGGTGCAAAGCTGTTCCATATCAACGGAACATCTGATACCGGACGCTGCGCAGCAGATAATGTCTGGGCGGGCAGCAAAGGTGCTGAATTCTGGGGCGCAGCGGATGGTAATGTCTACAACACTGCCGGCAAAAAGATCGGCGGCAAAAAGCCCGCTCAGAATTTCTTCATCTACTGGGACGGCGATCTGGAGCGCGAAATACTTGACGGAGTCAATATCTCCAAGATGAACGGCGCCGAGAAGATTGACCGCATCTTTACTGCGGACGGCTGTGCTGCAAACAACGGCTCCAAGAATGTTCCGTGCATGACCGCTGATCTTTTCGGCGACTGGCGTGAGGAACTGATCCTGCGAACGAGTGATAACACAAAGCTACGTATCTGGTGTACAACAACGCAGACAAAGGTTCGTCTGACGACGCTGATGCATGATATGCAGTACCGCGCACAGAGCTGCTGTCAGCAGTCCACGTACAATCAGCCGCCGCACGTCAGCTTCTATCTCGGAAGTGATGCTCCCCTGCCGGCACGCCCGAATATTGTTGTAAACGGCAAGAGCACTTACACACCGCCGGAACCGATCAAATATGAGGAAGGCAAGTATATCACGAACCTGAATGTTTCGGATACGGTGAATGCTGCGAACTGGTCTGTCGTGACGAACTCCAAGCAGATTGGCAGCACTGTTTTCGGCGACAGAGCATTTACATTTACCGCAGTGCCGAAATCGCTCGACGGCGCGGAATGGATCCAGACAGCGTGTGATTCCAAGAAGTATACCGGTGAGGAAGCATCTTTCAAAGCCGGTGCGGATATTTCCGCGTATGTTGCGCTGGATTCGCGTGTCACCGATGTTCCCGCATGGCTCGGAAGCTGGACAAAAACTGCCGATACGCTGACCGATGACGGCAATCCGGTTGTCACCTATCAGCTCTACAAAAAGGATTACTCTGCCGGAGAAACCGTGACGCTCGGCGTCCTTGCACAAAGTTCCTGCGTGAACTATGCGGTTGCAGTCGCAGCGCAGAAAGCTGCACCTGTGATCGGCGATGTCAATGCAGACGGTAAATGTGATATAGCAGATGCCGTGCTGCTGCAAAAATATCTTCTGACGATTGAAACCGCGCTGCCTGACTGGCAGGCCGGCGATCTGGACGGAAACGGAAAGCTGAATGCTGCCGATCTGACCCTGCTGAAACGATTGCTGATACATTAAAAACATATAGAAATGCCCGCCTGCTTGAAAACAGGCGGGCGATTATTATGCTCGAAGTTCATCGAGATATTGCTGCGGCGATTTGCCGATAAAGCGTGAAAACTCAGCAGAGAATTCATCTTCGCCTGCATATCCGCACAGCTGTGCGATCTCTTCAGCTGTCTGGTTCTCGCTGAGATGAACCTTCATCTGTTCGGCAATATAACACAGCCTTGTGTGAATCAGATCATCCGCAAAGCTGCTGCCGTTCTCCGCTGCATACTGCTGCAAAAACGCATCTTCGGACAGATTCAGTGCATCAGCAAAACGGGCAGCTTCAAACCGGTCAAATGGCTTGCGGAAAATAAAATCCTTGATCTGGCGCAGCCGCCCCGAATCAGAACTCCCGTCCTGTACTGCGTTCACGCGGACAAGCTGCTCATGCAGCCGGTAGAAAAGAATGCGGAAATACTGAACGGTGATCTCGGTTCTGTGCAGACGGGCGGAATAGTATTCTGTGCAGATGTCGCGCAGAATCTTGGATATTTCAGTTCCCTTAGGGAGTGCAACCGGTGTATTCAGCGGAATATCCAATTCCCGAAGCAATGTCTCCTCATCTGCATCCGGTGCAAAATGCATCCAGTCGTCATAATATTCCCCGCCGTCAGCGCCGTATTTCTGATAGGCTTCCGGCGTGAAGAGAATCCATGTATAAGCAGGAAATTACTGCATTTCGCCGTTTACAAAAATCCGGCACGGCGATTTGATCAGCAGAAATACCCAGTCTCCCGTACCGTGTTCACGCTCATTGATAAACTCAGGACCGTGAACCGAGTGCCATCCGATCTCATCCATTCGCATATTTATCAGCTCCTTTGCTTTATCATATCATATTCTGTTCGCGCTGTCAATAGAAAAGCCGCCGGATGCCTGTTCAATCGTTCATATTCATTTCGGAGTTTCGGCAATTTGGCATTATATAAATTATTGTGATTGGTTTACATTTCAGCAATCATCATCAAAATGGCAGAAGCGAAATTTTTATCGGAAAATATCATTGACATTCCCATCATACTTGTATTAGAATAAAAATACAGGCCACAGCATTCATGCGGCAGGAATGAATTCTTTGCGCAAATCATGCATAAAGATGATGAATTCTGTCATTGTTTATTCCGGATTGATCTTTTATAATAGAATCATAATAAGCTGAAAAGCTTTATTCGGGGGAGGATGTATTATGAAAAAAGCACTTGCAGGATTACTCGCGGTACTGGCGCTGACGACAAGCACTGCGGTTTATTCTCAGCCCATTGTTCAGCAGAGCGCGGTAACGGTCAGCGCCGCGGAACAGACCGCTGCTGCAAATCCGGTCATCAGCCGCGGTGTACCGGCATATTCCGGCGGCGGCACGGCATCAAACGGCAATGAT
>JAFWVK010000016.1 GCA_017518255.1 Oscillospiraceae bacterium
ACACCTATGGACTATCTGTATCAGCGTGAAAACAAGGTAAATCCCCACGCTTCAGTACATCTCTGGAGTTCTTCGATAGTACTTCGTATTCTCGGCAATCCGATCTATATCGGTACGCTTGCACTGATGAAAACAACTACTGTGAGCTATAAGAATCACAAGAGAATACGCAAGGATTCATCTGAATGGCTTATGCGTGAAAACAATCATGAGCCTATCATTACTATGGAGCTGTGGGAAAAAGTCCGTGAGATCGAGGCTTCGGTGAGCCGTGGCAAGCGAGACAAGATCGGTGAGTTAGCTCCGCTTTCAGGACTTCTGTACTGTGATAGCTGTGGGAGCAAGATGCGTCAGGTCGGTTCAGCCAACCGCAAGTATATGGCTTATATGTGCGGTTATCATAATCGCTTCGGCAAGGGCTGTTGCACGACACATTATATCCGCCGCTCGCTGATCGAGCAGTATATCCTTATGGATATTCAGGATATGATCGAGAAAGCCGCTGACGAGGAAAAGGCAAAGGAAGAATTTCTGAAACGCAAGCACGGTGTGCTTGATGCTCAGAACAGTTCCGATAAAAAGCGTATGCAGAAAGCTACAAGCCGTATTGCAGAGCTTGACAACCTGATCCAGACCGTCTATGAAGATAAGGTTATCGGCAAGATACCCGAAGAAGTATGTATCAGCCTGCTTGAAAAGTATCAGGCTGAAAAGAAGTCTTTGCAGGCTGAGTGTGCTGAATACAAGAAACGCTCCGAAATGCAGCAGCAGGATGAAAAGGACGTTGAGGAATTCATTGCCCGTCTGAAAAGCTATGCAGGAGCGACTGAGCTTACACGCCAGATGTGCCTTGACCTTATCGAATATGTGACCGTAGATGATCTCAACAAGGACGATAAGAGCCGTCCGAGAGAGATTCACATCTATTACAAGCTAATCGACAAAGAGCTTGCCGACAAACATAATGCCCTGATGTGATTATCAGGGCAATTATTTGAAAACACTTTTATATCCATTTTGTCGTTCTATAACCTACGATCAGTATGAGGGCGGCATCGACAGCGACGGTCACGAGCGAAAAGATAACTTTTCGCGGCAGTCGGAATCGTATACCTACACTTATCTCGGAAACGGGATTGTTGAGGAAGAATATTCATCTTCAACGCAGGATTTCCCGTCTAGCCCGCTGCATTACAATCTCTATGACAGCGAGCAGCGTGAACGGCTTGTGCAGGGTATGCTGGAATTTGCCCGGCAGTCCGAAAATCTGACTACGCACATTGAACCGAAACAGTCCGTATCGGAACGAAACTACGTGCTTGTCCTGAACGATAAGAACCATGAAATTCAGTTTGGTGATACCTATGACACGCTCGAAGCCGCACAGGATGCAGGAAACGATGCGATTCACAGCAGACAGGCAATCGGTTATGCGGTACTGAACCGGCAGGCGCAGAAGGTCGAAGTCTATGACAGCGACTTCCCGGCAAGCGGCGTATTCAGTCAGGAGGTATACGAAAACAGCCCGTTCCAGACGCTCACCGTTCATACGGATGCGCCGCTGAAACCGGCAGAAGAACCCGAAACGCAGAAAAAAGGGCGTCCGACCAGAGCCGAACAGCTGTATAAACTCTTTTCGGAGATGTATCCGGAGATCGTCAGCGGCGATCATGAATATGAGCGGTATGAAGATCCGGACGGAACTGAATCCGACTTTGAGCCGCTTGCGGTGGAAAACCACGGCGGTGGGCAGTATTCGTGGTCAACCTTCTACTTCCAGGAAGGCGAACTCATGGCAGATCCGGATTTCTGTTTTCTGCTCGATCATGAAAACAAGCGCATGGAGATCCTGTCATTCCAGATGGACGGCGTGCCGCCATACGGAACCATGTATGAATGCTGCATTGATGATACGGGCAATGTGGATGAGCGGCTGCGGGCAGAGCTGGAACAGACCTTCCTGCAAAATCTGAAAAATGCTCGCGATGTCGGTCGGCAGCTTGTGCGTTACACCGACAAGGAAGGCAGGGACATTACGATTGAACCGAACGATGAGCCTGAACCGGAACAACCTGAAATCACAGATCCTTCGGCACAGTACCGTGCGGTACTGAACGCATTTTCCGAAAAACACAATCTCGGTGAACTGAATGTGCAGCAGGACGGTCGCGGAAGAGCAACGGTCTTTGAGCGCTTTGCGGACGGCAAGGATATGCAGCTGTTTATGCTGTACCCGAATAACGCCAGTCCGGAGGCGCTGCAATCTGAGCTTGACAGCTACGAGCGGACAATGGACTACCGCGGCGACAAAATCAAAAATGTCTCCCGGAGACAGGCATATATCCAGATTCACGGGCAATCGGAGCTGCCGCCTGTTCCGGATGATCTTCCGCCGATCGTCTATGCTGTCGATCCGCGCGGAAAGCTGCATGACAACATCGCTGCACTCCGGGAGCTGCACCGTTTGCGGCAATGTGAGGAAAACGGTCAGCCGCTGTATACGAAACAGCGCAGCAACGATCACAGCAAGGAAGTCTCGGATATGACGCTGCGGCGGTACTCCGGCTGGGGTGGACTTGCGGATGTGTTTGACGAGAGCAAGGACAGATTTGACTATGAGCGCAGCCAGCTTCACCGCTATCTGACCGATGACGAGTACAAGGCGATTCGTGCCAGTGTCACCGATGCGCACTATACGCCGCAGATCGTGGTGGATGCGATGTGGTCAGCGGTACAGAGCATGGGACTTGACCGCGATTCCCGCATATTGGAACCGTCCTGCGGTACGGGCAATTTCATCAGCAGAATGCCGCACGGTATCGGAAACGGCGGTGTGGTCGGCGTGGAGATCGACAGTATTACGGCAGAAATCGCGGCGCGGCTGCACAATGACCGAGACAATGTGAAGATCATGAACTGCGGCTTTGAGCGTTCCGGACTGCCGGACGGCAGCTTTGACCTCGCAATCGGTAATGTGCCGTTCGGAGATTACAAAATGAATGATCCGGACTACGCGCAGGACTGGCTGATTCATGATGCATTCTTTAGAAAGGCTTTGGACAAAGTTGCGCCGGGCGGCGTGGTTGCGTTTATCACTTCCAGCGGTACAATGGACAAGAAAACATCGAAGGTACGCGAGTATCTGGCAACACAGGCAGAGCTGGTCGGCGCGATTCGTCTTCCGAACACGACCTTTGCAGAAGCAGGAACCGGTGTAACGGCGGACATCATCTTCCTGAAAAAGCGCGAGGTTCCGCTGCCGGTGCATGAAGCAAAGCCGGACTGGTGCTATACTGCCGAAACCGATGACGGTCTGCGGATTAACAGCTATTTCGTACAGAACCCCAACATGATTCTCGGCACCATGCGAAAGACCGGCTATTTTGACCGTCTGACCTGTGATCCGAAACCCGAAACCACGCTGAAAGATCAGCTTCAGGAAGCGCTCCAAAGCCTGAACGCAAAGATTACGATCACAAGACGCAATGCGGCTGCAAGGGCGCGGCAGGAGCAGATCGAGCCGTGGGGCAAGGACTATTCGTATCATGAGAAAGACGGCAAGGTCTATTACCGGCAGGGCGAACACATGGATCAGGTCAAGGGCAATACCGCGGAACTGAACAGGCTGCGGCAGCTTATCGAAATCCGCACATTGACACGCACGCTGCTAGATAAGCAAAAAACGAACATCATTGACGAGGCGCTCACACCGCTCCGCGAAAAGCTCAACGAACTCTATGATGCGTATGTCAAGGAGAACGGCGCACTGAGCTCGGCAGAGAACAAGAAGCGTTTCGGTCGTGATGCGGATTACCCGATCCTGCAATCTCTGGAGAATTACAACTCCAAAACGGAAACCTATGAGAAAGCGGATATCTTCTTTCACAGAACGGTCAGTCCTGTGGCTGAGATCAAGGCGGTTGAGACATTGGATGAGGCGTATCAGGTGTCACTCGACCGGCGCGGTAAGCCGGATATTCCCTACATGGCGGCACTGCTGCAAAATACAGAGCCGGACATGGAACCGGGACAGCTGATGGAGAAAATCCAGCGCGACCTGCTGACTGCGGGCATGGTGTTCCTCGACCCTGAGAAAGTTCTTCCCGATGTACCATTCTCCGGCATTACTGACCGATCGGAATACCTGTCCGGCAACGTCCGGAGAAAACTGGCTTTTGCAGAGGAAAAGGCAAGGAACAACCCACTGTATTTCTCGAATGTGGAAGCACTGCAGGGTGTGATCCCTGAGACGATTCACGCAGAAGAGATCACGGTTCGCATGGGCTGCTCATGGATTAACGCAGAGGATTATACCAGATTCCTGCACATGCTTTCCGGCCGTGATTCCTGGGACATCCGCTGTGATGTGACATACATCCCGCAGACCGGCGAGTATGACATTCTGAAAGCAGGCAGCCGGAAAGACCTCAATGTCAATGAAGGGACAACATATGGAACTGACAGTCTGACGATGTATGAGATCGCGCTGAAAATGCTGAATCAGACCAGAATCGTTGTCAATAAAACTGTACCGTCGCCGAAAGATCCTAGCAAAACCGTAACAAGAGTTGACCCTGAGAAAACACGGCTTGCACAGGAGAAAGCAAAGCAGATCGAGGCCAAATTCAAGGAGTGGATTTTTGCCGATCCGGAACGCAAAGCAAAATACGAGGAGCGTTATAACAACAGGTTCAATGCTCTGGTCGGACGGCAGTATGACGGTTCGCGGCTGACCTTCAATGGTATGGCTACAGGCTTCACGCTGCGTCCGCATCAGCGCAACTGCATCGCTCGTGCGGTGTACGGCGGCAACACATTGGCGGCTCATGTGGTTGGCGCGGGCAAATCCGCGGTGTTTATCTCGGCAGTCATGAAAAAGAAAGAGCTCGGCTTGATCAACAAAGCGTGTATCGTTGTCCCGAAAGCGCTGACCGAACAGACCGCGCTGGAATGGCGCAGAATCTTTCCCGATGCGCGGCTGTTGACGGTCGGCGAAATGGATTTGTCTACTCAGGACAAGCGAGATGTGTTCACGGCGCGGATCGCAACCGGCAATTATGACGCAGTTATCGTATCCAGAGAGCAATTTGATAAGATGGCAATGTCTCCGGCATACCAGCGGGAGTACATTCAGCGAGAAATCGACGAACTGGAGGATATGCTTGTCGCACAGAAGATGGCAGGTGCAACGAAAAACACACCGTCCGTCAAGAAGATCGAGGCAGCAAAAAAGCGGTTGGAGAAGCGTTTGGAGAAAGCACTCGATCCGAAAAAGCAGTCTACAAGGCGCAAGGATGATGTGCTGGAATTTGAGCAATTAGGTTTCGATTACCTCGTTGTCGATGAAAGTCATGCCTATAAAAATATGTTCATCCAGACAAAAATGACCGATGTTTCTGGCGTTTCAACCGCTGCGTCCGGTCGTGCGCAGGACATGGCTATGAAGTGTGAGTGGATGAACAAAATGCTCGGGCAGGGACATATTCTGCACTGTACCGGAACGCCTGTATCGAATTCGCTCTCGGAATTATATGTTGTCATGAACTATCTGCGTCCTGATCTGCTGAAAGCCGCAGGCGTAGACCGTTTCGATGACTGGGCAGCAACATTTGGAAAGGTGGTATGCGCTTATAAGCAGAGCCCGTCCGGTCAGCTGAAACTGAAAACATCGTTTGCGAAGTTTGCAAATCTGCCGGAGCTCATGGCGATGTATAAGGAGTTTGCGGATATTCAGTCCGCAGAGAAACTGCACCTGCCGCGTCCGGAACTGATCGGCGGAAAACCGGAGATTGTCAAGGTTGAAGCAACGCCGGAACAGAGAGCGTATGTGCGGGAACTGGCGGCGCGTGCGCAGCTCATCAGCACCGGCGTGGTTGATCCGCATATCGACAACCTTTTGGTCATTACCAGTGAAGCGCGACTGGTCGGTCTGGGGAATGCTGCGGTTGCGGCGCTTTACCGTCAGCGTGAAGAAGGAGAACTGCCGGAGGGATTCATGGAGGATGAACCCGGCAAAGTCGATGCCTGCGTTGACCGTGTATGGCAATACTATAATGAAACCGCTGAGCAGAAAGGCGTGCAGATCGTCTTCTCGGATATTGCAGTAAACTCTGACAACGGCAACTGGTCTGTATATGAATACATCCGTGATGAACTGATTGCAAAGGGTGTGCCGAAGGACGAGATCATCTTTGCGCCGAAAGCAGACAGCAAAGACCGTGAGGCGATCTTCCGCGACATTAACGACGGCAAGTACCGCGTTGTGATCGGCAGCACCGGCACGATCGGTACGGGTGCAAACATTCAGCAGCGGCTTTATGCATTGCATAACATTGATGTGCCGTGGCGTCCGGCGGATTTTTCGCAGCGCGAGGGAAGAATCTTGCGTCAAGGCAACACATTCCCCGAAGTACGCATCCTCAACTATGTGACCGAGGGCACGCTGGACAGTTATTTGTATCAGGTTGTAACGGACAAGGCGCGATTCATTGCGCAGCTTCTCGATGATGAATGTCCGGCGCGCGTTTCCGAAGACTGCGACGAAAAGGTGTTGACATACGCAGAGCTGCAAGCGGCGGCGGAAGGCAATCCGGATTTCAAAACACGCATCGAATTGTCCAATAAAATCGCTGAGCTGCTTGCGCTTCAGCAGGCACATCAG
>JAFWVK010000017.1 GCA_017518255.1 Oscillospiraceae bacterium
AAATGGCTCTGTCGGATGAACCGGAACAGTATATTGATGATGTTAAGTCCGTCTATGAGAAACTGCATAAGGGGAAATTCCGGGATAATTCATATATGGTTCTTGCTGCGATGCTGCTTTGTGATATCGGCAGACAAAACACTGCTGATGAAATCATAGAAAAGCATAACGAGATCATGTGCCGGATGAATGACCTGCATCCGGTTCTTACAAGTTCCGAGGATATTTCGTATGCGATTCTGCTTGCGCTGTCTGACAAATCGGTTGATGCTATGCTCAGCGATATGGCAGAATGCTATGACTACCTCAAAAAAGAATGCAAAATCAAAGTGGGATCAGATTCCGTACAAGGACTCAGCGAAATACTCGCACTGACCGACGGCAATATGAAAGCGAAATGCGACAGGATCGTCAGCCTGTATAACCAGTTAAAGGGGCATAAAGTCGATGCCGGCGGTTATGCGTTCATATCACTCGGCACTTTCGTCAATGTGGATGCTGATCCGGAAGTGCTTGTCAAAGAGATCCTTGAGGCGGATGCATATCTGAGCGGGCTAAAGGGCTTTGACGAAAAGAATCTGCAAAAGAATTACAGACTCATGTTTGCGATTATCCTTGTTTCTGAATGCTACGGCACTGGTATGTCAATCGCGAACAGCATCTCCGTCAGTACGGTTTTGAGCGTGATAAAAGTTCAGAAGCTTGTAACGATGATCACAGTTTTGAGCAATGTGCTGCCTTCTGTATTGGGAGCTGTGCTGGATAAGAGCGATGCTGAGGAGACTGATACGGAAGCTGGCGGAGAAGAAGACTAATCATATTGGAGTATTACGATATCTAATATGTACGTACATTTTATTTCAGCCCGGCAATGCCGGGCTCTTTTATATCATATTATCTTGCAATTTCAACAAAAATATGCTATACTATACTTGGGTTATTATAATCTTTTACAGGAGGAATTGACATGGGACTGTATATATTCGGCGGAGACCATGATCTCTATGTCGAAGGCAGCAACATCATGATTGACAACAGAGGACACCGTACAGTTTACAAACGGTTCCACAGCGAGGTGGAGGCGACCGCATATATGCAGAGCATGATTGACAAAGGAAAGCCGAAAAAGACGCCGGAGGAGTACCGGCAGACGAACAGCAAGCACCGGAAATCGCACAGACTGAAGCGTCCCAAATGATGTGTACGATCCGGAACATTCCGTTCGTTTCCCACAAGTTCCGCTGAATAAGCGAAAACTGACAGACAGGAGGAATCGGCAATGGCACATCAGAAGAAACCAAACAGACAGAAGCCGCGCACAGAGCATTGGGTGCATGTCTGTTCCGGCATGGACGGCAGTGAAAAAATGCTGATGTGTTTCGGTGTCAAAACGTGAATTTGCATACGGTGAATACTGTATGTGTATCTTCGGGCTTTTTGCCCGCGGTTAAGACATCTCAAACATGAAAGTGAAAGGAAGAACATTATGAAACTCGAACCGATTGTGATTTCCCTGCTGGATACCGATCTATACAAATTCAATATGGATCAGGTCATTTTCCACAAGCACACTGACCTCTGCGGCCAGTATTACTTCAAGTGCCGCACGAAAGGCGCCGTCTTTACGCCTGAAATGGTACAGGAGATCAACGAGCAGATCGACTGGCTCTGCACGCTGCGTTTCACAAAGGAGGAGCTCGATTATCTGCGGTCGATCCGCTTCATCAAAAACGATTACGTGGAATTCCTTCGCCTGTGGCACCCGATCCGCGACTACGTAACCGCGAAGCTCGACGAAAACGGCGAATTGCAGATCGTTGTGGACGGCCCGCTGTTCTCAGCCATGCAGTTTGAGATCTATCTGCTGGAAATCGTCAACGAGGTCTATTTCCGCATAATACACCTGCTTTTGACTTGTTTTTTTGGGGGGGATCTGATATACTGTAAATGGAAGATTTAGAATATAAACTGGTTCTTCAATTTTCGAACTGTAAAAAAGAAGGAAGGCTGGGTGAAAAATGAGAGTTATATTTTGTAAAACCGGTTATATGAAATATTATAAGGGTATTAACGGCAATGATGAGTTGTGTTCCGGTTCTTGATGAATATCTGAAATAACCTCGCAGTTACATAATTCTGCGAGGTTTTCTGATTGAAAAAAGAGGCGGCATCAAAGCCGCCTCATCAATCAATAACAAAGTCTGGTTTGGTTTCAACCCCAGATTTGATTCAGCAAGCGCGGGAAAGCCAGTCCTTTTTTGCCAAGGATATCATCCCACGTAATGTTTTTCCGCGCAACGATTCTTTCCGTATAATACTTCAGAATCCACTGGGCATCCTCAACGCCGACCGCCCCGTTTCCGTCAACATCCGCCGCCTTGATCTGATCGGCATTCAGTTTCATATCATTTCCGGCGAGCTGCTCAGTGTAGGATACCAGTGCAAACATCGCATCCTCAATACTGACTGCACCGTCACCGCTCACATCACCGCGCTGGAGTGCAGGGGCAGGAGTGGTTGTCGTAGTCGTTGTAGTCGTTGTAGTTGTGGTCGTAGTAGTAGTTGTTGTCGTTGTAGTAGTCGTCGTGGTTGTTGTCGTTTTAGTGGTAGTTGTAGTTGTGGTTGTTGTTGTCGCCGGCGGCGGGAGTGCAACAAATCTGCGGTTATACTTTTTGGCATACGCCTCTGCGGTAGAACCGGCATACCCGTGAATCGTCGCCGCACTGTTAAAGGTTTGCTCATTGTTCACGATCTCACATGAAGGATTCAGAATCGTGACATCTTTCAGTGTCGAACAGGGAATCGCGGTCTGATAGATCTTTTCCACGCTTGCCGGCACAGTCACCGCAGTCAGCAGACATCCCTCAAACGCTTTTTCGCCAATAATGCGGACATTGGACGGAATCGAAATTTGCGTGATCGGACATTTCCGAAAGCATTCAGCAAAGATGTACTGAAGCGATGCCGGAAGCTTGACGCTTCTCAGGCTTGTGCACTCATCAAAGGCATTGGGACCGATATTTGTCACGCTGTCCGGAATGACGATCTCCGTCAGGTTTCTGCAGTAAGTGAACGCATTGTTGTTGATTGATGTCAAAGTCTGCGGAAGACGCACCGAAGTCAGGGCGTAACAAAAAGTGAACGAATTCCAGCCAATACTTGTAACACCGTCAGGGATATAGACTTCTGTCACTGAACTGCAATTCTCGAAAGCACTTTTACCAATCGTGGTGATACCGCTGCCGATTACGATCTTTTTTATGTTTTTACTGAATCCGCCCCACGGAATCGGAACGATCGGCTCAAAAGTCGGTTCAAAATCATACATCGGACCTTTGCCTGTAATCGTCAGTGTGTTTGTCGCTTCATCATACGCCCATCTCGCATTGTCGCCGCAGGTACCGCTTGTACCAGCCGCACTCGCGGTGATCGCAGGGGAAAACACAGAAGAAATGAGAGAATGACTGTTCTGCGACAGCGAACTGATCATCAGTACAGAAGCAGCCGTGAGGCTCAGAAATCGTTTCAACAAGTGTCGCATGGAATGACCTCCTTTTTTTGTGCCTGAAATATATGATGCAGCACAGTATCTATATTATATCTATAAAACACGCTGGTGTCAAGCTTTTCTCTCCTGAAATGAAGCCGCTGTTATCACAGGCGGCGCAACAGGCAGCCATTTTTCGGTACGGGCGAATTGACGGAGAAGGACTGTCCGTGCATTCAGATGTTCGACGGCGGCAACGGTTTCAACTATGAGCACCGATAAAAATGTAATTGACTTTTGTGGTCGATTTTGCTATAATAGGAGAAAAGTCTGTGATCAGCTTATTAAGATAAAGCTGATCATAGTCAGGGCGGGATCATTACGCAGAAGGATAGGGGGCATTCAAATGGGATACCTGTTTTTTCAAACGAAAGAAGTCTCAGGCGCTTTTAACCGCAAATTAAATGATTTCAAAGCATCTCTCGGAAGCGCGATCGGCAAAGGAGAGAACATCACCTTTGCGGATCAAGATATTACGCATTTGCTGAAGCTCCAACATGACAGAATTTCCCGGAAAGGACTCGAATTCGACTGCGAAACATATTCCAGAGATGAAGGCAAAAACCGATTCACCGCCGGAAGCTGCTGGCAGGATGCGCACTATGAAAGTACTGTCTGCTTTCATTCATGCGGAATCAAACGAAATGTCAAGAAGGACGGAAAAAAGAAGTACAGCGACGACCGTAAATGCGTTCTGTATGAAACAATCACGGATGTTGTGACAGGTGCACATCCGGATAACGATCCGTTCTGCTGTCCGAACTGCGGTGCAGTTACCACTGTTGCCGGTCTTCAGGACGGCTGTCCGCACTGCGGAACAAGGTTTCAGATGGATGACCTTTTCCCCAAGGTCACTTCCTATTATTTTTTGGAAGATCCCGGAATGACAAAAAAGGAATTCAAAACAGGGTATCTCGTTTCCTATATCATGGTGCTGATTACCATGTTTATTCTCGGCTTTATCCTGAAAAGGGAGATCGGCTTTTATATCGCAGCGGCCATCGGAAGTATCGTTATCGCGTATTTTCTGTATGTCTATTATCTGCTCATGAAGCTGATTGTCGGTGCAATCGCTGCTGCGGGAAAAATGGGAACTGCCGGTTCACGAAGGAAATTTGAATCAAGGATGAAAAGAATCACTCCGGAGT
This sequence comes from Oscillospiraceae bacterium, assembly GCA_017518255.1. Classification (GTDB taxonomy): domain Bacteria; phylum Bacillota; class Clostridia; order Oscillospirales; family Ruminococcaceae; genus Firm-04. The sequence goes on from JAFWVK010000017.1 coordinate 4,696, forward strand.
TTTCGTATGAGTATTTTACGAGCAAGACATTGTCCCTCATCAAAACAGCTGTGTTTTCCGAGAATGAAAGTGAGCTTTTGTTTTATGAGGGAGAACCGCTTGATCCGAAGATGAAGGACATCATAGATATGAATTACGGCGGTGCGCTGGGCTGTAAACGTGTGCGGGAAGAAGGAAATTTCGTAACGGTTGTAACAAAGGCCTATTTCGATGTGCTTTATGCGAGCGGAGACAAAGTATATTTCAAAAAGCAGATTTTCAGCGCAACATTGAAACGCCGCACGGATATCCCTGTGAATTTGAGTTTTTCTATGACGAAAATCGCCTGTCCGTCCTGTGGTGCGAGTTTTGATGCAACGAAACACAAAAGCTGTCCGTACTGCGGGAACAAGTATGAAATCACGACCGATGACTGGGCTTTGGCGGAACTGAAATATCAATGAGTATGAGGCGGGCTGGTTTTACGCATGTTCATTCAGGAATACCATGCGCGCTCTGATCTGATTCTTCAGATGCTGCCCGAAAAAAACTTCGGCGGAAAGCTTGCGCGGACCGGGACAAAATACGTAAGCGTCAGAATATGCTATCAAAGAAACAGACTCACCGCGAAGGTGGGTCTGTTTGAGTATCAAGTATTAAATGGCAAGCTAATCGTCCCGACAGGCTGCGAGAACAGCTCCGTCAGATACTGCTCTGTGTCGATTCCGTTTGCCTGTGCTGTGGCAGCGATCGAGTAGAGTATCGCGCTTGCTTTTGCGCCGTTCGCTGTATTGCTGAAAAGCCAGTTCTTTCAATTGCGGTTTCAATGCTTTGTTGTACAGGTGCGCTTACAGCATACGCAGACACAACAAAAACAATTTCAGATGAAATACACGGCATCAACGGCACTGCGTTTACCATTGAAAGACCGGATGCATCCGCTCTGACCGTTGTGAACGCCTCGGATTTCGGGCTATCGGCAAATGCCGCAGACAATACGCAGGCGATGCAGAATGCTTTTGATTACTGCCGCAGTCATTCCGGCACAAAGCTTGTGATTGAACCGGGCATCTATCATTTCAGTCCGGAAGAGGACATCTATCTGAACAGACTGTAAGATGTGCTGATTGACGCGCAGGGTGCAGAATTGATTTTCAGCACGCCGCATTATTTCAAGCTCTATGCCTGCGACAATGTGGAACTCCGGAACATGATCGTGGACTGGGACTGGAACACGCTTCGGCTGGGTTAAATCGTGAAAATCGAACATGAAAACGATGCCGAAAATACCCTTGAAATCGAATTTACAGAGCTGCAAGAAGTCGATGCGGATATTCCGATTCTGAGCTTCATGCAGTATGATCCGGTTGATCTGGTCGCGGGCGTTCACGGCAGCTTCAAAATATACAGCCCCTTTGTGGATACGGAATGTATCAAAAAGGTGGAGAAGGTCAGCGGAAAACCGAATGTTCTGAAAATCACGCACAGCAGCGCACTGGATTATTTCTGCAATGATGAGGTGTATCTGCTGCGGCATTATGTCTACGGCGGACAGGTGTTCAACATGGTTGAGGAATCGCAAAACATTACCTTTGACAATATCAGCATTTACGGCGCATGCGTCATGGGATATGTATTTGCCTACGGCTCGCATCATTTTCAGATCCTCAATTCCTATATCGGGCTGCGTCCCGGTGCAGAGGACAAATATCGCATCTCGACAACCGCTGACAGCATCCATATTGCAAATTCCAACGGCTATTTCCGGTTCGACAACTGCGATCTGAGCTTCTGCGGGGATGATATTTTGAATGTGCATGATGATATGTTCTATATCGAAAGCATTGACAGCAGCCGGACGGTCATGCAGGGCACGGCTGCAATCAAAATCGTGGAGCCGGGACATACACTCGGATTCAAGGATCTGAACCTCAACGGGATTGCTTATGAAGCAACCGTTGCTTCGATTACCAGAAACGGCTATGCAGCGACGGTCACGCTGACAGAGCCGCTGCCGGATGGCATCACGCCCGATATGCTCGCATACAGCAAAACGAGAGCGTCTGAAAACTATGTGCTGACAAATAACTATGTACACGAGACCAAAGGGCGCGGTTTCCTGATGAATGCGGATCACTGCCTCTGTGACGGAAACACGTTTTATTGCACATGCAGTTAAACCTTGCAGGTGCGCACGGATATTCCCGCATCCCGCATAATCGAAGGGACGGGAGCAGAGCACATCCAGATCAGCAACAATGTTTTTACAGAATGCAATTTCGGCGGCAGGGGCGATGTCATCACGATTGAAAGCCTGCTGAACGGCGAACGTCTCGAAAATACGCCGCTTGCAGATATCCGAATACTGAACAACGAGTTTCATGCCTGTTATCAGGCACCGGTCAACGCAGACAATGTGGACGGACTGACTGTTTCGGGCAATGTGTTCCGTGACTGTGCGGCGTATGCGATCGGAAATCATTGTGCCAATCCTGTAATATCATCCAATCATTTTTTTACGCAGGGGGACTGCAATGCTGACGGCAGCTTCAATCTTGCAGATGTCATTCTGCTGCAAAAATGGCTGCTTACCGATCCCGATACAGAACTTGCAGACTGACGTTCCGGTGATTTGGACAGGGACGGGAAACTGAATGCAATTGATTTGAGCCTGATGAAGAAAGAGTTGTTAAGGAGAGAAAAGAAATGAAACTGACACCAGATGAGCAGATTTATATGATAAACGGGCAATCGTTTTTCTGCATGGGAGAATTGCCGGACAAGGACATTCCGTGCATTCAGATGCTTGACGGCGGCACCGGACTGAACTTCGAGCAGTTATTCGGTGATATGCTGACAAAAGCGGGGCATTCCGGAAAAGGCACTGCCGCCTTCCGCAAAGTGCTGAACAATTTCTTTCAGCCTGATTCACTTGAAACAGCGGAAGAACGGGAACTCTATGACTGGCTGTGCACACAGCTCCGCGCTTTGATTCCGGAAATGACCGCGCCCGGCTGCTATCCGCCCGGCATGATGCTCGGGGCAACATGGGAGCCGGATACCGTGCGCGAAGTCGGGCAGGCACTGGGGCATGAAGCACGCGCCTACGGCGTGCATGTGCTGCTCGGAACGCCGAACATCAACCTGCATCGAGACCTCAGAGCCGGACGCCTGTTTGAAGGCTATTCCGAAGATCCGTACCTGATCTCGCAGCTTGCGCCCGAACTGGTAAAGGGTGTGCAGTCGCAGGGTGTTGCTGCAAATGTCAAGCATTTTGCGGCGAATAATCAGGAAACGAACCGGCAGGGCATCAATGAGATCATTCCGGAGCGTGCCCTGCACGAACTCTATTTGCCGGGATTTGAAGCCTGTGTGAAAGCCGGCTGTGCAACAGCCATGGCGGCATACAATCAAATCAACGGTGTATCCTGTACCGAAAACAAATGGCTGCTGACAGATCTTCTGCGCGGTGAATGGGGCTTTGAAGGACTTGTCATGAGTGACTGGTACGCGGTGTATCATCCGGCGGCGGCGGTGAATGCAGGCTGCGATGTCAATATGCCGGGGCCTGTTTCATCGGAACCGCTCCGAAAGGCTTTTGCTGACGGTTCGCTTGATCCTGACAGGCTGGCAGAATCTGCAGAACGTGCTGTCACGCTTGCGCGGAAATACGTACAGCCGCCGACAGGTCATATTGACCGGGACATGACAGACCGGGCTGCTTACAATGCCGCGGCAGAGGGCATCGTCATGCTGGAAAACTATCCGCAGAAAGGCGATAAGGAAAGGAACTGCTGTCCGCTGCCTGCGTCTGCGATAATCGCGCTGACGGGCACGCTGAACGGAGAGCTGCTTGTCTGCGGCGGGGGCAGTGCCTGTGTCCGGACTGACAGAAATACAAATCTGCTGACAGAACTCCGGAAGCGGTTTGCCGATGTTCGCATCGGTCTGTATGATGAAGCTGATACTTGGTCTATGTGCTCAGTGTACCCGGGCAGGAAGGCAATGACCGCAAAACGATCCGCGTCGATCAGGAAGAACAGCAGAAGATCAATGAACTGCACGGTTATACAAACCGTCATAATATGCGCTCTGTACTGATTTTCAATACAGCCTGCCCTGTTACCGGCTGGGCGCTTTCATTCTGGGACGCGATGTTCTGGGTTTCGCTTCCGGGTATGCAGGGAGCCGCCGCGATTGCCGATATTCTCTGCGGAAAGGTCAATCCCTCCGGACGCTTGCCTGTTTCTTTTCCGTATAGTGAAAACGATATGCCTTCCTATCTGAATTTTCCGGGTGACGGGATGACCGTAATGTACGGCGAGGGGATTTTTGTCGGTTATCGTTATTATACAACACGGTATCATCGCAATCAGGACGATCAATTTGCCGAGTATGTTTTTGGCTTCGGCCTGTCCTATTCCGAATTTGAGGTGCGGAATCTGCGTATAGAAAGCGGCAGTATCGAAACCGGACTTGACCCGCTCGCAGAAGTCGAAAACACTGGTGAAGTCGCCAGGAAAACGGTCATTCAGGTCTATGTACACGATCCTGTATCGACGCTGATAAAGCCGGTCTGCTCGCTCTGTGCGTTCCGGAAGGTGTATCTTGAACCGCATCAGACGGTGACCTTGCGGCTGCATATTGACCGCCGTGCGTTTGAAAGCTGGGATCCCGACCTGCACAAATGGACGCTTGAGGACGGCAATTATATTCTCAATGCAACCGAGAAAACGCCGGATGCGATCAACTGGCGGAACCGGGCTGATATTACGCTGCGATGTGACGCGGAATCACCTTACAGCTGGGGCGTGAATACAAGTATCAAAGAAATTTATGAAACGCCGGAACTGAATGCCGCGCTGCACCGGTTTATGGAGGCGCACGGACTGGCATGGGAGCATGTGCTGACAACGTATGAATATACCGCGAAGGACAGTGTCAGCCTGATGCTGAAAAATACCGGGTGTCCTGATAAGGTGATTGCAGTATTTGCAGAGATCTTGCGGAAAATGCGGTATCGGAAACCGTAAATATCATACTTAGGATGATCTGATGAATCCGATTACAGCCTGCAAAAAGGAGAATCAGCCATGCTTTCAACGGTACAATGCCTGATCATATATCTTGTTGTATGCGGACTGCTGTCGCTTGTCTGCCTGATATTATTCGATGAAGTCCCATGGACGGGATATATTCTGGCAGCGTTCCCGCTGGCGGCGATTGTATGCTATCATGAGGGCTTTATGACCGCATTTCTTGTTCTGGCAATCATAAACTGCATCACGATGATACCCTATATATTCGCAAC
>JAFWVK010000018.1 GCA_017518255.1 Oscillospiraceae bacterium
CAGTCTGCCGTTGTCATAAAAGCTCTTGGAGCTGCGTCCAGCGATTGCGTGGTTTGATACCGTTACATTTGCGGAGAAGTAATCCTGCAAATAATAGCCCCATCCCTGCTGCGGTGCCTTGTCTGCCCGATAGCTTTGTGCAGTAGAATCGGCTGCAACATACACTGTCGGCTTGTCATTGACCGGCTGCTGCACAACCGTCTGCTCCTGTGACGGGTCGTAGGTATCCGGCACAGGTTCATCGGTATAACTCAGCATCAGATAATCGAAATTCGGGCCGCCTTCTGCGGTATTCGATTGCAGCATGATCGTGTTGATTCCCTCATTCAGCGGAAGCACGATGCCGCGTTCCTCCCATGTCGTCCAGGCGCCGGTTGTCAGGAAATTCTGCTTCCATTTGTCGCTTCCGCCGTTGACCGAGATCATCATATTGCGGTCATTTGCCGAGCCGTTTGCAATGTTGAATGTGCAAAGATAGTTTCCGCTCCATGGAACATTGACCTTGAACGCAACAGCGCTTTCTGTTGTATTGTCTAGGTTCAGATAGTCGCGGTATGTGAAGCCGGCATTCTTTTCCTCACGAATGCCGTTTATAATTTTCTGTTCTGCTGCGGCGTATTTTGTGTCAGCGAATTCGACGTTTTTTTCGACAAGATAACCGCGGAACAGGCTGATATCTGCGGCGGAAAGCTTCATGTCGCCGTCCAGATCGGCCGCCTGCTGATACTGATATGCGGCACCGTTCAGTGCGGCACGCTTTGCGAGGGTCAGGTCAATTGCGTTGATTCTGCCGTCGCCGTTGAGATCGCCCTGCGGCAGCGGATCGCCTGCGGGTTCTGTGACGGGCGGATCCGTGATTTCCGGCTCTGTAATCTCAGGCTTTCCGGGCTTGATTGCATCCGCCATGAGCTGTGCAAGGATGGTTGCACCGGCACGGTTCGGGTGCAGCCCGTCCGTCATATACAGCCCGGAAACTTCATTTGCAGATTTTTTCAGACAGTAGTTCTGCCAGAGATTGAACAGGTCAACAACCTCAATATTAAGCTTTTTGCCGACCCGGTCAAGCGCGCCGCCGTACCATCTGCCGGTCAGCAGCGGATTGCGCTGGCAGTCGCCGTTTCTGCCCTGCTGCTTGACAAGAATCACGCGCATTCCCTTTTTCATTGCCCGCTGCGCCATATCGGTGATGATTTCCTCATACTGCGCCTCGGTTGTGTTGTTTTTGGAATTGGTGTCATTGATGCCGATAGAAATGACGTAAATATCGCCTTTTTGTCCGTTTTTCTCAATGACGTTAAACTGTCCGCCCTGCATAAAGCCGCGGGCATACTGTCCGGAGGTTGCCATATTCATGATCTGCCACTGACTGCTGTCAACATACTTGCCAAGCATCTGTGCCCAGCCTGCCTGCTGCGAGCTGTCCAGCGGATAATAATTGCAGACGGTGGAATCGCCGCAGACCCAGATGGTCGGATTGGTGTGCGTCTGGGTTGAGATCTGCCGGATCTCCAGAGCGGACATCGTATATGCATTGTTTTCTTTCCCGGCACAGGCGCAGATATTGAGCTGCCCGTCCGTGACCGGAACCTGCAAGGTGTGATAGGCGTTATTGCCGGTGAGGTTCATGATCTGGTACATTCCCTCAATCGCGACGCTGGTTCTGCCGGTATTGCCGAGCCAGACAGAGACCTGATAGAGCCCGTTCGGTACGTCGGCGCAGAAGGTGTATTTCCCGTTTGATGAGGAATTCTTGAACTGCACCGCATCGCTGAGTGCATCTCTGCCCGCTGCGCTGACATTCGAGACATTTGTGCCGGATGAAAAGCCGTAGCCGCGGCCTGCATTGTAACCGTCCGATGCGCTGACACCGGTATAGCCCGATGCGGTTCCGCCGCCGCCAAAATCAAATTTCCAGTAGGTATTTGCTGCTGATGCGTTTGTTTTCGGGAAACTCACCGCAGCAGAAGCAAGCATCATAAGAGATGCGGATGCAGAAGAAACTTGCGAACAAAAGATTTCATATTAACACCCAATTCTATCCCTCTGATATACAAATGCAGCCCTTTTGCCTGTGCCGAAGGGGAGACACAGAAAGAAGATGACAGCAGGCACGGGAGGGGAGCCGTGTACTGTCATCTTCTCATGTTCAGCAGTGATCAGCCGCCTCTGTGATTCTATTATAAATCAATCCGGGCAGATTCTGCAATCACATATTCTCTCATTGTTATGCACTTTTCTTCCGCATTTTATTTGAGCCGGTCGGAAAGCTGCAAACCGAGCACTTTTGTCTGTTCGGCGATCATTTGTGCAATCTTCTGCGCGCCGGCATTGCTCAGATGCGTGTTGTCAATCGTCGAATGTGACGAATCGGTGTAGCAGTGCATTTTTGCAGTTTCATTTGCGCCGCCTGCATTGTAGAGACTTGTGTAAAGCTGTGTGGTCAGAGCGGTCATGTCAATGACCGGAACATTATAATTCTGACCGAGCGCTTTCATGCTGTTCTGGTAATCGACATGACCCTTATAATTTGCAGTACCGTTGGAGCCGCGCCGGGTGACCGGTGTCACCAGAACAGGCTGCGCGCCTGCATTTTTTGCGAGATTGATATAATATGCAGTGAGGATATACTCGTAGGAATAACGCCCCTGTGCATCCTTTCCGCTGCTGTCCAATGTGTTCCAATCAAGATTCGGATATGTGCCGACTCCCGGATTCTTCGTCTCATCTGTTTTCTCGTCATTGTGGCCGAACTGGATGAACAGATAATCGCCTTTCCCGATTGACGATTTCAGTGTCTGATAATTCTTCTCTTTCAGAAAACTGCGGGAGCTTCTGCCGGACAGTGCCAGATTTGTTACCGTCACACTGCTGAAATTCTGTGCAAGCTTCATGCCCCAGCCATATCGGTTCAGCGAGGTCTGCGTATTGCTGTCATATTCGCAGACGGTCGAATCACCGACAACAAAGATCCTTCCGGAAAATTTGAAATCAGCAGATTCATAGCGATTCGTCGGCTCCTGCACCTCCGGCTGCTCCGGATCAGCGGGCGGCGTCATCAGCTTTTGCTTCAGCATGGTCAGGTCAACGGAATTGATCTTGCCGTCATTGTTGAGATCGGCTGCGTCTGGATTTTGCAGTTCACTGACGGTCAGCAGTGGCGGGTGGCGTCATTTACGGTGAGATCAAGAATCAGTTTTCCGCTGACCTGTTCATCTGATACGGCTTCTGCTTTCTGTTGCGGTATTGCCGCAGAGAGTGTGAATGCAGTGAGCATCATAATACAGACCGCGGCTGCGCATTTTAAAAGTTGCTGTTTCATCATATAACCCCCAATTTCATTGCATAACTAAATTGCTCTGAGCAACAATAAAGCATAATTTGCAAACAACTGATTCTGAATGAAAATGATCAGTTCTACTGCGCTTTTATGATAATCTTTTTCCGGATACCAGAAACCGTCCCTGCACAGATTACAGAGACGGTTTACAGAAAGGAGAGGAAACTTTCTTGTTTTAAGGCAACACCGCACAAAGCCCGCCTGACGGCTTGGCGGCGCATCTGCTTGCATCTTTTCCGTCATCTTGCACAGAAATTCCTTGCTGGGCGCCAGCCCAGCGGCGTCATTTCTATACAATCTGACGAAAAATCTGAC
>JAFWVK010000019.1 GCA_017518255.1 Oscillospiraceae bacterium
AAAAAGCGCTAAAGATGGGGGCTTGGGGGAAGGAAAACAAGAGTTTTCCTTCCCCCATTATCAATCTTTCGTGCCTCTCTTGACAGGAACAAATTTCAGAATAAGTGACTTTATCTACAAGCTGAACAGCCCTCCGTTCGGAGGGCTGTTTCCTTATCGTGCATAAAAAAGACAGTCCCCCTTCCGGAGAACTGTCTTTTGGATCGAGGTGACAGGACTTGAACCTGCGGCCTCTGCGTCCCGAACGCAGCGCTCTACCAAACTGAGCCACACCTCGGTACATTTACGGAAAACCGTTCTTTTCAGGAGCATTCAGCGGCTCCTTTTTTCCTCCCGGTTTTCTGACTGCCTAGCTATTATAGCACAAAGTTACGAAAATGTCAAGGGGGAATTTCACAAAATGCAAAAAATATCAGAAATCACAATTTTCCTCTTGAAATTTTCAGGGGAATATGATATAATGTGAACAGTTAGGAATCTGTTATCATAATCCGAAAATTCCGGATTATAGGTGTGCGGGCCCTGTGCAGCAAAGCACCGTGAACCATGTCAGGCGGGGAACCGAGCAGCATTAAGCGGAACGCTTGGCGTGCCGCAGTCAGCCTGCACACCTATGCTCCGGAATTTTTGCATGTGCGGAAACTGTCAGAGCGGAGGGATGATGATGGGAGACAGGCTTCGCAGGCTCGGTGCCGTATTGCTGCGTGCTGCAATGAAAGCGGCATTTCCGGGCGTGATTGCCTTCAGCATTCTGCTTGTCTCTTTTTCTGTGCGCGGAACACCGGAGAACAGTATTCTGACGCCGGGAACCTATCTGAGACTGCTCGCAGGCTGTTATCTGCTCATGCTGGTTACCGTGCTGATCCGCTCCTACAAAGATGTGCAGCGGGCTGCGCTCCGCGTGGATGAGGAACTGATCGGCAACACCTTCGGCGGCTTCGGTAAGCCCGACAGACTTTTTTGCAGCGGTATGAATGAGTATGTCCGCGATCATCCGCGTGCAGCGCTGGAGTACTTCCTTGAGGTGCAGGAATACGAGCTAACTGAAAAGGAAACCGGGGTGCTTTCGTTCTATATCGGGCGCTGCTATCAGCTGCTGGATTGTTCTTCCAATGCGGTTTCTTTTTATGAATCCGCAATCCGGAACGGTTTTCCGGCGCATTTTGCAAAGCTGTTTCAGGCGAGAAGCTATTCCGAATGCGGCGACTTCGACCGCAGCTATGATGTTTTCTGTGATCTTCTGGAACACAACCCGCCGCCGGAATTCTACTTTTTATATACCGATATCGGCTATCTCTTCATTAAGCAGAGAAAGCCGGACAGAGCAATCGAATGGTTCCGGAAATCCATTGAAAAGAAACAGAATTATGCATTTGCACTCAGCGGAATGGCAATCGCAAATTTGCAGCTCGGAGATTTTACAGCCGCAAAGGATTACCGCTATAAAGCATTGATGAACCGGCTGAAGGATCCGCGCCAGTTCCGCGCATACTATGAAGAAACGAAAACGCTGATGCTTGAGGAACATCCCGAATGGGCGGAACAGGAGCAGCAGCAGACAGAGCGCGCGGAAGAACCGACTGAATCGGGCAACCGGGAGGAGTGAGGTGTATGGCGGCGTATGAGGCGCTGTATCGCAAATGGCGGCCGCAGACCTTTGACGACATTGTTGCGCAGCCGCATATCACCAGAACACTGAAAAATCAGATTATCCGCGGAAAAACCGCACATGCCTATCTGTTTACCGGCTCCCGCGGAACCGGTAAAACAACCAGCGCACGCATCTTTGCGAAGGCTGTGAACTGCCTGAATCCGCAGAACGGCAATCCCTGTCTGGCGTGCGAAATTTGCAGAGATGCGGATGCGGGCGCGCTGACCGATCTGATCGAAATTGACGGCGCATCGAACAACGGCGTCGATGAGGTGCGGAATCTGCGCGAAAATGCGGTGTTTCTGCCGGTTCGGTGCAAATATAAGGTTTATATCATTGACGAGGTTCATATGATGTCGGCGGGCGCATTCAATGCGCTCCTGAAAATGATAGAGGAACCGCCGGAATATGTCAAGTTTCTGTTCGCAACAACGGAGATTCACAAGGTTCCTGCAACAATTCTGTCCCGCTGTCAGCGTTTTGATTTCCGCAGGATTCTGCCGGCGGATATTGCAGGAAGAATCCAGTATATCGCAGAACATGAGTCCTTTACCGTTACGGATGCGGCAGCTTACCGCATCGCTTCTCTTGCAGACGGCGGTATGCGCGACGCACTGAGTCTGTTGGATCAGTGCGCTGCCGTCACCGATACAATCGGCACCGAAACCGTTGAAGAAGCGGTCGGCGTCGCCGGAACGGAATCGGTGCATGAGATTCTGCGGGCAGTCGCGGGGCGGGATTCCGCGGCGGCGCTTCAGCGGATTGATCTGCTCTACCGGCAGTCGAAGGATATGACGCGCTTTGCAGACGAAATCTCGCAGCAGCTCAGAAATCTGATGCTGATGAAAACTGCGCCGGATGATCCGGCACTGCTCTCCTGTATGCCGGACGAGCTGGAACAGCTCAAAGGGATTGCAGAGCAGATGCAGCTTCCGGAGATTCTGGCTGCACTGGATGCGGTACGCGCATGCTGCGACCGCATGACCAGAGCCGGAAACCGCCGGATGGAGCTGGAAATGACACTGATCCGGCTCTGCGGGGAGGAAAGCGATCAGCGCAGCCGTATCAAGGCGCTCGAACAGCGGGTTGCCTCTCTGGAGGAGGAACTGAAAGCTGCGCTCCGGAACGGCATTCCGGCAGCAGGCGGACGGACACTGCCGCAAAAGCCGGTCTCGTCCAAACCGGTTCCGGCACAGAATTTGCAGGTTGAGGGAAAACCCGATACCGCACAGTATTTACCGGTGAAGAACTGGGCGACCGTGCTGGAAAAATTCGATGAAATCAACCCTTCTGTTTCCGGATTGCTGCAAGGCTCCGGTGCCTTCGTGATCGAGGAAAAGAATACTCTGCTGCTGATTGTCCGGAACAGACTGTTTAAGAATCTGTTTACGCAGGCAGATGCGGTGATGCTCGGCAGCGCGGCGGCGCAGGTGCTCGGCAAAAAATATGCGATCCGCTATAAATGCATCGAACCGGAGGGAGAACAGGTCTCCCCGGCGGAGGTGCTGCTGGAGCGCGCAAAGGCGCAGGGAATTGAAGTCGGTACAAGGGACGACAAACCGCAGAATTAAACGACTGCGGCAAAGACTGTTTGATATCGCCGCAAGGCATTAAAAGCCGCGGCTTATCATACTTAATTTGAATTCAAAAATGATAGGAGAATTTCTTATGAAAGCAAGAGTACCCAAGCAGTTTCAGGGCGGCGGACAGGACATGAACAGCATGATCCATCAGGCGCGCAAGATGCAGGATCAGATTACTGCGCTTCAGGAAGATATTGAGCAGCGCAGCTTTTCTGCAACCTCCGGCGGCGGTGCCGTGACGGTAACCGTTACCGGCAAAAAAACCATTCAGTCAATTGAACTGAAGCCTGAGGTTGTGGATCCGGAGGACATCGAAATGCTTCAGGATCTGATCGTCAGCGCGGTCAATGAGGCGATCAATAATGTCGAAACCACAACAGAATCCGAAATGAGCAAAATTACCGGCGGTGTCGCACTGCCCGGACTGTTCTGATAAGACATGGACGATTTCAGCGCATTGCCGCTCGTCGTACTTGCAGAAAAATTTGCGGCGCTGCCCGGTATCGGTATGAAGACCGCGCAGCGCCTCGCATTTGCTGTCATGGAAATGCCGGAGGAGGAGGCACATGAATTCGCGGAAGCGATTCTCAATGCCAAAACCCGCGTGCATGACTGTCCGGTCTGTCAGAATCTGACTGAGGATGATGTGTGCAGCATTTGCGCCAGTGCGAAACGAGACCGCAGCACAGTCTGTGTTGTGGAAGGTCCGAAGGATGTCGCGGCAATTGAACGCACCCACGAATATGACGGCCTCTACCATGTTCTGCATGGCCTGATTTCCCCGCTGGACGGCGTGACGCCGGAGCAGCTCCGCGTGAAGCAGCTCCTGGAACGCGTGCAGGCAGGCGGTATCTCCGAGCTGATTATGGCAACCAATCCGAGCGTAGAGGGCGAGGCGACTGCCATGTATCTCTCAAGGCTCATCAAGCCGCTCGGCGTGAAGGTCACAAGACTAGCATTCGGGCTGCCCGTCGGAGGTGTGATTGAATATACCGATGAGGTGACGCTTTTCCGTGCGCTCTCGAACCGGAGCGAAATGGAGTAACCGTGAAAAGTATTATTTTTGATCTTGACGGAACGCTGCTGGATTCCATGTGCCTCTGGGACGGACTCGCTCAGCGGATTCTGCTGGAATACGGCGTGGAGGATCCGGGCGATGCGCCGGATTACGTCAAAGCAATGACGGTTCCGCAGGCTGCCGAATATCTCATCCGCCGCTTTTCCCTGCCGGTTTCGCCGGAGCAGGTGACGGAGCGCGTGGAGGCAATGGCGGCAAGGGCGTATACGGAGGAGCTTCCGCTGAAGCCGGGCGCAGAAGCGTTTGTACGCGAGGCGGTGCGGCGCGGGATTCCCTGTGCCGTGGCAAGCGTGACCTATCCGAAGCTGCTGCATGCCGCACTGAACCGGCTCGGCATTGCAGACTGTTTTTCTGCAATCGTGACGCCGGAAAACGGAATGCCCGGCAAACATGAGCCGGATTTGTATCATAATACCGCAGCGCTGCTGCACACAGCGCCTGCTCAGACCCTTGTGTTTGAGGATGCGCTCTATTCCGCAAAGACAGCAAAGGCAGCCGGCTTCCCTGTGATCGGCATACTCGATCCCGCAGGAAAACCGGAATGGGACGGATTGAAAGCTGTCTGCGACAGAACCGCCGAATGCTGGCAGGAATTGCTGGATGAGGATTTGTTTCAGATATTCGCAGAATAGACTGTGCGGCTGATGCGCCGGACGGTCTATTCTTATTCTGTGCCGGCGGAAAAAGCGCGGCAAAGGAGTAAATTATGCTGATTGATTTCCATACACACATATTTCCGGAGAAAATTGCAGAACGCAGTATCGCGGCGCTGATTGCAGGCATTCAGCGTGAGCAGGGCGCGGATTACAAAAATGCGGACGGCTCGCCGCTGGTGTTCCGTCCGGCAACTTTGGAGGGGCTTCTGGAGTCGATGCCTGAATCCGGCGTGGACAGGAGCATTTGTCTGCCGATTGCGACAAAGCCCTCACAGACTGAAAGCATCAACCGCTATGCCGAAAGCATCCGGAGCGGGAATGCGCTTTCGCTCGGCACGCTGCATCCCGCCGACCCGGAGGCGGAGCAGGTTCTGGAATCGCTGGCTGCAAGAGGATTCAAGGGCATCAAGCTGCACTTGCAGTTTCAGCAGTATGATATTGACAGCCCGGAGGTTCTGAAAATTCTGCAAAAGGCGGAAGAACTGGGGCTTCTGGTTGTGTTTCATGCCGGTGCGGATATCGGACTGCCGCCGCCTGTCTATACTTCTCCCGCGAAAATCCGTCATGCGCTGGATTATGTGGACGGCAGCAATCTGATTGCGGCGCATCTCGGCGGCTGGGCGCAGTGGGACGACGTGGAGCACTATCTTGTCGGTACCAATATCAATATGGATACGGCATATATCCGGCTGTTCATCACGCCGAAGCAGTGCCTGCGCATCATCCGTAAGCACGGCGCAGAAAAGATTGTTTTCGGTTCGGATTCTCCCTGGGAGAATCCCGCGGATACCGTGCGCTTTTTGCAGGGAATCGGGCTGACAGACCGCGAGCTTGCGCTGATTACGCATCAGAATGCCCTGCGGCTTCTGAAGGAGCCGCTGCCTGCGGAGGAAATATGAAGACAGTGACAATCGCGGGACAGACTGTCCCGCAGACAGCAGCGCTGGCGCCGATGGCTTCGGTCGCGGATACGGCTTACCGGCTGCTTTGCAGGGAGCACGGCGCCTGTATGTGTACCGGTGAACTGGTTTCCGCAAAAGGCCTTTGCTACGGCAGCCGCGGCAGTGCGGAGCTTTGCCGCATTACGCCGGAGGAAAGACCGATGGGCTTGCAGCTGTTCGGAAGCGAGCCGGAATTCATAGAGGAGGCAGTCAGGCGGCTCCTGCCCTTTCAGCCGGACTGGATTGACCTGAATATGGGCTGTCCGGTTCCGAAGGTCGTGAATCAGGGGGCAGGCAGCGCACTGATGAAAACGCCCGTTCTTGCCGAAGAACTGATGAAGCGTGCGGTCTCGGCAGCGGGAAATGTTCCGGTGACGGTGAAAATGCGAACCGGCTGGGATCCGGAATCGGTCAATGCCGCAGAATTTGCGAAACGCATGGAAGCTGTCGGCGCCGCCGCGATTACCGTTCACGGCAGAACAAGAACACAGTTTTACAGCGGCAAAGCGGATTGGTCACAGATTGCAGCGGTCAAAGCAGCGGTTTCGGTGCCGGTGATCGGAAACGGTGATGTCGATTCAGGAGAACATGCGCTGAGAATGTACCGGGAAACCGGGTGCGATCTGGTCATGGCAGGCAGGGCAACCTACGGAAATCCATGGCTTTTTGAGGAGATTGCCTGTGCCGTTTCCGGTGAAAAATATGAGGCGCCGGATGTGCGCACCCGCCTGAACGAAATGCTGCGGCATATCCGGATGATTCTGGCGCACAGCGACAAATCGGAAATGCTTGCGATGCGGGAGGCACGCAAGCACGCGCTTTGGTATCTCCGCGGCAGACCGGGTGCGGCGGCATTCCGGGCAAGATCGGCGGCGCTTCAGTCTTATGCAGAGGCGGAGCAGCTTGTCCGGGAATATCTGGATCGCTTTTCCTCTTGTGAGGAAACCGGCGCTGCATACGAATAAAGAAGCAGCACGAAAATTGCAGAACCGTTGCAGAATCATTACAGCTTAGGACACCGCCTTGACAATTTCCGTCCGGATGTGGTATACTGAAACGATAGAGAGATACCCGAAAGCATCCGGAAAGGAGTGCATCTGAATGGATTTTACGGAGCTGTTTGAGAAATATCCGTACCTGCGGGAAGCGACTACAGCTTTTGTCGTAATATTTGCTGATATCTGTGCCCTGATGATTCTGATTGCAGCGGCGAGAGAACGCCGGCGGGGAGACAGACTGTGGGCGCGCGAGGGCAGAGGGTATATGCTGGCAAGCGGTGCGACCTTTTATCCGCTGGGCGCTGCCGAGATTTTGATCGGGCGGCATCCGGCAGCGGATATCCGCTTTGATGACAATGAAATCTCAAGATTTCATGCACTTTTAACTCTGTCAAACGGACAGTGGACAATTGAGGATATCGGCGCACAGAACGGCATTTTCGTCAACGGCAGACGCGTGACACAGCCGCGGATTCTGCATCAGAATGACCTGATTCAGATCGGCAGACGCCGCCTGACCGTTGTGCGCGGAACCGGAAAGGGCGTGGCGTGATGAGCGGCAGCAGAACCGGTCCGGTATCCCACCCGTTTTTGCTCCTGTTGGTGCTGATTGCACATACGGCGATGCTGGTTCTCGTGATGATGTCCTTCGGCATCAATGTTGAGGTGTTCAAGCTTGCCTGCATCGTGCTGATGTTTGATTTCATCGGTGCCATTGCGCTTCAGTTTGTGGCGCAGGAGGCATGTACGGTCGATACCGTGCTTATGCTGGTACTGGGAATGAGTACCATCTATCAGTCCTGCTTCGGCGGACTGGAATTTGCGTGGAAGCATTTTGTGTTCGGCATCGCGGCATTCTTCGGCTGTCAGATTTCCTATGTGCTGGTACGGAATCCGTACCGCGCCGAAAAACTGAAGCCGCTCTGGTATATCCTGTTTTTTATACTGGTCGGAATGATTTTTTTCCTGACCGGTACGCGCGGCATCTGGATTGATCTCGGTTTTATCACGATTCAGCCTTCTGAATTTGTAAAGCCGGTGTTTGTGCTGATCTGTGCAAGCTCCATCCGGACGCAGCTCCGGAAAAAAGAACTCTGGGGCATTCACTTTGTGCCGGATAACCTGATGCTGCTTTTCTGTACGGCGCTGATTGCCGGTTTGCAGTGGTACAGCCGCGATCTCGGCTCGCTGCCGACCTTTGCGGCGGCGGCAGGATGTGCGCTGCTGCTGCGGTTCAGCTATCTCCGCGAGAAGATTTCCGTCAGGCTGATGCTCTGCATGGGCGTCGGCGTGGTTTTCGTCTGTATTATGGCGTGGAAGCTTGCACCGTCTTATGTGCAGGACAGACTGCATGTTGATATCTGGTCGGATATGTCCGGCAGCGGCTATCAGCAGGTGAAGGCGCTGACCGCAATCGCAGAGGGCGGCTGGTTCGGCAAGGGCGCCGGAAACGGCACGCTGGTCAGTGTTGCCGCCTCCCGGACAGATATTATCTTTTCGACAATCTGTGAGGAATGGGGACTGTTTACGGCAATCATGACCGTTGTGCTGGTTCTGTTCCTGCCCGCTTCCATTCTGACAGTTCCGCCGCGCAGCTATTATCATTCCGGGCTCGCAATCTGCGTTTCTGCAATGTTTGTCATGCAGATGACGCTGAATATTTTCGGTTCCTGCAATCTGATTCCGTTTACCGGTGTCACGATTCCGTTTATTTCGCAGGGCGGCAGTTCGATGCTTGCCAGCGGAATCATGGCAGGCTTCCTGAAAGCGGCGCAGGCTCCTGTTCTGACGGGACGCAGTGCGGCACAGCTTCAGAGAGGAGGCGGCAGATAATGGCACGCAGACGACAGGCACCGCAGCCGGGTCCGCAGCAGCCGCGGATCATTCAGGTTCCGCCTCTGGATGTCTCTGCCCCGCGCAGTATGCGGCGGGCAGGCAGGGGAACCGTCTTGCTGCTGCTGGCATTTGTGCTGGCGCTGGTATATCTGGTCTATGTTCTGGTGACGCGCTCCGCTTTTTATATGGCGAAGTCCGGACAGACCGGCTACGGCAAAATCGTTGACCGCAGCGGCGATGTGCTGTTTGACGGCACGCAGCCGATGACGAATTATGAAAAAGGCCACTTTGCGGATGTCGGCAACCTGATCGGCGATACCACCGGTCAGATGTCCAATACCGTTGCGGCAAAAAATATTGAGCTGCTTGCCAATTACAGCTTTCTGTACGGCAAGAACTCCGGAACGGTTACTTTGAAAACCACGATTTCCCATAAGGCGACCCGCGCATGTTATAATGCACTGGGCAAGAAAAACGGAACGGTAACCGCCTATAACTGGAAAACCGGTGAGATGCTTGTCTGCATGAGCAAGCCCTGTGTGGATACGGCGCTCGGCTATGACAATCTGGATAAAATGCCGGAAGGCAGCCTGCTCTGCAAGGCGTTCTCTCCGATGGTTCCCGGCTCGACACAGAAAGTTTCGACTCTGATTGCAGCCTATGAACAGAACGGCATCGACTCGGTTAATGCTGTCGAGTTTTCCTGTGAGGGCTCATGGGTCAATGCAACGGGCGGAAAAATCAACTGTCATAAAAAGAAAGGGCACGGCAGGCAGACACTGAATGAAGCGTTTGCGAACAGCTGCAATCCTTATTTCGCACAGCTTGTGCAGTCCAGAATGATGCCGCTTTCTGCAATCATCGAAACATACACCAATATGGGGTATTCGGTGAACGGTGCAAAGGCGGATGCACTGACAATGGATAAGCTGGTAATTCCGGCTGCTTCGACCACGCTGACAAACAAGGATGAATTCGAGACACAGTGGGGCTGTCTGGGTCAGGGCAAAACGCTGGTCAGCCCGTATCAGCTGATGCTTTGGCAGGGTGCGGTCGCAAACAGCACCGGCGTTGCCGTTCAGCCTTATATTCTCGCTTCCCATACGGATATTGAAAACCGTGTGACCGTCCTCGGCACGACGCAGAAGACCAAGCGCTTTTTCTCGCAGGAAGCGGCAAAGGGCGTGCATGAGGTTATGACGGATAATGCCCAAAAGCACTACAATGTTTCACTCGGCAAATATACCTGCGGTGTCAAGAGCGGTACGGCGCAGGTTGAAGAAAACGGAAAATCCTATGAAAATTCCCTGCTGACCGGCTTCTGCATGGACGAGGACTGCCCCGTGGCATTCTGCGTCGTGATTGAGGAGCGCGTCAGTACGGATATGTCAACCGCGCAGCTGACCAAGGTGCTGCTCGATGCACTGCGGAAGGAAGGAATTTCCGCAAAGAAAACCGCACAGTAACAGACGGCAGAGAAAGAAAATATTGCCGCAAACCGGATGAAATCATCCGGAGATATCAGATTGAAGGTTATGGTGATCACATGAACAAATCCAAACGCACAATCGGAACAGGAAGAAAGCGACTGCTTGCCGCAGGGCTGTCACTGGCAATGCTGCTGAGCGGCAGTATCGGCATTCTGCCCTTGCGCGTCGGTCTGCTGACCGGAACAGCATCCGCCGCAGAGGTGCAGCAGGCTGAAGAAGCCGGAAACCGCAAAGAAGACAAAGTTGCCGGCAGCTCGGTCAAGAAAGAATACGATGACAATGATCCGGATGCTTTTTACGGCTCTGACGGCACAATTAAGCCTGCCAACCGGAAATATGAGCATACGCCGATCGGAAAATTCCGTGTCAGCAATATCAGCCCGCAGGTCAGCAGCGATATGGATTATGTGGATGTCTGGTACAGCCCGTATGACGATTCCCGCTATCTGTTCCTGCCTGCAACGGCGGATCGCAGCAAGCTGACCCTTGAGCTTTCGTTCGGCGGAGGAACAATGACACTGAATGATATTCCGGTCACGTCGGCGCAGTCTACAGACATTTTTTCGACTGCGGATGAGTTTCAGATCAAGGTCGGCAATACCGAATTCGGTACGCTGCATGTTTTGCAGTCCGATCTGAAGGTGATGTATCTTTCAACGGAAACCGGCGGAACGGATTATATCGACCGGCACAAGGGCAAAGCCCAGACAGCAAAGACACTGATGCTGACGGAAACCGGTGCGGTCAGTTACAGCGGCGCAATTGAAAAATTCACCAGCCACGGCAATTCTTCATGGGATTACAGCAAGAAAAAGCCGTATAACATCAAGCTGCCGGAGAAGGCAAATCTCTACGGACTCGGCAAAGCGAAAAAATGGGTGCTGCTGAGCAATTACCTCGATCATTCCATGCTGCGCAATGTAATCACGACGGAGATGAGCCGTCAGGCAGGCGTGGACTACACAATGGACAACACATTTGTCGATCTGTTCTGTGACGGTTCCTACCGCGGAACCTATCAGCTCTATGAAAAGATTCAGATTCAGAAGCAGCGTGTCAATATTACGGATCTGGAGGAAGCAACCGAAGCGCTCAACGCAAAAGAGCTTTCGGAATACGGGCAGAGCGGCGAGATTGACTATGTGCCGGGAACTTATAAGTACTGGAATATTCCGAAGAATCCGACCGATATCACCGGCGGCTATCTGCTTCAGTTCCAGCTCTATAACCGCTATAAGGGCAAGGCTGAAAGCGGATTTGTTACGACGAGAGGGCAGGCGGTGCAGATCGACGGACCCGAATATGCCTCCAAGGCGCAGGTTGAGTATATCCGGAATTTTGTGCAGGAGCTGGAGGATGCGATCTATTCCGACACGGGGTACAATTCCAAAGGAAAGCATTACAGCGACTATATTGACGTCGATTCGCTGATTCTCGGCTATCTGATTCAGGAAATCTCGCAGAATGTGGATGCGACCTATACGAGCTTTTATCTCTACAAGGATTCCGATACCAAGGGCGACGGCAAGCTGCATTACGGTCCTGCATGGGACTTTGACCTGGCATTCTACAATTTCAGCCGCGGCATTACCGCAGGCGTTGCCGGTGATCCGTCGCAGCAGGTTACACATTACAGCGGCAGAGCGGATGAGCTGTATGCTGTTTATTATCCGATCAGCGGATTTGACAAGGATCAGGAATTCGGCAGAACAACCCTCGGTGTCGGCTGGATTATGCAGCTTTATACCCATGACCAGAACTTTGTGAACCGCTGCTCCGAACTGTATTTTGAACGATTCGACGAGCAGCTGCGGAAGCTTTGCGATACATCGCAGGAGGGCGGCTCCGGCATCACAAAAATCGGGCAGCAGCTCAGCGCCTCGGCGGCGCTGAATGACGCCATGTGGCATATGCACGGCAAAAGCCCTTATAAGGTGATGGGACCCTACAACGGCGAGACGTATCCGGATATTGTGGAATTTCTGCGGAAACGGGTTGAGCTTCGCCGGAACTTCCTGAGAAAGGAATGGCTCCCGCATCAGGAAGATCTGATTGCAGAAAAGCTGCCGGATGAACTGAACGGAATTGATCTGACACGTTATGATCCGGAGGGACGGCGCGCACTGGATGCGGCGATTGAAGCGGGACAGGATGCAGTCCGTGCAGCGGAATCGCTGGAGGATGCGCAGGCTGCTTACAGTGCTGCCGTAGACAGCCTGAGTGAGATTCCGCGGGCAGAACTGCCGGGCGATTTCGATGAAAGCCTGAATGTGGATGTACGGGATGCGCAGATGGTACTGCAATATTATGCAAAGTCACTTGCGGGGCTGCCGGTCAGTGCCAACAGTACACAGCTTCGGAACGGAGACATTGACAAGAACGGCAGACTGGACGCGATTGATGCCCTGCAAATTCTGGAAATATATACAGACGAACTGGCAAAAAAGCCAAAAACGATGCCGGACAATCTGAATGTATCCACACTGTCTGTTTCCAGCCTGAAGGCAACATGGGATACGGAGCCGGACTGCGAATACCGTGTGAACTGTATGCCGCTGGATGAGGATTACGAATATGCAGACAATATCTTTTATGTCCATAAATCCGACGGGCTCTGCTATATCACCGGTCTGCGTGAAAACACGGAGTATTCGGTGACGGTTGAGCCGGTTTATCCGGAAAGCGACCAAGGGCTGAAAAACGTGAAACCGGCAAACGCCGGCGGCAAGACCGAAACCGTAAATGTCATATATGAATATCCGTATGAATCGGGCTGGACGAACTGCTTTGCGGGTGACAGAGCCTCTATGCTGAAGCATGATCCGAGCCTGAGCGCGATTGCCGGTTCGATTCCGGATCCGGTCACGGGGACCGGAATCCGCCGGGATGAATACGGGGACTACTGCTGTGCGATGGGGCTGTTTTACGGCGTCTGTAATGACCGGTTCCTGATTGAACTGGAAAACGGCACGCAGTTTACCACCAAAATCTGTGACAGCAAGGGATATGCCGACGACGGGCAGGGAAAATATCATATTTTCGCAAAAAACGGAAAATGCATCGTCGAGTTTATCTATGATGAAGCCAATATGCCCGCCAGCGCCGCTCTGTACGGCAGCTGGGGCTATAACAACTGGAGCGGTCTGGATCTCCGGACAAATATCAAGAGCATTAAAAAGATCAGGTACGGCGAGCCCGTAGAATACTGAATATGAAAAACGATCACCGGCAGTTTTCTGCCGGTGATTTGCTTACAGAATCCGAAAGGATTTTCCGCTGTTTCTTTTGAAATTTCGTTTTTTAGGCTCCATACGATTCTCTCAGAATCTTTTTCACTTTATCCATTGAATTATCCTGTATAATATGTTATAACCGGGCAGTGCCCGGCGCCGTGACAGCTGCCATATGATTTCCGGTGAATCTTTTTCTCCCGCTCCCCCATTGCTTTCTTCTTCATAATATGATATAATATGCGTTATGAAACGGAGGGATGTTTTTTGATCTGGATAATTATATTTTTCTCGGCAGCGCTTGCAGCTTTTGCCGGTATCTTTTACCTGTTCTCCAGAGTCCGGCGGCTTGCACCGTTCTGCCGGCTGACCGAACGGCACAAGGTTCTTTCGTGGGTTGCAGCGGCGGCTCCGGTCACTGCGCTTTCCGCGGGAATATTCTGTTGTTTTAATCTGTTTACGATGATTGTTGTGATTCTGCATCTGATGTTCATTTGGATTGCGTGTGATATTATCGGCACGGTCTGTCATAAAATCACAAAGAAAAAACGGCATTACGGAATAGAAGCGGCGGCTGTTCTGTTCATCACTTCGGCAGTGCTGGGAATCGGCTGGTATTATGCGCACGATGTCCGGGCAACACGGTACAGCCTGCAAACTGACAAATCGCTCGGCGGGGCGCCGCTCCGTATTGTGCTCTTTGCGGATTCTCACCTTGGCGTAACGATGAACGGTGACGGCTTTGCGAAAGAAATGGACCGGATTCAGGCGGAAAAACCCGATCTCATTATAATAGCCGGGGATTTTGTAGATGATGACACTGAAAAGCAGGACATGCTTGCAGCCTGTGAAAAGCTCGGCAGCATGCAGACGGAATACGGCATTTTTTACTGCTACGGCAATCACGATAACGGATATTTTGGCTACCGGAATTTTACGCCGCAGGAGCTCCGCGATGCGCTGGAGGCAAATCATGTCAGTATTCTGGAAGACAGTGCGCAGTTGATTGATGACCGTTTCTATCTGATCGGCAGAAAGGACAGGAATATGGAAGATCGTATTTCCGCGCTGGATCTGACCGCCGGACTGGACGCCTCGAAATACATAATTATGGTTGACCATCAGCCGAACGACTATCAGAACGAGGCGGATGCCGGTGCGGATCTTGTGCTCTCCGGGCATACACACGGCGGACATATTTTTCCGGCCGGTCAGATCGGGCTGCTTCTGCGGATGAACGACGCTGTTTACGGAAGGGAGACACGCGGAACCTGTGATTTTATTGTCACCAGCGGTATCTCAGGTTGGGCGATTCCTTTCAAAACAGGGTGCATTTCCGAATACTGCGTCATTGATATCAGCGAATCCTGAACAGACCGCTGCCGCAGAAAATGCGGCAGCGGTCAGTTTGTCGGAAAACTTGATCTGTGTCTCATAAAAGTTTTGATTGCGGCAGCTTGCTGACGTTAACTTTTTTGTCAGGAGGCACTCAGCACATACCCTTGATTACGGACGGTACGGAGCAGTTTCAGACGATAACCGTCATCGAGTTTTTTGCGAAGATAGTGAATATATACCGGGATAATGCCGGGGGCAGCACCGCGCTCCATCACGGCTTCCTCCAGTTCCTGCTGCGAAACAGTCTGTCCCGCATGTGCTGCAAACACCTCCAGAATCGCGCATTCCTTTGCCGAAAGCAGCAGACGTCTGCCGCCTCTTGTCGCAATGTGGCGTGCCGTATCTACGGTCAGATCGGCAACACAGTGCAGCCCGGCAGCGGAAATTTCGCTCCGGCGGTAGGTGCGCACCATCCGGCGCAGTCTTGCCATGCATTCCTCCATGTGGAACGGTTTCAGCAAATAGTCATCGGCACCGCTGTCAAGCGCCAGCACACGGTCAGCGACACAGCCGCGGGAACTCAGTACCATGACCGGCGTGTCCAGTGAGCGGGTTCGCATCTCCCGCAGAACCGATACCCCGTCCATATCCGGAAGCATCCATTCCAGCAAAACAGATTCAAAACGCGGCGCATTCAGAAGCTTCAGCGCATCGGTTCCGCTCCGCACGGCAACTGCCGTAAATCCTTCCGCACGCAGCTGTGCGGAAATCGCGGCGCAAAGTGCTTCATTGGATTCGATCAGCAACACCTCCACCATTTGTCCCTCCTTTATCTCCGGAATCCGTTAATATTGCCTCTGACTGTATCGTACACCATTTTCATAAAATGAACCTGAAAAAGCCACCGGAAAATCCGGTGGCTTTCACAGCTTGTCGGGAAACCCGCTCTGCGGATTATAAAAGTTTCGGTCAAGCCTTTTCAAAGGCTTGCGGGTGTCCAGAGGGCGGCGCCCTCTGGTCGCCGTCCGCAGACGGCGAAACGTCCTGTTTGCATCAAAAAAGCGCTAAAGAAGGGGGTATCGGGGGAGGGAAAACAAGAGTTTTCTCTCCCCCGATTATCAATCTTTCGTACATCTGT
>JAFWVK010000020.1 GCA_017518255.1 Oscillospiraceae bacterium
AGACCGACCTGAAACCGATAATAGACTGAGAAAGGGGCTGGCAGAATTTGCTGATTTACAACAGAGAACCGCAGGGATTCATCGAAGTGTGGATGACGAACGAGGAGCAGGAGACAATCGACCGCAGGAAACTGACCGCGCAGATCCTGGAAGAAGCCGGTCATCCGAAGAAGTGCAAGGTGGTCTATTTCCTTTCGGGCAGTGCCGATCTGACCGAGTGCATGAGCAGTCTGCTGCGGAAAAATCTCTGATGCAGATTTGTGTACTTTGCCGATAGACAATGCGAACAGTCAAAATCTTCTCCATGCATAAATCCACATCCACGGCAAACAATACCGATAAGCTATCGCAAATAGCAAAACCATAGGAGGCACAGAATGAAAGCAACAGGAATTGTACGCAGAATCGATGATTTAGCGCGGGTAGTAATCCCGAAAGAGATCAGAAGAACCATGCGGATTAGAGAAGGCGACCCCTCACTGAAAACATTGACACAGGATATCCGGTTCTGTATGGGTGTGGAATCCGCTGCGGAACGGTACATCGGGAAGTGAATATAGTGAACCCGCCGTCTGATTGTGAATATCAGGCAGCGGGTTTCGGTTATGCTTTCTTTCGGTATTCGGTCGGCGTCAGACCGGTAATGCGCTTAAACTGCTTCATGAAATAACTTTCAGCAGAATATCCGCATGCCTCTGAAATCTCACTGAGCGTCAGCGATGTTTCCGTAAGCATCCGCTTCGCCGCATCAATACGAAATTCGATCAAGTCCTCAAACAGGCTCTTGCCAAACTGCTGCTTATAGTGCTTTTGCAGCGTGCTTTTCGGGAGATCGCTTTCCGCGCAGAGCCGCTCCACGGTCCAGCTTTCGGCAGGCGATTCCCGCATTTTCAGCCGGAGCTGCCGGAGTTTTTCATGCATCGCACTGCGATTTTGCACAGATTTTGATGCAGACAGCGGTTGTGCATCGGATTCCGGCATACGGTCGAGTGCCGATTCCAGTTCCGTAACAAAATGCAGCCAGCTCTCGTCATATACTCTGTTTCCGGCGCATTGCAGCGCGATCAGACCGAACTTCCGATCATTTATATGGAGCGGTGAGAGGAATATGATTTCCGGCTCCGTGCTGCCAGACAGAAATGCTGCGGCACTGTTCTCTTGCAGCCGGTCATTGTGAATCTGAGGCAGGGCACCGTTCTCATAGGACGCCGACAGACAAAGCGAACCGTCCGGTTCGCGGAGACAGACACGCACGCGCTCGGTGCCGTAAAGCATTTTGCTGTAATACAGCGCCCGCGAGAGCAGATCGGGCATTGCCTTTGCCTGTGCAAGATCGGGCATCATGCTGATGCCGAACATCGAATCCGTCCACATACGCGGAACGGCGGCATCCGGATCGGGAACAAGCTGATTTGCCGGGATATTCGTGCAGCCGCAGGAGTGCCCGACACAAAAGCCGCTGTTCCGGAGCTGCGGCTTGCTGCAAAGCAGTCCGGTCAGATTCCGGTAGAGCCGCCGCACGGCATCCGCGCCGAGCTGTCCGTGATTGCGCGCATAGGTGGTCAGCGTCACCTCGGAATGATTGGAAAACGGATAGCCGTCATAGCCCGTGACCGCGACATCTTCCGGCACGCGCACACCTCCGGCGGTCAGCTCTTTGATCAGCGAAACAGCCATGACATCATTGCCGCAGACGATTGCCTCCGGCATCGGAAGCAGTCCGGCGAGCACCTTTTTGGCATACGCGATCGCGGAATCATACCAGAATGTACCGAATTCATAATATGATTCGTCAAAATAAAGACTGTGCTGCGTCATGCGGTCCTCCCATGCACGCAGGCGCGTCTGTGCCTGATAGCTCTCCGCAGGCCCGGTCAGGCAGTAGATGCGCTTGTATCCGTGTACCTCGATCAGATGCTCGGTCAGCTTGCCGAAATCGTCATAATCATCATACTGCGTGCTGTCAAAAACCGGATGTGCCGTCTCATCGACCGTCATCACATATTTCTGCGAATCCAGCAGGCGGCGTTCGATTTCATCAATCGTTTTCTGCCCCATTGTTGCTTCATCCTTCAGATACAAAAACGCATCGAAATCCGGCGCATCTATCATGCGGAAGATTTCCCGCTCTGCTTGTGCGTGTGTGGGCATTGCGCTTTCAAACTGGATCAGCGGTGCAAGAATGACCGCATTGCAGCCGCAGAGCCGAAGCTGAGCGATCGCACCGCGCAGCATATCCTGCATGAATGACCTTGCCAGCACCGGCGCGATCACGCCGATCAGCGGTTTCTGTTTCATGTGACACCTCCCCACCTGTTATTGTATTATTATATCACATTCACATGAGAATTTCAAGATAATTTTACAGCAAATGGAAATATATTTGCGGCAATTTGAACAATATTGAATTGACACTTGAAGAAAATTGCGCTAAAATGTAGATATACAGAACGTTGTGTTTCAAAAAATATGACATAACGGGAACAGGGGGGAAACTATGCATACAAAGAAAATCGCAGCCGCCCTGACTGCGGCAGTCCTGTGTCTGTCCGCGATGACAGCACCGGAACCGGTCATCAAACCGGAATCTGTTTCTGCGGCGAGTATCAGCGATATCCCGCAGGAATACCGTACCGCCTGCGACTGGATCTGGGCAAACCGCATCGAGACGGAGGGCTCCTGCAAGGGCTGGTCTACGATCTATGACCAGATCATTGCCGGAAACGGCACAGTGCAGTACATCCTGATCTGGCAGTCCTACGAAACGCTCACGCTTGCGCAGAGACAGAAACTACCGCAGATGCTTGAGGATGCGCTCAACAAGTGGAATGACTGCCTTGTGGGGTATGATGACTGGCCGGTCAAGCATGTGAATGTCAAGGTCATCGGCTATGCGGTGCTGGACAAGAGCGTCCTGCAGGATCTTCAGCCGGATGAGGTCGTTTACACCGAGACCGCAGTTCCGTGGACACGCGACTGGCTCATTGAAAGCGGTATGGGCAATTCCAGCATTCCGGAATTGCAGCCCGCAGAGCCGACAGCGATCTCCAGGTATGCCCATTGGCAGGACAAAAACTGGAGCTATAACGGCAGCTATGACAACCGCTTTGATATGTATCTGCACGGCATTCACGGCATGATCGACATGGGCGGCGTCGGCTATCAGTACGGGCAGATTCTCTCCGATCATTCGATCGAGGGGCTGCTGAACGGCACGACCAGCGAGCATATTCTGCTGCATGAAATGGGACACGGCTTCGGCTATCCCGATTATTACGGCGCCGAGGGTGCTTCGGACGGCTTTCCGCCCGGCGGATTCCCCGGCGGTCAGGGCTCGATCATGATGGCGGGCTCGTGCGGCTACATCAACACTTTCGACAAATACTTTGCGCAGTACACATGGAGCAAGCTCAAGGATGAACCCGGACGTTTTGATCTTGCAGGCTTTTCGCCGGTCACAACGGAGCCGGCAGTCACCGAAACGACCGCGCCTGCAACAACGACTGCTACAACTGCAATCGCACAGCCGCAGATCACTGAAGCTGCATTTACGGATACGATCACGGAGATGCAGCTTAACGGTAACGGCGGTGTGATCCGATTTGCAGAGCATGGCACCTTCAAATTCAGGGGCGATGCCTATTACGGCGGCGACGATACGAAAAATCTCGCGTATTATGAAGCCGGTGACCAAATCCGCATCCGCTTCACCTATGATGCGCAAAGCAGTGAGATCAGGCAGATCTATGAGCTGGAGCTCGAACAGAATGTGCGTGCAGTCCGCGGCGATGTGGACAAAAACGGCAGATTTGAGAGAAACGATCTTGTGCTGGTGCAGAGATGGCTTTTGTCTCAGCCGGACACGGTGCTCGCGGAATGGCAGGCGGGCGATCTGGACGGAAACGGCAGACTGAATGCCGCTGACCTCACGCTGATGAAGCGCGAACTTATGCATATCTGAAATGAAACAGCACCCGGTACGCTTCCACCCCTTCGGCGTATCGGGTGCTGTGCTTTTTTCGTGCGGGTGCG
>JAFWVK010000021.1 GCA_017518255.1 Oscillospiraceae bacterium
AGACAGCTCATGCAGAAGCAGGACGAGCATGATGTAGATGAATACATATCCCGCCTGAAGAAGTTCAGGAATGCGGAATATCTCACTCGGCAGATGTGCCTTGAACTGATCGACTCCGTCACGGTTGACGAGTTCGAGAGGGGCAAGCAGGAGCGTGATATTCACATCTATTACAAGTTTATTGATAAGGGCTATACTGGTAAGTCCGATGATTAACAAGTCGGGTTACTTTATGGCTGGTTGACAAATCGTTCGATTAGAGATAATCGCTCTGATACTCCACACTTTTCTCTGGCAGAATGCAGACTGCGATACCTTCATCAAGGTCTTGTTCGTCATCGCAGAGCAATGCGCAGCTGCCGTTCTTTTTGAACAATAGGGTTCGCGGCGAAAAACGGGATGCTGCATCAGAACTGAAATCCAGCATCAGTTGCTCCATACTTTTCAGATTTTCTGCTTCATTTTCAATATATGTACGGCAAGCCTGATCCTGAGCAGGCGGAATGCTATCTTCAGGTTCATAAGCTTGAATTTTCACTTTAATTGAATAAGTTTCACCGAACAACTGAATATCTCTGGTTGTTTTCCAACCGATGGAATACGTCAGTTCACCAAAATATTGATTCATCATAGTGTTTTACCTCTTATATACGTTTTTCGTACCATACCATTATACCATAATCCTTCCAATTCATCAAGTCAAAACGGGCAAAAAAAAAGCGGCTCACCGAAGTGAGCCGTAGCTGGAAGCATATCATATTGCTGCCATCCACAACAAGCAGAACGGTGTCATTTCGATCTGATATTTGCTCCCTCATTGCTCACAAATCTCCGCCCAGCGCAGCCACATCGGCGGATCTGAATGCATTGTTTTTGAGAAGTGTGATGGCCATGTCGGTCGAAACCGTTTAGCTGACGATAACGTCCGGAAGAAGGTCAAACTCAATCCCACATCCGACCGCTAACTTCATGTGATATGAAGCCACTCGCATCAGATAGAGAACGCGAAGGTCCTCTTTTCCATTGAAAAAGCATTTGACAGTTTCGTAGAGTTTTTGATCATTCTTTTTATCTCTCGTACCGATTGCGCGTTCACAATTCCGGATGCTGCGTGGCAATAACGGATGCAGCACCTTGGGGTAGAGGTTTACTACCTCAAAGATCGCTTGACCTCTAGTTACGCGCCAACCTTGCCGTGTGCCTATCTCAATGCGTTTTTCTGGGACGCATTCTTTGGCTTTGTTCAGGATGATCGTCCGGATCAAGTTATTGCACAAATTCTGAGCTTTTTTGGAGCCCGGCGGAGCAAGTGTAAGTGGTATAATAAAACGTACAGAAGCGGCCAATAAAAGCTTACAATAATTCGGCACGAAATATACAGGTTCTCGCCACGAACTGTACAACGCGTTTTCTATGGTATAATAAAGAAAACCATGGAAAAGGCGGTGCAGAGAAATGAAAGGAATCGAAATGTATGCTAAAATCCAAGAGCTGAAAGAGATCGGTATGAGCCAGAATGCAGTTGCAGCACAGCTTGGCATCAACCGTGCGACTGTCCGGCATTACTGGAACATGAGTTCCGATGAGTACAGCAAATACAGCTGTTCTATCCGAAGAATCAGCATTCTCGATCAATACAAGAGCATTATCGCGGGATGGATCATGCGGTTTCCCTGCATCTCATCCGCCCAGATCTGCGACTGGCTCAAAGAAAACTATCCGTATGACTTCAAAGAACGAACTGTCAGCCGGTTTGTCAAGGCACTGCGTGAAGAACTGGGCATACCAAGATCGGCTCCTCCAAGGGAGTATTCGGCTGTTGAAGAACTGCCGCCCGGATTACAGACACAGGTCGATTTCGGGGAAATGGCCTTACCGAATGCAGACGGAACGGGCAGCACAAAAGTCCGGTTCGCAGCGTTTGTGTTATCCCATTCTCGGTATAAGTTTGTTTACTTTCAGAGCAGACCGTTCCACACTGTTGATCTGATCACGGCTATGAATGCCTGCTTTGCTTATTTCGGCGGCATGACGGAAGAATATGTATTTGATCAGGACAGTGTCGTATGCGCTGCTGAGAATGCCGGGGACATCATCTACACGCACGAATTTGAAGCTTTCCGACAGAGATGCGGCTTCAGAGTGCATCTTTGCCGTGCGGCAGATCCGGAAAGTAAAGGCAAGATTGAAAACGTCGTCCGCTACATAAAACACGGATTCCTCGAAAACCGGCTGTATCCCTTTGACGACAGCACACTGAATCACTGCGGTATCTCATGGCTCGAACGGACTGCAAATGCAAAGCAGCACGGTACGACGCATAAGGTGCCTGCTGAAGTGTTCCGCGAAGAACGCGAACATCTGCGTCCTCTGCCGGATACTGTTGAAAGCTGTTCAGCAACAGTTCTTCGGACTGTCCGGAAGGACAACACGATCGTTTATTGCTCCAATCGGTACTCTGTTCCGATCGGTACATACACCACACAGAAAGAGGTCGAGATTGAAGCTGTTGACGGGATCCTGAAAATCTACACTGTTTTTCACGAACCGATCTGTGAGCACAGGATCTCGCCGGAAAGAGGAAAACTGATCAAAAACAAGAATCATGACCGCGATACCAGCAGTCCGATTGATGCATTGCAGGAAACGCTGAATGAACAGCTCGACTGGGAAGCAGATACTTTTCTTGCAGGCATCAGAGCCGACAAGCCGAGATACGCAAGGGATCAGTTCAGACTGATTCAGTCTCTGATCGATAAATACGGCAAGGAGAAGCTGCTGCAGGCCATTGCCTTTTGTGAGACAAACCGCCTGTTCAGTGCCAATACAGTGCGGGATCTTCTGAGTACAGCAATTCTTACCGAAGACAGTTCGCCCGGTACACGAACAGATACTGTCAGAAAACTTCTTGTTGACAAACCTGAATACCATGTTGCTGTTGAAAAGCGCCCGCTGCATGTTTACACAAAGGCAGGTGAAGCATGATGAACGGCAGAATTGGACATATTTCAGAGATTGTATCTGCATTACGGCTTGCACCGGTTGATTTTGATGCAGTATTCAGCGGTAAAGACAATCTCACACCGCTGACAGCCGTTGAGATGTATCTTGACGAACAGCTTCGGCTGCGTGCAGAAAAGCAGAATACGCTTCGCAGGAAACGGGCTGGACTGCCTTATGAAAAAACGATCGAACAGTTCGACTTCGGATTTCAGCGGAGTGTAACCAAAGAGACAATGCTCCGCCTGTCAGATATGACATGGATCGAGCAGGCCTATAATGTCTGCTTCCTGGGACCGCCCGGAGTCGGCAAAACGCATCTTGCAGCAGCGCTGACATCAAAGGCTCTGGAAGCCGGGTATGCTGCTGTTTTCACCACGCTTGACAGCCTGGTCAAGGATCTGAAAACAGAACAGGTGCTGGCGAAAAGCAACCGCAGAATGAAATATATCCGGAAAGCGGCTCTGATTACAATCGATGAGGTTGGTTTTATGCCGCTGAATCCGCAGGAAGCAAACCTGTTTTTCGGATTCATTTCCGAGATGTCCGAAAAGACATCCGTGATTGTGACCTCCAACAAAGGTTTTGATGAATGGATCGATTTCATGGGTGATGCAGCGATCACCACCGCGATCCTGGACAGACTGATCCATCATTGCGAGATTATTAACATGACCGGTGAGTCATATCGCCTCTCGCACCGCAAATCCATCACGCATTAGCCTTGTATACTTTGTGGCGAACGGCTTGTATATTTTCTGGCGAAAAATTGTATGTTTTACTTGACTTTTTACA
>JAFWVK010000022.1 GCA_017518255.1 Oscillospiraceae bacterium
CATCTGCTCCACGCTCAGCGATTCGGCTGCATCTCCGACCAGAGCAAGAAACTCCAGCGCCCGGTTGATTTGATCGGTTTCGATCGTAGCACCCTTCGTTTGCATTCGGGCAATTTTCTTCTTGACCTCCTGTGCCTGAAGCTCTGCGCAGACCGTTTTCAGCGCCCGGATATCCTCTCTGTCCTGCTGGTTTTCAAGCTGAAGCTGCGTTATCTTTTCCGAACGCTTTTGAATCGCGGCTTCCTTGCGCTGAATTGCAAGACGCGCGCCGCGGAGCGAGTATTTGCGGGAATCACCCGCGGCTCCGGTTTCCTGCTTTGCTTCTTCCACCAGTTCCGCTTTCTTCTTTTCTGCCTCATTCATTTGTATCCTCCACAATCGTTTTTGCAAGCAAATCCGAGATTTTTTCAGGATATGCAAGACTTCCCTGATCGTCACCGAACACACCGTTTTCCCCGAACATGAAAAAGCCGGTATAGATCTCTTTCGGATTCACGGGGTTGACGGTGTTTTTGTTCAGCACAGTCAGAATGTTCTCCTGGTAATAGGCATACGCCGGTGCCAGTCGTACCGTATCATCAAAGGCAGATTTCGTTTTCTGCCCGATTACCTTGAAATCTGCATGAGACACGGAATTGGTAATCAGGTGTCCGTGCTTTCCGTTGCCGTCAGCCGCAATGATGCCGCCGACTGTTCCAGCCTTGATGCACTCGACGCGCTCCGTGTCCTTGAATTCACCGCAGGAGAAATCCAGCTCATTGCAGTAACAGTTAGAGATCAGCGCGCCCTCAGCATCGGTCGTTCCTTCCGCTGCAATGCCGCCCGCTGCCGTTTCTGTTTTCAGAATGATGTTCCGCGCAAGGCATCCCTGAATACTTCCGCCGTAGCAGTTCGGCAGTTCGCGTCCTTTTGCATCGTATGCACGCGCGCCTGCTGCGGAACCGACCACACCGCCCGCGTTGAAGATATTGCCCTGCGCAGAATAATAATAGACTGCGGAATCCGTAACCGCCGCAGGCTTGCCGGAGATACCGCCGCAATAGAGATAATAGTCCGGCAGTTCTGCAAAGATACCGAAATCCGTGACATAGCAGCCGTCGATCTGACCGCCGATTCCGGTAATCGCGCCGATGGAATGCTCCGCGTGTTTGGTTGGCTCGACTGGTTCTTCCTCCGGCTCGATGATGTTTCCGTCCTCGTCATACTCAATTACATCCGGCGGCACAACTTCCATTGTTGTGACCGCAGGCTGTTCTTCCTCGGCTTCCGGTTCCGGCAGCTTCACAGTAATAGACGAATGCGAAACCGAGCAATGCTCAATGACCGTTTCGCCGGTCTCATAAACCTGCTCGTCCTCTGCGAGATAGTGATAGTTATACGCCGTGCATACCAGAAAGCCGTAATCCTTGTATTCATCCGAAACAATCGCAGAATTGCGGATATTCACATTTCGGATCACTGCGCCGGATACCGTTTCAAACAACGGCGCATCCAGATTTTCAATGAGGAAACCTCCGCCGTCATACTCGAAATGCTCCGAATCCGGATCGGCTTTCAGTTCATTGACTGTGCGGATCGGTGTATGCGATGCCCAGACCGGAAAGACAATGTCCGCAGTCTGCTTGAAATATCCGCGCGCCTTTTCCTCGCTCATTAGCTCCAGCTGATCGAAATAGTCAATGCGGTACGGATCTTCGCGTGTGCCTGAACCGCCGCCGTACTTCACCAGTACACGGTACAGCTTTGTGTCTTTGGTAAAGTCATACGCTTGTCCGCCGTAATACTCGATCTTCTTTCCGTTCGGATCAGATGTAAAGCCCCACGAATAACCGGGAACATGGGTAAAGAAATCGGTCTTGTCAAATTCCGGCAGCAGGATATTCGCCTTGCCCTTACTGACTGCGCCCTTGAGCTGCAAGTCCTCGACCGGC
>JAFWVK010000023.1 GCA_017518255.1 Oscillospiraceae bacterium
AGGGCCTTGCCCTCCACCAGCACCGGCTCAAAGGCCTGGATGCCCAGGCGGTGCAGCGTAGGCGCGCGGTTGAGCATCACGGGATGGTCCTTGATGACGCTCTCCAGCACGTCCCACACCTCGGGGCGCAGGCGCTCCACGGCGCGCTTGGCGGTCTTTACGTTCACGGCCATGCCCTGGTTCACCAGGCGCTCGATGACGAAGGGCTTGAACAGCTCCAGCGCCATTTCCTTCGGCAGACCGCACTGATACATTTTCAGCTCCGGACCGACAACGATAACGGAACGGCCGGAATAGTCCACGCGCTTGCCGAGCAGATTCTGGCGGAAACGTCCCTGCTTGCCCTTGAGAATATCGGACAGGGATTTGAGCTTTCTGTTATTCGGACCGGTGACATCCTTGCCGTGTCTGCCGTTATCAATCAGCGCGTCAACGGCTTCCTGAAGCATACGCGCTTCGTTCCGGACAATGATGTTCGGCGCATTGAGCTGGAGCATCCGCTCCAGACGGTTGTTACGGTTGATGACTCTGCGGTAGAGGTCATTGAGGTCGGAGGTTGCATATCTGCCGCCGTCCAGCATGACCATCGGGCGGATATCGGGCGGAATCACCGGCAGAATTGTCATAACCATCCATTCCGGACGGTTGCCGGACTGACGGAATGCCTCAAGGATTTCGAGGCGCTTCAGCAGCTTGCCGCGCTTCTGGCTCTTCTGAGAGGTTGTGCGGACGGTGGATTTTTCATCCAGCTTGCGCACCTCGCTTTTGAGCTGTTCACATGCCATGACAAGGTTATTCTGCCATTCTTCGTCCTCTGCACCGACGCAGAAGGAGCATTCGCGGCAATTTCTGCCGAGCTCACAGTTTTTGCAGGCTTCGAGCTCATCCGGTTCCAGATTGAGCTTGCCTTCGGCAATCAGCCGGTCGCGGAATTTATCATAGCGATCCTGGCTGTATTCCTGCAGCAGGTGCAGGATTGCCTTTGCACCGATTTCCGCCTGAAAACCGCCGGGGTTCTTCGCCATTGCAGCGGTATATTCTTCTTCGGTCAGGGTCTGCTGCTTGAGAAGACCTGTCACATACTGTCCCTCATGCACCGGATCCGGCTCGCCGGGATCGGTAACGATATATTTTGTGAAA
Source organism: Oscillospiraceae bacterium (assembly GCA_017518255.1). Lineage (GTDB taxonomy): Bacteria > Bacillota > Clostridia > Oscillospirales > Ruminococcaceae > Firm-04. The sequence continues at coordinate 1,141 of JAFWVK010000023.1, forward strand.
TAAATGACTGCTTCGAGATCCTTCTGGGAGATATCGCCGAGTACCTGACGGATGCAGGCAGGGGTTCCCTTGAAGTACCAGATATGCGCGACCGGAGCCGCCAGCTCAATGTGACCCATGCGCTCGCGGCGAACCTTTGCGCGGGTGATTTCAACGCCGCAGTTCGGGCAGACCTTGCCCTTGAAGCGCACCTTCTTGAACTTGCCGCAGTAGCACTCCCAGTCTTTGGTCGGTCCGAAAATCTTTTCGCAGAACAGGCCGCCCTTTTCGGGCTTTTGTGTGCGGTAGTTGATTGTTTCCGGACGCTCAACCTTGCCGTAGCTCCACTTCAGAATCTGTTCCGGTGAAGCCAGACCGATCTTTATGGAATCAAAGGTGGTGAATTCCAAAACATTCCCTCCTAATCTGTATCATCCAGTTTAACGGTGCTGCATCGGAGCAGCAGAAGAATCTGCCGCCCCGGTGCAGATAAGCATCAAATATCATCATCTGAGCCGTAGAAATCGTCAGACGATTCGTTATATGCCTCTGAATCATCCGGTTCATCGTCATAACCGAAATCATCGTCCTCTTCCTCGGCATCGTCCTCATCGTCGTGTTCGACCTCATGTGTTTCGGTATCCTCTCCGTACATTGCGGTACCGAAGCCTGCCTCGCCCATGTCCTCAGACTCATAGTGCGTAGTATCCGCAGTATTTTCGTCTGCGAATTCCGTACTGCTCTGCGGCGGGAGATCGTCATCGAAGCTCTGTTTCAGGTCGATTTCCTGATTATCCTCATCCAGCACGCGGACATCCAGTCCGAGAGACTGCATTTCCTTAATCAGAACCTTAAAGCTCTCCGGAATACCCGGCTTCGGGACATTCTGACCCTTGACAATCGCTTCATAGGTGTTGACACGGCCGGTGGTATCGTCAGACTTCACAGTCAGGATTTCCTGGAGCGTATAGGCTGCGCCGTAGGCTTCGAGCGCCCAGACTTCCATTTCTCCGAAACGCTGACCGCCGAACTGCGCCTTGCCGCCGAGCGGCTGCTGGGTGACCAGCGAATACGGACCGACCGAACGTGCATGAATCTTGTCGTCAACGAGGTGGTGGAGCTTCAGATAATACATATAGCCGACAGTAACGCGGTTGTCGAATTTCTCACCGGTTCTGCCGTCATAAACCGTAAACTTTCCGTCTTCGGAGAGCGGAATCGAAGTGGTATCAATGACCTTGTCCATCGGGCTGAGAATAAAGTTCTCTTCCGTCTTGTTCGCATTCTTTTCATTGTTGCGCTCCTGCGCAAGGCGGAAGCAGTTGCGGATATCGTCCTCATGTGCGCCGTCAAAGACCGGTGTCATGATATGCCAGCCCAGTGCCTTTGCCGCCATGCCGAGGTGAACCTCCAGCACCTGACCGATGTTCATACGGGAAGGAACACCGAGCGGATTCAGGCAGATATCGAGCGGTGTGCCGTCTTCGAGGAACGGCATATCCTCTTCGGGGAGAATGCGGGAAACAACGCCCTTGTTTCCGTGACGTCCCGCCATCTTGTCGCCGACGGAGATTTTGCGCTTCTGCGCGATATAGCAGCGGACGATCTGGTTGACGCCCGGTCCGAGCTCATCGCAGTTTTCGCGGTCAAAGATCTTGACATCGACCACGATGCCGGATTCACCGTGCGGAACCTTCAAAGAATTGTCGCGGACCTCACGAGCCTTTTCGCCGAAGATTGCGCGGAGCAGGCGCTCCTCTGCGGTCAGCTCGGTTTCGCCCTTCGGCGTAACCTTACCGACGAGAATATCGCCCGAATGCACTTCTGCGCCGATGCGGATGATGCCGTTTTCGTCGAGATCCTTCAGGGCATCCTCACCGACATTCGGAATATCGCGGGTAATTTCCTCTGCGCCGAGCTTGGTATCGCGGCACTCCAGCTCATATTCCTCAATATGAACGGAGGTAAAGACATCCTCGCGAACCAGACGCTCATTCAGCAGAACCGCGTCCTCATAGTTGTAGCCTTCCCAGGTCATGAAGCCGATCAGGGCATTCTTTCCGAGGGAGATTTCGCCGTCGCAGGTTGCAGGGCCGTCCGCGATGACCTGCCCCTCTTCAACCTGATCGCCGATGCTGACGATCGGGCGCTGGTTGACACAGGTACCCTGGTTGCTGCGCTTGAATTTTGTCAGGTGATAGGTGTGCAGATCGTCCTCACGCGGACCGAATTTAATTACAATCTGATCTGCGCTGACATCGACAACCGTACCGGCTTCCTTTGCGAGCACGCAGACGCCGGAATCGACTGCTGCCTTGTACTCCATACCGGTTCCGACGAACGGACGCTCGGTTTTGAGCAGCGGAACAGCCTGACGCTGCATGTTCGAGCCCATCAGCGCACGGTTTGCGTCGTCATTTTCGAGGAACGGAATCATCGCCGTTGCAACGGAAACAACCATCTTCGGCGATACATCCATGAAGTCAATCAGTGCGGGATCGCATTCCAGAATCTGGTCGCGGTGACGTGCGGTAACGCGCTTTCTTGCGAATCTGCCGTCTTCGGTCAGCGGCTCGTTTGCCTGCGCGACATAGTAGGTATCTTCGACATCGGCAGTCATATAGACCACTTCGTCGGTGATAACACCGGTTTCCTTGTCCACGCGGCGGTACGGTGCTTCGATGAAGCCGTAGATATTGATTCTTGCGAATGATGCAAGATAGGAGATCAGACCGATGTTCGGACCTTCCGGTGTCTCGATCGGGCACATTCTTCCGTAGTGGGAATAGTGGACGTCACGGACCTCGAAACCTGCACGGTCTCTGGTCAGACCGCCCGGACCCAGAGCGGAAAGACGGCGCTTGTGCGTCAGCTCTGCCAGCGGGTTGTTCTGATCCATGAACTGTGACAGCGGAGAGGAACCGAAGAATTCCTTGATTGCCGCCGTAATCGGGCGGATATTGACCAAAGTCTGCGGGGTCAGCGTTTCGGCATCCTGTGCCTGGAGGCTCATGCGTTCGCGGATGACGCGCTCCATTCTGGCGAAGCCGATGCGGAACTGATTCTGGAGCAGCTCACCGACCGAACGGATACGGCGGTTGCCGAGATGGTCGATGTCGTCGGTATAGCCGATGCCGTCGCAGAGATTGCAGAAATAGCTGATTGTAGCAAAGATATCGTCGCGGATGATATGCTTGGGAACAAGCAGGTCTCTGTTTGTGCGGATTGCATTTGCAAGCGCTTCCGCATCGCCGTCCGCTTCTTCCAGAATGTCTCTGAGAACCCGGGCGGAAACTTTCTCGTTGATGCCGAATTCCGCTGCGTCAAAGCCTTCGATCAGGGCTGCGGCATAGGGGGTAATATCAATCATGCCGCTGCCGAGCACCTTGACTTCACGCTCGACATATTCGGAGATCAGCTCATGCTTTTTCTCGTCAACATGTGTTTCGCGGACCTCAGCCTTGACATATGCCTCATAGACGCCTGCCTGCTCAATCTGCGCGGCAAGCTCCTTTGTCACTTTGGTGCCGGTATCTGCGAGCAGCTCACCGGTCATAAAGCTGACAACCGGTCTGGAAAGAATCTGGTCGATCAGACGGGAACCGATGCCGAGCTTTTTGTTGTACTTATATCTTCCGAAGCGGCAGAGATCGTAGCGCTTGGGATCAAAGAACAGTGTATCAATCAGCGTGCGTGCGCCGTCGATGGTTGCCGGATCGCCCGGACGCAGCTTCTTGTATACCTCAAGCAGAGCCTCATTGATGTTCTTTTCCGCATCGTCGGTGATGCCCTCTTCCTTCTGCTCAATGGTGGCTTTCAGGCGCGGGTCGTCGCCGAACAGATCGAGAATCTCCTGATTGGTACCGATGCCGAGCGCACGGATAAACTTCGTGATCGGGATTTTTCTGTTCTTGTCGATCTTGACGGAGATCACATCGTTGGAATCCATTTCATATTCCAGCCATGCGCCGCGGTTCGGAATGACTGTCGTCGTATACAGCGTTTTGCCGGACTTGTCGCGGGTAAAGCTGTAATATACGCCCGGAGAACGGACAAGCTGTGAGACAATGACACGCTCTGCACCGTTAATGACGAAGGTGCCGCTTTCCGTCATCAGAGGCATATCGCCCATGTAGATTTCACTGCTGGTGACCTCATCGGTCTCCTGATTCCAAAGTCTCGCCTTAACGCGGAGCGGAGCGGCATATGTTGCATCGCGTTCCTTGCATTCGGCGATGGTATACTTCGGATTTTCGTCAATGCGGTAGTCGATGAAGCTGAGCTGCAAATTGCCGGTGTAGTCGGTGATTGCAGCTACGTCACGGAACACCTCGCGCAGACCTTCCGTCAAAAACCACTCGTAAGATTTTTTCTGCACCTCAATGAGGTTCGGCATCTGCAAAACCTCTTCGATTTTGCCGAAGCTCTTACGTGTGTTTTTTCCGACCCGCACATCCTTGACCGCAACCTGGGTTTGCACATCCGGATTGGTTTTGGGGCTCATGGGCAAAAACCTCCTGTCTTTTGTATGGGGCTGCACATTTTCTCTCCGGTTCCGTCCGCTGCCGGAAATTTTCCGGCGGGGGGGTTGACAATCGGAAGAATCTGTGCTATACTATTACGCGGAGAAAAGCCGCTTTGCCATAATGTGGCATTTTACTATTATAATCCTGCTTGCGCTTTTTGTCAAGCATTCTCCGAAATCTTTGTGAATCCTGCCGTGCTGCCGAGAAATGCAGTACGGCTTTTTTGTTGTATTTGCGGCGCGCTCCGCTGCCGGAAAATATGTCTTATCAAAATGATAAAAAATTTACGCCGGCATTTACATTTTTGAAAATATGTGATATAATAGTAAAAGATATCGCCTGAATCCGGAAAAGAATATCCGGGGAACAGGGAAAGGCGGAAACATATGGCAAGTATCTATACCGATGAGGAACGGACAGCGCGGTATGCGAAGCTGCGCCAGAAAAAAAGAGTGTATGAAAAAATCTTTGATATATGCATGATTGCCGCAATCATTTTCGGCCTATTTGCCGTCCGGGATTTTCTGCTTGTGCTGATTGCCGGACTGATGCGGCTTTCGCTGCCTTCGATTCTGGTATCGCTGTTCGGCCTTGTCTGCACATTCGGAACGGTGATCGCAGTTTACCTGAAACAAATCAGGGTGAGCGCGGCGGTGCTGTTTTTGTGTCTGTTCTTTTCGTTCCTTGGCATCTATAACGGCATTACGCCGCTGGCTGTGATCTGCGGCGTCACGGCGGTGACGGATTATTACTGGTATCGGCTTTCGCAGGAGGAGGGCTTCCCGCTGTTTGATTTTTCCTATGAGGAGCAGCAGGAGCGTGAAAAGGTCCTGCAGCGCTATACCGAAAACCGCGCGATTGAAGCCGGACTCCGCGCAAACCCCGACGCGCAGGGTGAGGCGGACAGTGAAATGACAGATCTGCTGGATGAAACGCTGCAGCCGGTTCCCGCAGTACCCGCAGGCTATAAAAGCCGGTATGAAAATGCACATGTCTATGAAAAAAGGATCGAATATCAGCCGGGCGTGATGGACAGCGTTGAGGATGCCGCCCCGCAGGAGCCGGCTGCAAAATCTCCGGATGATGATATATTGCAGCCCATGTAACATAAACAGAAAGGCAGGTTATCAGGTATGGAAAATCAGGTACGCAATCCGTTTGAAGATGAAAAGCCCAAGATTGTCCACTTTGAGAAGAATGAGTCGCACTACGAGTACTGCCGGATGCAGATGCATGATATCGAGCAGGTTTACCGCAGAACATTTGTGGCGAACTTTGCGATCTGCATTGTCGTCTGCTTTCTTGCCGTGTTCCGTGTCTATGTCCGCGGGTTCGGCGTTCTGAGCAGGCAGTTTGCCGGCGTTCAGAGCAACAACAAGATTGCCGAGGGCGGCGCGTTCCTTGCCGGCGGCATTTTTCAGATCTTTATCGGCATGATTATCATTGTTCTGGGCTATCTTGCCTGGGCGAATTTCCACTCGCTTAATATTATTCTGGAAACCTGGTATCTGGTGATTGCCGCAGCCGGCATCTGGAAGCTGGATTATATCAGCGCGCTGGTCGGCGCGGTCGGCGCGGTGTTTTACTTCTTCTCGCTCCGGGAAATGGGCCATGAGCAGACACTCTCCGAAATGGAAGGCTATCCGGATTTTCAGGAGAAGTTTGATATTTCCAAATCGGATATCATTGTTCAGACGCTTCTGGCGCATAAAGGCGAACACCGTACAAAATCCACACTGTTTACGACAGATTATTCGCTCCGCAGAAAGCGCAGAAGGGTTACGGACGAAGTCCCTGCCGACTCCGGTAAGAGCGATGCCCTCGCAGAAGAACTGCAAAAGCATCTGAACGAGGTCAGGGATGCGCGGCAGGCAAGAACGGCAATCGCGGTTCTGGATGCCGCAGCAGCAGAGCAGAAACGTACAAGCGGGCAAAATGCGGAACAGCCGGCGAAGGAGGAAGCGAAGCTCCCTTCCGAAGCGGCAGAAGAACCGCGGGCAGCGGAAACCGCTGCGGCACAAACTTCGGATAAACCGCAGAACAGCAGTAATCCGCAGAACAGAAAGAGAAGAAAAAGACGCTGAAACTCAGCGGGAAAGGCGGCATGAGAAATGCAGATGTCCCCCGAACTCCAGAAGATGTATGAAGAAAACCGCTGTAAGATGCTGGAACTGAATCGGAAATTCCGTATGCTTTTCTGGTTTTCGGTGATACTGAGCGCCCTGTGGTTCTGCACATCGGCTCTGGTCGGCATCAAATCCACTATGGACGAAACATACAAGGGACCGTTCAAATTCTATGCTGCAATCGGAACCGGAACAGCGCAGATTCTCTACGCAATTCTCTCGTTTATTCTCGGCTATCTTTCTTCCGAGCGCAAACGGGTGCCGAGTCTGATTGCACTCGGCATTTACATTGTCAGTCTGGTGCTGGTGATGGGAAAAATGTCTCTAACACTCGCCGGTACCAGCATCGGAATGCTGACGCTCGGAATCGGACTGCATATCTGGGCACAGACACTGTTCATCAAGGATAACGAGCTGAAAGAGATGCCCGGATATCCGCTCTTTTCCGTCGAAGCCGATACACCGGCGGAATTTGAGGCGTCAAAAGTCGTCAAGGCAAGAGCCAAAAATGCAGGCGGCGAAATGGAAACAATCGGCGGTCCCGCAGCATCTTCTTCGCTCCGGAAACCGTCCCTGCCCGAACAATTGGAGCAGGTTCAGCTCAGCGATCTGTATAAAGACCGGGTTCCCGGTCAGGCACCGCCGAAGCTCGGCCCGATTTCTCTGGAAACCCAGCAGGTGCAGCAGAAGCTGCCTGCGGTGACAACGGAATCGCTCGTAGCTTTTGAGCCGGAGCCGCAGAAAAACGATGCTGCCGCAGTCCCGGAGATTCCGGATGTGCAGATTGAGATTTCCGATGACCTTTCAGCCGGCAGACGGATTTATCAGCCGCATGAGGAAATGCTGCCGGATGCTGCCGAAGTGCGCAGACGGCTTGCTGCCATGAAACAGGCAAGAGAACAGCAGCAGAATCCGTAAATTATCAGACGGTATGCTGCGCAAATACTTTCGGGAAGGAGGTGCCCTGAGATTGTTCGCGAAGGTCAACAGTATGGGACTGTTCGGTCTGAATGCGTTTCCTGTCGAGGCGGAGATATCCGTCAGCAAAGGACTCCCGCGCTTTGAAATTGTCGGGCTGCCGGATGCCGCCGTGCAGGAGAGCAGAGAACGGATTAAATCGGCGCTGCATACATGCGGCATTCTCTTTCCGACCGGCAACAGCATTGTCAATCTTGCGCCTGCCGACAGACGCAAAAACGGCAGTATGCACGATCTTGCGATTTTTACCGCAATTCTGGCTGCACTGGGAAGAGTGCAGTTTCCGGCGGATGCCGCAGTGATCGGAGAAGTCTCCCTGAACGGGGATGTCCGTCCGGTCAACGGTGTGTTGCCGATGATCCTGACTGCGCGGAAGCAGGGCATCCGGACGGTTTATGTCCCGAAGGAGAATGCACGCGAGGCTGCGGTCGTCGAAAACATGACGGTTTACGGCGTGCCGAATGCGAAAGACCTGCTGAAGCATCTCGAAGGCGAGGAGCAGCTTTCGCCGGTGCCACACATCGGGCTGGAACAGATCGAACGGGGGCAAACGCCTGATTTTGCGGATGTTCACGGACAGACTGCCGCAAAACATGCGCTGGAGCTTGCCGCAGCAGGCGGCCACAATGCGCTGCTGATCGGTCCGCCCGGCAGCGGAAAGAGTATGCTCGCCAAGCGTATGCCGGGCATTCTTCCCGAACTGACGTTTGCCGAATCCGTTGAAACGACAATGATTCATTCGGTTGCGGGGCTGCTGGACGCAGAGCATCCGCTCGTGACGGAAAGACCGTTCCGTTCCCCGCATCATACCATATCTTCTGCCGGACTTGCCGGCGGCGGCTCCGTTCCGCATCCGGGAGAGATTTCCCTTGCGCACAACGGACTGCTGTTTCTGGACGAACTGGCGGAATTTGACCGCAGGACACTGGAAATTCTGCGGCAGCCTCTGGAGGATCGGGAGGTCACAATCTCCCGTGCGGCAGGAACAATCCGCTACCCCTGCTCCATTATGCTGATTGCGGCGATGAACCCATGTCCCTGCGGATATCTCGGACATCCGACACGCCCGTGTACCTGCGGGCAGCGTGCCGCCGCACAGTATCTGAACCGCATTTCCGGTCCGCTTCTGGATCGGTTCGATCTGCATATCGAAGCAGCGCCGGTGACATTCGACGATCTTTCCTCTGCTGCAAAAGAGGAATCCAGCGCGGAAATCCGGAAGCGCGTGATCGCGGCAAGAGCAATTCAGACAGAGCGCTTTGCCGGTACGGGCATCACCTGCAATGCACGCATTACGCCGGATAAGCTCGCAAAATTCTGTCCGATGACAGACCGCGCAAAGGCAACACTGAAAGCGGTTTTTGAAAAGCTCGGCCTCTCCGCAAGAGCCTATGACCGGCTGCTGAAGGTCGCAAGAACCGCCGCCGATATGCAGAATGCCGAAGTAATTGACACCCCGCATATTTCAGAGGCGGTGCAGTACCGGACACTTGACCGCAAATACTGGCAGACCGGAAACGGAGCCTGATAGATATTCCCTTTCTGCATACCGCGCATATTTTCATGCAGGGTGCGGAAATAATAAAAAACGAACAGAAAAAGAACATGAAACAGGAGAAACAAATTGAAACGCTTTGATTCCTCGGACGACCGGCAGAGCCTTTTCCGCCGGCTGGATGTGCCGCTGCTGCTGCTGATCACGGTCTGCTCCTTTACCAGCGTGATTCTGCTTCGCACGCTCTGGGTACAGAAAATTACGGATGAAGTCGATGCAAACGACTGGATTGTTCAGCTGATATCCATGCTGATCGGAATTGCAGGCTGTCTGGTTGTTGCGTCAATTGATTATCACAAGCTGGCGCGCTTCTGGTTCCTCTATGTTCCGGCGGCGCTGGGGCTTGTCGCGCTGACCTTTACCAGTCTGGGATACGGCAGAGAGGGCGCCGACGACGTCAACTGGATTGACTTCGGCTTTGTGCAGATTCAGCCCTCGGAAATTCTCAAGCTGGTCTTTCTGATAACCTTTTCCCTGCATATCTCAAAGGCTGCCGATAAGGTCAATCAGCCGCTGCATCTGCTGCTTCTGCTGATTCATGCGGCAATTCCGGTCGGCATTGTCTCCGCACAGGGTGACTACGGAACTGCAATTATTTTCGCCTCCATGACCGTTTTTATGCTGTTTACGGCGGGGCTTTCCCTCTGGTATCTGCTCGGCGGCATTGCATTGATGCCGCTGATGATCTGGTTTGTCTGGACGCATGTGTTCGGGAGTATTCACCGCGGAAGAATCCGTGTTCTGATGAACCCCGGAACCGATCCGCTCGGTCTGGAATACCAGCAGGACCTCGGAATATCCGCAATGCGGGCAGGCAGGCTCTTCGGAAAGGGTCTCAATTCTTCCGAATATGTGTCTGTCCCGGAAATGCACAATGACTTCATTTTTGCATTTATCGGAGAGGCATTCGGATTTGTCGGCGCAGTTCTCGTAATCCTCCTGCTGGCGCTGATCTGCCTGCGCATTTTCTCGGACAGTCATGCCGCAAAGGATACCATGGGCAGAACCATCTGCATGGGCGTGTTTGCCATTCTCTTTACGCATGACCTCATGAATATCGGCATGGTTCTGAAGGTGATGCCGGTCATCGGTGTACCGCTGCCGTTTTTCAGTGCGGGCGGAACCGCCGTCGTCTCGATGTATCTCTGCATCGGTCTGGTCATCAGCGCCTATTCGCACAACCGGAAAAAATACCGCGTGTTCTATGATGCGGAGGCGGAACGCTGACCGCTTTCGGAAAACATAAGATTCAAAAAGGAGCGTTTATTTACTATGGACACAAATCTCTTTCCGATCGGCATGGAAAAGCACATTGTTTTCGTTATCATTGCCACGATTTTCTTCATTCTCCAGTTTATCCGGACAAAGCGCTGGTATCAGCTTGTCATGGCGGCTGCATTCTGTATCTCCCTGATGATTTATATTGCGCCGAAAAACAAAACCTTTTTTTACGGAATCGGCATTACGGAAGCAGTTCTGCTCTTTACTGCGCTGGTGCTGAATATTGTGCAGGCTGTCCGCATCAGCCGCGCGGAGAAGGCGAAAAAGGCTGCCGAGGAAGCGGAGAAAAAAGCTGCCGGGGAAACAGAAAAGAAGCTGCCGGATGAGGATGCCGGCGAAAACGAAGCGAATGCCGCAGAGGATGCGGCTGCCGAAGAGACGGAGGCATAACCATGCGTGCGCATAAAATTGCAGTTTTAGACTGGGGAACCATGGCATACAATCAGAGTGAGGTCAGCGCCAAGCGCTTTGCATCGCTTGCGGAGCATGTCGATGTGTTCCGTGCAACCAAGCCGGAAGAAACGGTGCGGAATATCGGGGACGCAGATGTCGTCATCTGCAACAAGGTTCTGCTGACGAAAGAAGTGCTCGACGCCTGTCCGCAGATCCGTTACATCGGTATTCTCGCGACCGGTTTCAACAATGTCGATCTGGAGGCTGCGGATGCCCGCGGCATTCCTGTCTGCAATGCCGGCAGCTACTCGACGGATGCCGTGACTCAGCTTGTGTTTGCTTATATTTTCGATCACTTTCAGAGAGTCTCACTCTATAATATGGACGTCCGGCTCGGTGAGTGGGAATCTGCACCGGCATTTTCCTATTTCCCGTACCCGACCGGAGAACTGCGCGGAAAGACGCTCGGCATCATCGGGTACGGCAATATCGGAAAAAATGTCGCGAAAATTGCGGATGCATTCGGCATGTCCGTTATCATCTCGACCCGCACGGAACCGGAAAACTGCCCGTATCCGGTGAGAAGCACGGAGGAGGTATTTGCAGCAGCGGATGTTCTGACGCTGCACTGTCCGCTGACAGAGCAGACTGCCGGTCTGGTCTGCAAAAAAACACTTGCGCTTATGAAAGAAACCGCTGTTCTGATTAACACCTCCCGCGGCGGAACGGTTGTCGAACAGGACCTTGCCGATGCACTGAACAACGATATGCTTGCGGCTGCCTATCTTGATGTTCTCACAAAGGAGCCGATGTCGGCGGATACTCCGCTGAAAAATGCGAAAAACTGCACGATTACACCGCATATCGGCTGGACACCGCTGGAAACGCGCCGCAGACTGCTGGATATTACAGAGGATAATCTGCGCGGCTGGCTGAACGGCAATCCGCAGCATGTTGTCAATCATCCCGCTGCTGCGGAAGCCGAATAAAGAAACAGCGAAAGGAAAACGGAATGAACAAAAGAATCGGAATGTGTTTTACGGCGGTACTGCTCTGTCTGTCAGCAGAGATGACACCGCTTGCGGTATCTGCCGATACGACAACAACCGCCGCCGAAACGACAGCATCCGTCACATCGGAAACCACAACCGCATCCGCAGCACCGCCGGAGACAACCTCTGTGACAACTTCGGAAACGACTGTTCCCGTGACTTCTGCGGCGCAGCCGCACTCCGTCAGCGACCCGCTCAGCCGTATGAAATATGAGCTTCTGCCGGACGGAACCGCACGCCTGACGGAATTCCGCTGGGAAAGCGACGAGCTGGAAGTGCAGATTCCGGCTCAGATTGACGGACGGGATATCACCGCCGTCGGAGAGCGTGCCTTTCTTTACTGCTATGCCGATACGGTCGTGCTGCCGGAGGGGATCCGGCGGATTGAGGCAAACGCCTTTGCCGGCTGCGCCTATCTGAACCGGATGAGCATTCCGGAAGGCTGTACGTTTATCGGTGAAGCGGCGTTTCAGAACTGCGAACGGCTCAGCACGGTGGAAATTCCCGGCTCTGTCACGGAAATCGGCTGGAAGGCTTTTGACGGAACGCCTTTTTACAGCAGCCGCTCCGGGGAAACGGTGATTCTGGGAGACGGCATTCTCTATGCCTATCAAGGCAGCGGCACTGCTCCTGTCATTCCCGATACCGTAAAGATTATTGCGCCGCATGCATTTGAAGGGCATGAGGAACTGAAATCCCTGACAATTCCCGATTCCGTCAGCCGGATTCAGCCTCAGGCATTCTGCGGCTGCACATCCCTTTCGGAAATCAATGCGCCTGCAACGCTGGACGCGCTGGCGCCGGATGCGCTGACGGATACCGCCTGGTTCAAAAATGCTTCCGGCGATTATGTCATTCTCGGCGATTTGCTGGTGAAGTACCGCGGATCGGATACGGTCGCGGAGGTTCCGGACGGAATCCGCGTCATCAATGACGAATCCTTTGCCGGAGATGCCGGCGTGACAACGGTGTATCTGCCCGATTCGGCGGAAGAAATCCGCAGTTCTGCTTTCAGCGGCTGCACATCGCTTCAGGTTGCCAAGCTCGGCGAGAATCTGAAAACAGTCGGAGACAGCGCATTCCGCGGCTGTTCAACCCTGAAATATATCCGCTTCGGACATCAGCTTCAGTCGCTCGGAGCCGACAGCTTTGCAGGATGCCCTTATCTGGAAGAGGTATACCTTCCGGATACACTGAAAGAAATTCAGCCGCACGCACTGGGATATGCACAGAATGAAGCGGACGGCAGCTATGACAGAATCCGGAACAGCCTTGTGATTTATTCCAATACGGAATCTGCAAGGCAGTATGCCGAGGCGGCGGGAATCACGCATGAACCGCTGCCGGATGTGGAGAATACGGAACCGGCACCGGAGGTTACAACAGTCAGAGGGCAGGGCGGCGGCATCGGAAAGCCCTCCGGAACCGCATGGATTCCCGCGGTGCTGTTCGGCGGCTTCCTTGTTTTCATCGGGATGATTGCGGCAATCCGGCGCCGCCGGCAGGAATAAGGGCTGATACCGGATTCCGCTGTTAAACGGATGTATTCTGACAGATACGCTTTTGAACAGAAAACACAAAAAAAGAGCAGACAGTGCATTGTGACGGGGATCACAGTATGCACTGTCTGTTCTTTTCGTTCTTGGAGTGTCATGCTGACGGGAAATCCGCATGACATAAGGAAAGGGAGGAAAGATTAGAGAATTGCGGGTTCTCTATGCTTGTATTCTACCGCAGCATTGTGAATACAGCGTGAAATCTGATTGAAATCCCATTGAAAAACATGCGTAAAATCGGGATATTTCGTCTGTTAGCGAACAGTAAACGATCCTTGATAAGTACACGCAGCATAGTGAATTTCGATTTCATATTCGCCCGGTTCCAGTTCGCCGCAGTATTCTGTCCAGTCATACCGATAGTTCCTGGAGCTGTGCGGCTGCACATCAAATACAATGGCATAGAAAGATGCATCCTGAATCAGCGGCTTTGTGCTGCCTTTGCGGAAAAGCTGAAATTCCGGGCTGAACCACTGTACCTCATCGGTGCCGTTGATAAGTATCACCGTAAGGCCCGTCGGGGTAACCGTGTCCTGCTCGATATCAGCGCCCCTGCCGGGTACGTGATCTGCCTGACTGTCCGGTTGCGAATCCTGTTTGCTGTCAGTCGGTTCATCGCTTTGGCTGTCCGGCTGCGAATCCGGAGCATTGTCTCCGGGGATTGTAAACTCCAGATATTCGCTCATTTCGCAGGCCGTTCGGAGTCCGTAATTCAGCAATAATTTATAGCTGCCGGGTTTGAGTGAACCGTATTGGGAAGCCCATTCAAATTCCAGTGTGATCTCGTTGTTCGGTCCGATTGTTGAAACGGAAACGACATCCTTTGCAGATACGTCAAATATCGGCTCGCCGTCCGCTGTCAGAACGGTATTCCGGTACGTCGTCACATAATAGGTATCCTGTGCGGAGCGATTGCGGAAGGTAATGCGGAGACCGTCCGGCGTGACAGAATCTGCATTCAGAATGCAGTCCAGCTCACTCGTGACCGGTTTGTTTGCCTGCTCCTTGTTAATCATATACTGTCCGCCTCTGAGCGTAAAGCTGACCAGCTTATCTGTCAGAATCGGAGTCTTTCCGACCAGCATCGGCTCATATTCATAGTTCTGACCCGAATTCTTCTGTTCATCCAGCATTTCCTGCGGCATAAATACGGTATAGCTCACGGCTGTGCCGTCCTCATAGACCGCATCCAGCGGATACATCCCGGATTCGGAATCTGTTCCGTTGGTCACATCGGTAAAGCTGTATACGCCGAGCGGCGTGACCTGAATCGGATGCCAGACGGGCGTGGGATCCATGACTGCTTCGATTTCCGGCTTTTCCGGCAGGAAGTTCAGTATGAACGGCTCGCACTGCGTAAAGTTGTCATATACCGTCGCAGTCATCTGCAATGCCGCACCGGAAAGCGGTGTGCCGTCCGCAGAGGTAATGCACATATGCTCATGCCAGATTCCACTGCCGTCCTGATGTGTGAGCGTGTCATCGGCTCTCCAGAGCGGAATTTCTTTGCCGTCTTTGCTGACTGTGAGCGCGAGATCCGGGCAATACTTCACCGAGTTGACGTAGAATGATTCCGGATGATCCGCAATGACGTCGAAGAACAGGTGCAGCGTGTAGCAGTCACCGGCAGCCGCGATCAGGCGGATTGTGCCGCCGCCGAGATCCTGATCGGCAGAAACATAAGTCTCCCCGACCTGCGGATAGCAGAATTCGACGTTCAGATCCATGCCCATGCCCGTGAAATCATAGTCGGTTGCATAGTATTCCTGCATCAGCTTTCCGTATTCGGTATCGGAAGTCTCCGGCACGAAGCTCGGCAGCGGATTGCCGAGTGAGATTGCGCAGCCGTTGACCGAGAGATAATAACGCAGGAAATCGTTTTTGTCCAGCGGCTCTGCAAAGGGGAGCATCAGCGTGGTCAAATCCGTGTCCCAGTGCATCATGCAGCTGTTCTGCAAGCGCGTTGTGAGGGTTCTGGCACTGTCAGTTGCCGTATAGGGCATGAGTGCCATTTCCCATGTCCCGCATTCTTCCGGAGCCGCCGGAAAATCCGTAACGTTTTGTGAAAAGAGCGGAGACTGCTCCGAAAGCACAGGCTGTGCGCTTGTAAAATACACGCAGAGCGGTGTGACGGCAGCCTTCCGGAGCGGGCAGCCGCTGATGTTCAGCGTTCCATTCGGGTCATAAATATCGGTGAAACGCGGCGCAGAGATAAAATCGCTGTTGATCTGCCGTGCTTCTCCCGTGACGCCGGAAGAATCGGTTTCTGAGAGATGTGCATGAATCTCCGCCTCATCAAATCCCAGTCCGAATAAATTTTGCAGAACGCCTGCGTAATGCTTTACGCCCTCTTCTTCTGCGAGCAGGCGGTTCGGTCTTGATTCGGTCGGTGACCAGATTCCTGCGGCGGATGCATGATCCTCCCCGCCGGTTTTGTAATCCGCAGAGAGATGCAGAATCGGTGCGGTTCCGTCCCATTCCGTACCCTCTTTCAGCTTGATATCATAGAAATAGAATAACTGAAAAGCATCTCCTGCGACGGCGTTCAGTGTGACGCTGCAATTGTCAAGCTCCCATGTCTCGTTCAGGTCGGTTCCCATACCGGAGAAATCATAGGTGCAGGGCGTTTCCGAATCCAGCGAATAATAATCCTGCATCAGCTTCACATAATTGCCCTGCTTCTGCTCCGAAAGCTCGCTGGTCAGAGAGGTCTGTGCACCCTTGTTTTTCTGCACGCGCAGAAAGCTGTAAACGAATGCGCCGCTGGCGATAAAGCAAACCGCTGCAACCGCAGCACCGAGCCGCAGCGCAATATTCGGATTCCCTTTGTTCTTCCGGACTCTGATTGCAGCCGGTTTGCCGTCGTCTGCCGGTGCAGAGACCGTCTGATGCTTCGGGAGCGCTTCTGCAATCAAATCCTGCGGAAGCTGCCCGAATGCATCCAGCAAATCCTGTTGTTTCATAAAAGTCCCTCCTTTTCAAGCTGCACTCTGAGCGCATCGCGTGTGCGTTTCAGAATGCTTTTGACCGTGTTTTCATTGAGGCTTGTTTCATCCGCAATCTGCGAAACAGAAAGCATAGAGAAATACCGCAGCAGAAAGACCTTCCGGTTCTTTGCGGATTCCCCGCGCAGAAAGCGGGTCAGGGCATCGGTCAGTGCAATGCGGTCAAGAATCTGATCGGTGCGGTTTTCCGCCGGAATGCAGTCGCTCAGCTCCTCCAGAACGAGCGGTGTTTCTCCGCTGCCCCTGCGCAGTGTATGCTGTGACCGGTAGCGGTTCAGTGCAGTATTGCGGGTCAGCGCGGCACAGTATGCGGCGAGCTTTTCCGGCTTTTCCGGCGGAACGGCATTCCAGACCTGATACAGCATGTCGCTGACACATTCCTCAGCATCCTGCGGACTGCCGAGAATCTGCATCGCAACCGTACGGCAGAGTGCGCCGTATTTTTCCTGCAGCGCCTGAATTGCCTGCTCATTCCGCAGCGCAAACAGCGCCAGAATCTCTTCGTCCTGCATGTTCTCAGCTCCTTTCGGGATATCCCTCTGCTTATTATGACACGGAATACATCAGGGAGGTTGCATGTCCGAATCATATTTTACCCGTCTTTTTTTTCTTTGTCAACCGGCTGTCAGGCAAATGTCCGGCAGAGATCGGCATAGTACCGTATCGGTCGGGACAGAATAAATCAGGACAGATCAGACCGGTACAGGAAAAAGCGTGAGAACGCGCTTA
The DNA here is from genome assembly GCA_017518255.1 of Oscillospiraceae bacterium. Taxonomy (GTDB): domain Bacteria; phylum Bacillota; class Clostridia; order Oscillospirales; family Ruminococcaceae; genus Firm-04. Next base: position 18,321 of record JAFWVK010000023.1, read on the forward strand.
CGGGTAATGTGTAATCTATACAAATTCATGAAGATGATTTCGTGATATTTGTGATTATGACGGAAATTTATAGAAAACTTCGTTGATTCTGCCGATTGACAAAAACGTGTTTCGGTCTGTTTTTCCGGATTTTACGCGCTGTTTTTGTGTATTTCAGCTATTGCATTTTTGTTCGGAATCGGTTATAATAAAAAGGTATTGTTCGGGGTCTGTCTGCACGGAAGCGTGCCGGACGGATTCAGCGAACTCTGTTGCGCCGACGGGAAAACCGGTGTACCGGAAGCGCGGCAGTGTGCGGTTTTCCGCAGCTGCAAATCAGATATGAAACACCGGAGAATGGAGTAAGCAATGTCCAAATTTTCCGAGAAGGTGACACAGGATTTCCTGAACCGCCTGCAAACCCAGTTCAATGTCTCCCCCGACGAGGCGAGCGATAAGCAGATTTATCTTGCACTCTCCGCCGTCATTTGCGACCTGATGAAGAATAAGCGCCAGAAATTCATGAACCATGTGAATTCTACCGGCGAAAAGCAGATTTTCTATCTCTCTATGGAATTTCTGATGGGCAGATCTCTGAAGACCAGCCTCTATAACCTCGAACTCGCCGAGGATATGGAGAAATTCCTGAAAAAGTTTGATATTAAGCTCGACCGCATTTATGATTATGAGCCGGATGCGGGACTGGGCAACGGCGGTCTGGGCAGACTGGCTGCCTGCTATCTCGACGGCCTTGCAACCACGGGCTATCCCGCAACCGGTCATTCGATCTGCTATGAGTACGGCATTTTCAAGCAGAAGCTCGAAGAAGGCTGGCAGACCGAGCTGCCCGACAACTGGCTCCCCGGCGGCGAAGTATGGCTCGATCCGAAGCCGGAGCAGGCGATCGAAGTTCACTTTGAGGGCGATCTTGAGGAATACTGGGATCAGCAGTATCATCATGTCTCCCATGTCAATTACAGCACCGTTACCGCGATTCCGTATGATATGTACGTATCCGGCTATAACAGCAACGCGGTTTCTGTTCTGAGACTCTGGGCTGCAAAGGCTCCGAGCTTCGATATGGCAATGTTCAATCAGGGCGATTATTCCAAGGCGCTCGCACAGAATTCCATTGCAAACGCAATCTCGAAGGTGCTGTATCCGAACGACAATCATCTGGAGGGCAAGTCGCTCCGTCTGCGTCAGCAGTACTTCCTCTGCGCAGCGGCAGTCGGCGATATCGTCACAAACCATATGAATGTCTACGGCACACTCGACAACCTCGCCGATAAGGTCGCCATTCATATCAACGATACCCACCCGACCCTCGCAATTCCGGAACTGATGCGCATTCTGCTCGATGACTGCGGCTACGGCTGGGATAAAGCATGGGATATCACAACCAGTGTCTTTGCCTATACCAACCACACGGTTATGGCGGAGGCGCTCGAAAAATGGGACGTCAACCTTGTGCGCAGAGTCATTCCGCGTGTCTTCTCGATTATCGTCGAAATCAACAACCGCTACTGCGCACAGCTCTTTGCAAAGACCAATGACAGTGCGCTGACAACCAAAATGTCAATCATTCAGGATAATCTGATTCATATGGCAACCCTCTGCGTCGCTGCTTCGCACAGTGTCAACGGCGTTTCCAAGCTGCATTCCGAAATCATCAAGGATGCCGTCTTCCACAACGAGTATGTTGATACGCCGCAGAAATTTACCAATGTCACAAACGGCATCGCATACCGCCGCTGGCTGTATCAGTCCAATCCGGGGCTGACCAAGCTGCTGAAAGACACAATCGGCGGCGGCTTCCTGAAAAATGCCGCAGACCTCGAAAAGCTCCGCAAGTATCAGGATGATGCTGAGGTTCTCGAAAAGCTTATGGCGGTCAAGCGCGGCAATAAGGCGGAATTTGCCAAATATGTCAAGGCGAAAAGCGGCATTGAACTCAATCCGGACAGTGTGTTCGATGTTCAGGTCAAGCGTCTGCATGAGTATAAGCGCCAGCACCTGAACGCACTCAATATTATGGCGGATTATCAGATGCTGCTGGATAATCCAGATATGGACTTTGCTCCGAAAACCTATATCTTCGCGGCAAAGGCTGCGCCGGGCTATTACCTCGCAAAACAGATCATAAAGATGATCTGGGCGCTCTCCGAAGAGATCCGCAAGCATCCGAAGATCAAGGATAAGCTCGCGGTTGTGTTCCTTGAGAATTACTGCGTCACGCTCTCCGAACTGCTGATGCCGGCTTCCGATTTCTCCGAGCAGATTTCTCTCGCGGGAACCGAGGCTTCCGGTACGGGCAATATGAAGCTGATGCTGAACGGCGCTGTTACAATCGGTACGCTCGACGGCGCAAACATTGAAATCAAGGATGCGGCAGGCGATGAGAATATCATCATCTTCGGCATGAAGACTGAGGAGGTCAATTCCCGCAAGCCGAATTACCATCCGCAGGATATCTACAATCACCACGGTCTGATCCGCAGCTGCGTGGACCGCATGAACAACGGCATCAACGGCTGCACCTTCGCGGAAATCGCACAGTCGCTCCGCACACAGGATCCGTATATGGTTCTGGCAGATTTCGACAGCTACCGCGCCGCACAGGCATATGCCGCACAGTGCTATGCCGACAGGCAGCGTTTTGCGAAAATGAGCCTGAACAATATCGCGGGCGCAGGCATCTTCTCCGCAGACAGAGCCGTGACCGAGTACGCAAAGAATATCTGGCATCTGTAATCTGAATAGTTGCTTTTTGAGGTGCGGGCGGTCGGAGGATCGCCCGCATATTTCATAGAGAAGCCTGTTCCGGAACGGGCACTATCAGAAAGAGGGATCACTATGAGACGTATTTACGATAGCTGGGACCGCGCATACAAATCCGTTTTCGGTGCGCTGCGGCAGAATGAGCCCTGCACATTTACAATCTGTCTCCCGAAATCGACGGTTCTGGACACGAACCCGATGCTGGTGCTTTACCGCCCCGGCATGAAGGAGCGGTTTATTCCGATGAACACCGTTTATGACTGCGGCTCGCACGTATATTATTCTGCAACAGCATCCGCGAAGTTTCCGGGCGTACACTACTACTATTTCTCGTTTATTTCCGGCGGACAATGGAACTATATCAAAAAAGCTGCCGCGCATGAGGGAATTGTCGGAGACGGCGACCTCTTTCAGCTGACGGTCTATGATGAAAATTTCAAAACGCCGGAGTTCCTCAAAGGCGGTGTGATGTATCAGATTTTTCCGGATCGCTTCTGCAAGAGCGGTCTGCCGCATGAGAATGTGCCGAATGACCGCGTTCTGCGCGAGGACTGGGGCGGGACGCCGTGGTACAGACCCGATCAGAACGGGCATGTCTGGAATAACGACTATTTCGGCGGCGATCTTGAGGGGATTGTGCAGAAGCTGAGTTATCTTGAATCGCTCGGCGTCACCTGCATCTACCTCAATCCGATTTTTGAAGCACATGAAAATCACCGCTACAATACGGCAAACTACCGAAAGGTCGATCCTCTGCTCGGAACCAATCAGGACTTTGCACGGCTCTGCACCGAGGCGGCACGCCACGGAATGCAGGTCATTCTCGACGGCGTCTTTTCGCATACCGGTGCAGACAGCATCTATTTCAACAAATTCGGACGCTATGATACCGAGGGCGCGTATAATTCGCAAAACAGCCCTTACTATAAGTGGTACAGCTTCCATCATTATCCGGATACCTATGAAGCATGGTGGGGCATTGACACGCTCCCGAACGTCAACGAGAACGAGCCGGAATATACCGACTATATCTGCGGAAAAGGCGGCGTTCTGGAATACTGGATGAGTCTCGGCGCGGCAGGGTTCCGTCTGGATGTAGCCGATGAACTGCCCGATGCGTTTCTGGACCGGCTGCATGACTGCGTGAAGGAAGCAGACGGCGACCATATTATAATCGGCGAAGTCTGGGAGGATGCCTCTACAAAAGAGGCTTACGGCGTCAAGCGCAGATACCTGCTCGGCAATCAGCTCGATTCTGTGATGAACTACCCGTTCCGTACCGCAATTATGCAGTATCTCGGCGGATGCAGCCCCTATGATTTCCGGAATCAGATCATGACAATTCTCGAAAATTATCCCAAATGCTCGGTCGATGTCCTGATGAATTTTGTCTCGACCCATGATATCGAGCGTGCGATTACCGTTTTCGGCGGTGAGCCGGCAAACGGCAGGGGCAAGGACTGGATGGCGGAGCGCAGACTGAATCCGCAGCAGTACGACATCGGCAAGAAAAAGCTGAAATGTGCGATGGTGCTGCAATTTTTCCTGCCGGGCGTTCCGAGCATCTACTACGGTGACGAAGCCGGGCTGGACGGCTACGGCGACCCCTTCAACCGCCGCTGCTACCCCTGGGGGCACGAGGATCAGGATCTCATTGCCTATACGCAGCTTTTGTCGAAGATCCGGCACAGCTCTAAGGTGTTCATTGACGGCAGCCTGAAATTCCTGACGCTCAGCGAGGATTATATCGTATTTGCACGGTATCGTGAGCAGCGCCGCAAGGCGATGGTCATTGCCGTCAACCGCTCCGATCACGAGGTCTGGTTTGATGTCGATAAAACACCGTTTACAGATAAGTACACGATGTTCGATACGGTTTACGGGAATATCGAAGGGAATCAGGTCAAGCTCCCGCCTTACGGCTTTGTTGCCGTAAAGGTCGAGCTGTAATCCCTCCGCCTCGGACACGGCGCTCAGATTATAACAAAACCCGCACCGTTTCCGGTGCGGGTTTTCAGTCTGTCGAAAAAGCATCTTTGACTACAATATGTCTCCGAGACGGATGTACGAAAGATTGATAATCGGGGGAGAGGAAACTCTTGTTTTCCCTCCCCCGATACCCCCTTCTTTAGCGCTTTTTTGATGCAAACAGGACGTTTCGCCGTCTGCGGACGGCGACCAGAGGGCGCCGCCCTCTGGACACCCGCAAGCCTTTGGTTGCAGTCCAATAGGCAGCAGCTTTTTCATCATGTATCGGATTGCTCCGAATAGCCCTTATCGAGCAGCTTGTAGTAAATACAGATGTCTCGGTCGTTTTTGTTTTTGCAGTATGCATCCACGGTGATGTGGTCAATCAGTTCCAGACACATCGCTCTGGTGAGAACTTCAGCGCCCTCATACTGCTTCAGGCGCTCGATGAACCGCTCCACATCGCTTTCATCCTGCCGCTGTGCCATCAGCCGCGATTCGATCTGCTCGGTTTCTGCGGTTAATGCCTTCTGCTCGGATGAATATTGGCTCAACAGCTTGGAGCAGATCTCCGGCTC
>JAFWVK010000024.1 GCA_017518255.1 Oscillospiraceae bacterium
GAGCGTTGATATCTGCCATAAGATCACCCTCATTTATTATAGCGCGCCACACCCGAAAAAGTCAAGCATTTTTGTCACCCATTTGTCACCCAAAAATAAATTTTTGTGAGTAAAACGCCGTCAAAATAGATTTTGATAAATTTTCGACAATGCGTTATAACGGCGTAGTTACGGGCTTTTCTCGTCATTGTAAGTCGTTTCTTGTAACGGTAAATTTTTTTGACATTGCATGGGCAACAACCCGATGGTCGGTGCAACTGTTGCTTGTGCAGTTGCTGTTGAAGAGGCTATGAAATAAGCTGAAAACTGCGTAAATATGCGAAAAACTAAAGCCCCGGCAGACTTGGCGGTCTGTCGGGGATTCTTGTTATTTGCAGGAAAGCGCGGTTTGTCACCTGTTTGCTGTCCGCGCTTGTTTGAAATCATGCCTTGAAAATAAACCGGATAAAATTATACATCAGCGGAATCACAGTCGTGCTGTCATGACTGCCGCCCGGCACGGAAAGGAAAATATTGTCTGTTCCGTGATCCGTAAACAAATTGTGGTACTGTTCGGGATAGGTTCCGACCATATTGTCTGAGGTACCGCCTGCAATCAGCAGCAGATACGGCGAATACGGCGGGTCAATCCGGATTTCGTCCTTGCTCATGCAGCCCGGATGATCCATAAACTGATCTTTTGTGGCAAAGATGCCGGGAGCCGGTGCGCCGGCGCCGATATAGCCGATTTTATCACAGCACTTCATGCCGATATAGAGAGACTCTCTGCCGCCCATTGAAAAGCCGGCGATTGCAGTGTTTTCGCGGCCGGTTTTCACGGGATAATGCGATTCGATATACGGCATCAGACTGTCCGGAAGGTCTTCGACAAACGCATCATAGCCCGGAACATCCGCCGAACCGTTTCCGCTCTGCGTGGCTCTGTTCGGATCGGTATACTGATTCGTAAACACAATAATCATCGGTACGGCATCTCCGCTTTTAATCAGATTGGTTGCGATTTCCCGCACGCCCATACCGTTGACCATGCTTGTTTCATCGCCGCCGTAGCCGTGATTCACATAAAAAACGGGATACTTTTGATTCTCATCGTATCCGGGCGGGAGCCAGACATTTGCGCCCTTTTCCCGGTTTGCTTTTTTTGAGAAGTAAGTGATATGCTGAACACCGCCCTCTGCATTTGACAGCACAGAGGAAGGAACATTCGCGGTTATCTGATTCCGGATTGTTGACATATACTGAAGATTTGCTTCCTGCTGCTGCTGTTTATCCGGATACAAAAGCATCTGCTTCAGCAGTGAGAGATCTGTCGCATTCAGTGTACCGTTATCGTCCATATCGACGGATTTCGCATAGATTTCGGTTGTCTTTGTCAGAAGATAGTCGCGGAGCGCAGAAACGTCTGCGCCGTCAACCGTACCGCTGTGATCAGCATCGCCCTTCGGATAGCTGACAACCTTTGTGACAATGACCTCGTCCAGATAGAAATCGCATTTGTCGGAGTCTGTCTCAAAATACAGCACAGGGCTCGAACCGTTTTTCACGGTGTAGTCATCAACGGAAATCGTCAGCCATTCGCCGGAAGCTGCATCGCCCTCTGCGAAGGTATCATAAACAACACTGTCTCCGCTGCCGTACTGCATTGTCATCTTGAAATGCACGGGAGCGCCGGATTTCTGAAGAACCTGTGCCTGAACGCTGACATGCGTTCCGGCAGGGCAGCGCTTGCTGCTCAATGAATATGCAATACCGTTCCATGCAGCATCTCTGCCGGTAACCGAGGCAGAGAAACTGCCGCTTGCCGAAACATCTGCGGAAGTCTCAACACTTGCGGAGCCGCGGCCCTGCCAGCCGCCCAGCCCGTTCTCAAAGGTAGAATGCAGAATTTCCGGATTATCGGGGTCATCCTGACTTCCGCCCTGTTCTCCGAGATATTCCTCAATCACTTCCGCCCAGAATTTACCCATCTTCTCATAGCCTGCGCCGGTCGGGTGAAGCTTGTCGCTGCCCATATCCGCCATACCGTTCAGGCAGCCGTGGACATCCGCAAACCGGACATTGTCGCCGTAGGATTCGGCTACCTTCTGGACAGTGCTGTTATAATTTGCGACGCGCTGTGCATTGCCGCCGTATGCCGTAAATTCCGGAATGGAGCCCATAAAGACCACACCGTCCTCCGGCATATCTCCGAGGATATAGTCCACAAGCTCGTGCAGATCGCTTTCGCAGTCATTCAGATTACGGTTTGCGGTCATATCGTTCGTACCGATAATCAGCAGAACAATATCCGGCTTCGCACTGCTGACGGCATTCTTGCTTTGCAGCTTTTCCAGAAGACCGTTTTCTCCCCAGCTGGGAATCGGATACTGCTGCTTGATTGTATAGCCGCTGTACCCTGCATGATTGTTGTCATAGGAAACAGTCTGACCGTTATAATTGAAGCTTGCAGATGCCGGTCCCTCCGGTCCGACCATATCAAAGGCGATGTCCTTGTTTTTCAGGGCATAATCCAGATATTTCCGGTATCCTCCGTCTTCCCCGTAACCGAAGGTAATGGAATCCCCGATCGGCATGATATTGACCGAATCCAGTGCTTTCGCCTGCGGCTGCGGGGAATAGGCTGCGGACGAGATCAGTGCAGTAAAAGCCGTTACGGCAGATGTCAGCAGCGCGGTCATTTTTTTCATAAAAATTTCCTCCTTTTTCCTATGCCGGATTTCTGTTATTTCTGTATATATCTTTATGAAGTATGCAGACAGATCTGCACAATGCACGGATGCCGGCAATTCTGCATACTACTTAATAGCAATTATAACGCAGTTTATTCTTTCAGTCAAGAATCATTTTGCACAAATCATGCACAATTTTAAAATATTTTATCCGTTTTTCCGGTCTGCCGCATCTTCGGGCAGAAGCCGCGGCTTTTCCGATGTCTGATTTGCCTGATAAAGACCCGGTTATCTGAAAAATGCCCTTCTGCAAAGCGTTTTTCATGCCGGAAACGGCACTCCGAAGCAGGCTGCTTTGTATAAAAAGGCAAGAAGTTTCCCCTGCTGCTGTCGAATTCACGAAAAATTCAAAAATTTTTCTGTGAAATTGCAAAAAAACACTTGCATTTTTTTGTGAAGTATGCTAGAATAGGAGTACACGCTGAAAAATGCACAAAGATACACTTTATCGTTTTCACGCGGTTTTTTCACAGTTTCAAAACAACCCGCGCTTTTTCTGTGCGAATATCAGAATAATGCACAAATAGCAAAATGCCCAAATGCACATAAGCACACAAACAGATTCAGAATGAAAGGAAGCAATCGGCATGGCAAGAATCAAACTGCTGGTTCTGTTCGGCGGTGTTTCAAATGATTACAGCGATTCGCTGGCATCTGCCGTATCTGTCCTGCAAACACTGCCGGACGAAAAATACGAAGTCGTGCCGGTCGGCATCAACAAAAAAGGCCGCTGGCTCTATTTTCCGGGAGATTACGCGGAAATACTAAATGACAAGTGGTCGGAAAACACTGACTGCACTTCCGCCGTTCTCTCTCCGGATCCCGCCCACCGCGGAATCCTGATTCTCGAAGACGGCAGCTATACACTGAAGCGGATTGACGCAATTCTCTCGCTGCTTCAGGGCTCATACGGCGAGGACGGTGCGATTCAGGGACTCTGTGAGCTTTCCAGAATCCCGTATGTCGGAAACAGTATTTCCTCCTCTGCCGTATGCAGAAACAAAGCTCTGACGCACACACTGCTTCAGGACGCCGGCATCCAGATTCCGAACTGGCTCACCGTCCCGCGCAGAAACCTCAGCCGGCTTGACCGCGAATGCGACCGCATCGAAGCGGCAATGGATTATCCGCTTTATATCAAGCCCTCCGGCAGTGATTCCGCTGCCGCATCGGGAATTGCACAGAACCGGAACGATCTCGCTGCTATGATTAAGCGCGCGTTCACGCAGGATACCACTGTTCTGATCGAGGAGCTCTGCGAGGGCAGAGAATTCCGGGTTGCGGTATTCGGGTACGATATGCCGTTTGCATCGTTCCCCGGCGAGCTGAACCGGTCGAAAGATCTTCCGATGACCGTTCCTGCCGATCTGGACGATGAAACCGTCCGAATCATGCGCGAAACGGCAATTGCTGCATTCCGCGTACTGGAGTGCAAGGAGCTTGCACTGATCGACTTTTATCTGACAGTCCGGGGCGAAATACTGCTCGGTGAGGTCAATACCATGCCGGCGCTTTCGGAACATGCGCCCTACCCCGTACTGATGGGCGATCTGGGTATGCGCTACCCTTATCTGATTGAAAAGCTCATTGAGCAGGCAGCAGAACACGCAGACCGCGGCTTCTGATCTGCCGGAACGGAGGAGTTTTGTCTCAAAAAAAGCAAGGAAACCGCGGCGAAAATGCCGTACTGAAAATCCGGAGTGCGCAAAAGGCAGAAAATGAAACGGATGCTTCCGAACTGAATACAACGGCAGAATATGCCTATGAAAACGGAAAAGCCGAAATCGCCTATACAGAACTTGACGATCAGGGAGAGGAAAACGGAAAAACCGTGATTACCGTCCTGAACGGAACACTGGTTTCCATCCGGAAAACCGGCTTTACAGAAGTTCTGATGATTCTCGAAACCGGAAAAACACACCGCGCACACTATCAGACCGCACTCGGCACAATGGATATGCGCCTCTGTGCAACGGATATTGAAGCGGATTTTCATGCAAAAGGCGGGTCGCTCCGGCTCCGCTATCTGCTGGATATCGGAGAAAGCTACTCCGCCGTTAATATGATTCACCTGCATGTCGCACTTCGGACGGAAGCGTGACACTGCCGGAATAATATGAAGAATACAGGGAAAGGAGTGCTGCACTTGAACCCTATTGCAGCAGCCTCATCGGAAGCAAAATCACTGATTCTGGAGGCAATGGGCAGGCTTGTTGCGGACGGCGTTTTTCCTGCCGAACCGCTTCCGGCTTTCAACATTGAAATTCCCGCAGACCGCGCACACGGCGATTTTGCTGCTAATGTTGCGATGGTTTCTGCCAAAGCCCTTCATATGCCGCCCCGGAAAATCGCGGAAGCAATCGCAGAACAGATTGATCTGCAGGATACAAGCTTCGACAAAATCGAGATTGCCGGTCCCGGTTTTATGAATTTCTATCTGTCGCAAAGCTGGTATTCCGGTGTGATTGCAAATGTGATCGCGGAAGGGCAGGATTACGGAAAATCCGATACCGGAAAAAATCAGCGCGTACTGGTTGAGTTCGTTTCTGCCAATCCGACCGGACCGATGCATGTCGGAAATGCGCGCGGCGGCGCAATCGGTGATTCACTGGTCTCTGTTTTGCAGGCGGCAGGCTACACAGCCGAACGTGAATTCTACATCAATGACGCCGGAAATCAAATCGAAAAATTCGGGAAGTCACTTTCCCTCCGTTACATGCAGCTTTGTTCCGATGCAGGACAGGCGGTATACAAAGCCGCTGCCTCGACCGAAGAAGTCTGTAAGAAAATCTACGGTGACAACGGAAACACAGCGGAGTTCCCGATGCCGGAGGATGTCTATCTGGGACAGGATATCATCGCACACGCAAAGAACTACTACGATCTGTCCGGTGATTCCCTGAAAGATCTGCCGGATGAAGAACGCCGGAAAGCACTGGTTGCATTCGCACTTCCGAAGAATATTCAGGGACTGAAGGATGACCTCGCACAGTACCGGATTCACTATGACACATGGTTCCCGGAAAGCAGGCTGCACGCAGACGGCAGCGTCACGCAGATCATTCAGCTTCTCAAAGACAGCGGCTATACGTATGAAAAAGACGGCGCACTGTGGTTCAAAGCGGAAGAACTCGGTGCAGACAAAGACTTTGTCATTGTCCGCTCGAACGGGATTCCGACCTATGTGGTTCCGGATATCGCATACCATTATAACAAGCTGGTTGTCCGCAAATTTGACCGCGCAATTGATATTCTCGGAGCAGATCATCACGGATATGTGCCGCGCCTGAAAGCTGCACTGACCGCCCTCGGCGTGGATGCCTCCAAGCTGACCGTCGTTCTGATGCAAATGGTTGCAGTCATGCGGGACGGACAGCCGGTCAAGCAGTCGAAACGGAGCGGAAAAGCACTGACACTCGTCACGCTGCTGGAAGATATTCCGGTCGATGCCGCAAGATTCTTCTTCAATCTGCGGGAGGCAAACTCCCACTTTGAATTTGACCTCGACCTCGCCGTTGAGAAATCTTCATCCAATCCGGTATACTATGTTCAGTATGCACATGCCAGAATTTGCAGCCTGATCCGCAATCTCGCAGAAACCGGAATTTCGGTTCCGAAGCCGGAAAACACGGACCTGTCCGTTCTGAGCAGCGTACCGGAACGGGAGCTGATCCGTCAGCTTGCCCTGCTGCCTGCGGAAATCGAAGCCGCAGCAAAGCAGCTCGACCCTTCCAGACTGACCAAGTATTCCGTCGATCTCGCTGCACAGTTCCACAAATTCTATGATGCATGCAAAGTCCGGGATGCCGAAACGGCAGAGCTGCGTGAAGCAAGGCTTCTGCTCTGCGATGCAACATGCAGGGTTCTCGGAAATGTCCTCAGTCTGCTGAAAGTTACAGCGCCTCAAAAAATGTAACCTTTTTGTCATAAATCGGTTACTCCATTGAAAGAATCAGCTTATGAATTTCGTGATTTTTCACAAGGTTTTCACCTAAAATAAGCCAAATTCACGAAATATTCAAAGTTTATTCATAGTTTCGTAACAAAGCAAAGCCGGAAATGTGTTACAATTTGTAATAGTTTCGGATGCACCGTTCATCCATCCGGAATATACAGAAGCGAACACATCTCTCCGCTTTGTATCATGGCACTCCCCCAACCAAATTCATGAAGAAAGCGAAGGGAAAGATTATGTCTAACAGACCGTTTCAGGGACTTGTCGTGCAGATGCACGACATCATTCATGCGACCATCGGTGTGGTCGATGAAACTGCGACAATTATCGCATGCAGCGACGCTAACCGCGTCGGTACCACAAACGAATTCGTATCCATGGATATGAATGAATCCGGCGACCTCTTTATCCGCGACGGCTATACCTATAAGCCGTTCGGTGTCCGCACAACTCCGGATTACGCTGTGTTTGTGGAAGGCACAGACGAGAATGCCGCAAAGTATGCAGATATGCTGGCGATTTCCATGTCCAGCATCAAACAGTACTATGATGAGAAATATGACCGGAATAACTTTATCAAGAACGTCGTTCTGGATAACGTCCTGCCCGGCGATATTGTCGTCAAAGCGCGTGAGCTGCATTTCAATGCGGAAATCAGCCGTGTTGTTTTCCTGATCCGCATTGTATCGGCAAACGATATTTCTGCATATGATGTCATTCAGAATCTGTTCCCGGATAAAAGTAAGGATTTTGTATTCAATATCACAGAAACGGACATCGTCCTCGTCAAAGAAATTAAATCCAGCGTTGAAAGCAAGGATCTTGAAAAGCTCGCACGTTCCATCGCCGACACCCTTTCAAGTGAATTCTATACGCGCGTAAATGTCGGTATCGGTACCAGCGTCATCGGCGTGAAGGATCTGGCACGCTCCTTTAAGGAAGCACAGACTGCGCTGGAAGTCGGCAAGGTATTCGATACGGACAAGGTTATTGTCAGCTATGATAATCTCGGCATTGCCCGCCTGATTTATCACCTGCCGACAACCCTCTGCGAGACTTTCCTGCATGAAGTGTTCAAGCGCGGAAGCATCGAGAGCCTCGATCACGAAACACTGTTTACCATTCAGCGTTTCTTTGAGAACAACCTGAATGTCTCTGAAACATCCCGCAAGCTGTTTGTTCACCGCAATACGCTTGTGTACCGTCTGGAGAAAATCAAGAAGCTTACCGGTCTGGATCTCCGTGAATTTGACCACGCAATTATCTTCAAAATTGCTCTGATGGTCAAGAAGTACCTCTCTTCCAGCCCTGTGAAATTCTGATTTGTCTGCCGGAATCCGACTATGATTATTGATGGGGAGTGCCGAACGAATATTGGATTCGTTTGGCATTTTCCATACACGGCAAATGTATGTTCGCCTCTAATACGGAGGGAAAACAGCGCAGAACCCTTCATTCCGCTGCTCGTTTTTCCAGCTTCCCAAAGGAGGATTATTCTTGGTTGAACTAAAAAATGTTTCTGTCACCTACGAAAGTACCGGTGTCGAAGCACTCAGCGATGTCAGCCTGAAGGTTGAAGACGGTGAGTTCGCTTTCGTGATCGGTCGTTCCGGTGCCGGAAAAAGTACACTCATCAAGCTGCTTTTGAAGGAAATTGATGCAAACAAAGGTGAAGTGTACGTCAACGGGTACGATCTGATTAAAATGCGGAAACGGAAAATTCCCGAATTCCGCCGCACAATCGGTGTTGTCTTTCAGGATTACAGACTGATTGACACGATGACCGTTTATGAGAATATCGCGTTTGTTCTGCGCGTCATTGACGCACCGAAAAAACAGATTCGCAAACGTGTTCCGTATGTTATGTCCCTCGTCGGACTTCAGGATAAGGCAGACTGCTATCCCAGTGAGCTCTCCGGCGGCGAGCAGCAGCGCTGTGCGCTTGCCAGAGCCTTGGTCAATGATCCGGCTCTCCTGATTGCTGACGAGCCGACCGGAAATGTCGATCCGGAGCTTGCCTATGAACTGGTCGAGCTGCTTCAGGGCATCAACGCCTGCGGTACAACCATCCTCATGGTTACACATGCACACGAAATGGTGCGCCATTTCGGCGGCAGAATCATTAACATCAGTGAGGGTGAGGTCGTATTTGACGAAGTAATCGGAGGTGCTGAAATTGAAGCTGAGTAGTTTTCGCTATCTTGTCAGACAGGGCTTCGACAATGTCTGGAAAAACCGCGTCATGGCATTCGCCTCGTTCTGTGTGCTGCTGGTCAGCCTTCTGCTCGTCGGTATTTCCATCCTGTTCTATATCAATATCAATTCCATTATCGGCGGAATTGAAGACCAGAACGAAGCTGTTATCTATATGATGGACAATGCAACACCGGAACGTGTCGCTGAGGTCGGAGATACGCTCAGGCTGATGGACAATGTCAGCGAAGTCATTTTTGTATCCCGCGATCAGGCGCTGACCGATTTGCAGAACAACACCAAGGAGCCTGAACTGTTCCAGTCTCTTTCCGATGACAATCCCCTGCCCGACTCCTACCGGATCAAGGTCAAGGATATTTCCAAGATGGAACAAACAATTTCGTCAGCAGAGAAAATACCGGATGTGTTATATGCACGTTCCCCTGATACCTTTGTCAAACTCCTGCTTGAAATCCGCAGAATTGTGACGATTGTGGCAATCGCCATCATCATCGCTCTGCTGATTGTTTCAACAGTCATTATCTCCAATACGACACGGGCAAGCGTGTTCTCCCGCCGACGGGAAATCAGTATTATGCAGAGCGTCGGCGCAACAAAAAGCTTTATCCGCTTCCCGTTCTTTATCGAGGGAATGATCAACGGCTTCCTTGCCGGCGCATTTGCAATGCTTCTCACATGGTTCTCTTACAAAAGTCTGGTCGAGCTGCTCAGCAAATTTGACGGTCTGAGCTCAATCGGCTTCGGAAATGTGATTCCCTACAGCCGGATTGCCCTGCCGGTCGCACTTTCCTACGTGATTGCCGGTTCTCTGATCGGCGCATTCGGTTCTGTTCTTTCCACGCGCGTCCACCTCAAATACCGTGCCGCGAATATGTAACTTCAGAAAGAAACAAAGGAAGGTTTTTATGAAAACAAAAATCACGAAGTTTTTTGCAGTTCTGGCTGCCGTCTGTCTCACGACGCTGTCTGTGATTCAGCATACGGATCAGATGCCCGAAAGCAGAATTTCTGCAAAAACCTTGGCGGAAATCGAAGAAGAAAAGAAAGAGAAACAAGCGGAAATAGATGCAAAAAAGGAAGAACTTGCAAAACTGGCGGATGATATCAGCCAGAAGGAAGCCTACCAGAAAACCCTTTGGGAACAAATTGATCTCATCAATGACAAAATGTACCTGATTGATACGCAGATTCAGAATGTCAATCTCGAAATCATTGATAAGCAGAACGAAATCGACAATCTTGATACGCAGATTTCGGATCAGCAGATCGCCGTCGATGAAGGTATGGTTCTGTTCAGACAGCGTGTCCGTGTCATGTATATCTACGGCAACGACAGTATGCTCTCGGCTCTTGTCGGCGCAACGGACTTTTACGAGGTGCTTTCCAAAGTCGAGATGATTAAGCGGATTTCCAAGCATGACGAGGAAATGATCCGGAATCTCAAAACCAACATTGAAAAGCTGACACAGCTCCAGCAAGATAAAACCAGCAGTCTTCAGGCTCTGAACATCAAAATGGCGGAGCTGGAGTCGCTTCGCTCGGAATTCTCCGAGTCGCGTAAAGATCTGGACAGCGCCGCTGCAAAAACAGATGCCTCAAAACAGGAACTGCTTGACCAGCAGTCCTATGTCAGCGACGGTCTCTCTCTTTCGGAATCCGAAATGGATCAGCTCCGTCAGGAAGAGGAAGACCTGATGCTGGAGATAGCACGCCAGGCTGCCGAAGAAGCACAGAGAAAGGCAGAAGAAGAAGCCAGAAGAAAAGCGGAAGAGGAAGCACGCCGCACATCTACCACGACCACGGCCACAACTACCAAGCGAACCACAACCACCACAACCGCCACAAAGGCAACAACAACCACAAAGGCGACAACCGCATCTACCAAGAAAACAACTTCCACAACTACTACGACAGCCACAAAGGCAACTTCTGCAACCACAGCCAAAACAACGGCAAGCACAAAGAAAACAACCGTTTCCACAACCCTGACAACCGCAAAAACCTCTGTTTCCACGTCAACCACCACCACATCCACAACTGCGCCGCCTTCCAAAACCGGTCCGATCGAGAACCGCGGAGGTACATTTGCATGGCCGGTTCCGGGATACTACGACATCAGCAGCCCGTTCGGTCCGCGCTGGGGCAAAATTCACAAGGGAATTGATATCATCAGCCGCAGCAAGGCAATCAACGGCGCAAATGTCTATCCCTGCGCAAACGGCAAGGTCAAAATCGCAAAATACGGCTGGAACGGCGGCTTCGGCAATTACATTCAGATTGATCACGGAAACGGTATCTGTACCATTTACGCACACCTCAGTTCGATTAGTGTTTCGGAGGGGCAGACCGTTCAGCTCGGTCAGAAGATCGGAAATGTCGGTTCTACCGGCAATTCGACCGGTCCGCATCTGCACCTGGGTGTCATTGTAAACGGCTCCTATGTGAATCCGATGCCATATCTGTATTAACAGCGCATTTTCTCTGATGCAGAAAATCTGCATTCTGAAATTTAATCAGCAAAAACGGCAGGAGCAATCAAGCATCTCTTGCCGTTTTCTGCATTGAAGAAAGGTCGGCAGAACCCATGAAAAAACAAATCAGTCTCGGTCTCGCATTCAGCCTGATCGCACTGACAGCATCGGTAACCTTTATCCTGACGCTCTCCTTCAGCAGAACTGTTTTTCATAAAGAGTTGTCGGAGCTGGAACAAATGGCGGATAAATATGACCGCCTGAAAGAACTCGATCAGACCGTTCAGCGGGAATTTTACACAGATGTTCCGGAGGACGATGTCATAGACGGAATGCTCGCCGGCTATATTTCAGGACTCGGAGATCAGTACAGCGTATACCGCAGCGAAAAGGAACTGACCGCTTACCATGATACAACAGCCGGTGTTTATGTCGGAATCGGCATCACGGTTCAGAAACAGGATGACAACAGCATTCTGATTACGTCTGTTACCGAGGGCGGTTCTGCGGAAAAAGCCGGAATCAAGGCGGGTGACTTTCTGCTGGAAGTTGAGGGCATCAATGCAACTGAACACTATGAGGAAGCAGTAAAGGCGGTCGCCGGCGAGGTTGACACGTATGTCAGTCTGCGGATCAAACGCGGAGACACCGGAATTGAGCAGTCGCTTTCCGTCAAACGTGCGCATTTGGACGAAATTACCGTACACTCCAAAATGCTGGACAATCAGATCGGATATATCCGGATTTCAAAATTCCGCACCGTTACAGCAGAACAGTTTGAAACCGCAAGGAAGGAACTGCTGAACGAGGGGGCTAAGGGCTTCATTTTCGATGTCCGCTCCAACGGCGGCGGCGTACTCTCAGCACTGGAAAAAATGGTCGATCCGATTCTGCCGGAGGGCGAGCTTGCCTTTGCCTATAACAAAAAAGGAGAAGCCACTACAATCCTGAAATCCGATAAAAACGAGATGATTATGCCGTATCTGGTTCTGGTCAACGAAGGCAGCGCCAGCGCCTCTGAGCTGTTTGCATGTGTTCTGCGCGATTATGCCGGCGCAAAGCTGATCGGTACCAAAACCTTCGGCAAAGGCATTATGCAGACAACGTTTGATCTTTCCAGCGGCGGCGTGACGCTGACAACCGCGACCTATGCAACCGGAAAAACACCGTGCTATCACGGCGTCGGACTGGAGCCGGATATTCTCTCCGAGCTTGCAGAGGATGCAACGGAAGATACACAGCTTGCAGATGCAGAAGCGGAAATGAACGCGATGATCGCTGCGGATGCGGCTGCATAAACGCAAAGGAGAAACAGCCAATGCCAAAACTGTGGTTTCGGCAGCCTGCCGAATGCTTTGAGGAAGCACTGCCGGTCGGTGCGGGCAGATTCGGCGCTGTCATTTACGGAAAAGCAGAAAAAGAGTTTTTGCAGCTGAATGAAGATTCCGTCTGGTCCGGCGGACCGCGGATGCGGCTGAATCCGGATGCGCAGGAGGGATTCCGGGAAGTCCGGCAGAACATCAGAGCAGGCAAAATAGCCGAAGCTGAAAAAACTGCTTTTCAGAAAATGCAGGGATGTCCGCCGGATATGCGGCATTATATGCCGCTCGGAAATCTGAGCATCGCGCTTGATCTGCCGGACGGAAAAATCACAAATTACCGGCGGGAGCTTAATCTTGACCGGGCAGTTTGCTCGGTTTCCTTTGAAATAAACGGAAAAAAGTTTCAAAGGGAAATTATTGCATCTGCTCCCTCTGACTGCATTCTCATCCGCTTTACTTCCGAAACACCGGTTTCCCTTGCTGCATTCGCTGACGGCAGAGATGACTACTATGACACAAACCGGATTGCCCGGAACAATGAGGGAATTCTGCTGGAATACAGCGGAGGCTCCGGCACCAGAGACGGTATCCGCTTTGATTCCGCTCTTTCCGCATCCTCTGCGGACGGCAAAGTCTGCTCCCGCGGGAATCAGCTTCTTGTCACAGGATGCACGGACGCACTCCTTGCGTTTTCCGTATATACGAGTTATTATCATCCCTCGGAGGATTGCAGCCTGCTTGCTGCAAAAACAGCGCTGAATGCCGTCAGGCAAAACTGGAACACGCTGCTTTCGCTGCATCTTGCAGATTACAGAAAACTCTTTGCGAGAGTCTCGCTTACCCTGCCGGACGATGCCGCAGATTCCGTTCCGACCGATCAGATGCTGGATTCTGTCAAAAGCGGAAACACCGCTTACCGGAATGCGCTGCTCGGAACTTACTTTGCTTTCGGACGGTATCTCATGATCGCCGGGAGCAGAAAAGGGTCGCTTCCCTTAAATTTACAGGGCATCTGGAACAAAGATATGTGGCCTGCATGGGGATGCAGATTTACTGTCAATATCAATACACAGATGAATTACTGGCCGGCGGAAAGCTGCAACCTGCCGGAATGTCATCTTCCGCTCTTTGATCTGCTGGAAAAAGTTGCGGAAAACGGCGCTGTGACTGCAAAAGAGATGTACGGACAGAAGGGCTTCTGCTGTCACCACAACACCGATCTATGGGGAGATACGGCACCGCAGGATCTCTGGATGCCTGCAACGATCTGGCCGCTGGGCGGGGCATGGCTTGCGCTGCATATCATGGAACACTACCGGTATACGCAGGACAGAGATTTTCTGCGCAGATATCTTCCGGTTCTGCACGGTGCAGCACAGTTCTTCACAGGTTATCTGTCGGAGAATGCAGCCGGTCAGCTTGTCACATGTCCCAGCGTATCACCGGAAAACACATACCGTCTTGAAAGCGGTGAAACAGGCGCTCTCTGCGAAGGTCCGAGCATGGATTCTCAGATTATCACGGTACTGTATCAGGATGTCATCGAAGCGGATACGGTACTCGGTATGCATCATGCAATTACGGACACCGTCAAAGAGCAGCTTTCCCGTCTGCCGAAGCCGCAGACCGGAAAGTACGGTCAGATTATGGAATGGGCTGCCGATTATGATGAAGTCGAACCCGGTCACAGGCATATCTCACAGCTCTTTGCACTGCATCCGGCGCATATCATCTCTCCGCGAAAGACACCGGAACTAAGCAGCGCAGCGGAAGCCACACTGCACCGACGTCTGACACACGGCGGCGGTCATACAGGCTGGAGCTGTGCCTGGATTGCAAACATGTATGCGAGACTTCGGAACGGCAGCAAAGTCATGGAAATGCTGACACAGCTGATGCAGCACTCCACATCTCCCAATCTGTTTGATATGCACCCGCCGTTTCAGATTGACGGAAACTTCGGCGGAACCGCCGCTATTGCAGAAGCCCTGATTCAGGCAGATTCCGACGGGATTCAGCTTCTTCCGGCATGTCCCGCTGAATGGCATACGGGCAGTTTTTCCGGTCTGTGTGCATACGGCGGATTTGAACTCTCCGCAGACTGGGAACAGCTTCATCTGCGGCAGATCACCGTCCGTTCCCGCTGCGGCGGCACTTGCAGAATCCTGCTGCCGGATTCCTGGCACATTTCAGATCAGTCCGGAAATCCGGTGAAAAGCTGCCGGAATTCAGACGGCTTTCTCTGCTTTGAAACCGAACCGGACAACATATATCATCTGACCGGACACATCGGTCCGGAACTGCCGTAATTATGGAAATCCAGATAAATTCTTCGCATTCTTTATTAAGGAAATTATGATTTGTGGATTCTATACAAGTCCGACCGATGTTTTTGCCCGAATGATTTTCTGTCAATATGCCAATATTCTCTTGAAAAATCCGCCTATTTGTGGTATAATACACACATAAAGCACTTGAGTTTTTTCATTCTCAGACTGAAAGGCGGAAGAAATCAATGAACGTAAAAGTCGTCAACGGAGTATCTGTTCCGAATATCCCGTGGCAGGAAAAGCCTGCCGGATGCAAAGATGTCATCTGGCGCTATGACAGAAATCCTGTCATCCAAAGAGATCACCTCGAAATGTCAAACAGTATCTTTAACAGTGCGGTTGTCCCCTTTAAGGACGGATTTGCCGGCGTTTTCCGTGTCGATGACAAAGCGCGGAATATGGAGCTTCATGCAGGCTTCTCCAAGGACGGTCTGAACTGGGATATCAGCCCGGAGCGGATTCAGTTTGTAAAGACTGATCCGGAGCTTCAGGATTTTCAGTACGGATACGACCCGCGTGTCTGCTGGATCGAAGACCGTTTTTACGTGACATGGTGCAATGCCTACGGCTGGAAGCCCACAATCGGCGTTGCGTATACATTTGATTTCAAAACATTCTATCAGCTTGAAAATGCATATCTGCCGTTCAACAGAAACGGTGTCCTGTTCCCGCGAAAAATCGGCGGAAACTATATGATGCTGAGCCGCCCCTCCGACAGCGGACACACACCGTTCGGCGATATCTATATTTCACAGTCTCCGGATATGACCTATTGGGGCAAGCACCGTCATGTCATGAGTCCGAGCATGGGCTGGGAATCGACAAAAATCGGCGCGGGTCCGATTCCGATTGAAACAGACCGCGGCTGGCTGATGTTCTATCACGGCGTTCTGACCTCCTGCAACGGTTATGTTTACAGCTTCTCAGCCGCCCTGCTGGACAAAGAACAGCCGTGGAAGGTTCTGAAGCGCGGCAGAGAGTATCTCATCAGCCCGCAGAAAGATTATGAGTGCATCGGCGATGTGCAGAACGTGACCTTCCCCTGTGCCAATCTTGTGGATGCGGACACCGGAAGAATCGCGATCTATTACGGATGCGCAGATACCTGCACCAGTCTCTGCTTCACAACGGTTGACGATGTCATTGACTGGCTCGACAGTCACTCTCAGGTATAATGCAAAAGCAGCGGTATCTTTCTGATGCCGCTGCTTTTCGTACTTGACGTAACCGGAAAAATAGAGTATAATAGAATAGGAAAAAAATATTCCGATGAGAGGAGTATTGAAATTGAAATCAACCTGTTTTGAAAACCGTGAACTATCATGGCTTCGTTTCAATAACCGGGTTCTGGAAGAAGCGCAGGCAGAGAGCAATCCCCTGCTGGAACGCCTCTGCTTTACCGCAATTTTCCAGAGCAATCTGGACGAATTCTTTCGTGTGCGGGTCGGGAATCTGATCCGCAAAAAGGAAGAGGATCCGAAGAAAAAGGATTCCGTCAGTAAAATGACGCCGAAAACACAGCTCAGGAATATCTATGAAACAGTCCGCACCATGACACCGGCACGGGATGCAGCATATCACGAAATTATGCTTGCGCTTCGCTCGGAGGGGCTGGAGCAGGTGCTTATTCATTCCGCCGCTCCGGCAGAGCAGCAGATGCTCGCTGAATGGTTCAAGCGGGAAATCCGTCCGGTATGTATGCCGGTCATCGTCGATAAAGGAAAGCCTTTCCCCTTCCTGCGCGACCGTCAGCTTTATGTCGTGCTGCGTCTGGAATCCAAATCCGGAATCCGTATGGGAATCCTGCCGGTGTCCGACCAGTGTCAGCGTATCATCCGGCTCGGTGCAGGCGGCAGATTCATTCTGGCAGAAGAAGTGATTCAGGCTTATGCTCATACCGTTTTCGGGAATACCCGCGTCATTGACTCCACAACCCTCAGAGTCACACGGTCTGCAAGCATTACACCGCAGGATATCGGTGAGCTCAAAACCGGCGATTTTCGTGTTGATATGGAGCTGATGCTTCAGGAGCGGAAACGGCTGCCCGTTGTCAGAATCGAGCTTTCCGAAACATTCTATCAGCCGGCGCTTGAATATCTCTGCGATAAACTGCATGTTACGGATGATCAGGTATTCTATGCAAAGGCTCCGCTCGATCTTTCCTTTGCCTATGAATGCAAAAATCTGCTGCCGAACCCCAAGCTGCAATATGAGAGAATGGTTCCGCAGAAATCTGCGATGATTGAAGAAAACCGTTCGATGTTCCAGCAGATCCGGAAAAAGGATATCCTGCTCAGTTACCCCTATGAGAGCATCCGTCCGTTCCTGCGGCTGCTGGATGAAGCTGCCGACGATAAAAATGTGCAGAGCATTCAGATTACGCTCTACCGCATGGCACGCGACAGCCGCGTGATCGCCGCGCTTTGTGAAGCTGCCGGCAGAGGCAAAAAGGTTACTGCGCTGACCGAACTCCGCGCACGCTTTGATGAAGAAGGCAATATTGAGTGGTCTAAGGCGCTGGAACGCGCCGGCGTTCATGTGATTTACGGACCGGAGGAATATAAGGTCCATTCCAAGCTGCTGCTGATTACACGGAAGAACCGCGGAAAAACCGAATCATTCACGCAGATCGGAACCGGAAATTACAATGAGAAAACAGCGGCAATGTATACGGATTACTGCCTGATGACTGCCGATCCGCAGATTGCGCAGGATGCAGAAAATGTCTTTGCCGCACTGGATCGGAATGAACCGCCGCTGCCGCAGAAAGAGCTGCTTGTCGCTCCGTTCGGACTGCTCCCCCCTGTTCTGAACATGATAGACGATGAAATCGAACATGCAAAAAACGGAGAGGATGCCTATGTCGCACTGCGGATGAACGGACTCTGTGATAAGACAATCATGAAAAAGCTGATTGAAGCTTCGCAGGCAGGCGTTAAAATCGAACTGCTCGTGCGCAGTGTCTGCTGTCTGATTCCGCGTGTACCGGAGCTGACCGAAAACATCGAGATTCGCAGCATTGTGGGAAGATATCTGGAACACGGCAGAGTGTATTTCTTCGGTACACCGGACCGTATGAAGGTCTATCTGGGTTCTGCGGACTTCATGCCGCGCAATACTGAAAAACGTGTTGAAGTCTGCGCACCGGTTAAGGACAAGGCTCTGATGCAGCGCCTTTTCGAAGAATTCCGTCTGCAATTCACCGATCCCGCAAAAGCACGCTTCCGCACTGAGGACGGCGAATATCACCTCCCGGCAAATCCCGACCCTGCTAACAATTCGCAGGAAGCTCTTCACCGCGCCGCATATCTGCGCGCGGAGCTGAAAGAAAAGGAAGAGCAAATTGAGTAATATCAGCTAAAGGAATATCATCATGACAGAAAGAGATAAGGAAAAAAAGCGCAGAAACCGAATGCCCTTTATTCTGGTTACATACGGCATTGTACTTTATATGGCATTGCAGAATTTTACCTCCGTAAAAAATGTGTTTCTCTGGTTTATGACAATCTTTGAACCGGTTGCTTACGGAGTCTGTATTGCTTTTATTATCAATCTTTTTATGAATATCTTCCGCAATAAGATATTCAAATCTATGGGTAATTCTCCGCACAAATGGGAGCGCAGGCTGTGTCCTGTTCTGTCGGCAATCTGTACCGGACTGGTTTTCACCATCATCATTACGATGATTATTTTCATCATCATTCCGCAGATTTACGCAGCGCTCAATACCCTGATCGAAAAAATGCCGAGCAGTCAGGAACAGCTTATGGCACTCGTTGAGAAGAAGCTGACACAGTGGAACGCTCCGGAATTCATAATGAAAAAGGTCCGCGAATTCGATATGGACTGGGATACCGCACTGAAATGGGTTTCCGATTTCATGGAAGGCAATGTCAAAACCGTGCTCGGCACCGCATTCAGCGCAACTGCATCCGTCCTCTCCACAGCTACAAACCTGATTCTCGGTCTGATTATCGCAATCTACCTTCTGGTTCAGAAAAAACGCGTAATCTATGTCTGGCACAAAATACTGGAGCTGTTTGTCCCCAAACAGTACCTCCCCCAAACCAGAAGAATTCTGCACCTGACCAAACAGTCCTTCTCCAATTTCCTGACCGGACAGTTTATCGAAGCAGCCATTCTCGGAACACTCTGCGGGGTCGGACTGGCAATTTTCAAGTTCCCGTTTGCCGCAACAATCGGAATTCTGGTCGGTATTACTGCCCTGCTGCCGATTATCGGCGCATGGATCGGCGGCGGTGTCGGCGCTCTGCTGGTCTGGGTGGAAGCTCCGGAAAAAGCTTTTTGGTTTATCGTATTCATCTTTGTTCTCCAGCAGTTTGACAATCAGCTGATTTATCCGAAGGTTGTCGGAGATACCATCGGTCTGCCGGGACTGCTTGTTCTGATTGCTGTCATCATCGGCGGCGGACTGGGCGGCGTCATCGGTATTATCGTAGCCGTTCCGATTTTTGCCATTATTTACTCGCTGCTGAAGGATGCAATTGACCGCCTGCCGGAAGATCACTCAGACGAATCACCGGATGACGGCATCTCACCCCCGCCCGGACAACAGGACGAACAGGAAACAACAGAATCTGCTGCAGAAGCTGCTCCGGAACCGGTTTCCGACAGCATAACCGATGCGCTTCCGGAAACTGTACCCGCAATTGCGGCTGCTCCGGTTCAGGTACCGAAGCAGACTCCCGTTCAACCGCGGAAAAAGCGCGGCGGCCGCAGAAAACACTGAAACCAATCCCCGCAGAATGATTCTGTCATCCTGCGGGGATTATTATTTTATCCAATCTGAGAGCAGCGCTTCCTGCTCAATCGCTTTCCGCACTGTCTGTTTTCAGCTCCAGAAGAATCCGCTCGACACGCTGCTCCTGCATCTCCGTCACGGTCATACGGAACCAGCTTCCGCTGACGGTTTCCCCGACCGATGCAATATGCCCTGCAAGCTCGGTAAACCAGCCGCCGACCGACGCACACTCTGTTATGATGCTGTCGTCCGGAAGCTCCAGCGAATCCCGTAAATCGGAAACCGAGTATTCGCCGGAAACTTCATAGCGGTTTTCTCCGAGCTTGGAAAGCATCGGGATTACCTCATCTGCTTCATCGTATATCTCACCGACAAGTTCTTCGATGATATCTTCCAGCGTGACAATGCCCTTTGTCCCGCCATACTGATCCATAATCACAGCAATATGCGACTTCGAACGCTGCATCTGCCGCATGGCTTCGCTGATCCGTGCAAATTCCGGCAGGCGGAGAATATTTTTGATAATCGGCTGAATACTGGTTCCGTTCTGAGCCAGCAGACTGAAAAAGTCTTTTTCTGTAATAAAACCGATGATATCATCCATGTCCTCATCGAAAACCGGCAACCGGGAATAACGCTCGGAAAGGAAAATCGTCCGGACCTCGTCAATCGGAGTATCCTTTGCGATTGCAGTCACATTGACACGGGGAACCAGAATATCTGTAACCGGTATCTCGTCAAATTCCAGAGCGGAGCGAACCAGATCGCTCTCCTGTTCCTCCAGAACGCCCTCCTCTTCAATCTGCTCCACAATCACCTTCAGTTCATCTTCCGTCACCGAAGGCTCTTCATCCTTATTCTGCGCAAGAACAGAAAGACGATTCAGCAGCAGAATCAACGGTTTCAGAATCCAGATCAATGCAGAAAGCGGTGATGTAAAAAACAGTGCAAGCTTCTCGGCATGAGATTTGGCATAGGATTTCGGAAGGATTTCTCCGAAAATCAGAACCAGTACGGTCATCGCGGCAGTGGAAATTCCGACACCGCCCTTACCGAACCAGCGCGTAAACAGAATCGTGCCGAGAGAAGCAGAGAGAATGTTGACCAGATTGTTTCCGATCAGAATCGCGGTCAGTGCCTGATCGAACGCTTCTGCAATTTCCAGCGTGCGGGCAGCCTTCCGGTCGCCCTGTACGGCAGCTGCTTTCAGGCGGATTTTATTCACACAGGAAAAAGCCGTTTCACAGGCTGAAAACATGGAAGAAAAACAAAGCAATCCGAGGATTGCAACAGCGTAAATCATATGATTCCTTTCTGATAAATGTGTAGAGCAGGTATTTCTTTATCATCCATATTATAACGGATTTCATAACAAAAAGCAAGAGCCGGCGCGGCGGATTGCCATTGTTCACAAATGGAGACAGAATGATCTCTTTTTTATGGATTATCTGAACGGAAAACGGGCGTTTTTGCTCCGGAAACCGTTCCGTTTCATTGACAAAAACGGAAAAATGTGCTAAAATGGCAGTGCGATGCTGTCCGCATACCGTTGAAATGCCGGAACAGCAAATCTGACGAAAGGACTCGGACAAAGCATGAATACAATTCCTGAATCCGGAGAAGGAACAGATTTCTCCGAACCGGTTACTGCACAAAATCCGCTGACGGATTCATCGCAGCAGTCTCCGAATTACCCAAACCAGCAGACTTCTGCGGGCTTCCCGAATCAGCAGCAGTCTCCGAATTACGCAAACCAGCAGGCTTCTGCGGGCTATCCGTATCCGCAGCAGTCTCCGAATTACCCAAACCAGCAGGCTTCTGCGGGCTACCCGTATCCGCAGCAGTCTCCGAATTACCCAAACCAGCAGGCTACTGCGGGCTACCCATATCCGCAGCAGTCTCCGAATTACCCAAACCAGCAGGCTACTGCGGGCTACCCGTATCCGCAGCAATACCCCGGTTACGCAAATCAGCAGATGCCAGCAGGCTATCCGCAATTCGGAATGGGCGGATACGCTTACCCGCCGCAGAATCCGGTCGAACTGGATCCGCGGTATCAGAAATTCCGTACCAGCACTTTGCAGCCCGGACAGCGTGAACTGGTCAGATGCTCGGATGTATCGAAAGTTTACGGAACCATGCAGGCAATCAGCCCGCTGAACCTCGTCATCGGAAACGGAAAGGTCATCGGACTGCTCGGACCGAACGGCAGCGGAAAGACCACGCTGATTAAGCTGATCTGCGGTCTGCTTACCCCGACAACCGGCTCGATTACGGTCAACGGCATCCCGATCGGCGCTGAGACGAAGGCTATGGTCTCTTATCTGCCTGACCGCACCTATATCCCGGATTGGATGAAAATTAAGCAGATTCTTGATTATTTCAGCGATTTCTATGCTGATTTCCGCCGTCCGCTGGCAGAATCCATGCTCGCTAATCTCCGGATCAACCCGGAATCCGTAATGAAAACTCTTTCAAAAGGCACACAGGAAAAGGTTCAGCTGATTCTGGTTATGAGCCGCAATGCCAGCCTGTATCTGCTCGACGAGCCGATTGCCGGTGTAGACCCGGTTGCAAGAGATTATATTCTCAACACGATTATCAGTACGCATAATCCCGACTCCAGTGTTGTCATCTCAACCCACCTGATTAACGATATTGAGCCGGCACTCAATGAAGTCATTATGATTAAATACGGCACGCTTGCAATTCAGGGAGATGCCCAGGAGCTCCGCAATACCTTCGGCAAATCCCTCAACGATATCTTCAAGGAGGTGTTTGCAGGATGCTAGGAAAACTGATAAAACACGAATTCATCTATCTGATAAAGGATTTTACGCGAACTTATATCATTTACGGTGCGGTTGTCCTGATTCTGAAGTTGCTGCTCAGCATAGCCATTCACGATAATGATCCCGGAACGGCGCTTACTACACTGCTTATCATCTTTCTGATTATATACTACATATTTACACTGATACTGGCTCTGCTGACCATTTCACACAATTCCCGCCGGTTCAAGAAAAACATGTTCAGTCATGAAGGCTATCTGACCAACACGCTTCCTGTTACGCCGACACAGCATATCATTGCAAAAGTGATCGTCGGCGCCGTAAATTATATCTTGAGCTTTTTTGTTATTTTTATCGGCATTGAGGTTCTGCTTTCCGGAATCGGTATCGAAAAATATTTATCTCGATGGCTGTCGGAATATCTGGATTATCTGGATGATATCGGAATCCTGTTCCCGATGTTCCTCCAGCTTGCAACCGGATATCTTGCATTCCTGCTCTTCTGCTACCTGATTTCTTCGGTCAGCTCCATGATCGGCGGAAGCAAGGGGCTCGCTGCACTGCTTGCAATCGGTATCATCATTGCATATATCTTTATTATCACGGTCATGTCGGTTCAGCTCGAAGATTCCACCGAATCAGCAAAAATGTATGTGTTCTCCCTGTTCCATGCAATTCTGGCTGCAATCGAATTCGGAACGGTTATCTACATCATCAAAAACAAACTGAATCTGCAATAACAAAAAAATTTGCCGGACCTCCCTCGGTTCGGCAAATTTTTTATGTTTCGTATGCTATACTGTCATTGTCAGATCGACATTGTGTTCTCCTAACACCCCATCATTTTATTTGAAACGCCCCGCAGCATACCCGGCTGCGAGGCGTATTTCTTATTTCTTTCCGGCAAGGTATTCCGCCTTGACCTGATGGTGCTGTACCGTGATATTGAAAATCGAGAAAACCAGCGTAAGAATACCGGCAATCAGAACCGACATTTCAAAAAGTCTGTTTTCGATCGGGTTCCTGTTGTTACTGGAAAGCGAACGGAAAACCGGAACCGCCATGGCAACGGCGGCAGCAGATGCCGCCAGCGCGAGAATCCGCAGTGATTTCTGCATTACGGAGATGATTTTCTCGGTTTTTGTATCATGCTTCTGATACAGACTGCCGCGCAGGAATACGATTCCCGCACAGATCAGCGTAATACCTGCATAAATCAGTTCAAACTTCTGTGATACCTTATCGGTCAGAAAGCACATTGCCGGATTAAAAATATTGATCACGTAAAGTGTCAGCATAATCCAGGAAAATGCCATCAGCAGATGCGGGAAGAACGAAAGAAAAGCGCCCCCCGCTCTGCGGAGAAATGAGTCTTCCTTCATCAGTTCGCCTCCCCGATATAGAAAATATCCGACTGACCGCGCACACTCGTCGGTTTTCCGTTATAGCCGTCCGGCAAATTTACAAAGTTGCCCATGAAAACGAGCTGACTGGTCTTTCCGCCGTCCAGACCGAAGGCATTATAGCAGCCGATTGAACGCATGAACTGTGCAAATTCATCCGCAGTCACGCCGGCGGAACCGCCCATATCTCTGCCGTCTACAGCAACAAAGCAATAGTGACCCGGCTCATAGTATCCGAAGCCGGAGCGGGGCTCCTTTCCGGTGAGATGTTTTGCAGTAAATCCGCTCTGGACAGCACCGTTCCGGACAAGTGCCGGACCGAATGCAAACGAATGCTTGATTCCGCGGTCAAATGCAGAATACACATTAAATTCGTCTTTAGAGAATATCTCCACAACACCGTCTGTGTAGAGCGCCGCGACATCGCCCCACGGCTCGGTACGCCACGGATACCCGTCGCGGATCACATAGCCGTACTGTCTGCCGCCCATGAAGTCGCCGTTAATGGCAAGAACTGCGTTTGTGCGCTCACACATTTTCACGATATTTTCCTGCAATCCGGTCACAAGACCGTTTGCATAGGTATTCGGATCACCGTCCTGTGCAAACGCATATTTGAAGCAGTCGGTGGAACGCAGATAAATGTCTGCAATATGACATTTGCTGCCCGCATAATTCTGCTCGGTGATATTGATGTAAATATTATGACTGCGGTAAGAGGTCGCTGTCGTCTCGACTTCGTTACCGAGCGAGAACAGTGTCGGCCATTTCGCGCCGAAGCCGGAGCGGTCATACTGCGGACCGGTTGTTGTCGTGGTCGTCGTCGTCGTTTTCTTGGTATCCGTTGTCGGGGAAGTCTGATTTCCGGAGGACGGAGACTGCGTATTGCCGCCGGACGAAGCTTCCGTTCCGTTTCCGGTTCCGGCAGTTGTAGTGCTCCCGGTGGAATCGGCAGCAGAGGTTGTGGTTTCCGTATTCCCGGTTGTCTGCTCCGTGCCGGATTCAGGCTCAGTCGTAGTACCTGTTACTTCCTCAATCGGGATCGTATTATCTCCCTGAGAATTCTGATTCAGATGCTCAATATATTCCAGCAGATTTTCATCGGGCTTGGTAACCCTTTTTCTGACATGATGGAAATATGCGAATGACAGGAGAGAACCTGCAAGCAATGCTGCATCCAGCGGAATCAGCAATGCAAGCGGAATCGGTTTATGCGCCATATCTGAGGATTACTCCTTTCCTTTTTCGGTCTTTTCCTTGAACACCCATGCCTGCTGAACCCGGAAACTGATGAAGTAAAGGAACATATCCACAATCAGCTTAATGACAGTCACAATGCTCTGCTTTTCGCTGATCAGACGCGAGAACACCTCAACCAGTCCGATCGAAGCAAGCAGCTGGAATGCCCACAGAATATAATATCTTGCCATGGTCACAGCGAGAGAGCCCTTGCTGTGGAACACAGCCTTGCGGTTGACGGAAAAATTGAAAACCGAACTGATTACACGCGCTGCACCGGCAGAAATCGCACGGCGTTTTCCGGGGCCGAATTTTCCCAGGGTTCCGCCGACACTTGCTCCCTTATTGAACAGGAACAGGAACAGCGTGAATAAGCCGATATCAATGATCCATGATGCAAGAGAACTGAGGAAAAACTTGATGATGATTCCGTATACGCGCAGAGAATCCTTGATCGGGTGGAAATGCGTCGTTGCATTGGAATCAATATAAATGGTTCGGATTGTCTGCTCAACCAGAGGGATGCCTGCCTGCTTGCAGGTCAGCAGCATATTGGTCTCATACTCAAACCGCTCACCGGCAATCTCCGTCATTTTCCGGATAATGGAACGGGGAAACACACGCAGACCCGTCTGTGTATCGCTGACCTTCAGGCCGCAGAAAAAGCGGAATACAAATGACGTACACTTGTTTCCGAAGCGGCTTTTCGGGGGTACATTTTCCTGATTAAAGTCACGCACGCCGAGAATCAGGGAATCTTTTTTTTGCTGATACATCACATCCACGCATGCTGTGATGTCATCCGGATGATGCTGATTGTCGCCGTCAATTGTGACGCAGCCGTCCGAATCCGGTCGGTTTTTGAGGAACCACTCAAAGGCGGTTTTCAGTGCTCTGCCCTTACCCTTGTTGACACCGTGATGCAGCACTTCGCAGCCCATTGCCGCGCCCTCTTCAAAATAATGCCGGTTTTCCGGTGCAGAGCCGTCATCGACAAGCAAAATATCGGTGAAACCTTTTTCTTTTACGCCGCGAATCACTTCGGGCAGCCGGTCATCCGGATCCAGCGACGGGATGACTACTAAAATTTTCTGATAATCCGACATTCGTTCTACGTCCTTTGTCTGAAATCGTGCGGCAAGCCGTACACGCATCCGGCTTTTCCGCTGAATGCGGATGCTGCCCCACACGCAAGGGTACACTCCGCACTATTTTACATTATATCATATCCGGCTGTAAAAAGCAATGGGTAAATCAGAAAAAATATCTTCCGGAAACTGCCCGGTTCTGGAAAAACTGTTTTTGCGCATAAACTGAACAGGGAGGCGGTGCGCATGCAGACAGCAACACATCTTTTATGGAGCATCATTCTGCCGTTTCTGTTATCGGCAACAGCGTTTTTGTATCTGATCCGTCTGCGCGGAAAGCCGGTCTGCGTTCTGCACCGTGTTCTGCGCGATACATACGGCAGTCTGCTGCACCGAACAGATCAAGAGCAGCACAGGATTTTTGCAGCTGCACTTGCGGCAACCATGGGAACAGGAAATCTTGCCGGAACGGCGCTGGCACTGATCGCAGGCGGTCCGGGCGCGATCTTCTGGATGTGGATATCCGCCCTGCTCGGAACGGTTCTGGTCACGGCGGAAAACCTGCTGAGCAGCCGTTTTTCCGGCAAATCCCGGAACGGTATCCCCTGCGGCGGCGCACTCGGCTATTTAGGCTTTGCATTCAAAAGCGGAATTCCTGCTGCATTTTTTGCCTTCTGCTGCATCTGTTCTGCTCTGGGAATGGGAAATCTCGCACAAAGCAGCACCATCGCGCAGAGTGCGGCGGCATTCGGCATTCCCCTTCCGGTTTCCGGACTGATTACTGCATTCCTGTTCGGCATCGTGCTCTGCGGCGGAATTCAGCGTATCCGCGGCGCAGCGCTCCGGCTCATGCCGCTTCTCTGCGGAATCTATCTGTTCTGCTGCGCGGTGCTGCTCTGTATGCACGCAGCTGCTTTGCCTAACGCAATTCTGCGCATCATTCGGGAGGCATTCGGATTCCGTGCTGCCGGCGGAGGCTTTACGGCTGCACTGTTTCTCCGCAGTATGCACGAGGGGATCAAGAGAGGCATTTTCTCCAACGAAGCCGGTCTTGGAAGCTCCGGTCTGCTCCACATGGATGCAGCAGGCGGGAATCAGTGGAAATGGGCAACTGCGGAGGTCTTTGCAGATACGGTCATCTGCTGCACTGCGACTGCTCTCGTCATTCTGACTGCTCCCGGTATTTCTCTGCACCGGAGTGAGCCTGCCGCACTTTTGCTTCAGGCATTTTCAAGCGGGCTCGGAAAAGCCGCATCCGCATTTCTTGCCGTTAATATGATCCTGCTTGCATTTGCGACAATGATCGGCTGGTTTCCCTGCGGACTGGCAGCATTCCGCTTTCTGTTCGGCAGCAGGCAGGAGGGCTTGTATCTTGCGCTGTGCATTTCCGCCGCATTTGCCGGTGCATTCGGCAGCCCGCTCTGGCTCTGGTGTTTCTGCGATCTCTGCAACGGCTGCATGGCGCTGCCGAATCTGCTCGGAATGATGCGTCTCAGCAGCAGGATTCGTGCAGAAGATCTTTGATGCACCCTTTTTCACTCTTTCTCATATGCTGAAGATAAAGCAGATACCGGATACAAAAAGAGCAATCCGGTTTGTGAAGGGGTGATCGTTTGGAAACCGAAATCAGTCTTGCTGCCCTCCCTGTCGGATGCAGCGGGATTATCACACGAACGGAAGCCGATCAGGCGGAACAGAACCGGCTGGCACAGCTCGGTATTCTTCCGGGGACCGAAATCACATGCAGACTGCGCGGCGCAGGCGGGTCACCTGTCGCATTTACGGTACGCGGAGTCACACTCGCACTGCGTGCTGAGCAGTGCAAACAGATTATTCTGCGGCAAACGGAATCCGCTGAGCCTGAGCCGGTTCGGAGAACCTATCTGCTGGTCGGCAATCCGAATGTGGGGAAAAGCACTGTTTTCAACGCACTGACCGGTATGAAACAGCATACGGGAAACTGGTGCGGGAAAACCGTTGCAGGCGCGGAGGGCAGTTTTTCGCATCACGGAATTCCGATCCGGCTGATTGACACACCCGGTACATATTCCGTATACTCGGAAACGGCAGAGGAGGCTGCTGCCGGTGAAATAATCCGGAATACACCGCATGACTGCATCATCTGCGTCTGCGATGCAACCTGTCTGGAACGCGGGCTGCGGCTGATTCTGGAACTGCTGACAATCCGTCAAAAAACCGTGCTTTGTTTGAATCTGACGGATGAGGCAGAGAAAAAGGGCATCCGGCTGAAACCGGAGCTGCTTTCCGAAAAGCTCCGTATCCCGGTCATCGGCATTACAGCCAGAAAGAAACAAACCTTGCAGCCGCTGCTTGATGCCGCAGAAATTCAGGCGGAAAGCTCCGCCTCAGAGCAAAAGCTGCCGGAAAAAACCCTTTCGGAAATCATCGCTCAGGCATCTGCGCTGTACCGGGAATGCGTGTCTGTTCCGCCGCACCCGCACCGCCGCACGGAACAGGCTGACCGGATTCTGACCGGTAAAAGAATGAGAATTCCGGTTATGATGATGCTGCTTCTGCTGACCTTCTGGATTACGCTTGTCGGTGCAAATTATCCTTCCTCCCTGCTTTCCGCACTGTTTTCCGGACTCTGCCGGAATCTGATGCGGCTTTCTCAGGAAAACGGCGTCCCGGCATGGCTTTCCGGTGCCGTCATTGACGGAATGCTGCGCGGAACCGGCTGGGTTATTTCTGTCATGCTTCCGCCGATGGCGATTTTTTTCCCGCTGTTTACGCTGCTGGAGGATGTCGGTCTGCTGCCCCGTCTCGCCTTCAACATGGATTCCTGCTGTGCGAAATGCAAAGCCTGCGGCAAACAGGCGCTGACCATGACAATGGGATTCGGCTGCAATGCCGTCGGAGTTACCGGCTGCCGCATTATCGAAAGCAAACGGGAACGGCTGATTGCAATTCTGACAAATGCACTGGTTCCCTGCAACGGAAGGTTTCCGACACTTCTGGCGATTATTACGGTGTTTTTCGCCGGCGAAGGCGCCGGCGGATCCGTCCGCGCCGCCTGCATGATGACTGCTCTGATTCTTTTGAGCGTATTTGTGACGTTTGCAGCATCCGCTGCATTGGGAAAAACGGTTCTGCGCGGAGAAGCCTCCTCTTTTGTACTGGAACTTCCGCCGTTCCGCCGCCCGCAGATCAGACAGATCCTGATTCGCTCTGTACTCGACCGAACGGTTTTTGTCCTCTGCCGTGCGGTCATGACCGCAGCACCGGTCAGTCTGCTGATCTGGATATTCGCAAATGTGCAGGCAGGCGGGCAAAGCATTGTTGTACATCTTTCGGATTTCCTTGCACCCGCCGGAAATCTGATCGGGCTTGACGGTGTGATTCTGCTTGCATTTATTCTCGGTCTGCCTGCAAATGAAATTGTGCTCCCCGTGGCAGTGACCGCTTATCTCGGCAGCACAACGCTGACGGATTACGGTTCTCTTTCTTCCCTGCATACGCTTTTGGTATCACACGGCTGGACACAGGGAACCGCTGCCTGTTTTCTGCTGTTTACGCTGTTTCATTCTCCCTGCGCGACAACACTTCTGACGGTCTTCCGCGAAACGCGAAGCAAACGCTGGACATTTGCTGCATTTCTTCTGCCGGTTTCCGTCGGTCTGATTCTGTGCCTGAGCGTTTCGGGAATCCTGCATTTTTTCTCTTAATAAAACGGAATCCCCGCAGAATGGTTTTCATCCTGCGGGGATTTTGGCATTATTCATCTTTCAGCAAGCCTTCCTGCGCCGCTCTTTGAATGATCTCAGCAGCCAGCTCTCCCAGACGGTCAGAGCCGACTGCAACCGCCTGCATCCGCTCCTCGACCTGTGAACGCCGGGTTCCGTGCTCCTTCCATGATAACCCGTTTTTGTAATAATTCAACATCAGCGGCTGAATCCGGTCAAGCGATGCTGCAAAACGTGCCTCCGGCGTGCTGCCCGCCTCGAATTCCTCCCAGAGTTTCCGGTAATATGTTCCCTGATCCGGCGGAAGAATCCGGAACAGACGGTCGGCAGCCTTCTGCTCCCGCTCTGCTTTCGTCTGATTTCCGGCATCATCATAGGCATAGGTATCTCCTGCATCAATCTCGACAACATCATGAATCAGAACGGTTGCAAGCACCTTCTGCAAATCGACCGGTTCATTTGCGTATTCATGCAGAATCAGCGCGAGCATTGCAAGATGCCATGCATGTTCCGCATCATTTTCGTGCCGGTCTTCATGGAGAACATAGCTTCGCCGGTACACATTTTTCATTTTGTCCATTTCCAGCAGAAATGCAATCTGATCGGAAAAGCGCTTTTGAAGCTGCTCCGTCATATATAAAACCCTCCGTTCACGGGCAGAATCTGTCCGGTAATAAATTTTGCTCTGTCCGAAGCCAGAAAAGCCACTGCTTCCGCAATATCCTCCGGTCTGCCGATCGTACCCAGCGGAGTTTCCGCAGCAAGCATCTGCATGGTGTCCGGACCGTGCATCCGGTTCATTTCCGTATCTATCACGCCCGGTGAAACACAGTTTACACGGATTCCGCTCGGACCGACCTCCTGCGCAAGCGCCTTGGTAAAGCCGATGACCGCAGCCTTTGCCGCAGAATAATGCACCTCACAGGATGCACCGCATTCGCCCCAGACCGACGCAATGTTGACAATACATCCGCTGTGTGCGCGCAGCATCGCCGGAAGCAGCCGCTTCGCCGTGTGCATCACACCTCCGACATCGACCGCGAACAGCCGAATTGCCTCCGCATCCGGAATATCCTGAAACAGACCGTTCAGAGCGATTCCCGCATTATTGACCAGTAAATCGACTGTTCCGAATGAGCGCTGTATTTCCTCCGTCATGCGGTCAATCTGGTGAAAATCTCCCAGATCTGCCTGAACCGGAATTCCGCCGATTCTGTCGGCAAGCTGTTTTGCAGCATCAGACGACTGATGGTAGTGAACCAAAACGGTATAGCCGTCTTTGGCGAGCCGTTCCGCGCATTTTTCACCGATTCCGCGTGATGCGCCGGTCACCAGTGCCAGCATGAAAAGCACCTCCGTTTATCAGAAATAGGATTCTCCGGACAGATTCATTCATTTTTTTCCTTCATCCGGTTTCCGGGACAATCTTTTTCCGCTGCTCCCATTGCGTTTATCTGCAATATATGGTATAATAAGCGAAAAGAAAGTGAGGTTGTCTCAATGGATCAGAAACTGATTGACCGGATCAACGAACTGGCTCACAAAGCCAAATCCGTCGGATTAACAGAAGAAGAACTTGCAGAGCGCGAAGCTCTGCGCAATGAATACCGTGCGGCATTCCGCAGAAATCTGGTCGGAACACTGGAACACACGGTCATTGTCGATCAGGAAGGAAATGTCATACGGCGGGTTGCGGATGCACACCGTCATAAAAACAATCAGTAAAACAGCGTTCCGGCAGGAAGCCGAAACGCCGATACCGGATTCTTTCCGCGCTGCTGCCGACATTCGGAACAATTGACTCACAGTCAGAGAAAATGGCAGTATTTACAGCGAATGTCTTTCATTCCTTTCTCCCGTGATCCGTCATCATTATAACACGGCAGAAGCGCAAAGTCAAGCAATTGTTTGGAATGAACCCGGAACAAAAGCTTGTTTTATCTTTTTTATATTTACCCATTGCGTTTTTCGGCTTTATATGTTATAATGAGATTATCATGATATCGAACAATCTGCAAAAAGGAGGTTTGCCATGAAAACTGATGTCATTACAATCAGCAGTGACTTGAATGGCAGCGACCTGGCTTTGCAAACGACGGAAAAATTTGCCGCTTATCACAAAATCACCGGAAAAGCAGACATGCATCTGCGCCTTCTGACAGAAGAAACCGTCAGCATGGTTCACGGAATTTTGGATGAATTTCAGGGTAAGTTCTGGCTGGAAAGTGAAAAGACAAAGCAAGGTATGATCTGCCGCATCTGTCTCTCGGCAGACAAGCAGGCAAATCAGCAGCAGGAAACACAGATTCTCTCCGTTTCTACCAGCGGTAAAAACGAAAATGCAAAAGGTGTTCTGGGAAGAATCCGCGAATTGCTGCGCCGCAGTCTGCAAATGCCGTCAGAGGCAGATGAAAATTATCTGCGAAACATGAGCGATGCGTGGCTCAATACCGGAATCAATGACTTCTCTGCCGCTGATTCCAATTACTGGTCACTTCAGCTCTACCGGAAAAACCTTTCTCCGGATGAAAAATCTCAGAAAGAGGAATGGGACGAGCTGGAAAAGTCGATCATCGCAAAGCTGGCTGACGATGTAAAGGTGTGGCTGAACAGCGATTCCACAACTGTCGTCATCGAAAAAAGCATCCCCCTGTAATCATACGGTATATGCCGTACAAATCATTATTTAACCGGAAAGGAATGGTTTATTATGACTATCAATCAGAAATCCGAGGGTAAAAAGCTGACACTGCAAATCGAAGGCAGAATTGACACGAAAACTGCGCCGGAACTGGAAGCTTGCATTCACGAATCACTGGCAGGAGTCGAGGAACTTGTCATCGACCTTGCAGAAACCGTGTATATCTCCTCCGCAGGTCTCCGCGTCCTCTTGATCGCACAGAAGCAGATGAACAAACAGGGCGAAATGGCTGTAATCAATGTGAATGACGATCTGATGGAAATTTTTGAAGTCACCGGCTTTTCGGATATCCTGACAATCATTTAAGGCAGAGAGGAAACTGATTTATGAAAGAACTTGACATTGAGGCCTTAACGGATAACCTTGATCAGGTCCTGAGTTTTGTTGACGAACAGCTGGAAGCGGCTGACTGCTCCATGAAAATCCAGATGCAGATTGATCTTGCCGTGGAAGAAATCTTCGTCAATATCGCACATTATGCCTATAATCCGGAAACCGGACCGGCAACTGTGCGGGTCGAAGTCAAGCCTGACGGTTCTGTTGTCACAATCACCTTTATTGACCACGGCATTCCGTATGACCCGCTTGCAAAGGAAGACCCCGATGTAACACTCGGAAGCAAAGACCGAAGCATCGGCGGTCTCGGAATCTTCCTTGTAAAGAAAACAATGGACGATATCCATTATGAATATATAAACGGAAGCAATATTCTGACGATTCAAAAAAAGCTTTGAGGTGAATAGTTTTGAAAAAGATCTGGGGATTAACAATCGGCGGACTTCACAGCAAGATTCTCGCTGTATTGCTTGTGTTCCTTCTTGCAATCGTCGGATTCAATACAACAGTCTCCATATACAAAGCTTCTACCCTCAAAGCAATCGTTGCCAAATCCGGAAAGGAACAGCAGGAAGCGGTCGAAAAAATCTCAGGCGATGCTATGTATACGGAAATCGAGCAGTCTCTCACAAAGATCAATACGCTGCGCGCCGCTAAGATTGATGATGAATTCACCCAGATAAAAGACAATATCTCTATGCTTCGGGAAATGGCAGAGAATCTCTTTGAAAATGCCGATAACCTTGAACCCGCTCATGTCCCTTTGCCTGACCCGAACAACGAAGATGAACTGGAGATTCACCTGCTTTTTGAGGAAGGAATTGACTATACACAATCGGAATATGTCGGAATTGCAGGTCATATGTCAAACACGCTGATGTCGCTGGTGGAAACAAACGATAAAATCAGCGGATGCTATATCGGTCTTTCCGACGGAACCCATATCGGCGCAAGTCACGGAGGTTCAAATAAATTTGACGAAAACGGCAACCAGAAACCGTATCCCGTTCGCAAAAGGCCGTGGTATATCGGTGCCGTTGAAAAAGGTGACATCTTTTTTACGGGTGTTGTAAGGGATGCTTTTTCCAATTCTTTTGATATTACCTGCTCTGCGCCCGTCATTGTAAACGGCAAAACAGTCGCCGTTGTCGGCATCGACATCATTACCAACAATATTGACGAGCTCATTCAGAGTTCCAACAGTGAATACGAATTTATTTTTATTATAAACCAAGACGGACAGATTATCGCCCTCCCCGAAAATAACGGAATCTTCACACTGGAAGACTCGGAGGCCGCACCGGATCTCAGAGAATCCGATAACAAGGAACTTGCCGCCTTTATTACCAAAGCAATGGCAGGAAGTACAGATCTTGAAACCGTAAAGCTCAATGATAAGGAGTACTACCTCATGAGCGCACCGATGGAAACCATCGGCTGGGCGGTTGTATCCGTTGTCGATCAAAAGATGACAGAGAATTCAACCAGAACTATGATCAACGAGCTCAACAGAATAAACTCGTCATCTACGGAAACATTCAGAACTGCTACCAGCAGGCAGAATAAGATCACAATCATCGGTATCATCTCTATCATAATAATAGGTTCAATATCAGCGCTCATTCTTGCGACCAAAATTGTGCGTCCGATTGAGTCAATGACCGAGGAAATTGATATAGGCGCCCAAACAGGCAAACTCTTTGAAATGAAGGATGTCTACCGCACAGGTGACGAAATACAGCTGCTCGCCGAATCCTTCGACGACCTTTCCAGGAAAACAAAACAGTATATTGACAGCATCACCGAAATAACTGCTGAGAAGGAACGGATCGGTACCGAGCTTGCGCTGGCAACCCAGATTCAGGCAGCCATGCTGCCGCATATTTTCCCGCCCTATCCGGACAGAAATGAATTTGAGATTTATGCGATGATGAATCCCGCAAGAGAAGTCGGCGGCGATTTTTACGATTTCTTCCTGATTGACGAAGATCACCTTGCCCTGGTGATGGCAGATGTCTCCGGCAAGGGCATTCCGGCTGCTCTGTT
Organism: Oscillospiraceae bacterium; assembly: GCA_017518255.1. GTDB lineage: Bacteria > Bacillota > Clostridia > Oscillospirales > Ruminococcaceae > Firm-04. The sequence continues at coordinate 35,093 of JAFWVK010000024.1, forward strand.
TATGATGATCTCCAAAACCATCCTGCAAAGCGTTGCGATGCTCGGACAGTCGCCTGCGGAAGTGCTGACAAAAACCAATGAAGCCCTTTGTTCCAATAATCAGGTTGAAATGTTCGTAACCGTATGGCTCGGCATCCTTGAACTGTCAACCGGAAAGCTGACAGCATCCAATGCCGGTCATGAGTATCCCGCACTTAAACGAAGCAACGGAAAGTATGAATTGTATAAAGACAAACACGGCATGGCAATCGGCTGCATAGACGGCATTGTCTACAAAGAATATGAACTCAATCTGAATCCGGGCGATAAGCTGTTCCTGTATACGGACGGCGTGCCGGAGGCAACCGACAATGCAGAGAAAATGTTCGGCATTGACCGGATGCTGGATGCCCTGAATCAGGCAGAACATTCTGGTCCGGAAGAACTGCTCCACAGTGTCCGTGATGCAATCAGCGGCTTTGTCAAAGAGGCTGAGCAATTTGATGATCTGACGATGCTGAGCCTCGAATACAAGGGCAGCCGTCCGGATAAACAAGACAAGCCTTAACAATTACTGAATCAGATTAAAACAATCCCCCGCCCGCATAACGATACAACCATATGCGGGCGGGGGGAGATTTTATCGGCAAACCGCAAAAAAATATCTGTATGCTGCACCCAAACAGCCGTTTTTTCGGTGTTATGTATGAAGGCTGAAAACCGGACTACCAATTTTGAAAGGAAGGTTACAATTATGGCAGGCAAGCACATGAGTTTTGCTGAATACAAAGAAAACTGGGAAAAGCATCCTGATAAAATGAAAAATAATATGGATGCGCTGAAAGGATATGCCGAAGGACTTCAGAAAAGTGTCAAACACCTGAAAAAGCGCAATAAAAACGCCGCGAAAGAACTCAATGAATACTGTGAAGCAGCTAAAAGAGTCACCCGACCCGCCAGCGAGATCAAAACGAAAGAAGAACAACAGCAGTGGGAAAAGGATCAGGAGAAACTGGAAGGTCTGGGGAAATTTGCAAAGGAAAACCGTGTTGACCTGAATCTGGCACAAATCGCAGCAGATGAGGAAGAAGAAGCAGAAGCCCTCGGCGATGACGATGACGGTGTTGATAAAATGCCCCAGGAACCGGAGCAGCGAAAGGAATATGAGGGATTTCAGGATTTCCTTCGGATGCTGATTGATGCTCTGTGCGATGCGCTCGGTCATAATTATCCGGAGCTGGAATATGAGCAGAGACAGCGCAAGCAAATGGAGCGCGAAAAAAGGAAGCATGAACGCGAACTCCTCAAAGCTGAAATGCAGAAGGAAAAAGAGCGCAAGGAATCCGAGAAAATTTACGAAGAAGCCAAGAAAGAACTGGAAGACGAAGAAGCCAAAAAAACCGGCAGTTCAAACAATGATACTCCGAAGGATCCGAAGAAGACCGAAGACAAAAATCTCTCTGCCGAAGCATTTATGGAAGAAGAACAAAAGAAAGCACAGCAAATCCAAGATCCGATTCTGCGTGAACAGTATAAAAAAAGCATAAATGAGCTGAATCCGAAGGAACTGGGAGAAAAGTTCAATACTGTCGAAAAGCAAATGCGTGATATTGTGAATGAAGCGGAGCAGTCCCATCAAAAAAATCTGAATGATCTAAAAAATCCGAAAGACCTCCGGATGAATGCAACAACAGATGCGCAGCAGAAGCAGAATACATCGAATACTTCTTTAGACCGGTTTCTGAATGATGCCAGCAAAAACGGGTGGAACACCAGCAAGAACGGTGAACGCGATTTTCTGGAAGCCGTCTATAAGACACCCGGCCTTGCAAATGTTGCCCATGAAATCCGGAGCAGGAAGCTTCAGGCAGATTATCCCGCTGCCGATAAGCTCCGTATTGCAGATCAGGCACAAACAGTTGTCAAAGACAGTAAACTGAACAGCAAGGACAAGGATCTTGTGTTCAATTCCGCAGCTGTCGTAAAAGACGACAGTGTGAAGGCATTGACTGACAATAATAAGGTCAATGTTCAAAAAAATCCGGAGCAAACGCAGGAATTCCTTGCTCAGGCAAAGAAAAACGGCTGGGATCCGAACGGCGCAGATGATGATTTCCTGACACAGTTTTTCCAGACAAAAGGATTGGAAAAGATTTCGGAGAGAATTGCCGCAAATCCGCTTTCCAAGGAAAATCCGAGTGCAGACAAACAGCTCTATGCCCTGATTGCGACGACGGGTGTAAAAAACGGCGCTGTGACATCAACCGAGGAAAATAAAAAAGCCTTTGAAGATGCAAACAAACGCTATTCCGAAGCCGCAAATAAAGAAAAAGAAATCAAAAAAGAAAAAAAGGAACCGGAACCCGTAAAAGAAGAAAAGAAACCGGAACCTGAAAAGAAACCGGAACCTGAAAAGAAGCCGGAACCTGAAAAGAAGCCGGAACCTGAAAAGAAGCCGGAACCCGAAAAGAAGCCGGAACCCGAAAAGAAGCCGGAACCCGAAAAGAAGCCGGAACCTGAAAAGAAGCCGGAACCTGAAAAGAAGCCGGAACCTGAAAAGAAGCCGGAACCCGAAAAGAAGCCGGAACCCGAAAAGAAGCCGGAACCCGTAAAAGAAGAAAAGAAACCGGAACAGGTAGAACTGGCAGCGCTCGATCAGGCACCGTACATCGCACAGATTCAGGAACTGAACAACAGCAAAGACGGAAAGGATCATGCTGAGGAGCTTCGCCACTGTGCAGCTTCTATTCTTGCGATTGATTCTATCAAAAAAGCTGCGGAAAAAGCCAATATTCAGGAAATGCCCGGCGTTTCGCAGAAAATGTTTGAGCAACAGGTCTCAGATTTGCTTCAAGACAAGAAATTCGATGATATGATGAAGAAATACGGCGATCTGAGTCAGCCTGAGAAAGCCCGGAATTTTCAGAAAACAATCGAGCAATCGAGCGGCAAAAACCTTTACGGTGAGTATTTGCAGAACGGCAAAAAGAGAAGGGACATTGAGCATAAGAACGAAGAAAGACGAATGACTTACACCAAAAAGAAAGAGCAGAAGCTTGAAAACGAACCGCTTCAGCTTGACAACAAAAAGCACAGAATGACAATGGGCTCGAAATGACAATTCCCCCCTCTCAGATATAATCTGAGAGGGGGGCAGTCTGTCGAAAAAGATATCGCACGTTTTGCAAAGTGAAACAGCGCAGCGCGGGAGCCGCCCCCCCTTTTGAATCCGTCGGAAAGACGTTGTCTACAAGCCGAAGCCCCTCTCAGAGAGAATCTGAGAGGGGCTTTCTTTGGATTGGTTTTCCGCCGTTAGAACAGAACTTACAGCTCTTTTTTCGTCTTGCGCTCTGCATTCAGGTTCTGCTCAGCAGCATTATTTTTCTGCACTCTGCTGTCAACGGTTTTTCTGGCCTTTGTGAGTTTAACCATCAGTTCCTTGCCGTTATTGGTTGAGGCTGCTTCAACCAAAGATGCGGCAGAATTGCTCCGCATGAGCTCTTTGAAGTCTTCGCGGTTCTTTACCTCCTGCGTAACCTCCGCAACATATCTGTTGAAATCCGCCTGCTTCATCTTCTTCCCGTTCTGCGCTGCGCGCTCGCTCGCCTCTGCGACGGTACGGGCTGCGAGAACCTTCGCGATCTTTTCGCCGACGATCTCCTTAGTCTCTTTTTCTTCATAGAGGAACATTTGCGGCGTAAAGCATTCTTTCGCTTCCTTCATCGCCGCACGGACTGCCTTGTCACCCATGCTCTTGCCGTCGAAGGTTTTATTCTGCTCCTTCATCTTCGCCTGCATGATCTTCTGCTCTTCTTCCTGACGGAGCTCAAGCTCGGCTTCCTTCCGGATTTCCTCCATATCAAGGAACTGCTTTGTATATTTCTCAATATCGGCCGCAGCATTATAACGCCGTTTTCCGCCGGGAGTCTTAGGCTGGAAGCTGCTGTCTGCTTCATCCGCGCCTGCTTCGGTGCGCTTTGCAAGCTGATATTTGACACTTGCCTTATAGGTATCCTTGAGAGTCTTTTTCACATCCGGATCAAAAAGCGCCTCTTCCCCTTTCGCCATCAGCATTCCCCGAAGCAGCCTTGTTTGCTCACGCAGTTCCTTGATCTCGTCAGAATCGTTGTGGAAGAGATCCATCGTGCCCGAATCCAATCCGTTGAGCGCTTCCTTCAGCTTCTTGGGACCGATCTTGTAGGCGAAAACCTTGTTGAGATCTTTCGCTCTGTTCTTCTCAATCTCCTTTGAAAGCGAATCATCAGACATTTGCTTTGCCTTGGTATCATCAAGCTCAACTTCTCTATACTTTGTGAAATTGCTGCCCTTTGCCTGATTGACAAGCTTCGAAAGCTTGTAGGGATCCTTCTCACTGACGAGTTTTTGATAGAGATCGGATTTTAAGATCGCGTCCTTATACAATTCCGTCAGCTTCTGCTTGCCGTCCGGTTCCGAAAGATAGCCCTGAGCCGGAGAAATGTCAATTGCCGGACAACCCTTTCTGATTTGATTCTCTGAATAACCTTGTTTCAAATTCAGAATTGCTTGGCCCAGTTCCGGTGAAGCCTTCAACGGGTCCATCTCTTGCAGGGTTTCTGTGAGTGAACGTCCGCTCATGGGAGGATCAAACTGCCTGCCGATCTTGTTAAGCAGCGAATCCGTCATCGCATCAATCTTCCGAAAGCTATCCGGAGCACCCTGCTCGGCATTCATAAGACCGGCATTCAGCAGCATATCAAAGGCAATCTTTTTTCGTTCTTCGCTGCCTGCCTCCGGTGTTTCGTTCACCATCTTTGAGGCGGTCTGATAGAACTGATCGGCAGCCTCGGTCTGTGCAGCATATACCTGAATTCTCTTCCACTCTTTTTCACTGAACATCTCTTTGACGCCAAGCTGCGGAATATCCTTCATTTCATTGAGAATTCTGAAATACTCTCTGTGATTGGCGTCCATTCGTGAACTTTTGTCACAATCCAATACACTCAGTCTGATAATGTCAGTGAAACTCTTCAAAGACCGTTTTACCGGTTCAAAGTCATGGTTCTGGTAAGCCTCCAGCGCCTTTTTTGTTTCCTCGCGGGAATTTTCCATAATATGGGAATAGTCGCGGGAACGGTCATCTCCCGGAATGATGCTCATATAGATAAATTCGCGGTTCCAGTTTTTATAATAGAAATGTTCCAAGGGTCTGCCGGATTGCGTCATCTTTTTGTTGAAATCATAGCGGGTTCCGTCCATTGCCGTTCCGAGTGCGATGATTGCGACCATATCCGGCGTCAATCCTTCCGGAACAGGCAGCTTGGTATTATTATATTTTTCAGCCGCTTCCTGTGTAAAATATTTTTCCGGATCATCCGTACCCTTGATTTTTCCGTCCGGACCGAAGCGGGAAAGAATCAGCGATCTACGCTTCTCCTTACCGGCTGCATTATTCTTCATACTTTCCTGAGTGGATTTGAGATCCTTTGCTTCCTGCTCTTTACGGCGTCTTTCCTGTTCAGCGGGATCAATTTTTTTTCTTACACGTCTCTTCGGCTGCTCTTCAGCCTTCGGAGCTTCTTCTTTCTTTTCCGCAGGCTTTGGTGCTTCTGCCGCGTTCTGCTTCACCGCGCCCTTGTTATGAAGCTCACGTCTTTTGTTTTCGGCTTCAATTACCTTTGGATCCTGAAGCTGCGGATGCTTTTTGAACGTCTGGTAAAATGTATTCAGTTTTTCCTGAGAAGAAGCCAGCTCTTCATAATCATTCTGTTTCAGATTCTGCATGACCTCTTTCAGAGGCGTGTTCGCTGCCATTTCCGCAGCAAGGATTTCCGGATCTATTTCTGTCTCAGCATCCGGCAGTGCATTGATATCGTCAACACCTGCCTGCCACATCATTGCGATAATCGCGCTGCATGCATGTTCCTTCACAGCCGCGTTTTTGTCATTCTGCATCAAATCCAGATAATGTTCTTTATACTCCTTAAAACTCTTGGACATTGCTTAATCCTCCTGTTTGATATTCATTACTGAAGTCTCTGTCTGAGAACCTCTGTATAATATACTGTTCAAGCAGACATTTGGGTGCAGTTTCCGTTAAAAAACAAAGAATTATGTGATTCTGTTCTGAAATATCCCCTGTACTGTTCAAAGTGCAGGGGATAATCACTTAACTATTCTCGTTTGTCCGATTGCTCTTCTTCCGGCTGCTTTCGTTCCGACCGCCCCGGGAAAGCTGAGAAGGAATTTCCTTATCAAATCTGCTGACCGCACGCCGGATCGACAGGAAAGAGAGCAGTCCCCTGCTGCAATAAGCCCGCAGCATAAACCGCGTATTATGCTTGTCATTTGAGACCGGTACAAACAGCAGCACAACCGGACGGAAAATATAGCTTTTAATGTAACATGCGGGATATTCCGACTCCGTGACAAAAATCAGTCTTCTGCCGATCTTTTTCATTGCCCTGAGGACATCGAACAGTATTTTTGTATTGTTTTTCACAACGGAAGTATAAGGATATTGTTTCCGGGAGATTCCGTAGTAAATGGTTCGCAGTGCGCCGTCATTGAAGCCGAATGCCGACACCCATGATCCGTTTCCGGCACCGTATGAACCGTCCTCGTAGACGACAAAGTTACCGAGCAAAACCTGTCGGATTTCCTTTTTGAAAAGCTTTTGCTCCAGCTCCTCCAGTTCTTCCTCGGTCAGCTGTTTGCCCTCCGGTTCCGCATCCGAATCCCCGTCATCCTCTGAATCTTCATCCTCCCAGGGTTCAGACTCTTCGTCATCATCCGGGTCTTCATCTTCGTCATATTTCAGGTCTTCCCAAAGCCCGGCATCCTCGTCATCCTCATCGTATTCCGGGTTCTCCGCAGTTTCCTCTGCATAATCCGTTTCCTCGCCGTCAATGTCTTCAAAGTCTAACAGATCATCTAATTTTTGATCGAGGTCATAATCTTCATCATAATCATCATATGCCTGAGCCGAATTCTCGTACTTGTCGTCCGCGCTGCCGTAGGATTCCGTATTCTTTTTTCTCATCCGGTAACCTCCGCTGCACATAAAACCCACTTTTGATTTCCGTTCAATTTGAATTGAAGCCGCTGTTCGATTCCGAGAGACTCGCTTTTCAGAACAAACACAGTATCATAGACTGATGACAATAAAATTTCAGCTTCCTCCCCTGACACTTCTGACTGCGCCGAGGACTGACTTGAATTCTGCTCATTCTGATTCGGTTCTTCCGACAGCTTTTCAATCAGCTCTGCCAAACTGAGATTTCTGTACTCATCAGGAATTTCTGACTGTAATGTCAGTTCTTTCTGCACAACTTCGATACACATATGTCCATTCTCGTCGAAATTTTGATAGCAAACAAACAGGTCTTCCGGCAATCCCTCCGGAATCTCAGCCGTCATCTGCCAGTCTCCGCCGTTCGGAAGCAGAATCCGGCTGCCGTCAGCGAGATACGGATATTGCGTATCCAGTGCACCGACAGTCGCCGTAACCTGCCGCATATCGGTAAGTGTCATCGACTTTTCGCCTTTTTCGTTCTCTGAAACATAGTAATCTGCATAGATTGTCACGGCATCGTAAGGGATTCCGGCAATCTCACTGCTTCTGCGAAAAACCGCAGTCGCATAACCGGTTTCAAGTGCTTTCAGCGAGAGGGTCAGCTTTCCTTTCTTCTCACTGTTCTCCTTGGAGAGATGTGCGACTTTTCCCGGCTCTGCCGCATATGTCCATGCAAGATTCGCCGATTTCGAGCCGTCAAGCTCAAACTTCATCTTTTGATTTGCTTTTGTAACATATACGGGATAATCCGTACCCTCAAAATAGAGTTCGCGGCTGCCTTTTTCCTCACGGTTTGCCAGAACAAATGCCAGTACAGTCACTGCGACGGCGGCGACAAGCACCGCCGCGCAGATGACTGCAAGCTTTTTATGGTTTTTGATATTATTGATAAAAGTACTCATTGTTCAATCTTCCCGATGGTATTGATCAATCCTGTTTTGAAGTTCGCAACAGCCTCTTCACCTGTTACGGAAGCGCGCTTGCCGTCGTAGTTGTCGTTGTTGTTGTCGACGTGCTCGTAGATGTACCTGTCATAGTGCTTGTCGTTTGCTCTCCTGTCTCAACATTCTTGGGAACCGGAACAGCGATTGAAATCACATTCTGAATATTCTCATTGTCAATCGCCCAGATCGTGAAATCATAAGTATCGACTGTTACGGAGCCCTGATACTCCGGCGTAAATGCAAAGCCTTCTGCAAATCCGCCTTCCAGAGGAACTACCTCATCCGTCACATCTGTTTCCCTGCCATTGATCATCCATGATACAGCATATCCGTAACCGTTCTCACTCAGTTCAACAGACGGACGAATCTCAATCCGCTGTCCGATCTCCGCTTTGAGCGCAACAGGTGATTCCGTCGCGGTCGTCTTATAAACGCCGTCAATGGATATGTCGCTCTTCAGCTTGACATTCCGGACAGAGAATGTCTTAGGAGTCGTATCAAATTTCATATTGACACTTCTGCGGTACACCGCGTTTTCAAGCCTTACTCTGAATGAAATGTTGTCAACATGCCATGTCGCAGTACCCGTCTCATCCACAAGGCTGATTTCAAAGGCTGTCAATTCATTGCAGTCCGGCACAAACAGCTTGATTGTCGCACTTTCACCTGTGATAAAGTTATCAACGATCATTGTCTTACCGGTCTCAGGATCCTTCTTTGTATACGGCTCGATAAATGTCCGGATGTCGGGAATCGTCATGGTCTCGTTTTTCAGTCTGCTGGTCGTGTAGTGAATTCTCAACGTAACAGGGACATCCACACCTGCCTCGGCACCTGCTATTGCATCCGAAGTCTTAAATGTCAGTTCAAGCGGTGTCAGGGAAGTCAATCCTGCCAAGCCCTTTCTGTCCGCTTTCGGATCCGATTCAACAATCGTGTCATGCATGACTTCTTTTTCCCGTATCTGGTTATCAACATAGAATTGCTTGTTGATACAGTAGCACCGTTCCAGAATATCGGCAGAATAATCCCTTGCCGCTCCGTCATCATTCTTCGTGTTTGTATCGGCAGGAATATAATTGGCTACCAGCGCATTTTTGACCTCGGCTGTAATGTTGCCGAACGATACGATCTTATACGCTGTAATCTCGCTGACATACGGAATATTAAACGGGATTTCTGCCATCATGCCGGCTCTGATCTTCTGAATGCCGACATCGGAAAAATACACATACGGAGTATAGTACTTCTGCTGATGCTTCTCCGGCAAATTTTTGCTCAGGCTTGACTTATACTGAAACGCCACTGCAATATCATTGACATTCTTGTTTTCATCAGTCGGACCGAACAGTGTCATTTCCCTTGTATTCTCCGTAAAGGAGATCATGAGATTCTGGCACTTTTTATCCTCAGATACTGAAGTTCTGGAAGGCGCCGCTTTGAGTCCCAAGGTCGCGGATGCACCGCCCAGGTGGAACTCATAGCGTTTGATAATGACATTGTCTCTGACCTGTTCGACAATTGCACGGTCAAACATCATTCTGGAATTGCGGCAGGTAATGCCCAATGCCGTCAAAGTCTGCATATTGGATGCCGGAACACCCAGATAATAATACATTGCATCCTGTGTTCCGCTTCCTGCGGTAAACAGAGAACTCTGCCGCACCTGCATCACCTTTGAGAACGGAAGCGTATACTGGAATGCTGCACTGACCTCCGTTGAAGCGACATCCCTGTTATATCCGGTCGGATACAGATAGAGATTCAGCGTATCATTGGTAGAATCGGGCAATCTGGTTACAGCGGATGTCCATGCCGTGCTTTCCGACCATGTTATTGTAGAGTCGGAGAATTGAATCTCACGCTTGACACGTTCACCGACCGGCAGCTCAATCTTCATACCCAGACTTTTCGCATATTCATCCTCATAAACCATACTGCATAGTTCGGATGTCTGCATATTGCGCAAGTAATCGCTTTCGTGATCGCCGTTCTGTTTCAGTATTACCGTACCGCTGTCGGAGAAAATCCGCGAAAGACTTATGCCGCTGATCACCCAGTAGGCAATACCTTTTGAACGGTTTACAACATACAGCGTCATACTCTTAATCGTTTTCACATCTGCAAGCGGCGGAAGAATGAATCGGTCGGTATGGTTCGGCCGGAGCATATAATCCGAATCCGTAACAGTGCCCAGCTTATTATACAGCGTCTGATCGCTTCCGTCGGAAGCACCTTCATAGGATCGCGGTGTTCGGTTCATATAGCTGTATAGCCTTGAAACGACGTCAAAGCTGACAGTCTGGGGCTGATCGTTCAGATCGAGATAGGTCAGGTCTGCTGCAATACTTGCTTCAAACGGCTCATAGCTTACATCCCACGGCCATGCACCGATTTCACAGTAAAGATAAATAACCTTCTGCTGATAAGAAACGGTATAGGTGCTTGCGAGTTCAACCAGCATACGGCCTTCCGGCTTTTTCTGTCCGTTCTGTGCTGCCCGGTCGCTGTAATCAATGCCGATCCAGCCGACATTATCGAATACATACTGCATTCCGGCACCGCCGTTCGTGCGCTCCGTGACGGTAATCCGCTCAATATTCAGCTTATCGAACACATCGCTTTCGCTCGAAACATCCTCCGGAATAATACGGATTGCCGTAACATCGCCGTAGTTGCGGTTTACCTTGATAGCGAACAGTTCTTCCATTCCCGCCCGGAAACCGTCAGAGGTCAGCTGCTGGTTTGCAAGCACAAAAGCGCTGGTTCCGTTTTTGAACTGTAACTGGAAATAGAACTGGTTCCGCGAACCGGAATCACCGTTGACCGTATACTTCACGGAATCGTTCGCAACCTTGACCGTCACGTCATAAGTAAGCTTGGAGCGGATAAAACCGAAATCGCGCTGTGTATCCTCATAGGACATCGAATAACGCACGGTAGAATAATCCGGCTCCGCGGCAGGAATCACAGTTCCGGTTCCGGTTGTGATGTTATACGACTTACCGGCCGTAAAAAGCAGTTTCAGTGTAATCGGGAACGGCGGAATCACCGTATGCTTCAGCGTGCGGACAATCCGGTAATTGGATACAGCATTGATTGTATTCAGTGTCTGTGCATAGATTCGCCGTTTGCCGACAGAATCAAGAACAGAAACCGAGATACCGGCTATCTGAATCTCATCCGAAATATTATCGGTTGAGATCTGAACATTGGTAACAGCTGCCGCATCGTCCAGCGTCACCGGAAACTCGATATATTTTCCGGGCGAGGTTCCGTAGAGATAGCCGAAGTTTGCAAGCCGGTCATCGGCAGTCGGCCAGTAGCCGATATAGTTCTTGACCGCTTCCTTTGCTTTAGTCACCTGACTGTATTTCGTGTTTCCGGAATAATCCTGATACGTCAGCTGAATATTCAGATTACAGTTCAGTATTTTCCTGTCAATCTGATCTGTCCGGATACGAACCAGAAAATTCCCCATCGTCGGTGTTGCAATCAAAGGATCATCGGAGTCTTTATTATATTTAATCAGTTCAAAAGATGTCGTTGTACCGGGCGTGACACGGTAACCGCCCGCAATCGTCGTAGTAAAATAATATTCAGGCTTCGCTGACGAAAACGCAAATCCGTAGCTGTAACAGGTCAGCTTCTTTTGCGTTTCCGGATCTGTACCGTCTCCGTAATTGGACATCCGGCAGGTTCCCTTATAAACAGAAATACCTGCAATCGCAACCACGTCCTTATCGAGCAGAGCCTGTAATGTCGTCGTTGATTTGGTAGAATGCTTCATGCCGCCGAGTGCGATACTGGTTCGTGCAGCACCGCCGACATGGAGCCGAAGAGAGACAAGCTGTTCATATTCCGGGAGGCGCGCCGTAAATGCGAGCGTATCACCGCGCTGTGCAAGGCCGATTGTTCGCACGGTATCCCCCAACAATTTGCTCTGTCCGAGAACGGACAGCAGCACCGGCATGGAAACGCTTCGCGTCCAGCCGTTTTTATCGCGGTATTCGACCTCAATTGCAAGCTGTTCCTCAACGGGACTGCTGGTAACTGAATTTGTCAGTGTCGGTCGGATCAGCGATTCAAGACCGGCATCCAACTGATCGGCAATGTCGATCCGGAAGGAATATAAATCGTCAGCCGGATCAGACGTCTGTGACGTGTTGTCTCCCTCGTTTGAATTCTTCTTATCATTCAGCATTTTCAGGCGGTAATAAACAGAATCTTTGCCGCCCAGTATATGCAGCGTGTCATTGGTCGCGTGGAGCTGGACATGTCCGCCGTTTACGCTCTCCAATTTGCAGAGATACTGCTTACCGAGGCTGAGAAAATACTTGCCGGAATAGAATCCGTATTCTCCGTAGCCGTTGATTTTTGTGACCTTGCTGATTGAAAGTCCCTGCACGGTCCAGCTGCCGTCGGACATAAACACATCTATCTCATCAACGGAAGAAATCGGATACTCGGTTTTGAAGAGAAACTCCTCTGTTGACCACTCCTGGAGTGCTTTTTCGGTCTGCGAGGGAGCATTGATTTCGTAGCCCATAGATTTTAGAATACTATGTGTTTTTGTAAACCGGTCAGTCGTCATGTTCATTGTCTTTGTCGGTTCTCGTTTGGTCGTAGAGTCTATGGACATTTGAAAAGTCATATAATGTTTGTATTTTTCTTTCTCTTCTTTCATGTACTGCTGCGCAGCAGCTTCCAGATCTTCCCACGTTTCTCCGTCTGTCGGTGTACTGTATATTCTTGTTTCAAAGTAAGTACTCGGCGTTTCCCGGCGCACTCTTGAGGTGATTTTATACTTGACCACATACTCTTTTGTAGTGACATTAATTTTCAAGCCCTTGATATAGTCATTCGCCGCTTGCAGGGAGAATGTCTTGGGGAAGATAAACTTCGTCTGCTGAATTTTATTTGTATCCGTGTAACGGATTGCAAAATACTCAACCGTATTACCGGCTTTGATACCCGTTGCAACCGACATGGTATAAAGGTTCTCGTTTTCCGGTACCGTATATGAGAGGCTCTGGTCCATTTCTTCCAGAAAATGTGAAACAGACGGTGCCGGCAGCGTCGGTTCCTCACTGCCGGTTATCATTTCCTCATCCCACGGCTGCTCGGACTCCGCCTGAACATCCAGCTGCTGCCCGTTCTCGGAAATCTTGATGTTGCTGTCATCCGGAACGGTTTGCCCGTTCTCTCCCGAAACAGATGTTCCTTCACCGTTTTGACTTCCGGGGCTGCCGGATTCATTTGTAACCATCGTGACAGCCGACCCGGAAACAACTACTCCTTCGCCGTTTTGTTCTCCGGAGCTGACAGGTGCATTTGCATTCTCCGTAAGAGCCGGGGTCGTTGAAGTCTGATCGTCTTCCACTGCACGCGCATGAATCATCATCGGCGCAAGCAGCGATTTGGTTAAGCCCGCCGCCCATTGATTGACTTCGGGCGGCAGCGCCGAAGGCAGCCAGACAGCCAGCACTGCAAGAACCGTCAGACGCTTCCACAGGCGCTTTTTGGGAATCATTCTTTCTTTCTTTTTCATTTGATATTCAACATCTCCGAAAAACCAGTCATTTCCAATACTTCTGCTACATAAGGTGCGAGGTTGGTAACAGTCAGATTACCCCCCTTATTCCGCATCTTCATATACAAAATTTTAAGGGAACGAAGTCCTGCACTGGAAATATAGGACAGATCGCGCAGATTCAGCGTCACATCCTGAAAACGGTCTGCAACCTGCTGAAAAACTTTTGTTACATCCTCTGCGTTGGTCGAATCCAGGCGGCCGGAAAGAATCAGCTCACCCTCCGTTCCCCTGTTCACAAGCTTTACGTCAATTTTCATGAATATCGCCTCTTTCTGTTTTCTTTCACAAATGCGGCAAGTTCTTCCAGCGAAACCTCCATGGTATCTACTTCTATTTCATCCATGCGTTCCATCAGGTTCATATCGGAATAATTGTCAAGCTGTTCGTCCAGCAGTGCCATAATGTCAAATTTCGGGCTGAAATCGTCGTCATCGCCGGATTCAGTCTCATCGTCAGAATCGTAATCCTCGTCTTCCTCGTCTTCCTCGTCTTCCTCAGAATCATACAGATTACTGTCATCGTAATCCTCGTCTTCCTCGTACTCATAGCGGTCGTCGGATTCATATGCCTCTTCTTCCGGCTCTTCAGCAGCAACCCCTTCATCGGATTCGTAGGATTCCTCAGTCTCATAGAGATTCTCGTCTTCGTACTCGTCCTCATCGGGTTCAGGCTCATATGCTTCCTCTTTATAATAGGATTCTTCCTGAACGGGCTGCCGCGGCGATTCGGACCGGCGCGGAATAAAGATATCTTCCTCATCCGGCTGCACGGCGGAATTCCTTGCTACCTGTGCCTGCAAATCCTGAACGGTTGCCTGAAGCTGCTGCATTTCAACCTCGCGCTTAACCTCCTCGCGAATGGTCGAAATCAGGGATGCTATATCGAGCTGCGGCTGAACCGGCTGCGCATAAACCTGCTGTGCATACGGCGGAACCGGAATCTGTGTAATCGGAGGTATTTCCCGCTGCGGTTCAACGGTTTCTTCAAAGCGAACGCTGCTGCTTTGGGGTTCTTCCTCCTCACTGTAATACAGACGGTCTGCTTCCTCAGCATCTATCTCCGTGAAGTTGATGCCGATGTCATCGGAATCGGCTTCCTCCTCATACTCCTGCTCAGACAATCTTTCATTGAGATTGGCTTCATGCTCGGCGCGGCTGTCGCGGATCATCTCTTCCCAGTATGCCTTCCCTTCCTCATCATCGAAGTAATGGCTCCGGTAATGCTGCTGCTCGAACATATCCACCATCGGCTGCGAAACTTCAATCATAAATGAGGAACGGCTGGTCGGGCTCATAACAGTAAATGCACGGCCGCGCGGTGCGGTAACAATCTGATCCTGCTCGATTTCGTTGATTCCGCCTGCTTTTTCGTACAGCTTGCAGAGGTCATCCATATCATTCGGTGCAAGGCCGAAAATGAAGCTGTACTGGCAGGCATTGATAATTGCCGTGGACTTTCTGGCAATTTCCTCGCTGCCGACAAAGTCCTTGATATTCTGCGTAATTACAATCTGCATACCGTTGTATTTACGGATACGCTTGGCAAGCTGGAACATAAAGTCCAGTGCAACCGGGAACTTGGTGTCGATGAAAACGTGCGCTTCATCAATTACCACGATCACCTTACGCTTTAAGCCGTATTTGGTATTGTAATCACGGTTTTTGATAATTTCATTATCCACGTATTTCAGAACGAGGAGCATCTGTGCATTTGCAATTGTTGAATTGCGGTTTGCAAGCAAAGACTGGAAATTGAACACAGAGAAATTCTCGTCGGTCGTAATCGAAGAAGGACCGTTCCAGATCGTTGCATTGCGTCCTCCTGTTGCAAACTTAGATACGTAGTTCATCAAAGTTTGCAGCATGGTTCTGAGGTAGGGGTTATTGGTACGCTGGAAATCCTCCAGCACAAGGTCATAGAGATCGTCAAAGATCGGATAATCCTCCGGTCTCAGTTTGGAAAGATTCGTATCCTCCGTAATGTTGAAATTAGTATACAGACGCTCGACCAGTGAATTCAGGTATTCGAGCGCATCTTTATCCACATCCGGCAGAATCTGGCGGAAAAACTCTTCCAGGAACTGCAAATGTGTTGCATAGCTGTTTCCGGATGCATCCGATTCGGATTCATCGTCATCCAGTGCAGTAATAATATGAAACGGATTCAGTCTTCCGGAACTGGCATTTCCGACATTGATGACCTTGCCGTGCAGATTGTGCGCAAGCTCTGTATATTCATTTTCGGGGTCCAGAATGAATATTTTGGAGTCTTCCGACGCCATATTGGTCAGCAGCGACTTGGTGCCGTAGGATTTACCGGAACCGGATTTACCGATAATAACCATATTGGAATTCACGCGCTCGGAATCACGGCGGAAAAAGTCGATAAAAACAGGAACACCGTCATTGGTTCCGAGGCGGATGCCGCCCTCGTCAGAAACGCGGGCATAGATCCACGGATACATTGCCGCAACGGTATTGGAAGGAATCCCGCGGCCGTCCTTATAAAACGGATCGTAAGCGGAGACCTGCGAGCCGATAAAACATTCATGCTGCGCAAAGTCCATGCCGTTGAGACGCATACCGGTTTCCTGCCAGCTTCTGCGGACAACTTTCTTCATGTCCGCGATTACCGGGAGCGATGAATTTTTCACGGCGTCCCCGTCAAGCTGAGCAGTCCGGGTAGTATCATACATACTAATATAAATATTAACTGTCAGGAGCGTTTCATTCTCCTGCTGCAGCGTTACAAGCAGCCGGCTGAGTGTCTCAATATGTGTTTCCAATTCAATGATTTTTGAGTCGATACTGGTCGCATTCACCTGACCGCGCAGTTCCTGCAAAGAGCGGTCAATCGCACGGATCGCCTTGGTACGGTCCATCGGTGTAGCCTTTATGACTACCTTTGTTGCGGGAATGGACATCACACCTGCCAGCCATGCGTCACCGACAACCGACGGATAATTGACAACCCGCATCTGATGGGTCACGATGCGGTCAACAACTGCCGTCCGCATCGTAAACGAAAGCGTCTCCGGCATTGCCCACTTGACATATTCCTCCGGTGCAAGGTTTTCGATTTCATTCTCGTCAAAATCGAGATGATTGGTATATTTCAGAAAAATTGCAAGCTCTTTGTCGGAAACAAGACGGCGAACCGGCAGTTCACCCTGCTGAAGTGCAATCAGTGCATTTTCGGTTTCGATCTGGAGCTGACGCTTACTGGAATTAAAAAGTGCCACATAATAGAACGGCTGAATCACCTTTTCGTCGGTGCAGAGATGCTCAATCCCGTTGATGCGGTCATACTGAATTTCAATACGGCTTTGCAGCTCTTCCTCGGAAAGCAAGCCTTTTTCATAGGAATTGCGGAGATCGCTGAGCTTTTCATACTCTTTTTCAAGATATCCGGTATATACAATCGGACGTTCAATCTTGATGATATTTGCCGCATATTCCATTCTCAGACCGCGAATAATCTTGCCGAAACAGTTCTCGATTGAAGCGTCACGGCGGTACTGGCTGAAAAAGCGAAATTCAATCGGCGTTATTTCGATGACTGTGCCGTAATAACTGCCGTTATATTCGATAAAGCCTTCCGAAATTCCGGTAAACGGAATAATATTCTGCATCGGACTGAATTTCTTCTCTTTTTTGGAGGTTTCAGATTTCGCTTCTTCATTCTTTCCGGCATTCTCATCCTCAGTCTTTTTTCGCTCTTTTTCGTACATAATCTGTTCGATTGCTGCACGAATATGTTCTTTAGATTCTGAATCCGGTTCCTCCTGTGTTTCTTTCTTTTTCAGAGCCGCATCTTTTACGGCACGCCGATAGCCGCGCGGATACGAAAGATAACGTAAAACGCCGAGCAAAAGGATATAATTCGGCTGTGAATCCAGCCGGAACAGAAGCAAACCGCAAATGGCAATAATACCGATAATAATGTATAAGCGGCCGGGGAAGGTTGAAAGGAGAACAAGGGTGAGCAAAGTCAGACCTATCATAGCGACAATGACATCACCGAGCGTGACTCCGCGGAATAATTCAATTTTTACTTTGGTTTTTCCGGGTATCAGTCTCATTTCTTGTTTTCCTTTCATCCACTTAACCGGTTATGTGTTGTTGCGCTGACTTGGAGGCGGGAGCGGCGGCGGATTCTCCGGATCATTGCCGTCCGGATTCTCCTCCTGATTATTTTCGTCGATTTCGTTGAACAATTCCTGAATATACCGGTTCTGAGAACCTACACGTCTGCCGGGTGCGGAACCGCGTCTGCCTTTAACAGCATTCCTGCGCGGACGAGTTACAGGTTGTTCGGCATCGACGGGCATTGCGCCGGTATCATTCTGCTCACCTTCCGGCTTATCAATTACAGTCCAGTCATCAAATTCAGATTCCTGCGGACCCTCATAAACAGCATTTCTGCCGTTATCATTCAGATCCTCGTCCGCATCCTGATTCATGGTGTAGAGGAAAGATTCATTTACAGCCGGCTGCTTGGCAGGCTGTTCCTGATTCGTATCCGTTTTCGATCCTGCCGGATTTACACGAGGCGGGAGCGGATTGGCGGCTGGCTGCGCATCTCCCGCAGGCTGTGTTCCTGTCTGATCTGCACCGCTTCCCTTTTGATCATTTTTGCTGTTGACAACATTGCCTTGTGCATCCATGCCAAAGAGATGCTGCAATCCCGGTGAGAGCGGTTTGCCGCCGTTATTTCTGATGACATCAGCCGCGGAGGTCGGTTTTTTCAGTCCGCCCGGTCCGACCGGAGGCTCCTGCTCGGTACCGGCGCTGCCGAACGCATTACGTCCGGAATCGGCTGAATCTCCGCTGAGATTCGGTCTTCCTGCGCTGTCTCCGACACTGCTTCTGCCGTTTCCGTAAAGATATCCGGATGCATCTGACTCACGAACCGAACCGGAACCGCTGCCGGATGTGCCGCTGACCGTCTTTCTGCCGGAAGCAGGTATGCTGCCTGCGGAACCGGAACTGCTGCCGATACCCGAACCGCTGCCGGATGTACCGACCGTCTTTCTGCCGGTAGAAGGTGCTGCGCCTGCGGAACCGGAACTGCTGCCGATACCCGAACCGCTGCCGGATGTACCGCCGACCGTCTTTCTGCCGGAAGCAGGTGCTGTGCCGCCGAGACCCGGCGCTTTACCGCCGGTTACGGTATTTCTGCGGCCGCCTGAACCGGAGCCGCCGCCCGAACCGGAGCCGCTGCCCGAACCGGAGCCGCTGCCCGAACCGGAGCCGCTGCCCAGACCTATGCCGCCGCCCAGACCGATGCCGCCGCCCAGACCGATGCTGCCGGTAAAGCTTTGACGCTGACTGCTCTGAAGCTCGTCATTGTCATCATTGTTGTCTTCATCCTCGTTGTCATCATCCTCATCGTCATCATCTCCGGTATTCTGACTCTCCGGCGGTTTTCCGCCGTAGCGCATATGCTGGAGAAGATTCTCAAGCTCGCTGGGTTTATCTCTCTTGTCATCATTCTTCTTGTCTTCCTCGTCATTATCAGAGGAATTACGCTCACTCTCCGGCAGAAATACGATATTTACAGCATTACCCAGATTCTGTCCCTGACTGTCGTTTGGCTTTTCCTGATCATCATTTGAAGAAGTGTCATTGTCATTACTGTCACTGCTTTCTTCTCCGCCGGACCCGAAATTGCGTTCATTTTCAGGAAGATCACCGAAGTCACCGTCATCAAGGCTCGGAGCGCTGCCGCCGCCGACAGTATTTCTGTCATTTCCGGAGAAACCTGTTGAAGAATCATCTCCGCCGTCACCGTAGAGGAAATCTGCTGCTCCGCCGCCGAGGCTCGGAGCGCTGCCGCCGCCGACAGTCGATCTGCCGCCGCTGCGTGAACCGGTGGCTCCTCCTTCCTTGCTGCCGGATGCACTGCCGGTTGCAATGCCGGATGCACTGCCGAAGGCATTTCTGCCGGAATCGGGTGTAGCGCCGACTGTTTTTCTGCCTGCATCGGCTGTTCCGCTGCCGGATGAGCCTTTTCCAGAATCCGCAGTGCTGCCGGGGACGGTGTTTCTCTGTCCGGCTCCGCCGTAGAGGGCATCTGCTCCTCCGCCGGAACCGCTGCTTAAGCTTGAACGGTTGCTGCTGCCGCCCTGAGCGCCGCCGGTATTTCCGCCGGCGCCGCCATGTTTGCGAGGCTGTCCGTTCTCATCAATGCCGAACAGATTTTGAGCCGCTTTAGAATACTTCGCGCCTTCATTGCCTGCGCCGCCCGGCTTATTTCCCTGACTGCCGGTATTTCCGCCGGCACTGCCGCGTTTGCGCGACTGACCGTTCTCATCAATACCGAACAGATTCTGAACGGCTTTAGAATACTTCGCGCCTCCGTTGCCTGCGCCGCCGGATTTATTTCCCTGACCGCCGGACTTGCTGCCCTGTGCGCTGCCGCCCTTACCGAGAGCATTTTCAGCCATTTTGCCGTACTTGACAGGACCTGCATTCTTGTCGCCGGTCGCCAGCTTGGTGATGGCACCGCCGGAATCCCTGTCGATCCGCTCTGCACGTTTTGCAAGATCCTTTGCATCCTTTTCAGACAGGCTTCCGGTTTGCTTCGCTTTCACAGCAGCCTTGCCGGCTGCGGCAACATCACTGAGTTTGGTATTTTTAGCAATTGCCATCCCCTGCTTCATCTGCTGCTTTTGTCTTTCCTTCTGATTCTGTCTTTCCTCATTTACAGGGTTGGATTGTTTCCCCAGACCGGTATCCTGTGCGGGATTCTGGGCATTTTCCTCCTGCTGGGAGCCGCCCATACCGCCGAAAGATCCCGGCAAGCCGCCGCCCGATGCATGAGAACCTGCACCGCCGCCCGATTCATGAGAATCTGCACCGCTGCCCGGTGCATGAGGACTTGCGCCGCCGCCGTTCTTATCGGCGTGATTGCCGCCCTGACCGCCGGATCTGCTGTTCGTGCTATCCTTGTGCTTCTGATTCTTCTCACCCGGCTTCTGATGACGCAGACTCTGCGGCATCTGACTGCTCTTCTTATTCTCCTCTTTCTTTCCGCCTCCTGAGCTGCCGCCTGAACCGCCGCTGCTGCCGGACGAACCGCTGCTGCCGGAGGATTTATTTCCGCCGGTCAGCTTGCTGAATGCATTCGGAATCAGATTGCCCAGTTTATTATTCAGCCTTCGGTACGAATCGGCAACCTTTTTGCCGCCTGCCGACAATGCACCCGTGATCGGACGCGCAGGCAGCGTTGCGACGCTTACTGCCGTACCGAGCACCTTACCGGCGCCCTTCATCGCCTTTCCTGCAACATATGCCTCCGCACCCTGAGCTGCCTTACCGACTGCACTGTTGCTGAGGTCCTGTCTCATATCGCCTGCCATCAGGGACTGCGCACCGGCGTTGTCGGTGAGAATACCGGTCAGAATACCGTTCGCCTTTTCGATACCCTTGCAGCCGCCCCAGAGCATAACGAGCTTTCCGACAACATTCAGCATGATATTGCTCGACAGAACCAGCTCCGGGCTCATAATAATCGGAATATAAACCAAGAATATCCGCATCGAAATAACAGTTGCAAAAACAGAGAAAAGCTGTACGATAAATGCCGTTGTCCACTGCTTAAACTTTGCGCCGTCATCCAGCGGCATCGTTGCAACAATCGGCGGTGCAATCAGGTACATAAACAGCAGATTGAAAATTCGCACGATACAGTTGACAATAATCAGCGCCATATTTGTGATAATCACATAACAGCCGACATACACGACAATGTAGTTTGTCTTGTCCAGTGCAATATCAAAATCGGATGTAACCTGATCATAATCGTAGATACTCTTTTCGCCGGCGTAATACGGTCCGCGGACATTATCCAGCAGATCCGGCTCTTTATTATATCTTTTCTGTTTTGCAGCAGCAGTATTGCCGTTGCCCATTGTACCGATCAGGAAAAGCGTAACATCCAGCTCGGTTTTCTGATCTATTTCCGATTCATCACGGTGAAAGCTCTGGAGCGCACGGAAACTCTGATCGGTATTCATCAGTTCCATGCAGTTTACAATCGCAACAATGACACCTTCGTTTTCATCATAGCGGTCAACCGGTACTTCTTTCGTAAAATCACCGGCAAGAACAATCTGCTGAAGTGCATACTGCCACGTATTGTCAGTTTTTCCGTCCTTGGTTTTATTGGTATAGTGGAAGTCAAAAACTCCGCAGTCCGAAAGATATTTCAGATCCGTACGGATCTCATTATAGCAGCAATTGATATTATAACGGCTTTTATAAGAGGGATTCAGCGAATAATTGCCGATCGTATTGAGGACTCTGCCCATTGCCGCAAACTCCTCATCCGTATATACGATATCATCCGGACCGTTTGCAAAGTTGCTTCCGTTTCTCAGCACAAGGTCAATGCTTTCCATCAGCTGATCCGTAAACATCAGGCTGACCGTCATAATCAGATTCATACTGACAATAACAAGAATCGCTTTGAACATTCCGCGGAAAATCTGACCGTATGTCATTTTCACTTTATCGTCAAGATCAAACAGCTTTTTGATAACAGAGATAATCGCGAATACAAAAATCAGGACAATTCCGATTGCTGCCATTCCGATATAAATTCCGTTTGCAACCGGATTTGAGAAAAATACACTTGTTAAATATTCGCCTTTTCCTTTATATGTTACCTCTGACAATCCGGTAAACACATCAAAGAGCTGCTGCATCCATTTGACGACAAGGCAAAGCAGCACTTCAATTCCCCAGAATATTTTATATATAAAGTTGTATAATCCTTCAAGTACATTATCAAACATTTCTTTATCTTACCTTTAGTTTCCTCTTGGAAATATACATATAGAAGAAAACACCTGCAGCAACACCGACTGCAAGAAGCGAGAAAATCAAGCCCTGCATATTCAGATAGAACTTGATCTCAAAATCCTGAGAAAAAATATTGCCGGCATCATCCTGCACGTAAATATGATATTTTCCGGGCGCTTCGAGCGTATAATCCGACGGAATGGAGATATTTTTCCCTTCAACAGAAAGCTTCGCGTAATCTGACTTTGTGATTCCGCTGATTGTAACAGGACCGCGCGCCTTGCCGTCTGTCACACCCTGCAAAATAATCTGCGGCGGGGTATGGTCAATCTCGACATTCAGCCTGTAATCCACACCGTTTGCATCACAGCGGGAGGTGATTTCATATTCCCCCTCTGCCTTCATATCGACTGTTTTCAATGACTGTATTCTCTGAGGTTCACCGTTCAGAACCACTTTGGTCAGCTTAAAGCCTGCCGGAATCTGATATGAACTGATCAAGCCGGTCTTTTTTGATACGATCGTAAATTTAAGCATCTGATACTGTATATCCGGTCCTTTTACGACCAGTGCATAACTTCCGGGATCGGATATTTCAGAATAGTCAATATCTGCTTCTTCCTCCCCGTCGCAGTAAATCTTTGCAGAAAGACCGGAAGGGAGCGTGATCGAAACGCTGTCCGTGGTAATCATGCCGTCCGCAACGCTGGATTCAACGTATCCGCTTTTATCGGGAATGAGGTAGCTGAACATATGCGTCTTCATATCATATGTTATCCCGTTGCTGACAAAAACCGTCTGCTGGGAATCGCCGTTCTGCGTATCGGTAATCGGCAGATCACTGTACGGATCAAGCTCACCCTGATAATCCATATCAATTCCAGCCGGATTCACAGCAAACATGGCTGCTGCCGGAATTGCAAGCAGCTTTGACTTCAGCATCGCTTACAGTCCTTTCTTGTTGAGGGCGTACCGTCACGCCCGGTCAGTTATTCGTTCTCCGTTTTTCCAAGCACGGTCTGATTGCGCTCTTCGAGATCATAATAGACCTCATCTGCCCGGAACATATGGGAACGGAGTTCTCCCATATCCATTGTACCCATTTTATAGTACGGGCACTTATAACTGGGCGTATATTTGGTACGGAGCGGGAAATTACCGAATGTAACGATAATCGCATTTCCGGTAGATTCCTTATTATTGAGCATTTGCAGTTCACTGGGGTAAATCAGCGGACGCACCTGCGTCTGCGAAGAAAGGTTGATATCTCCCTCTTTGCCGCCGATTGCGGAGGAGGTACTGTTCGTGCGGACGGTCATGTTGCCGCAGAGCTTGGAAAATTCCTCACAGGTACCGATATCATTGGAACCGATGAACATTTTCATACCGCAGTTTGACTTGACGATATCCGCAACTTCATTGCCGTAGACGTTGGAAAGCTGAGAATAGGACTGAACAACCATATTAAACCAGATTTTTCTGGAACGTCCGACGGTAATCATTTTATCAAACTTCTCGATTTTCGGCATATTACCGAACTCATCGAGAATAAAATAGACATTTCTCGGAAGTGAAAGATCCTCTCGTGCAGAGGCAACCTTAATGAGCGCCTTATACATACAGAGGATAAACACTGCTGCAAGCCCGTGACGGGTATCCTTTTCGTCCGGGATCTTCATAAACAGAGCCGTGGGTCTTTCGGCGAAGCCTGCCGCATCGACATCTGTTGCGCTGGTCAGGCCGCAGAGACCGCGGTCATTGAACATATTAAGCTTATCGAATGTAATGGACATATAGGAGGAGAGCGTCGTATCCGCGGCGGAAAGCACCTGTCTTGACAGTGTATACGCCTGCGAAAGCTTGCTGCGCCCCTCAAAATAATCTTTCAGCGCCTGGAACTCGTTTTCGCTGTTCGTCAGCGCCTTGCTGATATTAAAAAAGTTGAATTTTTCCTTGGTCATGCCGAGACGTTCATCCTCGGAGTCTTCCAGCATGGCAAGGCAGGTAGACATAATAATTGAACGTGCGCCTTTTTCCCATACGGGATCCTTTTCATTTTCGACCGGGCAGATAACGGAAACGAGGTCATTCAGATCCTCATACATTTCATCGTAGATCTGCTGACGGGTAACAGAAACATCGTCCTGACAGTGTGAGGGGTCGGCATAAGCCTTGCCGCGCCACTCAAACCATGCCTCGCCCTCCGCGGCGTCACCGTCGGGGCGGGCTAATTCGGGATAAAGATCCATGCTGTCGCGGTGCGCGACGATTCCCTTTCCGGCCTCGATATATTCCGCATACATATCCCAGATGCTTCCCAGCGGATTCCAGCGGCTGGAGGAATAGGTATCACGCAGATCAAGGAGGAGAACATTATAGCCGCGCTCCTTCAGAAACTGCGAATGCAGGGAGAAAAGCTCTCCCTTCGGGTCAGTCATAATCATCGAGCTTCCGCATTTCGTCGCACCGAGCAGCTGAATCATCGGATTGATGAAGGTTGTCGTTTTACCGGAACCGGTCGCACCGATAATCAGGCTGTGCGCGCCGCTGAGGAAGTTGACCTGCAAATGATTGTTTTTGTCGAGTACCGCACGGACAGGAATTCCGTCCTTATTGGTATCGTTCAGAACATCGTAATCGTAATGCGGAAAATACTTGTCTCTCTCTTTTTCGGTCAGGAAGCGGCTGTTTTCGAGCGAGCCCTGAACGACATCGACCTTGCCTTTTCTGCCGAGCAGTCCTTTGCCGGTGCCGAGCAGCAGATCAAGGTTATTGCTGGAAAAGAGCCAGATGACGCCGCAAGCCGCAACTGCGACAAAGCCGGACAAAAATGTCCGGAGCTGGAAAAAATAGGAAGGATGGAACCTGAACGGTTTATTCGGATTGCCGACTGAAATGATATAATCGCCGATTGTCCGGATTGAAAAGCCGCCCACAATCAGGATCAGCAGACCGATGACGAGCATTTTGACGATTCTTTTTGTCGGAAAATTTTCCTTCAGTTCTTCGAAGTTTATTCCCATCGCGTTCGGTTCCTTCCTTTCCCGCAGATTTTTGTCAGAATATCAGATTGTCAGTTTTTCTTTCAGCAGCCATTTATTCTCGATGAAATAGTCTTTGAAAACGATGTTGTCTCCCTGCTTGACGATCGGCAGAGACGAGTCTGTTGAAATGCCTTCCGCATTGAATAAGCCGAACGGCAGCAGCCCCACCGAATCGCCCCAATTCGTATCCGCCTTCACATCCTCCAGCTCCATCGGATACAGCTGCGTTTTTCCGGTACCGGTCAGCCAGTAGGAATTTTCATAGAACAGCAGATCAGACATGTGGTATGTTTTCATTCTGTTCGTGACATTGGGATTATCAATCTCATAGGATTGGTTATCAACTGTTATCGCGCTCCATTTCGCGCTCTTCAGCGTTTCACTGAGATCGCCTTTTCCTGTGTAAATCGAGCCAATCGCATCAAACACCGAGCCCGCAGTTTTCTTACTCTTTTCACAAACAGAATAGCGGTAAATAAATACGCCGCCGTAGCTCTTGCTGCCCGGATACAATTCCAGACGGGATCCTGCGCTGAGCTTCATGCCGCCGAACACGAGCAGTCCCTGATTGATAATTGTCGAACCGGAGTCAAGGTTAAAATCAGTCAGGCTTTCGTATTCTCCGATTCCGATGCCGCCGTAGACAGCACCGCCCTCCTGAATAATCATATCGCCGCCGAGCATTTTTATTGCACCGCAGCCGTGCAGAGTGGGTGCACCGCTCGGCAGGAAAGGACTGATTGAGCCGCCTTTCTTAATGAGAATCAGGCCCTCGTTCTCAATCGTTCCGTTGTTGATGAGATTGCCCTCAACGGCAAGAATGCCGCCCTTGTCAACATGCAGCGTAATCCCCTTCGGAATGATCGTACCTTCGGCATGCATTCTCTTATTGCCCGCGCCGATATACTCGCCGGAGGTCACCGGCGTAATGGTATTCTTGACTACACTGGTATCCTGAATCATTTGACGGAAATGAAATTCCTCGCCGACAAACAGATGAAATTTGCTGCCGCCGTGATCATCATTGACGCAGTAGAAAACCTGATAAGCATCGTGGTAGAACAGACACTCGTCATCATCTCCGCCGCCCCGTTCCGTAAATATCTCGAACAAATCAGAGGGGTGTTCCGCATAGAACTTCGAGATAATAGGCTTAGCATCGTCGCTTGTGCTCATGAATGCTGCCTTGACATCACCGGATGCATTCTTCAACGCATTTAGCTGTTCGTCCGTCACAAGTGTTTTTATTGTCCAGTTTCCGATTTCCTGATCCTCGCCAAGCATCATATAGCCGTCATCATTCACGGTGTAAAGAAAATACTTGTGATTCTGATTTTCTGCATTCGACGGAATGCGGATGCGGTAAGTCCGGCACTGTTTTCCGTTTATATGCACATTACTGTTGTCAATGCCGCTCAGCGTGATAAGCGGGCAGTTGTAGTGAGACGGAGTAAAGAAAACATCCTTTTCGGGCAGAATATCCGTTTGAGTGACGTGATACTGAGAGCGCAGGAAATAGCCCTCTTCGTTATCGTCGGAGCAAGCATAGTAACCGGTGCCCTTTTCACCGATGTATTTTTTTCCGTCCGCCTCCGATAGACGTATGGATTCCGATGCGGAAGGGATTTTCTGTGCCTTATGACCCATCCAGAACTGATCGGGTGCTGTGGCATTCATGAACTGCGACCCGTCCTCCGAGACAATCAGAACACGGTGTTCCTTGCCGTCATTGAGCAGGTTGTCAATGTTGGCCTCCGTCAGGCGCGTCCAGCGGTAGAAATACTCATCACTGAGATCAAGCGTTTTTTCGAGGTTGCCCTGCGGTTTATCATCCGTCACGCCGGAAGTTGTAGTTGTTTCGTCCGCAGAAGCCGAAGTAACGGGATTCACCCCGACAGCCGCAAACGTCAGAACCGCTGCGGCTGTCAGAGCGAACATTTTATGTGTGGTTTGTTTTAAGCTCCAGAAATGCTTCATACAAAACACATCCTCAGTATGTATGCTTTGGGAATCAGTTGGACGATGCTGCGCTGGAAGGAGATGCACTGTTCATCCAGTCGGTCAGCAGCGGAGCGCCGATGCGCAGTGCGACGACCAGAACGAAAATCAGAACGAAACCGATGATTGCATTCTTGAGGTGCTGCTTTGCCTTTTCACGCTCCTGCGGCTCCTCTGCCTTTGCAAGCTTTACGCCGAGGCTGATGCAGAAAACAGCACCGACAGCGGTCACAACGATAATTGCAACGTTCATGATCTGGGCAACGAGACCGACGATCGGCTCTGTTACATCCTCAAGCTTTGCATCGGGGTCATTCTTCTTCTTGTCGGCAAATGCGGTCATTGCCATGCCGGCACATGCGGTCATTGCAGTCAGAATGCGGCCGATCCAGATAGCGGTTCTCTTGCGAAGTGTCAGTTGGTTTTTCATAATTGTTCCTCCTAAAAATTATAAAGATTTATTTTTATCCTTAACCGGCGTACCGGCAGATAACTTTTTTGACGGCTTTTTTTCGGGCTCAGCCGTTATGCCCATGCGCTGCTTCCGTTCAGCCCCCAGAAGACTGACGGTCCGCGCCATTGCCTCGATACTTTTCGCCGGTGCCCGCGGCTGCTGCCGTGCAAGCCCTGCGAGCGCTGCATCAATCTGTCTTTCAGTCATCCGAATCTCTCCTCATTTTCATGATAGAAGCTCCTTGAGTTCCTCTCTGCCGCGCCGGAGATGCGATTTCACCGTATTCACCGGCTTTTGCAGCATTTGAGCAATTTCCGAGACTGTCAGATCACTGAAATAATAGAGTTCTATGACCTCACGGTAGTCCTCACGCAGTTTTTTCAGCGCCTCCCTGACCGAAAGAATATCCTCTATGCTCGCTTCGGATGTCCCGGTCAGTGTCACGGAACCGAAAATATCGTCGTCGATATCCTCATGGAAGCTGCGGTGCGAAAGGAAATCTTTTGAGCAGTTGATGGTTACGCGCAGCAGCCACGCCTTCCGGTGTTCTTCGCTCTCGAAGGTACGAACCCGTTTGAAATACCGCAGGAACACTTCGGAATAAACATCCTCCGCATCGGTAGTATTTCGGACATAGCGCATTGCGACGCCGAAGATCATGTCACTGTAAAACCGGACGATCTCTTCGTCACTCATAAGGAATACCCTCCCTTCCGCTGTTTGGGTGCAGGATTCAGAAGATTTTCAGTATCTTTATTATGCAGAGCCTTTTCTTTCGGTTTACCGTTTCAGCAATCAATCCATAAAGATGTCCGGTTCACAGGAATTGAAGCATCTTGCGCAGGAAAAAACGACAGAAATACAAAAGGGCATACTGATACACATTATTATTATCTCATTTTTTTCGGCAAAAAGTCAATGTCCAATCTGGTCAAAGCCGAAGCTTTGTGTGATTTGCCTGTTTTTTTGCTCGATTTCGCCCGTCCGTCCAATCAACATGCACAACATTCTCTGCTTTGCCACCACAATATGCTGGATTTTTTCGTATTTATGCTGTTAATTCTCTTCCGGCACTTGATTATTGCGCTGCATCTATGGTATAATGATAGTGTCCGCGTTTCGGCGGGACAGGTCGTTATCAAAGGAGCGCTGCCTATGCTGCTTTCATTTTTCCGATTCAATTTTTTGACGCTCATGCTGCTGATCACCCTGATCGCTGCCATGACCGCAAACAGAAAAGTTTCCATTCCGGCATCCGGACTGTTCAAAACCGCTGTGATTCTGATGTTCTGCCTGATTACCGCCGACGGCATCGACTACGCAGTCAAAATTGCCGCTGAAGCCGGGCAGTTTCAGCCTTATATGGTCCGGACCAGAATCGTCGCGGGCACCATTGCCTATATCCTGCGCCCGGTCATTATCATGCTGGAGGTACTCCTTCTCAGCCCCTCCTCAATGGTTTCGATTCTCTGTCTTGCACCGGCGCTGTTTAACCTTCTGGTCTTTCTGCCGACACTCCGGGGCAGCCGCTATGCATTCTGGATTGACGAATTCGCCGCATGGCACAGCGGCCCGCTGCATATTGTTGTCTATCTGGCGCAGCTTTCGTATGTCGTAATTCTTCTGGCTTTTTCCATCCGCTATTTCCGCCGGAAAAACCTCAAGCGCAGCATCCTCGTCATCGCAATTAACATGCAGGCGCTCACTGTTGCATTCTGTGAATATGAAAATCTGATTACCGGATATGTCAACTCCGTGACGGCACTCTGTATTCTGGAATACTATATCTATCTTGCTCTGATCTATCAGAAACAGATGCAGGAAACACTCATGCAGAAGGAACGCGACATCAACAAAAGCAATCTTCTGGTTCTACGCAATCAGATGCAGCCGCATTTTATCTATAATTCGCTGAGCATCATCCGCTCCCTCGCAAAGCGGGACAGCGCCGGCGCCGTTCGCTGCATCGACAGCTTTTCCGAATACCTGAAAGCACACATCGGCGCGATTCAGACCGATGAGCTCATTACCTTTGAGCAGGAGCTTCAGAATGTCAAAACCTATCTCTCGCTCGTGCAGGCAGACTATACCAGAAAAGTTTCTGTCATTTACGAGCTGAAAGAGACTGAATTCCGGATTCCGCCGCTTTCCCTCGAACCGATTATTGAAAATGCCGTCAGCCACGGCATCAGTAAGGAAACCGGCATTATCAGCATTCGCACGGAACGGCAGGATGACAGAATCCTGATCGTAGTCGCCGACAACGGAACCGGTGAGAGAGATCCGGAGCCGATCATGCATAACGGAATCGGGCTGGAAAATACGCGCAAGCGTCTGGAGCTCCACTGCGGCGGCACACTGGAAATGGAAAACTCGCAGAACGGAACAACCGTAACAATCACCGTTCCCCTGCAAAAGGAGATGATCTGATGAAAATACTGATTGCAGACGATCACCCGATGATTGTGGATGATTTGAAGGATGAAACAGAACATCTTCTTCCGGGAGCAGTCTGCATCTGCACCAGCAATCCTGCTGAAATTCTCCCGCTGTTTGAACAGCATCGCTGCGATATCGTTCTGCTGGACATCGAAATGGGCAGCAAAAACGGAATTGCCCTCGCAAGGGAGATTCTGAAAATCAAGCCCCGCACCAATATCATTTACATCACCGGTCATCCGAAATATGCACTGGAAAGCTCAGCACCTTTGCAAGCGCTTTCATAATCAAACCGGTTACGACGGAGCATCTCCGGGAGGCATACAGCCACCTTCGCTATCCGGTCTCCCGCCTTTCCGCCGAGGATCTGGAGGCGCATTATGCCGGTGAGCCGCTGATTGGGAAACGAATTGAGCGCACCCGTGAGGAGCGCGGTCTCTCCCGTCAGGATCTGGCAGATGCGCTGAACGTAACACTTCGGACAGTCTACCGCTGGGAAAGCGGTGATCGTCTGCCGGATGTCGGAACACTGGTCAAACTCTGTCAGGTTTTGGCAGTTGATTTAAGCGATCTCACAAAATCCCCATCCGGCGCATAATCATTTTATGTAAACCGACGATTTTGTTGCCTCTATGCACCGAAAGCAAAGAAAATACAGTATGACTGACAGGAAGTGAAATCATTTCGGAAGGAGGCTGCACTGAATGAAAGACAGTAAAATTGAATATGCACTGAAAGCACTTGCAGAACAGGCTCCGCGCACTCCGTCGGCACTGACGGAACAAATCATTGCAAAGCTACGGCTGTATCGGGAGATACAGGCGCAGCGCAGCAATCAGAAAGGCACAGAGATTCATCAGAAGGAACCAAAGCCGCCGGAACAGACTCAGAACAAACCGGAGCATAAAAAGCCGGCGCTTTGAGGAAAAAGCATGTCTTCCGCTGCGGATTATCGCGAAAAACCCGCAGCTGCTTGATGAAAACATGAAAAAGGATCAGCGGAGTTATGGAAAAGAAAGAACATTTTTCGATTGACAGTATTCTGGAGGATATGTCTGCCGGAATTCTGATTCTCAAATACGACGGACAAATCATTCTGCACAACCCCGCAGCAGAGCGGATTCTCGGTCTGCCGGAATCCGCTCTGAAGCACAGCAGCATCAGCAGGCTTCTGCAAAGCGCAAGCGAAAATGACACCCTGTTTGCCCCGCTCCTCGAATCGCTGCAGCAAAAGAAAAGCATTTCAAAAACACTCCCGTATTTCCGGAACGGCGAAATGATGTACGTGCATTTGATGACGGATCCGCTCGGCAGCGGACGCACCGGCATGATTGCCGAAATCAGTGACATCACGGATGAGACCCTGCTGTTCATCGCAAACAAGCGCCTTGCAAATCAAATCACAAATCTCATGAATTCTTTTGTGGAAGTCATGGTCACAGCAATTGAAGAAGAATCCAAATACAACGCCAATCACACCAAAAGCATGGTGCAGTACGCAAAAAAATATCTGGCATGGCTTGAATCTGAGGGGAAACTGACTGAGCTCACAACCGAACCCAGCGAAGCGCTTCTCATGAGTATCTGGCTGCACGATATCGGCAAACTGCTGGTTCCGCACGAAATCATGGACAAACCGACAAGGCTCGGCAGCGCGGAAAAAGATGTCATGCACCGCATCGAAACCGCATTGCTGCTTCTGAAAATTCAAATGCTGGAGCAGCCGGAGCAGAAGCCGGAAGCTGAGAAAAAAATGCAGGCACTTGCGGATGCAAAGGAACTGATCCAATCGGCAAATGCTTCCGGTTTTCTAAGCGATGACATCATTGAAACCCTGCGGAATGCAGCACGGATTCCCTGCCCCGCGGCAGACGGCTCCGAGTCTCCCCTGCTTTCCGACAGTGAACTGGAGGCAATCACCGTTCAGCGCGGCACACTGACTGCCGCTGAACGAAAAGTAATTGAGTCACATGTCAGCCTGACCGGAAAGCTGCTCTCAAAGGTAGAGTTCCGCGGAAATTACAGAACGGTTCCGAAGTGGGCAGCCGCACACCACGAACTGATGGACGGTTCCGGATATCCCGACCGTTTACAGGGTGACGAAATACCGAACGAAACAAGACTGCTGACGATTCTGGATATCTACGATGCACTGACCGCCGAGGACCGGCCCTATAAGCCGCCGCTGAAACCGGAAGAAGCCTTTGCGATTCTGCGTGATATGGCAAAACAGGGAAAGCTTGACAGCACAATTCTTGAGAGCTTTTATGAAAGCGGCGCATGGCAGCGCGGGCAGTCTGAATCATGAACTGAGCCTTCTGTCCTTACATGGGCAGGAGGCTTAATCTGTCCAAAAAAGCTGTCTGTAAACGGAAAAAGCAGAACCGGATTCTCGAAAAGATCGGTTCTGCTTTGATTTTATAATGCTGCTGACCGGACTTGAACCGGTACGGTGTATCCACCGAGAGATTTTAAGTCTCTTGCGTCTGCCGATTTCGCCACAGCAGCTTCTGTGTCCATATTATATCACAAACGTGTATAATTGTCAAGGCAGGGGGCGTTTCCCTGCAATATGCTCAAAAGAAAAATTTCTTTATGTGCCTTTCCCCTCCCTGCGCCGGAAAAACACACGTATTCTGTTTTTCTTAGCAGCCGAATAAAAAACAATTCCCCGAGGCAATTTGAAACGCTTCGGGGAAAATCTTAACGGATATCTGCCGGATTATCATACGGATAACTGCAAAGAACACTGTCCAGATACTTGATTCCGCGAAAATATTTACAGATAGAAGTGCCTTTTTCCGCGCATTTATGTTCTTTGGTATTTTCCGCTTCATTCCACGGACAGCGCATCTGCTCCCAGCCAATATCATCACTGGCTAAATCAA
The DNA here is from genome assembly GCA_017518255.1 of Oscillospiraceae bacterium. GTDB lineage: Bacteria > Bacillota > Clostridia > Oscillospirales > Ruminococcaceae > Firm-04. Next base: position 68,296 of record JAFWVK010000024.1, read on the forward strand.
TATCCATATTCGCACCTTTCAGTTCTTTCACAACCTGATGATTCATCTTGTGATTCCTCCTGAATTCATACAGATTTATCCCGGCAGAACAAATCCGGAAAGGAAAATTTACTCCGCCTGTTCAGCAGAAGACTGTGCAGCACGTTCTCCTCTTTCGTGAAGCCGCTTCATTTCCAGTGCATTGCTGACATTACGAATCCAGAGATGATAAACGCTTCCGATCTTATGCTTCTGCGCGAGATCACACTCCAAAACAGCATAGCCGAGCATATTATCCTGAAAATGAACCGGTGAGAAATAGAAGACCGAGGGCTTTTCCCGGTTTTCCGGAAAATCCGGAATCAGCAGCTTTGTCTCAAAGTTATACATCGGCGAATCGCCGCAGTGCTGGGTTTGCCCCAAAACAACGGTATTCTGCGGTACGGCATGCAGAACATTCCGCATCACTTCCGGATAACCGTCCGTAAAGGGGTGATCCGTATCCAGCCAGTCCTCCCGCAGGCAAAGCCAGAAATTCCGGTACGGACGAAGCAGATACGAATTATACATGATCCCGTACAGCGCTTCATGCACCGAAGGCTTTTCCGTAATGCTTTCAAACATGTAGCTCATATTCAGTCTTCCGAGATCGACCTGATCCTGCGTATCGGCATTGGTCAGATTCTGATAGTTATGAACCAGCGCAGAACTGAGTATTTCATGCAGATATTCCTTATCGGTTCCGCATCCGCAGCTGTCACCGCAGATCAGTCCGTTAACGGCAGACTGTGCTGCCGGCAGCAGTTCGGCATCCGGTTCAATCAAAGCACGGATCCGGTTGACGGCTTCGGCTGCGGATCTGCCGGTTTCCGGAACATGCGTGGTGACAGTCAGGTGATTCAGCATTGCTTCCGCCGTTGCATCATGGCCGGTAACGATCACATCGTCCGGAATGCGGATGCCGTGTTTCATCAGGCGGTTTGCCAGACCGATTGCAAGATGGTCGCTCGCGCAGATAATTGCTTCCGGCAGCTTGATTTCACCGCTGACGATACGGTCTGCCAGTGTTTCGCCGCCGGTATACCAGAAATCACCGTAGAAGATTTTATCCTGTTCGACGGGAATATTCCGCTTTTCCAGCTCCTGCGTAAAGCCTCTGAGACGCTCTTCCGCAACTTCGTGTCCGTAATAGCCGGAAAGATAGTAGATGTTTTTGCAGCCGTGATGATCGAGCACATGTGCGGTTATGGCTGCCATTGTTGCAGCATCGTCCGTATTGACGATCGGATAGTCTCCGAACGCCAGATCGACCGATATCACCGGTTTCTTGCAGGATTTTTTCAGCTGTTCGAGGAGTTTCGCCGCAACCCACGGAATGTGATCCTCGGTCAGGGTGCTGGTATCGACAATCACGCCGTCCAGCATATCGAAATTGATGAGCTTGAAAATATTCAGCTCACCGTTCAGATAATCACGGAAATAATGGACAACCTGAACCAGCGGCGTGAAAACGAACACATCGTAATCGTAAGCACGGCACTGGGCAAATACGCCCTCCATAATCCGCTGAGCATAGATGCCCTCCGGAAATGTTGTCAGAAGTCCGATTCTTTTTCTTTTCACGATTGCACCCCCAGCAATTCATTTTTCTCATTATAGCACATTATAACGGAAAAATCAATGCATACAAAGAAAAAGATTCATCCGGAATCATTTTGAACCTGTCATGGAGCCGGGCACTGCCCGTTATACTTCATTACGGCGGAAAACGAAAGGGGCGGTGAATGAAAAGATTCAACCGGAATCATTTTGAACCTGTCACGGCGCCGGGCACTGCCCGTTATACTTCATTACGGCGGAAAACGAAAGGGGCGGTGAATGAAAAGATTCAACCGGAATCATTTTGAACCTGTCATGGAGCCGGGCACTGCCCGTTATACTTCATTACGGCGGAAAACGAAAGGGGCGGTGAATGAAAAGATTCAACCGGAATCATTTTGAACCTGTCATGGAGCCGGGCACTGCCCGGCGGAGGCTTTTTCCGGCAGAATAAAGCGCCCTGTCCGAAAGAACAGAGCGCTCTGTGATTGATTAAGCTTTCGTAATATCAACATCCAGACCTGCCAGATATTTCAGAAGCTTTGTCAGGTCATCGGTTTTCACGCTGCCGTCATGGGTTACGTCCGCATTCATTTTTCCTTCGTCGGTAACACCGCATTTGGTATCTTCCGCAGCAACTCTTGCAAGCAGAACGGCATCCAGAACATTGACTTCTTCGTTGCAGTCCACATCGCCCGGCATGCCTTCTTCCGGTTCCGCCGTCTTGACCGCTTCAGAGACAGCCAGCAGATAAATCAGCGGAGAATTCCAGTAAATTGTAATTTCATTTGTGGAATAGCTCTCGGAATTGTCAATGTAGCACTTTGCAGACGGCTGACCCTTGCAGTATGCCTTTGCAGCGCTGTCTTCGAGTCCGGAGTTTACGCCGCCGACAAGCATACCCGGCTGTGCAGTCTTCATTGCCATTGACGGACGGTGATGCGGATTCAGCGGTGAGACTGTGCCGAATCCTGTAACAAAGCAGGTTCCGAGCGGATTTTTGCCGAGCAGGTAATTCAGAACTTCATTTGCTTCATCCTGATAATCCGCCAGGGAAAGCAGTACACCCGCATTTGCAATTGTCATATTGCTGCCCCAGTTATACTTGGTAATCGGGGAACCGTAGGGGCTTCTGTTGACAACAGACTGATATGACTTTGCAGAACTGTTCAGGGATGCAATTGCTTTTGCACGCTGTTCACTGTTGGTTCCGTTTTCTTTCATGGTTGCCAGCGCGATATTGCCGTAATCGCCGACGGTAGACCAGTCCATACCGGTGCTGAGCGTGCTGACGGTTGCGAGATACTTCCCGTCGCCGGTTGCGCGGTACATCTGGCATGCTGCCCAGAAACGCTCGTCTCTGTCAGTCTTGTCGCCGTATTCACCGGTAGAGATATCGCTCGGATTCTTGAAGATGAAGCTGGTGTTCTGCTCCAGGAAGCCCCATGCCTTTTCCGCTGCTGCAAGGCAGGTATTTGCGAAATCAGCATCAATCGGAGCATAGACTTCTGCTGCCAGTGCCATGGATGCACAGAAGTCAGCAGTTGCAGTGGTAGAAACGGGCGTCACAATCAGCGGTTTGGTTTCTGCAGTCGGCATGACATAGCCGGGGAATGTTGCACAGCTGACCTTGTGGTATACGCCGCCGTCGGATGCCTGCATTTTCAGCATCCATTCAAGCTCATAGCGGGTCTCATCCAGAATATCCGGAACCGAATTTCCGCTTTCGGGAATGCCGACGCTGTCATTGAAGAAGGTCGGATTTGCCTGATATGCGAGCATCAGGTCAGCCACTGCTTTGGCAGCAGCAACGGTATATCTGCCGTAGTCGCCCGCATCGTGCCAGCCGCCGCTGACATCAATCTTCGTGCTTGTTCCGTAAACGGTTGCGAGATCGGTATGACAAGCCTTATGACCGAACGTATTGTCCTTTACCTCACAGCCGCAGCGCTGGAGATAGAACATTCTGATTGCATCGTTCGTAAGCTTTTCATAGGGATTATCTGCAATGACAAACGGATAGGAATGATCGAGATCACCGCAGGCGATGTAATAGGTTCCCGGATCGGTCACCGAAGAAAAGTCTGCGAGATAATCGGTTTCGTCGGCGCTTGCATTCGCAATGCCTTCGGAAAGCCTGCCCTCAAAAACGCTTTTCCCGGTATCGGCATTGACCACGGAGAAGGAGGACTGTCCGCCGGCACGGACGACTGCCACCTTTTTGTCATTGGTTCTGTATCCGACCTGATTCGTGAGAATCGGCGCCTGATACGGACCGATTGTGGAATAATCCACTTTGGAATCGTCAATCAGTTCCAGAGAAACATTGTCCAGATAAACGGTATGCTGCTGGGGCGCATTCGGACTGTTCTTCTGGACACCGAGATTAAAACAGAATTTCGACATAATATCTGTTTCGTACTCCATCGTAAAGTCGTAATCCACTACGGTTGTCGTACTGGAAATATCAAAGCCTTTCCAGGTATACGCCTGATAGGTTCCGCCGTTCTGCTGAAACATGGACTCAACGTAGCGGTCGGCAGAGCCGGAGATTTCGTAGTGCAGATGATAGACACCGTTCTCATAAAGCGGAACGATATCATAATAGAGCTGCACTGCGTAGTTGACTGTTCCGAGCGATGTGATATTGACGGCGAGCTTGCCGTCAACGGTAGAAAGCGTCGCGGCACCGCCGCTCTCCTTGTAAATCGCCCAGTCTGTTGTGCCTGAGTCAAACGTGGAATTGGTGATGAGATTGTCTGCCGCGGCTGCTGCGGTCGGTACCGTCGCAGCCGCCGCTGTTGACAACATGATACATGCTGTCAGCACAGACAAGCATCTCCTGCTGCATTTCTTTTGCATAATAGCCCCCTCTTTGCCGGTTTTCCGGCAGAATATAATCAGTCTGCGAAAGCTGCGGATTCAGCCCCTCTCTGACTGTCTCCGGCGACTGCATACAGGAACTGCCCTCTCATGTAACCCGTAAAAACATGCGGAATGCAGTATGCAGCGCCGGAGAAACAGCTTCGCAAACACAGGACAAGGAATGCCTGTATTTTTATTATAAATGATTGACAAAGAAAATGGAATGGAGTATAATACATATTATATGATGTTTTGTGCAAATATTGCCGAAGAAACCGGATGCAGACACAATAAGGATGATTGACCGGATAAACGGTCAATCATGTAACGGAGGACTGTTTTGGAAAAAATGAATGAGAAAAAATTGATCCTGATTACAAACGATGACGGAATTGAAGCGGACGGACTGCTCCGTCTGGTCAGAGCTGCCGCCGCATTCGGGGATATCTGGATTGTGGCACCGGACGGGCAGCGGAGTGCTGCCTCCCACAGCATTTCGCTGCATTCCCACATCGACGTATTCCCCGCACCGTATCCGGTCAGCGGCGTTCATGCTTTTACTTGCAGCGGAACACCGGGAGACTGTGTCCGTGTCGGCAGTCTCAATATCACGCCGCGCAGACCGGATGCCGTCTTTTCAGGTATGAACAGGGGCTGGAATGTTGCAACAGACGTTCAGTATTCCGGCACGGCGGGTGCGGCATTTGAAGCTGCGTTTCAGGGGATTCCTGCCTACGCCTTTTCCGAGGATGCTGCGGAATGCCATGATGTATCGGAGGCATATCTGCCCGGTCTGCTGGCGGAGCTTTTGCAGATTCAGCCGCCGCGCGGTCAGATTGTGAATGTGAATTTCCCCTGCTGCACGCTTGCGGAATGCAGGGGCATTCTCCGGAACAGAACCGTTTCGGAGGGGATGGTTTACCGCGATCATTACGAATTGGTGGAACAGCTGCCGGCGGGCGGAATGCGGCTTGCGGTTCAGGGCGAATATCAGTCCGAAGCAGAGGAAGGCTCCGATCTGCGGGCAGTTTCGGAAAATTACATCTCTGTCGGATATGCAAACAACATCGGCTTTCCGGTACTGAAATAATTTAGTATTTGCAAAAAAACGCGCGCAATCAATGGCAAAGGCAAAAGCATACGGCGGTTTTTCGTATATTCCTGTTCGTTCACGGGCATACTGTATCTGAGGTGAGAATCATGCATTCCAAAAAGAAATCATTTGCAGATGCCGTAAAACAGCCGCTTCCGGAAGCAGAAATCCAGCGAAATGCCCGGCACGGAAAAACCGCATCCCATCTGTCAGAAGCAGGAGATTTGCCGATTGATATTCTCGAAAAGGAAATCCCGAAAACGGATCTGCACGATATGTAAAAAAACAAAAACGGAGCATCTGCATCGGATGCCCCGTTTGATATGGATGATGCATAGCATATCCGCAGCCGGCAGCATGACGCCGCACTGCGTATTTGTGTTACCGGCTCTCGTCGCTGAAGCCGCTGTCAACCAGCTCAACCAGAGATGCAACAGCCTGCTCTTCATCAGTACCGTCTGCAATAATCCGGATTGCAGTTCCGCCGACGATGCCGAGCGAAAGAATGCCGAGCAGAGACTTCGCATTTACGCGGCGCTCTTCCTTCTCGATCCAGATTGCAGAACGGAATTCATTGGCTTTCTGAATGAAGAAGGTTGCGGGACGAGCGTGAAGACCGACCTGATTCTGAACCATAACATCTTTGATACACATATACTTTCTCTCCTTTATGATTTTCATGGGATCCAATTGCCTGCATAAGCAAGGCTTTCCGTGGATGCTCCGCCATACGCGGAAAACAAAAGCGCAGAGTAAAAGCGGAACACTGCTGATTCCGACATGGGAGGTTCCGGTTCGGTACAAAGCTGCCTGACCAGCTGTAATCACGATATGTAAATCAGTATACAAATATACATGTCGTATTATTAACCCGACCCCCGATTGTGTTCTGTTCCATTCTTTCTCCACGGAACCATGTTATCATTATACTGATTTTTTTCCTTTCCGTCAATCTCTTTTCTACACAAAAGCGGAGCAATCAAGCAAATTTCTCCCCTATGCTACATTTGAAACGATAGTTCACCTCTCAGTTTGGGCAGTTTCACGAAAAAAGATTGTTGAAAACCTTTGGTGGGGTCTCTAGTTTTCAACAAAAGTTTTTGTTGAATGTCACAAGAACGTATTCTATTCCTGTTGCTTTGACCATTTTGCATAAAGATCCGGACGCCGTTCACGGGTCAGAGCGAGGCTCTGCTCCTGCCGCCATTCGGCAATTTTCCTGTGGTGTCCGCTCAGCAATACTGCCGGCACGGTTTCGCCCTCCCAGTTTTCGGGTCTGGTATACTGCGGGTATTCCAGAAGCCCGCTGAAATGGCTCTCCTCCTCATACGCATCGGGAGAAGGCAGAACATTCTCACACATTCTCGCAACGGCATCCGTCAGAATCAGAGCCGGAAGCTCCCCTCCCGTGACAACATAATCTCCGATTGAAATTTCTTCATCGCAGATCCGGTCAAGAACGCGCTGATCTACGCCCTCATAATGGCCGCAGAGCAGAAACAGGCGCGGCAGCTCCGCAAGCTCACGGACACGGTTCTGCGTCAGCGTTTTCCCTTTCGGTGACAGATATATTGTATGCATCGGAAGCTCCGACTGTTCACGGACGGCTTTCCAGCAGTCAAAGACCGGCTGTGCCTGCATCACCATGCCCATTCCCCCGCCGAACGGTGAATCGTCCACGCGGTTATGCCGGTCTGTCGTGTAATCCCTGATCTGATGACAGTTGACGGTAATTGCGCCTTTGGCGCGTGCTCTTCCGAGAATACTTTCGGAAAGGACCGCTTCGCACATTTCCGGAAACAGGGTTGCAATTTCAATAACCATCAGTCAAACAGTCCCTCCAGCGGCCGGATTTCGATACATTCATTTTCAAAGTCTATATGCAGCACAACCTGCGGAATGACCGGAACGAGCAGCTGCTTTCCCTCCGCTGTCTCCACTTCGTATACATCGTTCGCGCCCGTTTGCAGAACATCTTTCAGTCTGCCGTATTCAGCTCTGCTGTCTGCATCAATCACGCGCATCCCGATCAGGTCCTGAATAAAAAAGGTGTCGCTGTCCAGCTCAACATCATCGCGGTTCATATACAAAATAGAATTGCGCAGAGCATTGGCTGCCTCCGGCGTATCAATCCCCGCAAACTGAATCAGCGCCATATTTTTCTGGACGGAAGCGCGCATGACGGTCATCGGGATATGCTCTTTCCCGCGGTAAAGGGTTTCAAATCCGCACAGAAATTCTGCGGAATCACACCACGGCATGACCTTTACCGTTCCGTTCAATCCGTGGATATTTACGATCTTTCCGATTTCGAGATACTGTTTTTTCATGAGTGATTCCTCCGCCTTCTGAATCCTGCATAATTGCATCAGGTAAGAATAATCCCTGCAAGTTCCTTAATCACCTCGCCGGCAAGAATCAATCCTGCGGCAGAAGGCACAAAGGAAACGGAGCCGGGCGCCCGTTTGATGCCGGCTGCATCGGCTTCGGATACATTCGGTTCTGCGGATGATCCGGCGCGGGAAACGGGGATTTCTTCGGAATAGACAACCTTCAGTTTTTTGATGCCCCGCTTTTTCAGTTCACAGCGCATCACGCGGGCAAGCGGACAGACCTTTGTCTGATAGATATCCGCGACACGGAATGCAGTGGGATCAAGCTTGTTTCCGGCTCCCATGCAGGAGATCACCGGCGTTCCGGCTGCCTGTGCCTGTTCGATAATCCCCAGCTTTCCTTTTACGGTATCAATCGCATCTATCACATAATCATACAGGGTAAAATCAAACTGACCGGCGGTTTCCGGAAGAAAGAAACATCGGTGCGCATTTACCGTGATATCAGGACAGATGTCGTGAATCCGCTCTGCCGCGGCATCGACCTTATATCTGCCGACCGTACTGTGCAGCGCGATAATCTGCCGGTTCAGATTGGAAGGGCAGACGGTGTCGCTGTCAATGAGATCGAGTGTACCGATTCCGCTGCGTGCAAGCGCTTCCGCAGCAAATCCGCCGACACCGCCGATACCGAACACGGCGACCCGCGATTGTTTCAGCCGCTTCATTGCTTCTGTTCCGAGAAGCATTTCCGTCCGGGAAAACTGTTCTTCCATTCTGATTCCTTTCTGCCGGTTTGTATTCCGGCTACTGTTGCATAAACTGTCCGGGTTCCGGCTGATTATCTTCCTGCACCCTGTTGAAATTCTGTATGTATTCCAGATCCTGCGCAATTTCCTCCGGACTCATCTGTCCGCTGCCCTGAGAAAGCGCATTCGTCAGCGTTTTTTCATGCTCGCTGAGCAGAATTTCCATGCCGTTTTCCGCTTTTCTCATATTGGCAACTGCCGGATGCTTTTCCAGTCTTGCTGCGTCGATCCGATCCCAGTTTACGGTATCGGCAGCCAGATAAAACTGCTTGAGAAAGGAGGCATACAGCCGGTCGATTTTCTGAAACACGGGCTTGAGCTCCGTTGTATCCTTGATTTCGGATCGGCGCTTTTTTTGATTCTGATATGTCTGCATATGCTGCTTCATTTTTCGGAAGAGTCCGTCCGTTTCGATGCCGGTCAGTTCCGCCGTCCCGATGATACCGGTGCGGAGCCTGCTGTCCTTTCCGTCATCGGCGTCATGCAGCAGCCAGTTCATCCGGATTGTGTAGCGCAGACGCGGAATCAGCAGCGCCGTAAGCATCAGAAGCAGATAATGCAGCAGCCGGAACAAAAACCGAAGTGCAAACCCGATTGCGATGAAAACCGCTGCAACCAATCCGAGCAGAAATGACAGAATTCCTTCGAGATATTCCACAAACCGGCGCCCCCTTTCCGTAATGCCTGCAATTATTGTACCATATTTCAGCAGAAAATGCAATGGGGAACCGAGAAAAGGTACAGCCGGCAGGTCATACACCGTATTCTCATGCGCACCGGACTGTTTCACTGTTGCCTTTGCGCCTCTTTTTTCAGGCAATATAATGCAATCGGATAGCGAAATGATACAAAACATTATTGACATCACAGCGAATCATGATATAATAGGAATAAGTATTGAAAGAGAACAGGCAGAATGCCGTATAATTTTCTGAAAAGATTAGGGGGAAACATATGAAACAGCGTGCAATCACCATCCTGACATCTGCTGTATGCGCTGCCTGTGTCTGCATCGGTTCGATGCCGGCTCAGAAGGCTGATGCCGCGGGCAGAGATCTCTATGTCGGCTATACCGGCAAGGACAACAATTACAGCACGGTCAATGCTGCCGTATCCGCCGCAGCTTCGATGAATCCGTCTTCCGAGAACGACCGGATTACCATTCACATTGCGCCGGGTACATACCGCGAGCAGATTACCTTCAATACGCCGTACCTGAGCTTTGTCAATGATACGCCGTCGCAGAAAGTTGTTCTCACATGGTATTACGGCATCGGCTATCAGTATTACAGCGTGGACAGCAGCGGCGTATACAACGCAGATTCCGCGCGGGCAAAATCGGAAAAGCATGAGCCGACACAGCGCTGGGGCTGCTCGGTGCGGGTGCGAAGCGGCGCAAAATATTTCCGTGCCGAAAATATTACGTTCGAGAATTCGTTTAACCGCTACGTAACCGATGAAGAAATTGCAGACGGTGTTGCACTGTCCGGCAGCCAGAGCATCAGCTTTAACCGCGTAAAGGGCGCCGATGTGCAGTGCAAAGCTGCAACCGAACGTGCGGCAGCCATTGCAATCGAGGGAGATTACAGCGAATTTCTGAGCTGTACGTTCCAGAGCAGTCAGGATACCCTCTATCTCGGCTCCGATTTCGGTTACTTCAAAAATTGTCTGGTCGAAGGCAATACAGACTACATTTTCGGACAGGGAACCTATGTGTTTGACACCTGCGAGCTGCGGTTTAAGGGTTACAGCAATAATGCGGTCGGCGGATATATCACCGCGAACAAGAATTCCGGCAGAACCCTCTTTACAAACTGCTCTGTCACCGCCGCAAGCGGTCTGAATGTCAGTCCGGGTTATTTCGGCAGACCGTGGGGCGCATCCGCCGATATCGCATTCGTGAACACGAAATTGCAGTATGAGGGCATCATCACCTCCGCCGGCTGGACTTCCATGAGCGGCAATCAGCCGGAAAATGCAAAATTCAAGGAATACGGCACAACAGCGAACGGCAGTCCTGTGAACACCTCCGGAAGAGTGTACGGAACTGTACGGTACTCCGCCGACGGGCTCGATACGCAGACCTATCTGGGAAGCTGGGTTCCGTTCTATCTCAGCGGCGGGACACAGATTGTGATTGAACCGATCAACGGCAGTCTGGTGCGCGGGCTTCTGCCCGTACACGCAGGTTATACATGGGAAATCCGCGAACACACGCAGACAGGCGACAAAATCTTTACGGACCGCGATTATGTCTATGCGGAACTGCCGGAAACTCTGAGCGGCAGTGAAGCCGTTGTGACACCCTGCGACGGCAAAAAGCTTTCCGGCACGCTCGCGGAATTTGTCGCGGGGGCTGATATTGTACTCTATATTCTGCTGGATGTCCGTGTGGAAAACCTTCCGTCATGGATGAACGGCTTCGAGAAAACCGGAATGCAGGCATCCAGCAGCAATTCCGAGGCGTTTGATGTGTACCGGAAGGCATACGCTGCCGGCGAGAGCATTACACTCGGCGCAAATGAGCAGTCCGCGAACTGTGTCAATTATGCCGCACTGGTTATGCAGAAGCGGACTGAGCCGACCTGCACCGGTGATGTCAACTGCGACGGTGTTATCAATGCCAAAGACCTGACGCGCCTGAAGCAGCATTTGCTGCATACCGGAATGCTCAGCGAGCAGGAAGCGGCAAACGCCGATCTCAACCGCGACGGGAAAGCGGATGCCTCTGATCTGCCCCTCCTGCAAAGCTATCTGCTCTGCAATTCATCCGGTTTCTGAATATTATTTACAGAACCCTGTTCTTTGTGAACAGGGTTCTCAGTCTGTCGAAAAAGCTATCTCATGTTTCGCAAACGTGCGCTGCACGATGATTTTGATTGGCTCTCGCCCGCTTCGATAAACCGCCCTAGCGCAGCGGTGGGACAATGTCACTTTAGAATCCCGTTAGAAAAAACAAAGATAATACATTTTTTATATATAATGGGGTCCGGGGACAATGTCCCCGGCAGAGGCTTGGGGACGGAGTCCCCATTATAATGCATCGCAGATACGTACCAGCAGTCATATGTTCCCCGATAAACTTTTCTCCGTACACACTGATTTTTTCTGTGTAATATGCTATACCGCGCAGTGCGCGGCTCCGTGATGATTCCGAATCAGCATTCCGAAAATAACTTTCCCCTGCACCCATTGAATTTTCCATTATAATATGCTATACTGCGCAGTGCGCGGCTCCGAAACAGCAGCCATATGTTCCCCGAAAAACTTTTCTCCGTACACATTGATTTTTTCTGTGTAATATGCTATAATAGGATTATCCGGAGAACGGATAAATCAGGCTTGGGGGGATGTTCATGCGGAAAATAATGCCGTTTATGCTGACGGTCTGCCTGCTGCTGAGTGTTACCGCGTGCGGAAAATCAAAAGCAAAGAAGCCGAATGCTGATTCCGCCGGTACGGAAACATCGCTTTCGGAGGTTACACAACAGCCGGACACACTGCCGATTCTGCCGGCTTCTACTCTGGAACCGGAGCAGACTTCGGCTCCGGAAACGACAACGTCCGGGCAGCCGAAAACCGCACAGTCCGTGACGACGGAAACAACTGCCTATCTGACCGCAGCCGGACAGCTGACGGAAACAGAACCGGTCACAACCGAGGGTAAGATAGACCGCAACGGCAAATATACAACAAAAGATGATGTCGCCCTTTATCTTTATACTTACGGAGAACTGCCTTCCAACTTTATTACAAAGAAGGAGGCGCAGGCTCTCGGCTGGAGCGGCGGTTCACTGGAACCTTATGCGCCGGGCTGCTGTATCGGCGGAACCTATTTCGGCAATTATGAAGGGGCGCTTCCCGAAGCGCCCGGACGGGAGTATCATGAATGTGACATTGATACGCTCGGGAAAAAAAGCAGAGGCGCCAAAAGAATTGTTTATTCCAATGACGGCTTGATTTACTATACGAAAGATCACTATAAAACATTTGAAAAACTGTACGGGGAGGATTCATAATGCTGGTAACAATAGATTGTGCAGCGATTCAGGATCGCGCGGATTTCCATAAGGTTTTTTCGTCAAAACTTCGTCTGCCCGCATATTACGGCAACAATCTGGATGCACTGTATGACTGCCTGACAACTCTGCCGGAGCAGACAACCCTGAATCTGCATCATATGCAGAAACTGATTGACAACCTCGGAAGCTACGGCAGAGCCGCGCTGAATATGATTGCGCGTGCAGAGCGTGAAAATCCGGAGCGTCTGACGGTCAATATGCGCTGATATCATGTGATTTCCGATTAGAAAACAGCCCGAAACCGGTTTTGTTCTGCCGGCTTCGGGCTATTTCTGTTTTTGAAGCTGATCCCTGATTCTGAGGCAGGCTTCGATATGCATAATCCAGTGTCTGGAAAACGGCATCCTGATAATTCCGCCGATGTCTTTGCCGCACCAGTAATCTGTCAGCCATGCCGCTTCCGGCGCATTGCTGACAACGTGAAGTGATTGCAGCAGTGCTTTCCGTTCGTCCGGAATATGCTGCCTGAGTGCTTCAAACCTGAGATTTTTCAGAATTGTTTCCGTGCTTTCTTTTACTTCCGTGATATATGCATACAGTTCATTCAGATCGAGCTGTCCGGAAAATGCGGCAATCTCATCGCTTTGCAGTTCGTTTCCGGTTGTGATGATGGGTGAGAGAATGCGTGACGGATAGCCATTGCGGAAAAATATCTGCTCATCCCCCTGAACCAGTGTATGCGCAGTGATATCCTCAATCCGGAAGATATGCCAGAGGGCATACAGAATCGAGGTGTTGTGCAGCCCCTTTGCACGGATAAAAGGTACGGCGTTGAAATCCGTGCGGCTGAGTTCATTCCGGAAACCCTGAACCGTTTCGTTCAGCTTCCGGCGAAGCAGAAAAAGTGTCTGAATGCCGTCACGAAAGGTATCTTTTTTCCGGATTTGCGACTGCATGGTTTTGTTCAGCTCCGACCATTCCGAATTCATCCTTTCACCTCCTCCGCTGTTTTTCTCATTATAACCGGTAAACAGGTGTTTGTCAACTGCGTTGCCGTAATTACGGGAGACAGGCAGCATTGTCCGTTTGTGTCGGATTTCGCCGCTGCTGCATATGCTGTACTGTGCATGAGAGGATTGCACAATACCGGATGAAAGGAGAATTGCGATGTTACAGGATATGACAGTACCGGCAGAGCCGCGCGGAGTTTTTCCGGCGCAAATGTCGCTTGCAATGGCATATGTCCCGTATCAGTGCTGGGAAGAGACGTTTTCCGCCGCGGATGCTTTGCAGGCAGGAACGGTCTTTCCTTCGCTTGTGAAACCGTTTGTGATGGGGAAAGGAGGTGACGGCAATGGCAGAGACACCGTTGCAGTCTTTGGACACGATGGGAAAGGCTGAACTGATGAATCTGACGCAGTCGCGTGCGTTTGCAATGCGTGATCTGGCGCTCTATCTGGATACGCACCCGACAGACAGCAATGCCCTGAACCAATTCCTCGAAAGCAAGCGTGACTATGAAAAATATGCAAAGATCTATTCGGAGCGTTACGGTGCGCTGTCCATGAGCCGGGTTTGCGAGGAGAACGGCTGGCCGTCATGGAGCAATACACCCTGGCCGTGGGAAAAGGAGGCGAACTGAATGTTTCAGTATGAAAAAGCTTTGCAGTATCCTGTGAAAATCGCCCGCCCGAATGCCAGACTCGCCAAGATGATTATGTCACAGCTCGGCGGTCCGAACGGGGAACTCGGAGCATCCATGCGGTATCTGAATCAGAGATACACAATGCCGCTGAGAGAATTGCAGGGACTTCTGACTGATATCGGCACGGAAGAACTGTCTCACATGGAGATGGTTTCCGCGATTGTATACCAGCTGACCAAGGGCATGACACCGGAGCAGCTGGAGGCGCAGGGATTTGCGGATTATTTCGTGGATCACACAACCGGTATTTATCCGGTCAGTGCATCGGGCATACCGTTTTCGGCAGCCACATTCCAGTCGGTCGGAGATGCTGTTGCAGATCTGAACGAAGATCTTGCGGCGGAGCAGAAAGCGCGAACAACCTATGACAACATTCTCCGTCTTGCCGATGACCCGGATGTGCGGGATGTCATCCGTTTTCTCCGCGAGCGGGAAATTGTTCACTATCAGCGTTTCGGAGAAGGTCTGAGGCTCATTCAGGATCATCTGAGCCGTTATACGGATTATCCGGATAATCCGTATGCAACGAATCCTTCCTTTGATCCGCCTGTGCCGCGCCCGCAGCCCCGTCCGCGCAAAAAGTAACGAAATGCCGCCCGAAATTCGGGCGGCATTCTGCGGTTTATACGTTTTTAATCAGGTCAACCAGAATATCCGTGACCGAAGCGATTCCCAGTTTTCCGGTATTCAGAATCAGGTGATAATTGGAACGGGAACCCCAGTCCATACCGGTATAGTAATTGTAATGACGCCGGCGGTGCTTGTCATGTCTGCTGACAATTGTATAAGCTTTGTCCGGATCGTCACCGTAGTGTTCGATCGCACGTTTGACACGGAAATCGAGGTCTGCCGTAATAAAGACGCTGAACAGACTCGGATGGTCGCGGAGAATATAATCAGCACAGCGCCCGACGAAAACGGCAGAGCGGTTTTCGTTTGCGAGCTTGGTGATGATTTTGCTCTGTGTCAGGAATACATAATCCTGCGGCAGAGCTTCTGCCTCACCGTAGGATGAAAAGGATCCGGCGACCGACAGATTGAAAAGAAAAGAATTGGTCATCCGTTCCTCGTTTTCCTGAATATATTTAGTGGAATAGCCGCACTGATCGGCAGTCATATCAATGAGTTTCCGGTCGAAAACCGGAATTTCCAAACGCTCCGAAATGCTCTGTGCAATTTCTCTGCCGCCGCTTCCGTATTCACGGCTGATGGTGAGTAAGATCGGTTTCATAATTGTCCCTCCCGGATAAAAATCAAACTTATTGTGAATATCGCTGTAATTTGATTTTAATATTGATATGAAAACTATTGATATTATAAATATCAGTTTTATTATAACAGAGTCTATGCTGTTTGTCAATGGGATATTCAAAAAATAATCAGATTAAGGATTCAGATTCCGGAATCTTTCGCAAAACGGAGAATTTCATCATAAATGAACGAAAAATCCGTATTGTCAGCGGCAAAAGCATCCAGCGTTTGATGTTTGAGCAGCGCAGCGGCTGTCATGACTGCCTGACTGTTGATTTCGCGGAATTTTTCCAGAATAGGGTTACAGCTCCCCTGCCCTGTTCTTTTCAGCTCATAATAGCTTTGCAAGACCAGCTGTACCAGTTCCGGTTCTCCGCCCGTATGCCTGTAATCCTCGCTTTTGCTGCGGATATACGGAAGTTCGGACATCCGGTCTGCGCAGCCGCAATAAGGGTCGCGTGCAGCGTAGCGAAGATGCCTGATATTCGACATCACTGCCGTCCCCATGCACATCGGGCATGGTTCCATTGTCGTGTATAGAACAACGGATTTGAGATCGCAGGTTTCGGAATTCAGTCTGCGCAGCGCATTTGTCTCTGCGTGGGCAATTTTCCGGTTTATCTGATCCGGTTCGGAAGTCCGGTTATGCTCTCTGACAAGCAAATTGCCGCTGCGGTCAAAGACGGCGGCTCCGATCGGGATATTTCCGAGCCGGAATGCTGTCCACGCTTCTTCAAATGCGGTCTGCCACTTTGCAGATAACTCTTTCCACACAGGCAGTCACCTCCGTAAAATCATTGGATACATTATACAGCAGCCGTCGTGTTCTGTCAATAGAAACATGTCCCGGCGCCCTCCGGCATGTCCGCGCAGCACGTACAACCGTATTCACAAAAAGCACATTTTTACAGTGCGAAAGTTTGTGAATCCCAACTATTGATTTTTCTGAGAAAATCGACTATACTATATTTTGAAAATATCAGACTGAAAGGAAGCATTTTGCCATGTCCGAGGTTCAGATGAACAGTAAAACCGTAAAATTCGGCGGCAGCAGCCTTGCCGATGCCAATCAGTTCCGGAAGGTCCGTCAGATTATCACTTCCGATCCCGCCCGCCGCTATGTCGTTCCCTCTGCGCCGGGAAAGCGCTTTTCGGAGGATATCAAAATCACGGATCTGCTCTATACCTGCCAGAGACTTGCCTCGAACGGCGAGGATTTTTCGGAACCGCTGGAGAAAATCCGGAACAGATATCTGGAGATTGCGAAGGAGCTGGAGCTCTCCTTTGATCCGACCGATGAACTGGACCGTATTGCGTACCGGCTGAAGGAGGGTGCGACGAAGGATTACGCTGCAAGCCGCGGTGAATACCTGAACGGTTTGCTGCTTGCCGATTATCTCGGATTCCCGTTTGTGGATGCGGCAGAGGTTGTGTGCTTTAATGAGAGCGGTGTCCTTCAGATGCCGGAAACCATGATGGCAATGCGCGAAAAGCTTGCAGATATGTCCTATGCCGTGATTCCGGGATTCTACGGTGCAGGTCCGAACGGAGAAATCATCACCTTCTCCCGCGGCGGCTCCGATATTACCGGTTCACTGGTTGCAAGAGCGGTTCGTGCAGAGATTTATGAAAACTGGACGGATGTCTCCGGTGTTCTGGTTGCCGATCCCCGGATTGTCAAGAATGCCGCTGTCATCAATACGATTACATATGAGGAACTGCGTGAGCTCTCCTATATGGGTGCAACCGTTCTGCACGAAGATGCGATTTTCCCGGTGCGCGCTGCCGGCATCCCGATCAATATCCGCAACACGAATTCACCGGAAGACCCCGGCACGCTGATTGTGGCGGGCGACAGTGCGGATTCTGATGCGCTGACCGGCTACACCATTACCGGAATCGCCGGAAAGAAAGGCTTCTGCGCAATTAACATTCAGAAAGCAATGATGAATGCAGAGCTCGGCTTCTGCCGGAAGGTGCTGTCCGTACTGGAGGAAATGGGAATCTCCTTTGAGCATATGCCCTCCGGAATTGATACGATGTCGATTATTCTTGCGGAGGAAGCAATCAAGGGCAGGGAAAAAACCGTGCTTTCCAAAATCAGAAAAGCGGTTTCTCCCGATTTCTGCGAGATTGAACACGGAATTTCGCTGCTTGCCGTTGTGGGAAGAGGTATGCGCAGAACCCGCGGAACGGCTGCGAGAATCTTTGCTTCGCTTGCACATGCCCGTATCAATGTAAAGATGATTGACCAGGGCTCCAGCGAGCTGAATATCATCATCGGTCTGCTGGACGGCGATTTTGAAGAAGCTGTCCGCCGGATCTATGATATGTTCGTCAACAGCGCACTGTTAGAAAACAATACCGCTTCTGCAAATAACTGATTTGGAGAATACAGCCGGCAGCACGAACGGATCAGGGAATCCTTTTCCGGAGCTGCCGGCTGTTTTTTCACCTGTGGAAAGGGACCGCGCTTTTCTGACCCGGCTGAGTGAATGCGCTTTGCTGCTTTTGCTGATACAGCACTCTTTTTTTCGTTTATCTATTGACAAAAATTAATCAGTGTGATATAATATGATTGTATATCTGTATGGTTGACAGGATGAGTGTTCTGTGTTTTCATGCACAGCAAATTTCTTTCCGTTGCGTTTGAATTCTCAAAAAATCAGCCGCAGAACGGAACCTCCGTTCCGATTGATTTGCAAAGGATGTGATGCACATGAAGGAAACGGAACCTGTTTCATCTACACAGAATACGGAACCGGATGCCGCGGCAAATCCGGAAGAGAAATCAGAATGTTCCGCCGGAGCTGATGAAGATTCCGGCAGTTATGCTGATGCTTCCGGTGAATCATCCGCCGGCAGTGCGTCCGGCACAGCGGACAGTGTACCGGAACAGCCGGAGGTTACGCCCGCAGCAGAAAAGGAAAAGCCGAAAAAGCGCAGACACTCTGCAAAATACTATGCGGCAGTGTTTTTTGCAAAGCTTGCAGTAACGGCTTTGATCTGCTGGGCGCTGCTGACATATGTTGCCGGTATCTATATCTGTCACAGCAATTCATCGTTTCCCATGATTAAAGACGGAGATTTTTGCCTGACCTACCGCCTCGGCGAATTAAAACAGGGTGATGCGGTTGTCTACAAGCGAAACGGCAAAACATGTTTCGGCAGAGTGATTGCCGGAAGCGGCGATCAGGTCGAGATTCTGAGCGATTATATCACCGTCAATAACTACGGGATCTATGAAAACACGGTCTATCCGACATCGCCGGAGGGATCGAAAATCACATATCCGTATACAGTGCCTGAAAACTGCGTTTTCGTTCTGAATGATTTCCGGAACGATCTGAACGACAGCAGAACATTCGGCGGCGTCCCGCTGGATGATGTGCAGGGAAAGATTGTTTTTATCATGCGAAGACGCGGATTGTAAACAAGTAATCATAATTCAAGGAGGATAAAAATATGAAGCTGAAAAGATTTGCCGCCTTCACGGCATCCCTGGCATCCGCTGCAATCATGGCGGCAGCGCTGCCGCTGAATGCGCTTGCAGCCGGAACGGATTACAGCACCGACCGTGTAAATGCGGCGGATATGGAGAGCGTTGATTTTACCAAGTATCTGGTTATGGATGTCAATGCGAATGTCCCGAATGCCGAATTTACATATTCCATTGCCGGCATTGATGAGGAAGATGCAATTGCAGCAACGGAAACTACGCTGGCAGTCCTTCCGGGTGTCGGTTCTCCGAAATTCAAAGCCGGCGATGAAACATCTGATACCGGAACCGCTGCCTTTACGCCGGAGGACACAACAAAGCTGGAATCCGAAAAAGGCGATGATACGGTTGAATTTGTGACTCCGGATACGACCGACGAGAAGTATGCCCAGAAAACCATTACGCTGGATTTCTCCGAGGTAGTGTTCACGGAGCCCGGTGTCTACCGCTATATTCTGACGGAAACCAATGATGCGCCGCAGGGCGTGACAAACGACCCCGTGATTGAGCGCACACTGGATGTCTATGTCCAGGACGCATCTACGGATGAGGCAAAACTGCTGGAAATCGCCGCATATGTCATGTATAAGGATACGATTGACACAGCGCCGAAGATTGATAAAACAACAGAAGATCCCAATGAGGTGCCAAACGGTGCGGAAGCATCTTCCGACAAGATCTTCAGCTATACCAATAAGTATACAACCTATGATCTGCACTTCGGCAAAGAGGTTGAAGGCAATCAGGGCTCCAAGGATAAGTATTTTGCATTTACCGTTTCCCTGAGCGGTGCTGTTGCGGGAACAAAATACACTGTCGATCTCAGCGAAGCGGATGCAGCTGCGGGTTCCAACAGTGCGACAAAAGCAGAATACAGAGGAAAAGCAAATCCAAACGTGATGATTGCCGACGAAAACGGTGAAGCGACCGCAACCTTCTATTTGCAGGACGGTCAGTATATCGTGATTCAGGGTCTTGCTGAAAATACAGGTTATTCCGTAGAAGAGGAAGCAGAGGACTATGCATCTTCTTCCGGTACAGACCGTGAAGCAATCGCAGAGATTCCCGCACAGGGAACAGAAGGCGATGAGAGCTATGTCGATGCAGTACCGGCAAAGCCGTATAACGATTCTCCGACAGGCACCATGACCTCCGATATCTACACAGGCTATACCAATACCCGCGAGGGTGTCATTCCGACCGGTATTCTCCTTTCGATTGCTGCGCCCGCTGTGATCGGCGTGATCGTGCTGAGCGGAATCGTCATTCTCCTCATCAGAGGCCGCAAGAGAAAAGCGGAGGAAGAATAAATCAGCTTGCTGAAATTCTGGAAGCAATTGAACATCCTCTATGAGCGGCTGCTTTTGATATTACTGTTCTCTGTATTCGGCATTGTCCTCTGGTGTATGTATGACAACTGGTATGTGTTCAGCTTTACACTGGACGGCAAGATTCAGAGGTATAAGCCCGGTTCGCCCGGCGCTGTCGCTCCGGAGGAGTCTCCGATCTCAGATGATATGGTTGCGTGGATTACGATTGACGGAACCAATATTGATTATCCCGTGATGCAGGGCAGGGATAATGTCCGGTATCTGAATACAGACCCGTTCGGCTCGTATTCTCTCACCGGCAGCATTTATCTGGACTTCCGGAACAGCCCTGATTTTTCCGATCCGTATTCCCTGATTTACGGGCACCATATGGAATACGGAAAAATGTTCGGTTCTCTGGACAGTTTCCTGAATCCGGCATATCTGGAACAGCATAAACACGGAGAGTTGATTATCGGGAAAGATGCATCGGCAATCTATTCGCTGGAGGTGTTTGCTGCCTTGAGAGTTCCGGCAAATGACGAATCGGTCTTTGATCCGGGAAACGGCAGGATACGCGAAACAATCACCTCGCGGAACGGATATAAGACCGGAAACAGAGATGAGCGAATCATCGGATTGTCTACCTGCGCCGAAGCAGGCGGTCTTTCCCGTACAGTTGTTTTTTGCTATATTCTGGAATAATATGACGGAGGGAGGGTTTGCAGATGAGTTTGATGCGCCGGTTTTTGTGCTGCGCTGCCGTTTGCATACTCTCCCTCTTTTTTGTTCCCGCCGGAGTGTGTGATGCGGAGTCTGTCTATGATCCCGTAACGGCTGAAATTCCGGTATCCTGCCTGCTGCAGAACGGCGGCGATGAGACATCTTTCCGCATTGAAATCACTGCTTTGCAGCAAACCTCTCCCCTGCCCTCTCCGGAATTCCGGATGATCCGTCCGGACAGCACAGAGTTTTTTTCGGTAACAGCGGATGAACCGGGCTCTTATCAGTACCGGATTTCGGAAATACCGGGTACGGAGCCCGGAATGATCTATGATGATACGGTTTATCTGGTTACGGTCTATGTCGAGAACGATGAGAACGGAAAGCTCCTCTGGGCGGTTACCGCTCAGAAAGAGGAGAGTGAAGAAAAGCCGGATAAAATCGAGTTTATCAATGAAAACACCGTAACAACAACAACGACCGCGACAACAACTGCAACTTCGACGACAACAACGACGACAACGACTGCCACAGTGACGCAGACTACGACCGCAACAACGGTGACAGAAACTACAACCACAGCCACGCAGCCGAGCAGAATTGACCGCATTATCAATGTCCTGACCGGAGATTTCACACCGGTCCGGTTGTTTGTAACACTGGGAATCGGTGCTGCCGCTGTCGGTTGCACCATGATGCTGCTCCGGAAACGGAAGAATGACAGTGAGCAGGATCTCAAATGAATCAAGAAGCTGTAAAATCCCGTACATGGAACTTTTCCCTGTGCGGGATTTTTGATTCCGGAAAAAGCCGGAGGGAAAATGTGAATAAATTGAAAAATCAGAGTTTTGCCCCTTGCATTTTACTGTAAATTATGGTAGAATGAATTTGTCTGGAGGACAGGCATTTACCATGATTTTAGGAGGATTATATGAAATACGGTTATTTTGATCTCAAAAACAAAGAATATGTGATCACCCGCCCTGACACCCCGTCCGCATGGTCCAATTATCTCGGAGATCCGGAATACGGCGCCATTATCTCCAATAATGCCGCGGGCTACAGCTTTGTCAAAAGCGGTGCAAACGGAAGAATCGGCAGATTCCGTTTCAATTCCATGATGGCACTGCCGGGCAGATACATCTATCTGCATGACTGCGAGAGCAAGGATTACTGGTCCGCTTCGTGGCAGCCCGTCGGCAAGCCGCTCGACCAGTATCAATCCACATGCCGCCACGGTACGGCATATACCGTTCTGACTGCCGAATATGCCGGCATTCAGACCGAAACAACCTATTATGTCCCGGATACCTACGAGGTTTGGCAGTGCAAAATTACAAACAAATCCGATAAGCCCCGCAAGCTTTCCGTAACCGGCTTTATCGAATTCACAAACGACAATAATTACAATCAGGATCAGGTAAACCTTCAGTATACCCTGTTTATCACCCGAACCAGTTTTGAGGGCGGAAACCGTATCATTCAGCATATTAACGAGAACAGCGGCAAGGACGCAAGCGGTTCCAATCACCGCGAGCGCTTCTTCGGTGTTGCGGGTGCTCCGGTTCAGTCCGCAAACGGCGACCTTTCTTCTTTCATCGGTCCGTACCGTACTTATTCCAACCCGATTGCGGTTGAAAAGGGCGTCTGCGACGGTACCATGAATTACAACAGCAATGCCTGCGGCGCACTTCAGTCTGAGATTGAACTGGCTCCCGGCGAAACCCGAACGCTGATTTATGTGTTCGGTCAGCGGAATTCCGCAGAGGCAGCCGCAATCCTCGAAAAGTATGCAGATACCGGCATCGCCGATCAGGAAATTGCAAAGCTCCGCGATTACTGGCATGAGCAGCTCTCTCATTTCGAGGTTGAAACACCTTCGGATGAGTTCAACAATATGATTAATGTCTGGAATGCGTATCAGTGCTTTATTACTTCGATCTGGAGCCGCGCTGCATCGCTGATCTACTGCGGCGAAAGAAACGGCTACGGCTACCGCGATACCGTTCAGGACATTCAGGGCATTATTCACCTGAATCCGGAAATGGCACTCGACAAGATCCGCTTCATGCTCTCTGCGCAGGTCGATAACGGCGGCGGTCTTCCGCTCGTAAAATTCACACACAATGCCGGTCATGAAAATACACCGGATGATGCAGATTATGTAAAGGAAACCGGACATCCTTCCTACCGCGCAGATGATGCGCTCTGGCTCTTCCCGACAATTGTCAAGTATATCGGCGAAAGCGGCAATCAGGCATTCCTTGATGAAGTGATTGTCTATGCAAACGGCGGCGAAGATTCGGTTTATAATCACTTAAAGCGTGCGATTCAGTTCTCAATGGAGCGCCTCGGTGCACATCATATGCCTGCCGGTCTGCACGCAGACTGGAATGACTGCCTGCGTCTCGGCGCAAAGGGAGAATCCACTTTTGTGGCATTCCAGCTCTATTATGCCATCCGTGAGATGATGGAAATGGCAAAGGCGAAAAACGATACGGAATATCTGGCTTATCTGGAGCAGACAAAGGCGGCGCTCTCCAAGTCTCTGAGTGACTGCTGGGATGAAGACCGCTTTATCCGCGGAATCCGCGAGGACGGAACGGTAGTCGGCGCAAAAGCCGATCCGGAAGCAAATATGTGGCTGAATCCGCAGAGCTGGTCTGTAATCTCCCGCTTCGCTTCCAAGGAGCAGGCGGAAAAGGCAATGGAAAGCGTTCACAGCATTCTCAATACCCCCTACGGCGCAAAGCTGCTGGAGCCGCCGTATGTCGATCATTATTTTGACGGCGCACTGATGCATATTTTCAACCCGGATACCAAAGAAAACGGCGGTATTTTCTCGCAGTCACAGGGCTGGCTGATTCTTGCGGAATCGCTGCTCGGTCACGGTGACAGAGCGTTTGAATACTTCATGGAAAGCTCTCCGGCTGCAATGAACGATAAAGCAGAAATCCGTGTGATGGAGCCGTATGTTCACGGACAGTTTACCGAAAGTACCCGTTCCCCGTTCGCCGGCAGATCGCACGTTCACTGGCTGACCGGTACGGCATCAACCGTTATGGTCGGCTGCGTGGAAGGCATCTGCGGTATGCGGACAGAACTGGACGGTCTGCGCATTGATCCGTCGATTCCGTCTGCATGGGACGGCTTCCGGATTCATAAGGCATTCCGCGGCAAAAAGCTGAACATTGATATTCAGAATCCGAATCATGTTCAGAGCGGCGTGAAGTCGATGACTGTCAACGGTACAGCGGTTGAAGGCAATTTCCTCCCTGCCGATCAGCTTGCCGATGTGAATGAAATTGTTGTTGTTTTGGGATAAGATACGAGAGGCGGTCAGATCTTCTGACCGCCTCAGTCTGATGAAAAAACGGTTTCTGCGATACATCCATAATGGGGACGCCGTCCCCAAGCAATGCCGGCAGCTTAAGATAATGTCAAAACAAAAGTTTTGATCGAGCTTTTTCAAAAGCTCGATTTTCGATAAACTGAGCCCCCGTAAAACGGGGGCTCAAAAATTTTTTTGAAAATAATAAGGATTTTTCTCTCCTGAAACGTATTTATGAACAGAAGGGCAAAACAGCCCGGAAAGACATGCAGCAAAAACCGGTATTGCTGCGCCGCAAATGAAAACAAAACAGCGGATCTGAACCGCAGGAGGGAATTATGAAAAAGTCATTTACAAAAGCAATGCCGCTGCTGCTGGCAGCGCTCACAGCCCTGACCGGATGCGGTCAGACCAAATATTCCGGAGACAATGCCGAGCCGCCTGTCTCATCCCCTGAATCCGTTTTCAAACAACAGGGAGCAGTCTCAGAGGAATATGAAACGGCAATGTACGCAAATGACGCCGGCTCCTTGAGTATGGCCAGAAAAAGTCCAAACTTTATAACAACGCCGGAGCAAATCCCGGACTTCAACACAGAGGAATACAGTGCCATTACGGAAAACAGCTTCAAAAGCACCGTTACTGACCCGCTTTCTACCTTCTCTGCCGATGTGGATACTGCCTGTTACAGCAATCTCCGCAGAATGATCCGCGAAGGAAGCGAGATTCCGCAGGATTCTGTCCGGATAGAGGAAATGATCAATTATTTCCACTATAATTATCCGGAGCCGAACGGAAACGAGCCGTTTTCTGTTACGACAGAGCTGGCAGACTGCCCCTGGAACAGTGACACAAAGCTGATGATGATCGGCATGAAGGCAAAGGATATCGACATGTCAGAGCGCAAACCGATGAATCTGGTCTTCCTGATTGATGTCAGCGGATCCATGTATTCCTACGACAAGCTGCCGCTCGTTCAGAAATCCTTTTCCATGCTGACAGAAGAACTGAACGCAAACGACAGGATTTCGATTGTGACCTATGCCGGAGAGGACAGTGTCGTGCTGGAAGGCGCTTCGGGCAGCGAGGGGCTCCGGATCCGGGAGGCAATTGATTCTCTGGAAGCAGGCGGTGCAACCGCAGGCGCTGCCGGAATCAATACGGCATATGATATTGCCGCAAAATACTTCATCAACGGCGGCAATAACCGCATTATTCTGGCGACAGACGGCGATCTGAATGTCGGCATCAGCAGCGAAGCGGAGCTCAAACGGCTGGTTGAATCCAAGCGGGACAAGGGCATTTTCCTTTCCGTTCTCGGCTTCGGCACCGGAAACATCAAGGACAACAAAATGGAGACTTTGGCGGACAACGGAAACGGCAACTATTCCTACATTGACAGCGAAATCGAAGCAAAGCGCGTTCTGGTAGAGGAAATGGGAGGCACACTGGTCACTGTTGCGAAGGATGTCAAATTTCAGGTGGAATTTAATCCGGCATATATCAAAGGCTACCGCCTCATCGGATATGAAAACCGGCAGCTTGCCGCAGAGGATTTCAATGACGATACCAAGGATGCCGGTGAAATCGGCGCCGGTCATACCGTCACAGTCCTTTATGAGATCGCGGATATCAACAGCAAAATGGATTTTTCATCCTCCGATCTCAAATACGGCGACAGCAGCGCAAAAGGAACGGAAAACGGAGAATTCTGCACGGTATCCGTCCGCTATAAAGAGCCGGACGGCGATACCAGCAAGCTGCTCGCTTACCCCGTGACCGAATCCAGCCGCAAAGCTGAAATGTCCGACGACCTGCGGTTTGCATCCTCTGTTGCGGCATTCGGTCTGATTCTGCGGAACAGCAGCAATAAAGGCACTGCAAACAAGAATCTTGTGCTCAGCCTGATTCCCGAAAGCACACGGAATGATGCCTATAAGCAGGAATTTGCGGAACTTGTAAATGCATATAAAGTAGCATCATGAGTATAAGACAGCTCAGCTTGCAAATAAAGTAGTATCTGCGATGCATCGCTGCGCTGAGGCGGGTTCAGCGCAGCGGGCGAGAGCCCGATCATAATCATCGCACAGTACACGTTTGCGAAACGTGCGATACCTTTTTCGACAAGCTAAAGGCTGCAATCCCTGATGAGGATTGCAGCCTCAGTCTGTCGAAAAAGCATCTTTGACTACAATATGTCTCCGAGACAGATGTACGAAAGATTGATAATCGGGGGAGAGAAAACTCTTGTTTTCCCTCCCCCGATACCCCCTTCTTTAGCGCTTTTTTGATGCAAACAGGA
>JAFWVK010000025.1 GCA_017518255.1 Oscillospiraceae bacterium
GCGCGGCTTGAAACGGTACAGGTCAGCGGAAAGAGTGCACTTGCGAAAGCAGTGCGGTATGCGCTGCATGAAAAGCCGTTCTTCTATACTTTCCTACAAGACGGAAATGTACCGCCGGACAACAACCGGGCAGAGAACGCAATCCGACCGTTTGCGATCGGTCGCAAGAACTGGCTTTTCAGCAATACAGCGAACGGCGCAAAAGCAAGCGCAGTGGTGTATTCGATCGCTGCCACAGCTCAGGCAAACGGTGTGGATACAGAGCAGTATCTGACAGAATTGTTCTCACAGCCTGCCGGGACGATCAGCTTGTCATTCAATACTTGATATGCAAACAGACCCACCTTCGAGGTGAGTCTGTTTCTTTGGTAGCTTATGTTGGCGGTTTACGCTTACTTTACGCTTACCTTCCGTTTATTGGCTGAGCTTCCAGCTGTCAACGGAAGCAGAATTGTTGAATACGAAGTAAAGGTTTGTATTGCCGCTGAGATCCATGACCGGGACCGTGATCTCCTGCATGGAGCCGCCGTCGGGGATTTCGGCATAGGCGACCGCCGTTCCGGTCGGGCTGCCCGTGCAGACCTTGATGATGCATCCGTTTTTGGAGGAAGCCTTGATTGTCAGGCTCTTCGCACCGCTGCCGCAGTTCACGCCGGTCACGCGGAACCAGTCGCCCTTATCCGCCTGAACAACGGAATCGCCGCTGCCGGTGATCTCAATGCCGCCCTGATGCGAGAAGGTCGCTGCGCGGACGGTCTCATACGGATCCAGAGGCTTGATCTGCGAAACGCCGGTCTTGGTACCCGTGACCTGCTTCATGGTGCCGTCGGAATTCATGGTGATCCTGTCGATGTGGGTGCTTCTGTAACCCATATCCTTCAGATTCATCACATCCTGCAAATACTGTGCATGGTAGAAGAGGTACCACTGCCCTTGGAATTCCATGATCGTGTGGTGATTGTTGCCTGTTGTGCCGAAGAAGTTGCCGATGTTCTTGAACACCTCGCCCTTATATGTGAACGGTCCGAGCGGGTTGTCGCTGACCATGTAGTCGATCGCAGCGGTGGAAAGACCGTACTGGTTGCCGCCGGTGCTCCAGTTGGTGCAGTAGCTGTAATAATACTTGCCGTTGTACTTGTGGATCCCGCTGTCCTCGAACATATACGGTGCGTCGATGACAGCCGGTGTGCCGACGATCGAGGTCATGTCGTCGCTGAGCTTGACGCAGCGGGCGGATTTGGGGTGATCGGAGGGCTTTCCGTCAGTACCGCCGCCGAAATAGAGATAGCCCGTGCCGTCGTCATCGACGAGCACTGCGGGATCGAATACCCACGGAACGTCCGTGCAGTTTGCGGTCTTGCGGTCGATCATTGCATGGCCATTCGGATCGGACCACGGACCGGTCGGGCTGTCGGAAGTCAGCACGCCGATGCCGTTTGCGTTATTTGCGAAATAGATGAAGAATTTTTCCTTGCCGTTAATCTTCTTATGGCAGGCGGTCGGCGCCCATGAATTGCCCGCCCACTTTGCAATGCCGTTCTGTCCTGCTGCATTGATCAGACCGTGGTCTGTCCAGTTGACAAGATCGTCGGAGGAGATGCAGCGCAGGCAGTTGATCGTGCTGTATGTTTCTTTCGTGATCTGTCCGTTGCTGTAAAGCAGGTGATCGTCTGTCATATAGATATAGACTCTGCCGTCATATTCCATGACGCCGGGGTCTGCACCGAAATACTGGGAGATCAGCGGATTGTTCTCATTTTCCTTTTTGAAGGATGCCGCCGGCGTGATGCTTCCGAATTTCTGCTCCAGTTCTTCAAAATTGACCTTGCGCTCTGCGACAGGGAATTCCGTGATATCCGTTATCAGATAGGAGCGGAGCAGTGTGATATCCTCTGCATCAAATTCGCCGCTCTGATCGACGTCTGCGGCGCGGGCGGAGATGCGGTCGGGAAAGCTCTTTCCGAAAAACCGCTTGGCGAGCGAAAGGTCTGCTGCATTGACCGTACCGTCGCAGCTCACGTCTCCGAGGATCAGCTTCACTGCCTTCGGTCCCTCGATCACGGTTCCGGCGGTCGCACACATTGCTTCATCAAGATAGAAGCTGCCGGTGCCGCTTAATGTTTCGACATACAGGATCAGATCGGATGCACCCTCCGGGATCTTGTAGTTGGTATTGGCGAGCTGCACATACTGCCCGACCGGTACGGTCGTCTGTGCGATATGGTCATAGACCGTTTCGCCGTCTGCATCCCTGTATTGCAGCGAAAGCAGGAAATCCTGCTCCCCGCTGCCGGAATCGCAGCAGACATCCACGCTGAAGCTGTACTCTTTTCCCGGCACAAAGGTTGCCGTGCTGAGCGATTTCTGCGCGCCGTTCCATGCGGAGCTTCTGTTCTGGACGAGCAGTGCCTTGCTGCCCTGATAGGGCAGTGCGCTGCTGATTGTGACGGTTGTGCTCCCGCCTCTGCCTGACCAGTCTCCGTCGCTGTTTTCAAAGCTGTCCGAGAAGATCAGGTCGCTTTCGCTGACTGCATTTGCATTTACGGCATTCATCCCCGGCGGCAGTACGCCTGCACCGGCTGTCAGCAGCAATGATCCTGCTGTCGCTGCCGTAAATACAGCTTTGAGTGATCGCTGTACTTTCATTGTTCAATTCCCCTTAAATCAAAAATATCCGGAAGCTTATTTCTGAGATGCTTCCTGCGTCCATTATATCACAAATCATTTCACCGGCAACTGTAAAAAAAACAGATTCTCTGGAAAAACCGAATCATATTTAACGAAAAAGATACGATCTGACATTCACAGAGCAGCATTGCACAGTGCCGCAGCAAGATCGAGACAGGGCCGCTCCCGGTCATGCGGTATATATCGCATATGCAGCCGCCGGCATCCGGTTTTACGAATAATCCCGGCGATGAACGCATACATCTGAATCAAGAATTCGATTCGGGGGCGATCATATGAATGTGTATCTGAGAAAAATCGCGCGGAGCGGGCTGTGCCTGCTGGGTGCGGCGGCGGTCTGCGCATTGGGCGTCCGGACGGCGCTGATGCGCTCGCAGGAGCATTCGCCCGACGCTGTTGCCGCTTCTGCGGGCTCCGCGGCGCCTGTTATTGTCCTCGACGCAGGACACGGCGGCATCGACGGCGGCTGTTCGAGTGCGGCGGGTGTGCCGGAGAAGGGAATCAATCTGAACATTGTGCTGGATTTGCGGGAACTGCTTCAAATATCGGGCTATGAGGTAATTCTGACGCGGGACACGGATCGTTCGATTCACGACAAGGGGATTGAGGGCATCGCGAACCAGAAAAGCTCGGACATGGATAACCGGCTTGCGATTCTGAATCAGCCGGAGAATGCGGTGTGTATCTCGGTGCATCAGAATCAGTTTACGGATCCGAAGTACAGCGGTGCCCAGATGTTCTATTCTGAGACGGACAGCCGAAGCGAGAGCCTTGCGCAGATGATGCAGACACAGTTCCGCGAGCAGCTCCAGCCGGAGAATGCGCGGGAGATCAAGTGCTGCGGCAAGGAGCTGTTCCTGTGCTATTACTGCAAGCACCCGATGGTCATGGCGGAGTGCGGGTTTCTCTCAAATCCGGGGGAGGCTGCGCTGCTGAGTACCGAGGATTATCAGCGGCAGGTTGCCTTCACGATCTATTCGGCATTGCAGCAGTGGCTTGCCGCAGGCAGCAATCTCTGAGCGGTCCGGCATCGGGAAAGCTGCCGGAGCGGATGACAGAGCAGGCGGACAGAAAGGTATTCTTTGAGGCTATGGGATATGACCGTCACCCCGATGAAACACTTGATACCTCCGTCCTCAACTGAACCGGAAGCAGAGGCAGCCTTTCCGTCTGCCTCTGCTTGTCGGGAGACCGAATCTGCGTATGATAAGATTCGTCCGTTCCTGCGCATTTGCCGGACTTGACTTTTCGGCAATTATGTGGTATAGTAAATCCGGATTCTGCTGCGGCTTATACCGGAAAGAGGTATATGTGCCGGAGCAGTATCACAAATGCAGAATAAATGCGCACAGGCAGTACAGCAGCTCTGACGCGGAAAGGAAAAATAAAATGACACTGTTCCAGATTCCGGGCGTAATGAAGCTTATCCGGACGGAGATTCCGTCGGATGTCAAGGAGAAAAAACTGATCGAAAAAATGGACAACCTGTTTATTACGTCCTATAAGCCTGAATACGTCACTGAGGCAAAGCGCGGGAGTGAAGAACTGGTTGACCGCATCTGGCTCTATGCCAGCCTGATTGATGATGCCCTCAGCGACACGGTCTGTTACAATGCAGAAAAGTATCACTGCGAGGATGAATGGAATACTGCGGTTCGCTGGCTGAAATTTGAACTGCCGAAAAAGCGCTTTTTCGGCGGTATGGTTTACGATGTTTCAAAGCTTTGCACGCTTGCCTCTGCTTCACTGGACTGCCTGAATCCTGAATCCTGCGGACAGTCGCTTGTCGGCTGGATTCAGAAAAACGGTGAAAGCCTGACTGATTTTTATGCAGTGATCAGCGATCTGAAAGTCCGGCTGGACGAAATCGCTGAACTCTATGAGCGCTATCAGAAATCGTTTGAATCGGACTGAGTTTTATAGCTTATATGTGAATTGAGCCGTTCCCTATGGGGATGGCTCAAATTTTATTATTCTGAAAAAATTCTCCCGAACCTCTTGACGTTTCGCCGCCGATCTTTTATACTGTATACAGAAAGCCGTATTCGGTCAGTCGGGAGGTGCAGCAATGGCTTCATTCAGAAACAGCGTATTTGAATATATCCGGAATCAATATAAAGTCAAGCCGGAATATCTGTGGGTGCGGTTCCCTGATTATGCGGTTTTCCGCCATGAGGACAACCGTAAGTGGTTCGCGGTGCTGATGAATATACCGTATGAAAAAATAGATTCCGGCAAAAGCGGAAGGGCGGATATTCTGAATGTCAAGCTCGATGATCTTCTGCTTCGTGACCTTCTGATCCGGGAAAAGGGATATTACAGCGGCTATCATATGAGCCGCGGAAGCTGGATTTCCGTTGTGCTTGACGGAACGGTTCCGTTTGATTCGGCTGCGCGGCTGATTGACGTGAGCTTTGCGGTGACTGCATCCGGCAAGAAAAAGCAGGAGATGAGGCAGCCGAAGGAGTGGCTGATTCCGTCGAATCCGAAATACTATGACATCATTCATGCCTTTGATGAAACCGATACGATTGACTGGAAACAGGGCAGGGGAATCCGGAAGGACGATACGGTTTTTCTGTATGTCGGTTCTCCGGTGTCCGCGGTACTTTATCAGTGCAGGGTGCTTGAAACAGATATTCCGTATCATTTCCGGACGGACGGGCTGACGATTACGAGCCTCATGAAAATAAAGCTGCAAAAACGGTTTCAGCCGGAACAGTTTCCTTTTGAATGCCTGAAAACAGAGTTCGGCATTTTTGCCGTCAGAGGACCGAGAGGGGTTCCGAACAGCCTGAGTGCAGCGCTGAACGATAAGAAACAGGAGACAGAACAGCCTGAATCCTGAAACAGTCAGGGAGGAATCTGCAATGAGCAGAA
Organism: Oscillospiraceae bacterium; assembly: GCA_017518255.1. Classification (GTDB taxonomy): domain Bacteria; phylum Bacillota; class Clostridia; order Oscillospirales; family Ruminococcaceae; genus Firm-04. The sequence goes on from JAFWVK010000025.1 coordinate 5,569, forward strand.
AACTGGTCGCATATTTTTCAGCAAGCGGCAAGACTGCAAAGACTGCGCGGAAGCTGGCAGATGCAGCCGGCGCAGACCTTTATGAAATTAGGCCTGCCGTTCCGTACACAAAACAGGATCTCAACTGGATGAACAGGAAGTCGCGCAGCAGCACGGAGATGAACAATCACAGTTTCCGTCCCGCAATCGCGGATACCGATGCGGATATTGCTGCATATGACACGGTTTATGTCGGATTCCCGATCTGGTGGTATATCGCGCCGACGATTATCAATACCTTTTTGGAAAGCTATGATTTTTCCGGCAAAAAGATCATTCTCTTTGCAACATCCGGCGGCAGCGGATTCGGCAAGGCTGCCGAAAATCTTCGTCACAGTGCGCCGGATGCGGAAATCATCGAAGGAAAGGTAAATCCGAAGGAAAAAGATTTTCAAAAGCTCGCAGAAATGTAAGTATAACAGATGTTCTGCCTGTACGGCGCCGTGCCGGTGAAGCAGGACACGAATGAAGCGAAAGAGGTGAAATTGATGCGAAATTGCAGCGCGGATACTCCATGCAAGGTTTGAGGACACTGCATGGAGGAACATAAACGGTCCTCGGACTTTGCATTTCCGATATATCAAAAAAATATAAAGGAGCAAAGTCATTATGAAAAAACATTTTAAGGAATTGCGGCAATACCTGTTATTATGGAGTACACAGTCTCTTTCGGCGCTCGGCAGCGGCATGACAGGCTATGCTCTGACACTGTGGCTGTATCAGGAAACCGGCTCGGCGCTGAAAACGGCGCTTCTGCAAATCTGCACCTATGCACCGTATGTTCTGATGAGCATTTTCGCAGGGGCATTGAGCGACCGCTGGAATAAAAAGCGCATTATACTCGGCTGTGATCTGTTCGCGGCGATGAGTACGGTTGCGGTTCTGCTGCTCGCACTGAACGGCAGACTGGAAGGGCGCCATTTGTATCTGATTAACGCCGTGAACGGACTGATGAATACCATACAGCGTCCGGCAAGTGATGTTGCCGCTACCTTGCTGATTCCGAAGGAGGAATATCAGCGAACGAGCGGACTGCGCTCGTTTTCGGATTCTCTCACAAGCATCCTGACGCCCGTTTTCGCAACGGCATTCTTCGCATTCGGCGGATTGGGCGCGGTCATAGCATTTGATCTGACAACATTTGCCGCGGCCTTTCTCACACTGAGCGTATTTATTAAAATCCCGGAACCGGAAACGGAGCGAAAGTCCGGAACCTCTTTGCTGAAATCGGCAGGGGAAGGGCTTGTATGGCTCAAAAGCAAGCCGGCGGTGCTGTATCTGATTCTGTTTTTGTCGGGAATCAATCTGGTTGCTTCTGCACACAAGGCTGTGCTTCCGGCGATGATTCTCTCCGTGCCGAACGGCGGCAAGGCGGTGCTGGGCATGGTGAATGCAGCAGTCGGCGCGGCAACACTCACCGGAAGCATAATCGTGACTGTTTTACGCAGACCGAAAGACCGTATCCGGACGATCCGGCTTTCCTTGCTTCTGTCTATGAGTACCGAGAATTTCATTCTGGCATTCGGAAAAACGCCGCTGCTGTGGTGCATCGGCGCGGTCTGCGGCTGGATTGCCATTCCGTGTATGGGTGCGAATCTTGATGTGATTCTGCGAACCGAAATTCCGCCGGATATGCAGGGACGGGTATTTTCCTGCCGGAACACCCTGCAATTTTTTACGATTCCGCTTGGGTACTGTCTCGGCGGCGCCCTGACCGACAGTGTGTTTGAGCCGTATATGCGCGGCAAAACCGGCAGCCTGCTGAATGTATGGTTCGGCAGCGGAAAAGGGTCCGGTGCGGCAATGCTCCTTGCGGTGCTGGGACTGTCCGGTGTGGCTGTATGTGCCGTATTCGGCGTGCTGCTGCGCGGATACAAATGGAGCGAAGCGGAAGAACACAACATTGAAGAAAAGACATAATCGGTCTGCCGTGCAGGCAATGCCTGAGGAAACCGGAATAAACATTGAAGCAAGAAAACCGATTTGCTTTTCAGACGAAATGATATTCAAATGAGAAGAACGAATCGGGGAAAATACCTGTTACGGATAAGGGGAATCGCATGTACTATTACGCGGATTATCAGCAATATATCGCCGAAACACTTGACAGCAGCATTCCGGTCATCAAAGCGGCTGAGCGCGGGATACTCTCTTTTACGCCGTATATCTCTAACCGCTGCAGCGCTGCCTGCCGGTTCTGCTCGGAAAAGCTATACAGCGGCGGCATCGCCGGCGCAGGTCTGACCGTGTGCAGCGGATACCGCGAGAAGCTGACCGGGATTTTGCGGGCGCAGCGCGGCAGGCAGATTTTTCTGTCGGTCTCCGGCATGGAGCCTTCAGAAAGCATCGGGCAGCTTATTCTGGTCAGTGAAGCCGTGCGGCAGGCAGAAGAGAGCGGGTGCGTTTTTACCGATCGTGTGATGTATTCCAATCTTTCCGGTTTTGCAAAGGAGCCGGAACGGCTGACGGAAGTGGTCAGATCGCTGAAGCTGACAAGAATCGAATGCTCCCGTCACCATTTTGACGATACTGTCAATCAGCAGATTGTACGGTTCAGGGAAGGCGAGGCAATCCGTCAGAACGAGGTGTTCATACGGGTTGTCCGGAGCCTTCTGCAAACCGTACCGGTCACGATGGTATGCGTGATGCAGAAAACAGGCATTTCTTCGCCGGAGGATGCCATCTGCTATCTGGAATTTGCACGTCAGACCGGCGTCCGGAACGTCGTGTTTCGTGCTCTGTCAATCTTTTCAGAACCCGCAGACGGCGTACAGATTGCCTCCTACATTACAGAAAACCGTGTGGAAATGCTGGATATGATCCGGGCACTGCCGCAGGAGCATTTCCGGTTGATGTCGGTTACGGAGGGGTATTATTATTACTCTTTCCGGTATCAGTACCGTGATATGCAGGTTTTGTTTGAAATGTCCGACTATGACCGGATGCACCGCGAGCATTACAGTGAACGGCAGCATAAGCTGATCTTCTATCCGAACGGAGAACTGTTTAAGGACTGGAACCGGAAGCCGGAGGGCAAAATCAGTGAGGATGCCGGCACGGCGATTCCGGTGTATGCAGAAATTGCAAAGGAACTGACCGCCGCCGGCGAGGCTGCGGTCATCGGGAGCTTCGGCGCATGGCTGACGGTACCGCAGGTGCTTGACCATTCACCGAAAGATCTGGACTTATTCATCCGGAATGACATCGAAGCAATCCGCCGCGCTATCCGTATTCTGCAAAAGCACGGTTTTTGCGTTTATTCGTGGCAGGATCATATTGATGAGAATGTGTCAGCGGATTTGCTGAAAGGCAGGTACTATATCCGCGGCATCCGTGACAGCCTCACTGTTGATCTGACCTATGAAATTGCAGGGATTCCGTATGACTTGCTGGCGAGCAGCGCGGTAACTGCGGACGGTATCGGCACTTATGATAAGCAGGGACTGATGCGGCTGCTTGCTGTGTGTGACAGACCGGATTTACAGGAACGGCTTGAAAGAATGCGGAAATGCTGAGGAGCCGCCGGGTGCATCACATGGGTGATTCTTCGGGAATGCTTCCTGCCGTTTCTTTTTGATTTTTAACACCAATGCCGCCTGACTGCTCAGACGGCATTGTGATATAGCTGAAAGTGCGGAAAACCAAAATGAGTAGTGACAAATGAAGAGAATCATGGTATAATAAATGCATGGAATATTGGAATAAACGGGGAGGGCAGAGAAAATGCATCATATAACCGTCGGCATTATGGCACATGTGGATTCGGGCAAGACAACGCTTGCCGAAGCGCTCCTTTTCCGCACGGGTGAAATCCGGAAGCGCGGGAGAGTCGATCACGGGGATTCTGTGCTTGATACCGACGGGATCGAGCGCAGCCGGGGCATCACCATTTTCGCGGCACAGGCGCAGCTCACGCTCGGAGACACCGTTTTCACGCTGCTTGATACGCCCGGACATGTGGATTTTGCAGCGGAGACCGAGCGCATCATGCAGGTGCTGGACTGCGCGGTGCTGGTCATCAGCGGAACGGACGGCGTGCAGAGCCATACGCGGACGCTCTGGTCGCTTTTGGAGCGTTACGGCGTTCCCGTCATCATATTCGTCAACAAAATGGACCTTTCCGACCGGAACCGGACAGCGCTGATGCAGGAATTGCAGGGGAGACTGTCCGCATCCTGCGTGCAGTTTGATACGGATTCCGCGGCACGCTGCGAGCAGTCTGCCGGGTGCAGCGAAGCACTGATGTCTGCGTATTTTGAGAACGGCACGCTTTCGGATGCCGAGCTGCGGGATGCCGTCGGCGCCCGCGTGATTTTTCCCGTTTGCTTCGGTTCGGCGCGGACACTGCAAGGACTGGATGCACTGCTGCAAATTCTGTCGGACTATGTGCCGGAACCGCAGCGGATGCCGGAATTCGGTGCGAGTGTTTTCAAGATTTCGACAGATGCAAAGGGAAACCGGCTGACTTTTCTGAAGATTCGCGGCGGCTTTCTGAAAAACCGTGACGAGCTGTCCTATACCGGTTCCGATCACAGGGATTATTCCGAAAAAATCACCGGCATCCGGTTCTATTCGGGTGCAAAATACATATCCGAGGACGCGGCGGAAGCAGGCGCGGTCTGCGCCGTGACGGGATTGAGCACGGCATATGCCGGAATGGGGCTCGGCTGCTGCAGGAATGCCGCCAATGCGGTTCTGACGCCGGTCATGCGCTATACCGCCGTTCTGCCGGAGCAGCTTGCACCGCAGGATGCCCTTGCGGCGTTCCGGATGCTGGAGGCGGAAGATCCGCAGCTGCATGTCTGCTGGGAGCCTCAGAACCGCGTCATTTCCGTGCAGCTCATGGGCAAAGTGCAGCTTGAGGTTCTGAGCCGTATGATGCAGGAGCGTTTCGGCTATGAGATCTCGTTTGACAGCGGAACGGTTGCCTATCGTGAAACGCTCGCGGAAACTGTTGAGGGTGTCGGGCATTATGAGCCGCTTCGCCATTATGCGGAGGTGCATCTGCTGCTGGAACCGCTTCCGGCGGGCAGCGGCCTGCAATTTGCTTCACAGTGCTCGGAAGATGCGCTGGATCGGAACTGGCAGCGCCTGATTCTTACGCATTTGCAGGAAAAAGAACATGTCGGCGTGCTGACCGGATCTCCTGTGACCGATTTGAAAATTACGCTTGTCAGCGGCAAATCCCATGTCAAACATACCGAGGGCGGCGATTTCCGGCAGGCAACTTACCGCGCCGTGCGGCAGGGACTGCGTTCAGGTCAATCGGTTCTGCTGGAGCCGTACTTTGACTTCGTGCTGGAGCTGCCGGCAGAATGTGTCGGCAGGGCGATGACGGATTTGCAGCAGAAAAGTGCGGATTTCTCGCCGCCGGAAATCTTCGGGCAGAATGCCGTTCTGAACGGAACAGCGCCTGCCTCAGAGCTGAATGACTATGCTCAGGAGGTTCTGAGCTATACAAAAGGGCAGGGGAGTCTCGGCGTCACGTTCTGCGGATACCGCAGATGCCATAATCCGGAGGAGGTCATCGCCCGCATCGGATATGACGCGGACAGCGACCTCGAAAACAGCGCGGATTCCGTGTTTTGCTCACACGGCGCGGGAATTCTGGTCAACTGGGCGGAGGTTCCGCTGCATATGCATCTGCCGGCAGCGCTTCCGCACCGCTTTGACTTTGAGGAGGAACAGACAGTGCCTGCGGTACGCAGCACGAAGCAGAGCGCTGCACCTGCCGACGAGGACGAGCTGACGGCGATTTATGAACGAACCTACGGGAAAATTCAACGGGAGCCGCGTAAGGCAATGCGCAGAGACCGGCGGGAGGAAATGCAGCAGAATGCAAAAAAATTCCGTGTTTCGCCCCCGCCGGAGAAGGAATATCTGCTCGTGGACGGGTATAATATTATTTACGCATGGGATTCTCTGAAGCAGCTTGCGGCAGACGATCTCTCTCATGCACGGGATAAGCTGCTCAATATTTTGCAGAATTATCAGGGCTATAAGAAATGCGAGATTATTCTTGTGTTTGATGCCTATAAGCTGAAAGGTCACGGCAGAGAGACCGGGCAGCACGGAAATATCAGCGTGGTCTATACCAAAGAAGCGGAGACTGCGGATGCTTATATTGAACGTGTTTCCAAACAGCTGATTCGGGATTGCCGCGTTCGTGTCGCAACCTCTGACGGGCTGGAGCAGCTGATTATTCTCGGAAACGGTGCCATACGGATTTCCGCCCGTGAATTTCAGGCGGAGGTTCGTGCGGCGGAGGAGGAGATCCGCGGAATACTCGGATCGGCACACTGACGGAAGGAGGCGGCTATGCAGGAACAGGAACAGCTGAAACGGGTGCTGTATCATACGGCGCATACGGAATGCCTGACATATTTTGAAATCACCGGAAAGTTCGATCCGGATCAGATTACCGCCTATCTGCGGATTGCGCCGGAGCGCGTCCGGAGAATCGGCGACCCTCGCCCGAACGGTCAGACCGCACAGACTGCCAGCTGGCGCTTCGGCAGCATCACCTCCCGTGAAACCGATACGGCAGGGCTGATGATGGAAACCGTCCGGCCGCTGCTTGCAAAGGAGGCGCTTCTGCGGCAGATCAAGCTGCAATACGATGCAAGACTTGTGCTGTGTGCGGTTCCGCTGGTGCGGTATGATGAGCCGGTGCCATCGCTTGCACCGTCTCTTTCGGTCATGCGCTTTTGTCTGGAAACCGGAACAGAGCTGGTCATTGACCTCTATGTCAGCTGCCCCGATCATCTGACCGGAGAGAAAAATGCGGCTTATTAGCAGGCGCAGCTTCGCTTTCCGCTGCTAAGAAGCAGTGCTTTTGAAAAGAAATTTGAAAAATTCGGAAAAACCCCTTGCAATTCAGGGGTAATCTGTGTTATAATATCTAGTTGAAGTGAGGTGTTTGCATTATGCCCAAAAGAAACGATATCAACAAGGTAATGATTATCGGCTCCGGTCCGATTATTATCGGACAAGCATGCGAGTTCGACTATTCCGGCACACAGGCCTGCAAGGCACTGCGCAAACTCGGATATGAGATCGTGCTCGTCAACTCCAATCCCGCAACTATTATGACAGACCCGGATGTAGCGGATGTCACCTATATTGAACCGCTCAATGTCGCCCGTCTGACAGAGATCATCAAAAAGGAAAGACCGGATGCTCTGCTGCCGAATCTCGGCGGTCAGTCGGGCCTGAATCTTTGTTCTGAGCTTGATAAAGCCGGCACCCTCAAGGAATACGGCGTAAAGGTCATCGGCGTTCAGGTCGATGCGATTGAGCGCGGCGAAGACCGGATCGAATTCAAGGAGACAATGGAATCTATCGGCGTGGAAATGGCACGCAGTGAGGTCGCCTATTCCGTCGAGGAGGCTGTCGCAATTGCAGACCGGCTCGGTTATCCGGTTGTTCTGCGGCCTGCCTATACAATGGGCGGCGCCGGCGGCGGCATGGTCTACAATGTCGAGGAACTGAAAGTTGTCTGTGCAAGAGGCTTGCAGGCTTCGCTGGTCGGACAGGTGCTCGTTGAAGAGTGCGTCACCGGCTGGGAGGAACTGGAGCTGGAGGTTGTCCGGGATGCAAAGGGCAACATGATTACTGTCTGCTTCATCGAAAATATCGACCCGATGGGCGTTCATACCGGCGATTCCTTCTGCTCTGCACCGATGCTGACCATTTCTGAGGACGTTCAGAAGCGTTTGCAGGAGCAGGCTTACCGCATTGTCGATAAGGTGCAGGTCATCGGCGGCTGCAACTGCCAGTTCGCACATGACCCGGTTTCCGACCGGATCATTGTCATCGAGATCAATCCGCGTACATCCCGTTCCTCCGCACTCGCTTCCAAGGCGACCGGTTTCCCGATCGCACTGGTTTCCGCGATGCTTGCGACAGGCATGACGCTTGATGAGATGGAATGCGGCAAATACGGCACGCTCGACAAATATGTGCCGTCCGGCGATTATGTCGTCATCAAATTTGCACGCTGGGCATTTGAAAAATTCAAGGGCGCCGAGGATAAGCTCGGTACGCAGATGCGCGCCGTCGGCGAGGTCATGAGCATCGGCAAAACCTATAAGGAAGCATTCCAGAAGGCAATCCGCTCGCTCGAAACCGGAAGATACGGACTCGGATTTGCAAAGGATTTCCACGAAAAAACCAAGGATGAGCTGCTTTCTATGCTTGTCTATCCGACCAGCAACCGGCAGTTTGTTATGTATGAAGCACTGCGCAAGGGCGCAACGGTTGATGAGCTTTACAATCTGACCAGAATTAAGAAATGGTTCATTGAGCAGATGCTTGAACTGGTCGAGGAGGAGAATACCCTGCTTGAAAACAAGGGCAAGGTTCCGGCGGACGGCGTTCTGCGTCAGGCAAAGCTCGACGGCTTCTCCGACCGCTACCTCAGCCAGATTCTGGAGGTCCCGGAGGAGGACATCCGCAATGCACGGTATGCTGCCGGCATCCGCGAGGGCTGGGAGGGCGTGCATGTCTCCGGTACGGCGGACAGCGCGTATTACTACTCTTCTTATCACATCGAAAAGGATGAGAGTCCCTGCAACGATGACCGTCCGAAGATTATGATTCTCGGCGGCGGTCCGAACAGAATCGGTCAGGGCATTGAATTCGATTACTGCTGCGTTCATGCAGCACTTGCTCTGAAGGATCTCGGCTTTGAGACCATTATCGTCAACTGCAATCCGGAGACAGTTTCTACGGACTACGATACCTCCGACAAGCTCTACTTTGAGCCGCTGACGCTGGAGGATGTGCTTCAGATTTACGAGAAGGAAAAGCCTGTGGGCGTTATTGCACAGTTCGGCGGTCAGACTCCGCTGAACCTTGCGGCAGATCTGAAGAAAAACGGCGTGAAGATTCTCGGAACCTCTCCCGAAACCATTGACCTCGCAGAGGACAGAGATCATTTCCGTGCGATGATGGACAAGCTCGGTATTCCGATGCCGGAATCCGGTATGGCGGTCACCGTTGACGATGCGCTCGAAATCGCAAACCGCATCGGTTATCCGGTCATGGTTCGTCCTTCCTACGTGCTCGGCGGCAGAGGCATGGAGATTGTGCATGACGACAAGATGATGCGCGTATATATGGAAGCAGCTGTCGGTGTTACACCGGACCGTCCGATTCTGATTGACCGCTTCCTGCACCATGCAACCGAGTGCGAAGCAGATGCCATTTCCGACGGCACACACTGCTTTGTTCCGGCGGTTATGGAGCATATCGAGCTCGCGGGTATCCATTCCGGCGACTCCGCCTGCGTGCTGCCTTCGCTCAACCTCAGCGAAAAGCATGTGCAGACAATCAAGGAGTACACAAAGAAGATCGCCGTCGAAATGGGCGTCAGCGGTCTGATGAATATGCAGTATGCGATTGAAGATGACACAGTCTATGTGCTCGAAGCGAATCCGCGTGCCTCCAGAACCGTTCCGCTGGTCTCGAAGGTCTGCGCAATCAACATGGTTCGCATTGCAACACAGATTATGACTGCGGAGCTGACCGGCAAGCCTTCTCCCGTTCCGGAGCTGCATGACCGGAAGATTCTGCATCACGGTGTCAAGGAGGCAGTCTTCCCGTTCAATATGTTCCAGGAGGTTGACCCGGTGCTCGGACCGGAAATGCGCTCCACCGGTGAGGTACTCGGCATTTCTCCGAACTTCGGTGAGGCATATTTCAAAGCACAGGAGGCAACCCAGACCAAGCTGCCGACCGGCGGTACGGTTCTGCTCTCCGTCTGTGATATGGATAAACCGGAGCTGCTGCCGATTGCACAGAAATTCCATGATCTCGGATTCAGGATTCTGGCAACCGGAAAGACCTTTGAGATGATTGCGAATGCCGGCATTCCGGCAGAGCGCATCAACAAGCTCTATGAGGGAAGACCGAATATCACCGATGCGATGACCAACGGCAAGATTGATCTCATCATCAATACGCCTGCCGGTGCGGACAGCCTGCACGATGACAGCTATATCCGTAAGGCTGCAATTAAATACCGCATCCCGTATATCACTACAATGGCGGCTGCATTTGCAACTGCCGAGGGCATCAAGGCAATTAAGGAGCAGGGCGGTTCGCTGAGCGTGAAATCCCTTCAGGAATTCCACAGCGAGATCACCGGCTGATTACAGGAATAAGAGCAGGGAGCAGCGCTGATTTACCACTGCTCCCTCTCTGGATTTATGAGTGGAGGTATCCAAATGGAAGAATACAGAGAAAAAATGTCACAACAGCATTATGATGCTGAGGTGCAGAGACTGAATTATCTGAAAAGTACCCGCCGTGCGGAGGTAATTGAGGCACTGGCTGAGGCAAGAAGCCACGGTGACCTTTCTGAAAACGCCGAATATGACGAAGCAAGAAACGAGCAGGCGCGTCTGGAAGACGAAATCCAAAGACTGGAATATACGCTGGAACATGCAGAGATTATCCAGACCATCTCCTCCGATACTGTCAGCACCGGCTGCGGTGTTATCCTGAGCCGTGCGGAATTCAACGGTCAGCCGCAGAAGATTGAGACACTTCAAATTGTCGGACGTTCGGAGGCGGATTACGAGAATCATAAGATTTCTGATGATTCCCCGATCGGCAAGGCAGTGCTCGGCAAGAAGGTCGGCGATACATTTATTGTTGAGGCACCGATCGGCATTATGACCTTTACGGTTCTGGAAATTTCCGGAACAGGCGTATTTGACAAGCATCCGGAGGGCTGAACATGAGTGAACAGAATCTCAACGCACCGGCGGAACAGATCGAACAGGAAGATCTTGACGCTCTGCGGCAGGTGAGACTTGATAAGCTCCGTGAAATGCAGGAGAGCGGAAACGATCCGTTTGTCATTACGAAATTCGATGTGACCGCAAGCACCGCGGAATGCCGTGAAATGTATGCAAAGGCTGAGGCGGAATTGCCTGAGAATCTCGATGAAGAAGCGAAAAAGGCTGCTTATGAGAAAATCAATGAGCAGTTTGACGTTACAATCGCCGGCAGAATCATGAGCTGGCGCAAAATGGGCAAGGCAAACTTTCTCGATGTCCGCGACAGAAGCGGCAGATTACAGGTCTATGTCCGCATGAACGATATCGGCGAAGATGCATTTGCCGCGTTCAAGAAATGGGATATCGGCGACCTGATCGGTGTTTCCGGTTCCCTCTTCCGCACCAGAACCGGCGAGCTTTCTGTCCATGCGACAAAGGTGACGCTGCTTTCCAAGTCCTTAAAACCGCTGCCGGAAAAGTTCCACGGACTGACCGACCGCGATGCGCGCTACCGTCAGCGCTATATTGACCTTATTATGAACGAGGAATCACGTTCAACCTTTATCAAGCGCAGTCAGATTATCGCGGCAATCCGCTCGTGGCTGAATGCACAGGGCTTCCTTGAGGTCGAGACACCGATGCTTGTTGCAAATGCGGGCGGTGCGGCTGCCAGACCTTTCGAGACGCACTACAATGCGCTCGATGAGGATGTAAAGCTGCGCATCTCTCTGGAGCTTTATCTCAAGAGACTGATTGTCGGCGGACTGGAAAAGGTTTACGAGATCGGCAGAGTGTTCCGCAATGAGGGCGTCGATACCAAGCACAATCCCGAATTCACGCTCATGGAGCTCTACCAGGCATATACCGACTATCACGGTATGATGGATCTGACGGAAAATATGTTCCGCCATATTGCTGAGACCGTCTGCGGCACAACCTGCATCCCGTTCGGCAAGGACGAGAACGGCGAGGATATCATGATTGATCTTGGAAAGCCGTTTGCACGCATCACGATGATCGACGCCGTGAAGCAGTATACCGGCGTGGACTTCGATCAGATTCCCGATACCGCTGCGGCAAAGAAAATCGCCGATGAAAAGGGCGTCCACTATGAGGACAGACACGAAAAGGGCGATATTCTGAACCTGTTCTTTGATGAGTTTGTCGAGGAAAAGCTCGTGCAGCCGACCTTTATCATGGATCATCCGGTCGAGATTTCACCGCTGACGAAACGCAAGCCCGATAAGCCGGATTATGTGGAGCGCTTTGAGCTTTATATCACCGCGCGCGAAATGTGCAACGCTTACTCGGAACTGAATGACCCGATCGACCAGCGCAAGCGCTTTGAGGCGCAGGAAGCGCTGATTGCCAAGGGTGACGAGGAGGCAAATCACATCGACGAGGACTTTATGAATGCACTCGAAATCGGTATGCCCCCGACCGGAGGCATCGGCTTCGGCATTGACCGTCTTGTTATGCTGATGACCAACAGTCAGTCCATCCGCGATGTTCTGCTTTTCCCGACGATGAAGTCTTTAGATTGAATAGCAACGAAAATACGTGCTTTTTAATCTGCGCACTTACCAATTTACCACTGATTTACCAACAAATTTAAGCTTTTTTGAAATGTGCAGAACCTCAACCGTGTTTGACGCACGGCTGAGGTTCTTTTTTGTCGTCATGAGGAAGGTATGAAGCCAAGCGTATTGTTTCTGGATGAATTTGTAAGCATACAGGATAAGTTTCCGAAGAAGGCAACAAAGGAAAAGCCAAATTACAGCCTTGCTGATTTTCAGGGATTGCTGCGCCAGATAGCTGCGTAAGGCGCTTCGGCAGGATGCTTTTTGATACTGTCAACGGCAGAAGCTTCTGTCTGTCAACTCATGGAAATCCATGTTCGGCGGCTGCTGTAAGCTGCCGTTTCCGGATGACTTTTTTCTCGGCACTGCCGTCAACGGCATGACCATGGATACCTCCAAGGTCACTAATATGTGTAATATGTTCGGCGACTGTTACGCTGCCACAACACTGAACCTCTCGAGCTTTGACACCTCGAACGTCACTACGATGGAGGTAATGTTCGGGATCTGTAAAAACCTGACCAAGGTTGTCCTGACGCATTTTGACACGAGCAACACGACTAATATGAGGGGAATGTTCGCCCAATGTTATAAACTCCAGTTCGTCAGCCTTGCAAGCTTTGATACTTCCAAGTTAGAAAATGCGAATATTATGTTTTGGGATTGCGGCGAACTTGAAACAATTTATGTCGGTGAGGGCTGGACAAACGAAGCATTGCGTATATACAATTCGGCTTTATTGTATGACGACAAATTGAAGTGTTATCACAATGATTATTCTTCAAGCTACACGCGCAATTACCATAAACTATATGCAAATGGAACCGGAGAAAACAGCGGATATACTGACAAAGACCGTCTCCGCCCATACAGCTGGTATTCCTCCAATAACCCCAGCAATGACCCGGAGGAAGTCTTTATGCTCACCGACTCCGGCGTGCGATTTGACGAAGAGACCGGCACGCTCTGGCTCGTCGGCTGCGTAGACAAGCGCGAGGTACAGCTCTACCAAAACGACCCGAAGGTAAAATACGTCAAGGCAGAACCGACCGCCTATCTCGTCGGCGACTGCTCGGAGATGTTCCGCTACTTCCTTGCGGAGGAAATCGACCTTTCCGGCGTCTGCGCGCACTTTACCGGCCACGAGAACGTCACGAATGCGGCTTATATGTTCGGCAATAACAAGAACCTGAAAACAGTCAATCTCGGCAATCTCACCTTCGCAAGCTGCACCAATTACACCGATATGTTCTTCAATCTGCCGAAGCTCACCACGATCTATGCCTACAATTTCAAACAGAACTTCGGCGAGACCGGAACAGAGGCGATGTTTGTCAACTGCCCGAAGCTCAAGGGCGGATTCGGCACGACGTATCAGGAGGGGCATCAGGGCATTGCCCGCGCCCGCATGGACTACTCGACCGTCAACAGCAATAACCTCGGCGGCTACTTCACCGGCTATATGACCTATGACAGCGATACCCACACGCTCACGCTGCTGGAGGGCTGCACAAAAGACGAGTACAGCAGCGTTCTGATGCACAATGATTCCGAGGGCGCCAACGCCGCAAATATCTATACCGTCACGACGGAACAGGGCTTTATCTTCCCGTACAACTGCACGGGGTTCTTCTCCGACGGTGCAAGCATCACCAAGATCGACCTTTCAAATGCCGACGTCACCAAGATCGTGAACTGCGAGGAAATGTTCTCCGGCAACGGCAGGGTCAAGACGGTGGATCTCAGCGGTCTGAACTTCAAAAACTGCACGAGTTTCAAAAATATGTTCAAAAAATGCCTGAGCCTTGAAACCCTCAATACCAACGGCACGACATGGGCAGGCGTCAAGTACGCAAACGGCAATGATCCGGGCGCGTCGTTTTTCTCTATGTTCCTTCAGTGCTCGAAGCTGAAAACAGTCGATCTTTCCGGCTTTTCCGGCAGCGCAACGACTCTGGGAAGTATGTTCGACGGCTGCACAAGCCTGACAAGCGTTGACATCAGCCGCCTGAAAACCAACAAAGCCGAAAGCTTTACGCGGATGTTTAATAACTGCAACAGTCTCACTGAGCTGGATCTCGTCAACATCACGACGGATTCCGTCACCAATACCTCATATATGTTCCAGGGCTGTCAGAATCTCAAAACGATCAAGGTCTCTGCGATCTGGGATCTCACAAATGTCACCTTGAGCGCCTCTATGTTCTACAACTGCAAGAGCCTTGTCGGCGCCTACGGCTTTGCCTTTGACGATCATTACACCAACAAAACCTATGCACGCCCCGACACCGACGGAACCGTCCGCGGCTACCTGACCGGAGTTCCGTTCCTCGACGGTCACACGCTCTATCTCTCCGGCACGATTGAACGGAACCCTACACTGTATCAGAACAGCAACGTCTGGTATATCGTTGCGCTGCCGGGCTCCGTGCTCCCCGCAGACTGCACCGAACTCTTCGCATACTGCACCAATCTCCGCGAGATCGACCTCTCCAAGGCGGACGGCTCCGCTGTCACGGATATGACCGGTATGTTCTCCTACTGCTACACGCAGCTGACAAAGGTCGATCTCTCCGGTCTGAATGTGAGAAACTGCACGACCATGAAGGAAATGTTCAAAGACTGCGAAAAGCTCAAAGAGATCAACATGAACGGCTTTAATGCTGCGAGCGTCACCGACATCAGCTTTATGTTTGAGAACTGCCGCGCACTCACGAGCGTTGATTTTTCCGAGTTCACGGGCACAAATCTGAAGGATATGAGCTTCCTGTTTTCCGAGTGTTGGGTCCTGACACAGATCGACCTCAGCCCGCTGAACACCTCCACCGTCACAAATATGAAGTGCCTCTTCGACGATTGCTATAAACTCAGGGCAATTGACCTCTCCCAGCTCAACACCCAAAATGTCACGGATATGTCCTATATGTTCTCCAATTGCCAAAGCTTTACCGCTCTGAATCTTTCCGCGCTGAACACTGCAAAGGTTCAGAAAATGACGGATATGTTTAATGGCTGCATCGGTCTGACTGCACTCGATCTCTCCTCCCTGAACACTGCAAGGGTCACGGACATGAGCTATATGTTCAGGGGCTGCACTTCCCTCCGCAGCATTAACATGACCGGCCTGAATACGAAAAAGGTCACAAACATGGCGTATATGTTCGACAGATGCAAAGCGCTCGAACAGCTCAGATTCGAGGTCTCCACGGCTGCTGTCACGAACATGAAGGGAATGTTCCGCTACTGCGAAAAACTCAAGGTGATCTTTGTTGACAGTGCAAAGTGGAATACCGGCAAAGTCACTGAATCCACCGATATGTTCACAGAATGCACCGCACTCACCGGCGGAAACGGAACGGTATATGATAAAGACAATACAGACGTCAGCCGCGCCGTGATCGACGGTGTGAACAAGCAGAAGGGTTATCTCTCCGATTCCATGCTTCATACGTCGATCATGCACAACTGCGGCTTTAATGACAACCTCGCGATCTACTATGCATTCCCGAAAGCAGAGCTTGCAGGCTACGAAAACCTGACACTGACAGTTGAAAGAGAGATTTACGAGAAAGGCGCATCTGAGCCGACCATCAAGAAAACCGTTCTGACGACATACACTGAGACGACAGTCAACGGCGTAGAAATGTATATGTTTGCGTACCGCGGCATTACCTCGACTGACATGGGCTGTGCAGTCCGTGCAGTGCTCACCGCAGAAAAAGACGGCGTCATCTTCCAAAGCGCTGTTGACGAATACAGCATTCAGCAGTATGCGGTGAACCGCCTTAAAAAATCAAGCGATGCACAGTATAAAACCATGCTCGTTGATCTGCTGAATTACGGTGCGGCAGCTCAGGTTTATTTCGACAAGAATCCGAATCATCCTGTAAATGAGGTACTCACCTCGGCGCAGCAGCAGCTCGCTACACAGACGATGCCGACACTGAAAAACAACACCAAGGAAATTGCACTCTCCGGTGCAACCGCAACATTCAACGGCAAAAATCTGAGCTTTGATAACAATATAGTCATAGTCTACCGCATGAAGCTGCCGGAAAATGCTGACCTGAGCCAAATCAAGCTGAAGCTGACATACAAAACCAGCAGCAATGATTCCGTGACAAAAACCATTTCGGGATCGAAATTCACGAAAGACGGCAGTTATTATATTGCCAAATATGACGGACTGGCAATGACGGATTTCCGCAGCGTGGTCAGCGCAGTGGTTATGAACGGCTCGACTGCAATCAGCAACACACTGAAATACAGCGTGGAAAGCTATGCGTTCAATAAGCTGGGCAGCTCCTCTGACGAAAACTTCAAAACACTGCTGCGCGAGATGATGAAATTCGGCGTCTCCGCAGAAACGTATTTCTCGTAAGGCTGCAATATGAAGCCTGCATGAGGAAAAGCGTCGCCGAGCAGCTTTTGCTGGATGAGACGCTGCCCGTATAAATCACAAAACAGACCGTCCCGCGAATCAACTGCGGGACGGTCTTGCATTACTGCATCAGATTCCGAGCTGCATCGAATATGTCAGAATCCGTATATGTTCTTGACTTTTCACGTCATTTCGCATAAATTCCCATTGTTGTTCCGGACCCATCAGGATGCAGATCTGTCCTTATAACCCATTGACTAAATCAGGGCTTTATGCTATAATAATGCTGAAAATTTAGGGTCCGGACCGGATAATAAACAGGAGATGATATTGTGAGACTGATAAAAAGTGCTGCAATTCTTCTTGCAGCTGTTTCAGTTATCCTGACAGGCTGCAGCAATTCTGTTAAGAAAAGCAGAAAAAAGAATGATAATAATAATCAAATCACATCTCAGGCAGAGACTATGACGTATCCTGAACTTGATGCAGATGAATACTACAATGATAATTCTGAAAAGATTATTGATGTGAAAAAAGCTGATGAATACGCAGATACGATCACTGGCGCTGAGGCTGTAAAAATGATGAATGACAGGGGCTTCACACAGTCGCCGCTTAAATACTATTTCAACGTGTCGGGCGATTATCTCGGTGAATGTGAAGCAACAGAAAGCACAGACGTAAAAGCACCGGTCTATCAGACGTATTATATCACGGAAAACGAGGAGATATGGATGATTTATGTTTCAGGCAGCTCGGTTACAGCTTTTCCGCTTTCGTTCAATGGAACTTCTGAGGACGGAACAGAACTTATCCTGTCTGAGACTGAGGAACTTGTGAGCTATTTCGATAACAGCAACACCTACTATGTCACGATACCTAAGAAATCAGTTGTTAAAGTTGCGGTTGTTGATGAGATCAACGCAAAGGCACTCGAAAAATATACGGTAAAGGAGTTGGAGAAATTATGATGAAACGCAGACTGATAAATGCGGTAACAGCTTTTGCAGCTGCATTCACAATGACAATTTCGTTTGTCAGCGCTCCTTCTGCCGCTGCGAAAACTGCTGAGAGCAATACTGTAATCGTTGTCTCTCTTGGAGATTCATATTCCTCCGGTGAAGGCATAGAACCTTTTTACGGTCAGAAAAAGGCTGACGGCTCAAATAATACATGGGAGTACAAGTCAGAAATTCATGACTGGCAGGCACACCGCTCAACTCTCAGCTGGCCGGCGCAGATTGTTATTCCGGGAATAGAGGGTACAATGCGCGATTATAAGGCGGATAATGAAGATAGTCATGATTCTGATGTGTGCAAATGGTATTTCCGCGCAGTCTCAGGAGCAGAGACAAAACACTTGAATGAATCACAGCTAAAGCCGACAAAAAAAGATCTTCTTGCAAGTAAAGTGGATCATGATATACCTGCACAACTGACTGTATTTGATAAAATAGAAAAGTATTCCACGGATTATGTTACAATGTCACTGGGCGGAAATGATGTTGACTTCGTTGGCGTTGTACGGGATTGTGTATTGGGAAGCACATATTTGAGCTATGGTACGTCAATGATCGAAAACAGATTTGAACAGATCTGGAGTAACTGGGAAAAAGATTATAAAAATCGCTTAAGAAATGCTTATCTTGATACTCGTAAAGCAGCCGGTGAACAGGCGTATATCTTAGTTGTGGGGTATCCGAGATTGTTTGATGAGACAGGAAAGGGCGCACTGATAAGTAAAGAAGAAGCACAGCGTGTCAATGCCAATGTTACAGCTTTTAATACAAGAATAAAGTTCCTTGTAGAGGGTCTCGATGATGATCATTTTGTGTTTGTTGATGTTGAAAAAGAATTTTCAAAAGACGGGGGACACGGTGCATATTCTGATGACCAGTGGATAAATGAAATAATTTTAGGAACTCGTTCAGAAGATCTGGAACACCCTGCTATTTCTAGTTCATACTCGATGCACCCTAATAAAGAGGGTGCTCAGGCTTATGCAAGATGTGTAAATCAGGCAATAGCAGAGATAGAATCCGCCAGAAAGACATTTCATGAAGAATGTGACAGCCTTTCTGATGCCTTTGACTGGGAGGTCTATCCGGAAATAAAGGCTGATGATATTATCGTTGGTGACAATTATCATATTGATTATTCGAGCGGCACCCAAAAGTATCTCTCTTCGCCTTATGTTTATATCAGGCGCGGAGAAGAGCCTAACGCCAGTTATGGTCTTATAGGCTATGACGGAAAGTACGGACTTATGAGCGATGACAAGCAGCAGGGCGTTGAGCCGACCTATAACTGCTTTAACGGTGATAAGTTCTATGGCCTTGACGATTTCATCGCAGTTTATGACGGAAAAAGCGGTTACACAGTGTTCTCGGAATATGACAACAAATCAGATGAATGGAAACTGAAGGCAGTAGAAAACGCCTCCGGTACGCCCGGCATCGGAACAGCTGCGACAACGTATTTCATTGATGAGAATGACGGTAAACTTTATAGGTACAATGAGCTTGAAAATCAACCGCAGGTGATCGAAGAAGATCCTGATACATCGTATGTCGTTCAAAAGATAGACTACGTTCCTTCAAAGTATGGTCTCGGAAAATCATCTACTGATAATGAACTGTACTACCTTTATAATAACAGCCTTAAAAAAACACTTACTGAGGGGTATAGACACGTCTATGCAAACAGGCCTTACTGCAAAAAAGCAGATGGTTTATCAGGTGAATACACCACAGTCGCGTTCTCTAATGACGGTACAAAATGGGATATTTACGACTATTCCGGAAATCTTATAGCGTCAGGACTTGAGGCATTTGACTGCAATGATAATCTTACTCCATGGTGGAAACCCGTAACTAATTTTTTTGAAGAATCGGACGAGCCTCATTATTATGATATGGCCAATCTCTATGCGTGCTCAATGCCATTCTGTTCGACTGAGGGCTATATAGCCGCCAAAATTGGTGGAAAGTGCGGCTATCTTGATATGGAAGGCAACGAGACAGTCAAATTCGGAGTATTTGAAGATGTAAGACCGGTTCACAATGGAAAAGCCTGGGTTAAATATGACGGAAGATGGGGCGTTATTTCCTTTGATGAAAATAATCTGTTCTCGATCCTGCCGGAAAAATTTGTCTTTTCAAGCGGCGTTGGCGGCTGGGGAACGGAAATCGCTATAAACGAGGACGGTTCATTTACCGGTGAATATCACGATTCTGAATTGGGCATGACAGGAGAAGGCAATCCCAACGGAACAGTGTATATATGCGAATTTACCGGCAAATTCAAAAACGTCAGAAAGATAGATGAATACACATATTCTATGGAGCTCGATCATCTCAATTACGACGGCTCTCATAGCTATATAAAAGACGGCGTAGAGTATATTTATTCCACTCCAGTCGGATTGGAAAAAGCTGATGAATTGATGGTATATCTTCCTGGAAAGCCAATGAATTCAATACCTGAGGATTTCAAATCATGGATGTTCGCATTAAGAAGAACTGATTCAGATGTGCTGCCTGATAATACATACGGTATCTTCAATGTAGTTGAAAAGACCGGATTTATCAGTATGAGTAAATAAGCGCAGGTAATAAAAAAAGCAGCGGCGGTTTATTAGAACTGCCGTTGCCTTTTTTATAATTATCACGAGTTCAGCGTAACCGTAAAACCTCAGCTCCTAATCCCACCAGCCGTAATTCACAAGTTCCAGCAGACGTTCTTTACACTGCGGACATATAACAGTATTGATGTCGACCTGCTCCATTTGCTCTATGCCGCACTGGGTACAGTGCTTATCAAATTCCACAGAAAAATCAAATACGCTGCTTTCCAATATACTTTGTCCGTATTGCTGAGAATATCGGTATTCTACTCGCTTTCCTCTGCGAACAGTCAATGCTCTGCATGTTCTGCACTGATATAGAGCTGTATCACAGTCATACTCCAAATTGCCTGTTTGCGCTAATGTCTGAAAAACGCTGCCGTATTCTCCGTTAAGCAATTCATTTTTCAGCTGAATTCGCAGCTTATCAGTCTCATTCCAGTGCTCTTTTGTAAAAAAACCTCCTCCGATTTGGTATTTCTGATCGTATCCGCAGTGATTGCACTTGTAATGGTAAAACTGTCCCATCTTCTTCCATCCTTTCTGCGTACTCATATTCAGAGGAATCAAAACGCATACGCAATTCAGTTTGTGGAGTTTCGCGTATACTCTGAATGCAGGTATGCCCTGAGTTGCTCGGTATTCATCTTTGCAATCTGCTCAGGGGAATGTCCATCCCTTCGTGCTCTTGCAATGACGGCGTTTGCACTCATCAGTATGTTCGCATCGTATATAAACTTCGGATCATTCATGTTCGGAAGAATGATCTTGAATGTGTTGGCAGTGACCTGTATTTCAGGCTGAACCGGATGATCTGCATAGAGACTGAATATCCGATTGCTTCTTGTATTTTTCCGCTTGATCTGCGCGGCGAGACAATCCTGCTTCATTTGTTCATCTGTTTCTTTTCCTGCATTTCGCGCGGCGGATTGAAGTTCCTTTCCGGCTCCTTTTCAGCCGCCATCTGCTTTTTGACCTGAGCGAGCCTGTCAACCAGCAGCTTTCCGTCCGGATGATTCACCGTCAGACTGATTGCTTCGCCGACTTTCATGCCCTGAATCGTTCTCTGGAAATCCGGTCTGCCCTGAATCTCCTTCGCTGCGGCTTTGATATCTTTCTTCATCTCATGAGCATCCTGCACATCGCCGGCGACTTCATTTTTTCTTGTGACGATGCCGACGGCGAGGAACGCTGCCAGTTGTTCGCTCATTCCCTTTGCGGAAGCATCGTTTCCGAGCTCATTTCCTTTTTCAGAAATCGCGCTGACAGCATCCTCGACGAGTTCCTTTTTCAGCAGATCTTTCCTGACCTGTACGAGTTTATCCGCAAGCAGCTTCCCGTCCGGGCGATCGACGGTCAGAGAGACTGCTTCCTTCACATTCATTTGATCCAGCATTTGCTGAAAATCCGTTCTGCTTTTGATGTCCTCAGCAGCTTTCAGGATTTCCTTTTCCAGATCGAACGGCTCCCCGTCCGGCTCTACGTCCGGTACGCCGCCTGCAAGCTGATAGGTTCTGCCGACAACATTGACTGCGAGTACCTTCGCAAGCTCGTTGCCCATGTCCTTCGCAGAAGCAGTATTTCCCAGCTCAGCTGCTTTTCCGACCGTTTCCGCAATGGCGCTTTGCATGAGTTCCTTTGCCTCGGAGCCGCGATCAAGAAGCGTTCCGCTGCTCTTTTCTTTAAGCTGTTTCCGCTTCAGATCCTCCTCATGCTGAAGCACTTTGACAACATCATCCATGATATACCGCTTGGCAAGATCTTCAATGATCTTGGCACCAGCCATGCGTTCCTTTCCGGAATCGGTTTTCGGTGTCCATTCTCTGTCGTCTTCTGCGTTTGCATCCTTCCGTTTTGCGGTTTCGTAAGCTGCACTT
Source organism: Oscillospiraceae bacterium (assembly GCA_017518255.1). Taxonomy (GTDB): domain Bacteria; phylum Bacillota; class Clostridia; order Oscillospirales; family Ruminococcaceae; genus Firm-04. The sequence continues at coordinate 27,858 of JAFWVK010000025.1, forward strand.
GCCTTGTATGCAGCCAGCATCGCCTTTTTGACTTCCGGGTTATCGGTCACAGGGAGCGCTGCTTCCTTTACCGCCTTTTGCAGCGCCATTGTCTGTTTCTTGAGTTCTTTGAGTTCTTTGGAATCAATGTGGAAAAAGCTGTTTGCGTTCAGAGCCTTCAGCGATTGGGCGATCTCTTTCTCCATGACCTTTTTGTGGTACGTTTCGAGATTCTCGGTCAGTTCCTTCTGTGCCAAGCTGAAGCGTAATCGGAGCGGTTGCGAATTTTTGAATTTACACGGAAATACGATGAATTTATGGACTTTGTGCATTTGCAGCAGCCTCCCGCCTGCAAAAAACAGCGAAGAAATGAGACAGAGACAGAAATTGAATGCTGGAACGGAAATACAGATTTTGCATAATACTACAAAAATTTATATCCGGGCTTGTGTTTTTCGGAATACTATGGTATAATAAAAATAATCATACTTTCAAGGGCAATTATAGCATCAAAAGGGATCCTTCCCGAATTTGATGCGGACACAGCCGGACGAAACAATTCTCCGGAAACGTTTCCGGGGCAGTGCGTGCCGTCCGGATGAGCCGGGAGGCTCTGCATATACGAAAAGAAATGTATCAGCGCGTTTCTTGGAGTATTTAACAATCATGAAAAAAGGAGGAAACGCAGATTGCGAGGCGGGTGGAATACTCACGGCGGCAGATGTGACGCTGATGCTTCAGATGCTCATGCTAGAGCGGGAAGCCACTGCTCCCGGAGTCCGCTGATACTTATCCACGGGGAACGCAAAGGCGCACGGGCAGCTTTGCAGTTCCGACATCCGTGATATGCGGCTCGTTTCGAGGGAGACGGGCGCGTATCTACTGCACATTTCAAAACGATCGGCAAAAAGCCGCAGGCTCCGTCCGGAGCATGCCGACGGAGAC
>JAFWVK010000026.1 GCA_017518255.1 Oscillospiraceae bacterium
GTCTCCGTCGGCATGCTCCGGACGGAGCCTGCGGCTTTTTGCCGATCGTTTTGAAATGTGCAGTAGATACGCGCCCGTCTCCCTCGAAACGAGCCGCATATCACGGATGTCGGAACTGCAAAGCTGCCCGTGCGCCTTTGCATTCCCCGTGGGTGAGTATCAGCGGACTCCGAGAGCAGTGGCTTCGCGCTCTTTCATGAGCACCTGAAGCATCAGCGTCACATCTGCCATCGTGAGTATTCCATCCGCCTCACAATCTGCGTTTGCGTATGCTGCGGCGCTTAGAGTTTCCTCTTCCGCTATCACTTTCAGCAGCAAAATTGCATCCTCTACGCTTAGCTGTCCGTCCAGATTGATGTCTCCGTACATCGTTGCACCGGTTTCGTCAATCGGGATCCAGACCGCACCGTCTGTCGGGCTGACTTCGCATCGGTAAGCATTCCCCTCTGCATCCAGATAACCGGCAGCAACCTCCGGTCCCTGTATCCGGGTACCGTCTTCCAAGGTTACATCTGCCGGAACCACGCGCAGTTGACAGTGATCGCCCGGACGCATTGCATCCGTGACGGTACCGCGCAGTGTTAAAAGCGCGCGTTCCTCTTTGAGCCAGTAATCCGGATCCACAAGTGCAGTCGCCCAACGGACCTGTGTAACGCCCTCTCGGTTATCGTAGGTAAAAACCGTTCCTGCAAGGCCGGGGTGAACACGGATTTCCGCTGCCTGTGCACCGGTATCGTACAGCAATTCTGCCTGTGTGATGCGCAAAGCAGCTTCGTCATATGCAACTGCAAATTCCAGAGCACACAGTCCGCTTTCCGGCAGCCTGTCCAGAAATACCCTTGCACTGAATGTTCCGTCAGTCTCCGAAGTAACGGTCTCTACCGAGATCGCGGCAACGGACGGTTCTTCTGTTGCGAAGGTTTTCTCTCCCTGCTGTGTCAGCAGACCGCTTGCAGCGGAAACCGCAAATAAACAGACTGCGGCCGCCTTTCGCGCCTTCATTCCTTTCCTCCTTCTTTCATGATTGTTATATACTCCAAGAAACGCGCTGATACATTCCTTTTCATATATACAGAGCCTCTCGGCTCTTCCGGACGGTCAGCGCTGCTCCGAACGGGTTCCCGGAGTATTGCTTCGTCCGACTGTTCCGCATCATATTCGGAACGGCTGTGCCCCTGACATCCCGCGGGGATATCCCGGTTTTGTCAAAAGGGTATACGTATCCACACAATACGGCTTACTACCATTATAATAAACCGCTGTTCCAAAGTCAAGACTTCAATACCGTTTTTGTGATTATTGATAAATCAGACATGCAAAATTTATGCAAAACAGCGAAAACGCCCGCTGATTATTTCCGCTCCCGAATGGGCAGAAACAATCAGCGGACGTTCCTTCTGCTGATAGTTTTTCTATCAGTTCAGTATCCGGAATTCCTCCGGGATATTCTTCTCAATAATCCGGTCAATAACCGCCATGCCGAAATCTTTTGCCTTCTCCGGATAGGCATGTGTATAGGGCAGCGCATGTGCCGCAGCCAGTTCCGCTGTATACATACTGTACGGGTACAGCCGCAGCTTGGCATAATTTGCGCCGTAATGCGTAATCACCGGAATGCATCCGACATTTTCGACCGTAACGGCTCCGGTCGTGCCGTTCTTCACGAGCTCAAAGCTTCCGATTTCACCGACCACGTTGAAATTATCGGTCTGATTGGAAATCAGATTGCCGAGCGAATAATACACAAAGCCCTCTGACCCGTCTTTGCGTGTAATATACTCCATTGTCTGTGCCGTATGCGGATGCGTGCCGAGGATAACATCCGCGCCCCATTCGATCATTTCCGCAGCAAGGTCTTTGACATCCTGATCGGTTGCGTTTGTATCCTCAGTACCCCAGTGTGCCGCGACCACAACCGCATCGGCAAGGTTCTTCGCCTCGCGGATTTGTCTCTGCATCAGTGCGGTATCGCTTGTCATTCCGACCTTCACCTGTGATTTGGCAGGAATGCTGTATCCGTTCAGGTGCTCCGTATAGGCGAGATATGCGATGGTCATACCGTTGACCTCCTGAATCCGGATGCGGTTCTGATCCTCCTCGTTCCGGTAAGCGCCGAGCGCAAGAATCGGATATTTCTCCATCATGCCATCCCAGTAATCCATAGAGGACTCCAGGCCGTCGATGCGCTTGTCCAGCATATGATTGTTTGCGACGGTAAAAACATCGAAGCCCAGCTCTACCATATCCTCGCCGAGCTCGACCGGCGAATTGAAATTAAGCTTTGCGCCTGTGATTTCATAATCTCCGCCGCAGATCAGCGTCTCCTGATTGATGACCGCGACATCCGCGCCCTGCACAATCGGTTTGATGTTTGCGTACAGCGGGTCAAAATTATAGGAGCCGTCCGCCGATTCTGCCTGTGCCGCTTTCAGCACATAGCTCTGAACGAGATTATCGCCTGCTGCTACCATACTGACGCGGATATCGGGCGGCGGGGGAGGCGGTGCCGTTGTCGTGGTTGTCGTCGTGATCTCCGTTGTCGTTGTGGAAACTGCCGGAGTCTGTTCCCCAGTCTGCTCCCCGGATTTTTTAAGCGTACAGCCGCCTGAACAGAGCAGCATTGCTGCCGCCGTGATTCCCGCGGAAATTTTTCTCAGTTTAATCATACCGAATCACTCCGTTCTTTGAACAGTCCTGATTTACCGTTCCTTTCATGCTATTATAACACAGTTTCCGCAAAAATGCAACTTTCTCAGCCTTTCTTTTTTATGATTTTCCGGTAACAATTCAATAACAGACATGCAGGTGCATATTTCCGGCTGTTCCGCGGCATAATGCACTTATCAAACCGATTCCGGAAAAGGAGGCGCGTTCCCGTCAGACTCACAGACAATCTGGAAGAAAACCTGCAAATGCTCCGGCAGGCTGCCGGCTGCTCCGACGACCTGATTCTCACCCGCGTCTCACTCTGCGGCATTCCCTGCGCACTGCTGACCTGTGAGGGAATGGTATCCTCCGGTCTGCTGAGCGAGCTGGTGTTCGACCCGCTGAATCAGATGCAGCGGACTTTCCTGAACGGAGCCGCCTTTCTCCGGGCGGTTCACGAACAAAAGCTTCTTGCTGCGGATTCCGCACTGACCGAACAGAGCAGTCAGCTGTTTTCCATGCTGTATGCCGGATTTGCGGTTCTGCTGGCAGAAGGCACCGGAACGGCACTTTGCATCGGCATACAGGGCTATGCCTCCCGCAGCATCTCCGAGCCCTCCGGCGAACTGAACATCTACGGCGCACGGGACGGCTTTACCGAACCCGTCCGTGTCAATATGTCGCTGATCCGGCGGCGCATGAAATCGCCTGAGCTGACTTTTTTCCTCCTTTCTGCGGGAACGGTCTCCGGAACGGATCTCTGCATCTGCTGGCTGCGCGACCGTGTTCCGGAAGATCTGATTGCAGACATCCGGCAGAAGCTGATGTCTCTCCCGCTGGAAACCGTCCTTTCGAGCGGATATGTCCGTCCCTTTCTGGAGGAAAGCGACATGCAGCTTGTTCACAGCATCGGCACAACCGAGCGGCCGGATATTCTCTGCGCCAAGCTGCTGGAGGGAAGGGTCGGAATTCTGATCGACGGTACCCCGCACGCACTTGTTATTCCGCAGCTGTTCTGCGAAACCTTTCAGACAATGGACGATTACAATTACCCGCCCGCCTATGCAACGCTCCTGCGCTGGATGAAATACGGCGCGGCGCTGCTGGCACTGCTGCTGCCCGCGGGGTATCTGGCGGTCGCACTCTGGCATCCGGAGCTGCTGCACGAGACTTTGCTCGCCCTGCTGACGGATGCCGAGCAGAGCGTTCCGTTTTCGCCGGCTGCCGAGCTGATCGGCATTCTGTTCATGTTTGAGATTGTTCGGGAAGCGGGGCTGCGTCTGCCGAAAGCGGTCGGCGGCGCCGTCGGCATGATCGGCGGTCTGCTGATCGGAGATGCCGCAGTCAAATCCGGTCTCATCAGCACACCGGTCCTGACAGTCGCAGCGCTCTCCGCGACGGCAGGTTTTGTCATTCCGGAGCATCATGCCGCGCTGACAGTTCTGCGTCCTGTCTTTATTCTTGCGGCAGCCGCAGCCGGCATTCCCGGTATTGCGCTCGCCGGCATGGTTTTGCTGTATCACATTTGCGGAACGGAAGTTTTCGGATTCCCGGTTTCGGCACCGCTCGCCCCGCTGATGCCGCACCGCTTGCAGGATATCCTTGCAAGAGTGGGGTTCCGCCGGCTTTCGCAGGGGAATTTCCGCATTTCAGAGGTCAGAGAACAGGAGGAGGAATAATTGAACCGGATATCCCGCCGCGCGCCGGCATGGAGCGCACTGCAAACCGCATCTCTGCTGCTGCTCTGCCGCCTGACGGCTTTTTTCTGCTGCGATGCGCCGTATACCGCGGCATATGCGCAGGGAATGTTTGCCGCCGCGCTGACCGAAGCCGCACTGCTTCTGCCGCTTCTTCTTTTCCGGAAATCGCTCCGCATTCCGGAACCGCTGTTATGGGGATACCGGTTTTTTTCTCTGGTCTCTGCGGCATATCTTTCTGCAAGAGGATTCCGGCTGTTCTGCCTGCTGCATCTCGAAGCTCCGCATTTATTTGCGGGAATGTTTTTCCTGACGCTGCTGTTTACGGTCTCCCGGACGCAGGCTGCAACCGCCCGGACGGCTGTTTTGCTGCTGGTGACGGTCAGTGCCGCATTTCTTCTGCTGCCGGTCAGCGGAATCCGGTCTGCACATATGATTTCGCTCTACACATCCGGCAGCTTTTCCGATGCGTTTTTCAGAGAATTCCGCAATTCACCGGAAACAGCGCTGTTTCCGCTGCTGATTACCCGTCAGAAAGCGAAAGAGCAGTATGCGCCTCATGCATGTGCAGTCTGGCTCACGGGGCGGCTTGTCATTCTTCCGCTGCTGGTACTGTTCGGCGCGATGCAGAACGGCAGGCTGACTGCATGGAAGGGGAGTCCGTTTTTCCTGCTCCTTGCGAGAACCCCGCTCTCGGACGCCATCCGGACAGACGGATTCTGGATGCTGTTTGCCGCCGGATGCAGCGTCCTCAGCATCACATTCTTTCTTCAGCAGGCAATGCCGCCCTTCCGGATGCCGGTTCGCAAACTGTTCTCCGTTATGCTGCCGTATCCCGCACTCACCCTGTTTTTCCTCCGGACAAACCGGCACGGAACCGGTATCGGAATTGCCGCGCTGAGCCTCGGCATCCTTCTCCCCTGCATGCTCCTGCTGATACAGCGGATCAAAAGCCGAATGCATTATAGAATGCATTATAATAGTATATCAGAAAGGAACTTATCATGAACCAGCGATTTATTCCCCTTCTCGGATGCTGCCTGATGCTGACCGGCTGCACAGATATCCGCTCCCGGCTTTCACCGGATGTTCTGGCAATTGAAACCGGCAGCACCGTCCGCACAGCGATGCACGCAACACAGGATGATTCCGTTCTCACGGCAGAAGCCGACAGTCCGATGCTGTTCCGTGAAGCACTCGAACGAAAAGCCGGTGCAAGCGTTTCCGCCGGTCATCTCTCTCTGCTGCTCATCAGCGGAAACCCGGCGGATATTCTGCCGGACTACCTGTATAAACAGTTCATCTCTCCGACCTGCAAGGTCTTGTATGTTCCGGAGAATGCCTGCGGGCTGCTGCAATCCGGCGATGCGCCGACCGCAGGACAACTGGATGCTGCCGTTTCAACCGGTCAGCTCCCGGCACGGACTGCCGACCTGGTCTTCGGCGATCTCTGCGGCGGCTCCGGTGTCAGCGTCCTCCCTGCATACAGCGGCGGCAGACTGACACTCGCAGCATTCAGTCCGGAGGAAATCTGCGGCTTTCTCTCCGAATCCGCATGCAGAGGGCTGGCATTGCTCGCAGAACGATACGAAACCTTTGCATTCGATGCAGAAGGCGCACCCTGCTCGATTCGCAGCAGATCTCTGCATATATCAGCCGAAAAAAAGGGCGAATCGCTTTGCTTTGCCGTAAGCGGCAGCGTTCGCGCCGAGACAGCGCATCCGGAAGCTGCACACCAAAAACTGACGGAGATGCTTCTCGCCGCGCTGACCGAAACTGCTCGGAATACCGGTGCGGATATTCTGTTTCTGCGGGAAACCGCAGTCCGCAACAAACTCGCCGGAATTGCAGGATGCAGCAGGGAGCAGTGGCGCTCCATGCTGCAAACAGCGGATTTTTGCGTGAATATTCAGCTCACCGCCTGACCGCTTGTGCAGAACGCCTAAAACGAGCCGAATTTATGCCCCATTTTTTTACAGTGCATTTTCTGAAAACCGTTCAAAAGATATTGACGTTTTTGCTTCTTCCGGATATACTATAATCAATGTGACCCGCAGACTTTCCTGCATGCGTACACAGATCATCACATACAGAGAGGAGCAGATTACATGGTCTTTGAGAAACTGAAGGAAATCATTCTCGACCAGCTGGATGTTGACGAGGATGAGGTCACCATGGATGCAGATTTCATCGACGATCTGCAAGCGGATTCGCTGGACATCACACTGCTGATGAAAACGATTTCCGAAGAATTTGACATTGCCGTTGAAGACGATGCAGTGGACAAAATCAGTACCGTCGGTGATGCTGTGGAATTCATCGAAAGCTATATCAACGGTTAAAATCAGAAATCCCCGGATTCCGAAGAATCCGGGGATATTTCTTTTTCCGGTTCAGCCCATATAGGGCGGCTGCGGCATCGTGCCGTACATCTGATTCAGAATCTGCTGCATTGCATTCAGCAGCACTTCAATATTCTTGCGGTTCTTCGAGCGGGCTGCAATTTCCGTTCCGAGCTTGCTCTTGCACATAATCTGCAAATTGGTCTGCGTTTCGGATACCGGGAAAAGCTGCACGAATAAATCCTCGCCCCATGTAAATGCAGACATGGATTTGGAAATCTGAATTGTCCACATCTGCGGATTCGCGAGAATCAGCTGAAAGCCCTTGGTCTGCTGCGCCGCAGCGCACATCGCCTGATACAGCGCTGCCGCCGGATAATTGTAAAGAAGGCTCTGCGCCTCCGTTTTGTCAAACAATGCCATGATTCTTTCCTCCCTTTTGGGTGAGATACCCTGCTGTAATTATATCACAGAAGACGGAAGTGTGTCAAGCGGGCAGGTGTTTACCGGAGCTGTAAAACGGGGAAACAATCCGGTCAGATGTTTTTATAAGACACAGACCGGCTTGCAGATAAAACATCACTCGTTTTGCAGACAGTTTCTTCACCGCATATACAGCAGCGCAAGCGCATCCCAGTCTGCTGCGGCAAGTCTTGCCGCGGCTTTTTTAATTGTCTCGCGGCTGCCGAACGACGAAAACCGCACCCATCCCTCGCCCTGCCCGCCGAATCCGACACCGGGCGATGCAGCAATCCCGCAGCGGGAAAGCAGACCGTCAAAGCAGTCCCACGATTTCATCCTGTAAGGGCATTCCATCCAGACATACGGCGCGTGCTCGCCGCCTGTCGTAAACATGCCGCTTCTGGTCAGCGCATTCCGGATCAAATCGGCATTCTCCATATAGTACTGCACATCGGCACGAACCTGCCGCTGTCCCTCCGGCGAAAAAACTGCCGCCGCCCCGCGCTGCACAATATAAGATGTCCCGTTATATTTGGTTGACTGCCGCCGCATCCAGAGTTTGTGGAGCGACTGTCCGCTGTGCATCAGTGCGCGCGGAATAATCATCCAGCTGCACCGCACACCCGTAAAGCCAGCCATTTTCGAGAAGGAATTGACCTCGACTGCGCAGGTTTCCGCACCGGCTATCTCAAAAATGCTGCGCGGAAGCGCGGAACTGCGGACATAGGCTTCATAGGCAGCATCGTAAATAATCAGCGCACGGTGCTCATGCGCATAGCCGACCCATTCCTGAAGCTGCGCCCGCGAATAAACGGCGCCGGTCGGATTATTCGGCGAGCAGAGATAAATCAGATCGGTGTGAAGCTGTTCCTCCGGCATCGGGAGAAAACCGTTTTCCTTTGTTCCGCAGGAAAACAAAATCCTCCGCCCCGCCATCACGCTGGTATCATAGAACACAGGATAGACCGGATTCGGCAGCAAAACCGTGCTTTCGGGCGCGAACAGGTCGCAGAGATTGGCAAGATCGCTCTTTGCGCCGTCACTGACAAAAATATCCTCCGGCTCAACACAGACATTAAAGCTTCGGTAATAACCCGCGATGGAACTGCGCAGAAAATATTCCCCCTGCACATCGCCGTAACCGTGAAAGCTTTCGGCAGAGCGCATTTCCTGTGCGGCAGCAGACATCGCATTGCAGACGGCGGGTGCCAGCGGGCGCGTGACATCGTTGACGCCGAGCGAAAGCAGCTCCGTATCCGGATGCTGCTCTTTATATTTCCGGACTCTTGCGGCAATTTCCGCAAACAGATAATTCTGTTCCAGCTTCAGAAGATTCTGATTGAGCTGCACCGCTGCCTCTCTCCTTTCTCCGGATTCACAAAAAAGCCGCCGAGCGGCGGCTTTTTGAATAGCAAAAAAACGGTTTACCAGTCGATCATCAGCAAGGATATCACAACAATTACGGCAGATGCACACATCATGACCGTACCGAAAATTATCCGAAGGTTCCGAGGGAATTCTGTTCCTCTTTCATTCAGTCACTTAGCAATTCATCGGCTTCAGATATTTGGAGGGATTCTTCTTCTTTTTCTCTTCATACATCTTATTGTCGGCAACGGTAATCAGCTGGAAGATTGAACTGTCCTTCGGCGGAACGGTAATACAAGCACCGATACTGACGCTCAGCTCATACGGTCTTCCGGAATTGCGGTTGCAGATATCCAGCCCCTTCTGAATCCGGGCACGCAGTCTTTCTGCCTCTGCTTCCGTATAGTCCGCGCCGAAAATGAAGAACTCGTCGCCTCCGAATCTGCACGCAATCTCCCCGTGCAGGCAGCTTTCCTGCAAAACCGCCGCGATACTGCGGATTGCGTGGTCGCCGGCTTTGTGCCCGTAATTATCGTTGATATGCTTCAGGCCGTCCATATCTGCAAACATGACCATCACCTGACGGTGCTGCGCCATGCACTCCTCAAACAGCGTCTGCGCACTGCGCTTAAAGCCGTTCCGGTTGTAAATTCCGGTCAGTGAATCAATTGCATACAGCTTATCCAGCTCCTGCACGATCTCATCGAGGCAGAGCAGCTTCCGGAAATTCTCAAGCGTATTGCTGATATTGATGCTCCAGGAATGGAACAGGGCACTTGCCATCGGGAAATCGGAATTGACAATTGCAAAGAAGCCCAGGCAGCGTTCCCGGAAATGCAGCGGCACAAAATACAGATTTCTGGTTCGTTCGCTCTCTGTTTTCAGGCGCGGCAGAATTCTCTCTGAGACAAAGCTGCTCTCGCCGTGAAATTCTCCGTCATAATAAGCAAGCGGCATCACGATGCGCTTGGAGTAGCCCCGGACAGTATAGGAATCGACCGGCAGCTCACCGCTGTAGCCGCCCTCCTGCTGAATCTGCTTAATATGCCAGTTGTCATTGAGGCAGAGATAGAACTCCTCACACTTTGTTTTCAGCACAAAGGTCTGCAATGCATGGATATATTCCGCAAAGGAATCGCACTCCACAAGGGAACACGCCATCTGATCGTGGCGGGAAATATCCCTGTGAATGCTTTCCTGAAGCTGATACATACGCTTTTTATAGACGGAAACATCTTCCGGATCCTGAGCGGGACAGCCGCAGCTTTCCGAGAAGATCGGAACAGCGCTCAGTTCCTGAATCCGTGCGGGTTCCTCACCGGAAATCCGGCGGATAATCAGCTCACAGGCAAGCGCACCCGACTGCATCAGCGGGCGCTCAACCGTTGTCAGTGCCGGCGAGAAATTCCGCGCATTATAGATATTGTCAAAGCCCGAAACCAGAACATCCTCCGGGCAGCGGATGCCGTTTTCCTCCAGTGTCAGAACGGCTGAAACAGCCATTGCGTCATTGGCGCAGACAATCGCCTCCGGGAACGGAAGGTCGGACTGCAAAAACGCCTCCACTGCACGTCTGCCGTCCTTTGCGCGGAAGGTTCCGTGATAGACGCGCTCCGGCTCCGGTGTAATATCATGCTCCAGCAAAACCTTCTTAAACGCTTCGTAGCGGGCAACATTTTCCGTATTGGTATCCGGACCGGAAATATAATTCAGCCGTTTTACGCCGTGTTTTTCAATCAGATGCCGGGTAATCTGCTCCATTGCGTCATCGTTCCGGATTCCGATATAATACAGATCGCCGAGCTCACGGTCGATACTGACCGCTGGCACGCCCGCTGCACGAATCCGATCGTAAAGCGCCTCAGCAAGGTCGCCGGAAAAGGTGTTGGACAGCAGAATCACGCCGTCGAACAGTGAAAAATTCGGCAGCTCAAAAATATTATATTCGCCCTGATCGTACTTGGGATTTGCAAGAATCCCGCCGAATGCAATAAAGTGCGCGACATTGACATGATGCTGCGCGGCATAGCGGTGAATTCCCCTGAGAATGGACTGCTGATACTCTTCATCAATGCCGGAAGCAATGACGGCAATCGTGAAGTTGGTACTGGGCATATGCTCACCTCATTACACTGTCTGTCCGAAAACGCCGGACAAACTGATAGATTCCGCCGGACAATCAGACCGGCATACCTTCGGAATCATAACACAATATACGGATATATTTTATCATAAGCGCGGGAATTTGTCAAGTTATTTGCCCGTCCCGCGTGCGTTTTCAGTAATGTCACGGATAACAGCTTCTCTTTTTGTACACTATGACCAATTCGCATTGCCGTGCAAGCGCGGCAATGCCCGGTAACAGATGATAAATCAACAGTCAATATGACAATCCCGCATTGAAAAGCACGCGGCAGTGTGCTATAATACAGTTGCAGATGAGAGTAACATCTCACAGATGCAGGACAAAAAGTGCAGTACAGCGGATATGATTCAGCGCCCCTCTGCTGAAGCTACCCTCTCCTTATTCCGTGCCTACCGCATTTCCGAGGGCAGATGCCGGTACACATCTGCCCGATCTAGAAAATCATCGCAGGCTTGCGGTGATTTTTTCTTTTTTCGCCGACAAACTGAGCGCGGCACCGGAAGGTGCCGCGCTCTGCATTTTTCTCAGTCTGCATACTTGGACGTAATCCCGAAGTATTCCTCCAGCGTCAGTCCGCTGTCATAAATAATCTTTGCCCAGTCCTTACCGAGATAACGGACATGCCACGATTCATATTTATAACCCGTTATCTCCTCTTTTCCCTTCGGATAGCGAATAATAAAGCCGTATTTCCAGCAGTTTTCCGCAAGCCATTTGGCTTCCGGCGTCTTATCGAAGGAGCTGCCCGCATGATTGATATCCATTGCCAGACCGGTCTGATGCTCGGAATGGCCCGGACGTGCGGAATAGCGGTCCGCGGCAGTCTGCCCGTCGCGCTTGCAGTAGTTATTGTAAAGCTGCTTCTGGAAGGCATAAGAGCGGTAACCGGAACAGATATTCAGAGTCATGCCGTCTTTTTTGGCAGCAGCAGCCATCTCCTTAAACGCCGCCAGTGCCGTCGGATCCAGTGCGCCGGGGTCATAGCTGGAGGGAAGAGAATAGGTCTTATTCGCAATCAGAACGCCCTGCACATAGGTAATACCGTTGATGACCTCAATATCATCCCGCTGTGCGGCAGGTGTTGTGACGGTCGCGGATGTTGTACGGGACGCGGAAACAGTCGTTACCGTTGTTTTGGAGGAGGATACCGCTGACTGTGAGGAGGAAGAAGCAGGCGGGGCTGTCTGGGATGTCGCACCGGAAGCCGAAGCAGAAGACGAAGAGGATGTTGCTTCGGACGGGGTTGTGCTTTCCGGATCTGTGCCGGTTGATTTTCCGTTCACCGTGACGCGGACATCTGCCGAAACGCTCGGATTATTGACAGATGTCACACGGATCACACAGGTTCCGCCGCCGACCGGCGTAATACTGCCGGAATCGTCCACTTCCGCGACGAGCGGATCACTGGTTGCCCAGACGACGGACGGATCCTCTGCATTTTCCGGCAAAACCGTTACTGCCGGCTTGATCGGGTCATCGCCCGGATTCATTGTCGCGGAATAAAAGCTCAGGGTAATTCCTGTCACCGAGCCGGGCGGAAGCTGCTCGGTCGTGGTGGTCTGAATGTCCGAGGCGGTTTGTTCCGTAGTTGTCACCTCCGAAGCGGAGCCGGGATTTGTTTGCTCCGCAATATCCAGAAGCGCTCCGTTTGAATCTTTCTTTTTCTGCTTTGCCATAATCCACATCACGCAGACAATCATTCCGATCAGGAACAGCACCATCAGTGCTGTCACCACACCCGGCGCAGCAGAATGATTCTTTTTCCGTTTCCTTGTATTTGCCATTTAACCGTCTTCCTTTCCGATTTCCATAACCGTTTTGAACCGGATAATCTTCTGTACCATATTATATCACCTTTTTCTCATTTTGTCACTAGGTATTTGAATTTTTATTTTTTCTTCATACGTTCGTTCAGTTCCCAAAAATATTTTGCACAATAATCACAAAATACACTTGACATATTTTATAAAGATATGCTATAATAGGTTGTATAGAACCCGGACGGCTTTCTTTGCAGCCCGGACAAAAGGAGGATACATCCATGAAACTGAACATTGTAGCAAAAAAAATCCAGATCGGTCCGAGTTTCTCCGAATATGCAGAAAAGAAGCTCAACCAGAAGCTCGACAAATTCTTTGAAGACCAAGCAGAAGCCAAAATCACTCTCAACGAACAGAACGGGCAGATTGTATGCGAACTGACGGTCCGCGCCGGAAGCATGATCTACCGCGCAGAGCAGACCGCAACAGACAAAAACGATGCACTCGATTCCGCAATCGACAAAATTATCCGCAAAATCCGCCGGAACAAAACCAAGCTCGGCAAGCGCATCAAGGCGAGCGCGCTCTCTCCGGATGCCTTTACGGATACTGTGGAAGATCAGGCAGAATACAACCTGATCCGGAAGAAAACTTTCCGGATTCAGCCTATGGCGGCAGAAGAGGCAATTCTGCAAATGAACATGCTCGGTCACTCCTTCTTCGTGTTCCAGAACGGCGAGAACGGCGCAGTCAATATCGTTTACCGCCGCGTTGACGGAGACTATGCACTGCTGGAGCCGACCACGGAATAAACGGCGGAATCCGTCATCTGAATCAGGTATGCAAGCGGCAGGCAGCTTTCGGGCTGCCTGCCGTAATTATTGTTTTGTTGCAAACTGCACAAAAAAGGCGCGCAAGATTCTTCTAAAAAGCGGATTGAAACTTGTCGGAAAAAAGATTATAATGTAAATGTAAGGTCGTCACGTACGACAGAAAGACAGCATTGGAAGGAGGATTGAACCATGCCGCAGCATACAGCAGAGCATGTCCCGAATCCGCTTGACAGCAGAATCATCAAAACGCCGAGTGCCGTTGCACGCAGGACGTTCTTTTATTTGCAGGAATGCGGCCATCTGAAAGCCGGCGACAGCCACCACACCAGCCGGCAGAACCTTCAGTCATTTTTGTTTGCGGTTGTACTCAACGGAAAAGGCACTCTCACATATGAGGGGCAAACCCGTCCGCTCAATGCAGGCGACTGCTTCTTCATCGACTGCCGGCTCGCCCATTCCTATCAGAGCGATGCCCAGCAGCCGTGGGAACTGCTGTGGGTGCATTTTAACGGCTGCACAACAGAAGAATACTATAAACTGTTTTCTGCGGAGTTTCCGCCGGTATTCCGCCCGGTTTCCACGCTTAAATTCATCTCGCTGCTTCAGGAACTGATGCGCCTGAATTCCGAAACCTATGCAGATACCGAGATTCTGACCTCCGGTCTTCTGGCGGCGCTGCTGACGGCTCTCCTGACTGTCAACAGCATCTCGGATGAAAACGACTCCGCGCTTCAGGCAAAACTGAAAACCATTCTCGCGCATATTGACGCAAACTTTACAACGGAAATCCGTCTGGACGAACTTGCGAAGCGCTTCGATATCAGCAAATACTATCTGACAAGAGAATTCAAGCGGGCATACGGCGAAACCATTTTCCAGCACATCATCAGTCTGCGCATCAATTACGCCAAGCGACTGCTCCGGTTTACCGACAAATCGGTTGAGGAGATTTCCTCCCTCTGCGGATTCAATGATCAAAGCTATTTCTCCAAGCAATTCAAAAAGGCGGAGAATGTGACCTGTCTCGCATTTCGCCGCCGCTGGCGCGACTGAAACACAACAGCTGCGGCAGGTTTCCCCTCGCCGCCCTGCGCGGAGCGAAGGAAACGGCTGCCGCGGTATTCCTTTTTCATGTCTGGAAGAAGCGGTGCAGGATTATGCGCTGATTATCAATACGGTTCCGGCACCGGTTCTGGACAAAACATGTCTGCAAAAAGTACGGAAAAACGTGCTGATTCTTGATCTGGCTTCCAAGCCGGGCGGGGATGGCTGCGAAGGCGCATTCCGACAGGTGAAAAAAGCGAAGTATTCACGGTGCTTCCCATCGGAAACTGTCAAAAGGTCGGTGATGCGGAATGAGAGAGCGTTTCGCAGATATTCTGCTTTGCGCGGTGGCACTGCTCACAGCCTGTGCCGCTGCTTTTGCTGTGCCAAACCGGCAAGGCATCCGGCAGAATGTCCGGACATTTGCGATAGAGGAACGTTCCGATTCCGCTCCGGAACCGGCAGTACCGGAAAAATCGGCAGCAGCGATTTCGCCTGAACCGGACGAACCGGAAGAATTCGTTCCGGTCAACCGAAACCTGAATACCGCAACAGAATCGGAACTGATGCGCGTGCCGGGAATCGGCAGCGTACTGGCAAAGGAAATCACAGACCTGCGAGCCCGTTCGGGCGGCTTTCGCCGAAGGGCGGAACTGCTTGCAATCCGCGGAATCGGTGAAGCGCGCCTGAATGCGCTGATGGCGGAATTTGAAATTCCCGGCGAACTGCCTCCGGAAGTGCAAAGCACTTCTCCGGCTGAAGCACCGCAAAAAGAGCCGGCTCAGCAAACGCCCGCGCTCAAAGGTCCCTTTGATCTGAACAGCGTCACGCGGGAGGAACTGCTTGCAATTCCGGGCATGAGCGAAAAGAAGGCGGATGCAGTGCTGGAGCTGCGCGAAAAAATCAGATATTTCTCCAATTTCTATGAATTAACCTTAGTCGATGCGTTCAGCGGAGCCTATATTGAGCATGTCCTTTCAGACTGGCTGTATGTAGCGGATGAACCGGATGAATCAGCGCATCCTTGATTCTGCGGCAGGGTAAAAATCCTCTCCGGCAATTCTGCCGCGCTGCCATGCATGTGCGCGGCTTTTCCGGACAGCACACGCGCCGACCGGAAGATCAGAAAGCAGGTGCAGCGTCGGATCCATTTCGCAGAGCTCCCCGATGCTGAGGACAATTGCTTCCTCCTCCGTATGGTTTCCGCCGCAGACAAACTCCCAGGCGTTGTCACTGAAATGATGACAGCAGAGTGTAATGTCTGCACCGTTCAAAACATGTGTGCAGGTGAGCACAAGCAAGTGCTGCCGTTCGGAAAAAGGGAAATGCTGCATCAGCAAATCCTCCTTTCATTCAAAAAAAATATACTATTATATAATACTGCATTTCAAGAAAAAAATCAAGTCTCCCGGTCGGCAGTGTCGGCGGGCAGCGCCCGCTGGTATTTCCGCTTCCCGATCTGATGGAGCATGGGACGTATTATAGTTTTGCCAGTCTGAACAGTGCAGATTACAGAGTGCGAATTATGTTTAGTATTCCTGTGGCTGTGCCTCTTCTATACCACCATAGAACGGGAAGCGGAATCGGAACCGCGCACTGCGCGGCGGGGAGTGCCCGCTTCAAAAATCTCGCATTCCGGGCTGAAAAAGCGAAAAAACACGCTGTCAGGCGGGATACAGGCGGTAAAAAGCCCGATCCCATTTTGTAAGAATTACGATATTTTTTGTTACTGATTTGTAACAAACTCGAAAAAAAACATAAAAAACCAGTTTCAAACATCGAATTTTGCACAGTTTGCAAGTTTTTGGTTGAGCAGTTTTTAACACTTCCTACAAATAAGATGACGAATTGATGATTAGCATTGACTTTTGGCGGTTTTTCGTGTATATTTACAGTATGAAAACACAGACGGCGTGAGCCTGCCCGACGGAAGCCTGACACCAGAAGACGGCAAAACAAAGCCTGTGTTGCATCAGGAGCAAAACGCATCATTCGCGCAAATGCTCCCGAAGGGCTGCGCAAAACGCAGCGAAATTCCGCGCCTGCATCCGCAGGTACATAATTTCAAAGCTGCGAACGCAGCAAATAATTCTTCGCAGCAAAATGAAGGAGGAAACTTACAATGAACAAGCTTAAGAAGTCCCTGGCTCTGATTGCTACTCTGGCAATCGCATCGTCCGCTTTTGTAGCTTGCGGCGATGACTCTAGCTCCAGCACTGCTGGCAACAGCAGCTCTACCGCTGAAAGCTCTACTGCTGAAAGCTCCGCTACCGAGGAAAGCTCCACCGGTGAAGAGTCTTCCACCGCTGAAGTTGAGCGTCCGGAGAACAAGGTTAAGAACGATGACGATAAGCTCGTCGTTTGGTGCTGGACCGATGATGACCTGAAGAACATGTTCAAGGTCTTCGCAGACGAGACCGACTACACTGCTGACAACCTCGTATTCGAGAAGATCGGCGGCGGCGGCGAGGAAGCTCGTGACCAGTATGCTACCTACTTTGACGCCGGCAAGTCCTGCGACCTGTTTGTTCTCGAAGCAGACTGGATCAAGGACTACATCGACGATGATGACTACACTGCTCCGCTGAGCGACCTCGGCTTCGCAGATGCAGACTTCAACAACGGCTATGACTACGTTAAGAAGGTCGGCACCAACAGCGACGGCGTTATCAAGGGTTCCTCTTGGCAGGCAACTCCGGGCGGCTATGTCTACAGAACTGACATTGCTGAAGAAGTCTTCGGCGCAAAGACTCCGGCTGAGTTCCAGGAGTATGTTAAGGACTGGGATACCTTCACTGCATCCGCAGCTAAGGTGAAGGAGCAGAAGAACATGGCTATGGTCGATACCCTCGGCGGTCTGTGGCAGGTTTGGTCCTACAACCGTTCTTCTGCATGGGTTGACGGCGACAACAAGCTCGTTATCGACGACTACTGCAAGAAGTATGCTGAGCTCGCAAAAGAGTACTATGATAAAGGCTATGTAACCAAGGCTGTACAGTGGAAAACATGGGATAAGGCTGTCCAGGACGGCGAGACCATGGGTATCTTCCAGTGCACATGGTGCTTCGGTAAGAACGGCACTCTGTCCGGCCTCGAGGGCAACACCAAGACTGCTGATGATGCAACCGAGTGGACTGTTGACGGTCCGTTCGGCAAGAACTGGGCATTCACTCAGGGCCCGTCCGGCTGGGCATGGGGCGGTTCTTGGCTCGCACTTGCAAAGAATGCAAACAGCGGCAAGATCGCACATGACTTCGTCGAGTTCTTCACCATGAACGCTGACACCATGCAGAAGTATGCTGAGTACTCCGGCGACTTCCTCAACAGCCCGAAGGCTATGAAGGCTATCGTTGATGCCGGCACCAACAAGAACGCTTACATCGGCGGTCAGGATCAGTTCGCTATCTTCTACGATGCAGCAGCAAACATCAAGATGGACAACATCACCAAGTACGACTCCACTCTGAAGAAGTACTTCAACGACAACGTTTCCAAGTATGTCGAGGGTAATTTCGCAGATGTTGACGCTATGCTCGAAGGCTTCAAGACCGACGTTTACGGCAACGTTGCAGCTATCCAGAAATAATTGAACCCCTGCACATCGGGTTTGCAGCCAACTGTAAATTCGTAAAACAGCATAACCGAATATATACCTATTGGGCTTTATGCCCAATAGGTGTATATTTTCATTTGCGGATGTGATTTTCACTAATTTTTTCTTGAAAGGGTGTGCTGAATGGCTACTGCTGCACAAAGGCGGATTAAATCCGTCAGTTATGCAAAGTACGGCTATATATTTATATTGCCGTTCTTTATTGTCTATTTCCTCTTCATGGTATACCCGCTGTTCGAAACGTTCAGAATGTCTTTGTACGGAAACGGTGCCGATAAGGATTCGATCAAGCTCGGCATTTCCATTCAACACTACATGGGCTTCCAGAATTTCAGAGATATCCTCTTTAAGGACGGAAGAAATACGGCGGACTTCTTTGCAAGCATCAAGAATACGCTGATTATCTGGGGCGGAAACTTCCTCCCGCAGATTTCGCTCTCCCTGCTTCTTGCAGTGTGGTTCACCGACCTGAACGTGAAGATGCCCGGAAAAGGCTTCTTCAAGGTTGTCATGTATATGCCGAATATTATCACCGCAACTTCTGTCGCCGGTCTGTTCTATACACTCCTCGGCGCAGATACAAGTAGTGTCTGGTATACAATCTTCCATGGGCCAAAGAGCAATTTCGACCAAAACCTGCTGCTCGGTCTGACTTCCGTCTGGCCGGCAAGACTGATTGTTATGTTTATCCAGATCTGGATGTGGTTCGGCAATACGATGATTATGCTGATGTCCGGTATTCAGGGCATTAACGAATCCCTCTTTGAAGCCGCTGAAATCGACGGCGCGAATGCGCACCAGACCTTCTGGCGCATTACATTCCCGCTGCTGAAGACCATTATGGTCTATACGCTGCTGACCTCCATGATCGGCGGTCTCCAGATGTTCGATATTCCGTACATGCTGAACGGCGGTACGATTATTCCTTCGATCAAAACCGTTGCATGTTTCATCTACGAAAAAGCAACCGGTACCAAAGCCGCAAAGGCTTACGGCTGGGCGGGTGCTGCTTCTGTTATTATGTTCTTTATCACTGCTATTCTCGGCGCTCTGGTCTTCTATGTCCAGCGTGACAAGGATGCAATCGAAAAGAAGCGGAAGCGCAAAGAAGCCATGAAGGAAGCAAAACGCAGAGCGAGAGGAGGCGGATTCAGCATATGAGCAGAAGAGTTACATATGAAACCGACAAGGGCGGTTATCAGACCAAACTGCTGATCAAGTCTATTCTGATTTACATTGTTCTGGTTCTGCTGACAATTGTCTGTCTTGCACCGCTCTGGCTGATGTTCGTTCAGGCGTCCCTCAGCAACAAGGAGTCCTCTCACTTCCATATTCTTCCGAGTACGCATTTCTTCGAGAACTTCAAAACGCTGCTGAATGACCCGAACTACACCTCGCTTTACAAACCGTGGCGCGGTCTTTTCAACTCGTTCTTCGTCGCGGCATCCTGTGCTGCGCTGGTCGTCTTCTTTGCAGGACTGACCGCTTACGGTCTCGTCGTCTATGATTTCAAGCTGAAGGGTCCGGCTTTCGTCTTTATCATCGCGGTTATGATGATCCCGACACAGGTTACCACGGTCGGTTTCCTCAGCATGATCGCAAAGTTCAAGCTCGTTGACAGCTTCATTCCGCTGATTGTACCGTCTATTGCCCCTCCGGCAATCGTGTTCTTCATGCGGCAATACATGCTGTCCTCGTTCCCGCTTGATATCATCGAGGCTGCCCGTATCGACGGCTCGAATGAGTTCCGCACCTTCCTGACGATTTCCATTCCGATGATGAAGCCGGCGTTCGCTGTGCAGGCAATCTTCGCTTTCATTCAGAAGTGGAACGATTACTACACACAGAACCTCGTCCTCGTCAGCAGCAAGAAGTGGACGCTCCCGATGATGGTCCGCAACGTTTCTGCTGTCAGAAACAGTATCGACCACGGTGCCGTAAACTTCGCAATTTTCTTCTCGATTATTCCTGTTGCGCTCGTTTATATCTTCCTTTCCAAGTTTATCATCGGCGGTGTCGCTGCCGGCGGTGTCAAGGAATAATCACAGCATTCAAAAAGCACAGTGCTTTTTCGGCACTGTGCTTTTTTTCGGAGGATTTATGGACGATTTTGCATCCGCCCTCGCTGCCGCTGAGCGCGATGCCGGCGGCAAAGGCATCGGCACAATGGGTGAGAAAACACTTCACCTCGCCCTGAAATATTACTTTGCACCCGATCCCGAAACACATGAGCGGGAGGTCGGCGGGTTCATCGCCGACGCTGTCACGGAGGACGGCATCTTTGAGATTCAGACACGCGGGCTCTCCCGCCTGAAACCGAAGCTGCAAGCGTTTCTGCCGGTCTGCCCCGTTACGGTCGTGCATCCCGTCGCGCTCGAAAAACGGCTGCTGCGCGTCGATGAGAACGGCGTGCTCCTCTCAAGCCGCAAATCCCCAAAACATGAGTCTGTGTTCTCTGCGATGCGGGAAATCTATACGCTCCGTGATTTCCTGAACAATGACCGTTTTCGCATCGCTCTCTGCGGCGTCGAGCTTGCGGAATACCGGATTGCCGGAAAACGCGGCAGTCAGTGCAAGCTCGACCGCGTCCCGCTTGCCCTGCGGGAGCTTTGGATGCTTGAATCCGGCGATGATTACGCGGCTCTGCTCCCGCAGGCGCTTCCCGACCCGTTTTCTGTCTCCGACCTGAGCGCCTTACTGCATCAGCCTGAAATGCATATCCGGATGTATGTCAATATTCTTGCACGGTTCCGGTGCATCCGTGAATGCGGCAGGCGCGGAAGATATAAACTCTGGCAGCGCGGCTGATGTGTCTCCGCAGCCATCCGGCGTTGACTTTGAAGCCGCATCGGAGCTCGGCATTCAGGTGATCTGGGCGCTTTCCCTGCCGGGGAAAATGTCGCCTGTATCCGCCGGCGAAATTGTTGCCAAGACCGTCCGCGAAATTCTGGCGGAAGGGGGCGCGGAAGATGACTGATCTCCACGGATGCAGGCTCGGCTTTGCAGTCTGCGGCTCCTTCTGCAATTCCGCACGCGCCTTGCAGGCGGCAGAAGCATGTGTAAAAGCGGGCGCTGCGCTTCTTCCGATTGTTTCGGAGCATATCGCCGGTATGAAAACACGTTTCGGTTCACCCGAAAGTATTCTCGAACCGCTTACAGCACTCGGCAGCGCCCCGCTGATTGATTCCATTCAGCAGGCGGAACCGATCGGTCCGAAAAACCTGACGGATGCGCTGCTTGTCTGTCCCTGTACCGGCAACATGCTCGGCAAGCTCGCCAACGGCATTACGGACGGAACGGTTCCGATGGCTGTCAAATCGCATCTGCGCGGCGGAAAACCCGTCATTCTCTGTATCTCAACAAATGACGGCCTTTCTGCCTCTGCAAGAAATCTCGGCGACCTTCTGAACCGCAGACATTATTATTTTGTCCCCTTCGGTCAGGATGATCCGCTCAAAAAGCCCGCCTCACTGGTCGCCGATTACAGCAAAATTCCGGAGACTGTTGCAGCAGCACTCCGCGGCGATCAGCTTCAGCCCCTCCTGCTCTGAGGTATGCAATGCCCTCTCCGGAAATTCATGGCACCGGAGAGGGCTTCTCTGCACGAAATTCTAAAATCCGACCGAAAACCTGTTGACGAAAGTGAAAAATTCTGCTATAATAAATATGTATTTCTTTTTTCTACGGATCATTAGGACGTGTGTGAATGAATAAATATAAAACCCTCGCAATCAATACCGTTGTGTTTGCGATCGGTAATATCGGCTCGAAAATCGTCTCCTTTTTGCTGACCCGCTTGTATACGGCAAACCTCGCCGATGCCGGCGCCTTTAACACAAAGGAAATTCTGGAGATGTGCGCAAATCTGCTGATTCCGGTTGTGAGCTTCTCGATTGCAGATGCGATTATCCGCTACGGACTGGATAAGAATTACGAAAAACAGGCTGTTTTTTCCAACGCGATTATCGTCCTGCTGTTCGGTGCAGGCGGCTTTGTCCTGCTCTCCCCTCTCCTGCTCCTGTACCGGGATATCCGCCCGTTTGTTCCATTGCTTGTCGGATACATCATCATATCCTGCTTCCGGCAGCTCTCGACACAGTTTGCACGGGCGCGGAACTTTGTCAAGCTCTATGCCGCAGACGGCATTCTGTGTACCTTTTCACTGTTCCTGTTTAATATTGTCTTTATCAAATGGCTTGAGCTGGGCGTCACAGGCTTTATGCTCTCCGTCATGCTCTCGGATCTCTGCTCCGGTATTGCCGTCTGGCTCTTCGCCGGACACGGCAGATTCTTCAGCCGGAAATATGTGGATAAAGAGCTTCTGGAGGTCATGATCCGGTTTTCAATGCCGCTGATTCCGACGGCGATTCTCTGGATTATTACCGGCTTCTCCGACCGAATTTTTATCCGCCATATTATGACGCCGCGTGATGCCGGCGTTTACGGTGCCGCAACCAAAATTCCGAACCTGATTTCAATGGTTTCCACAATCTTCTATCAGGCTTGGAACATGAGCGCCATCACCGAACACAATTCAAAAGGCCGCTCCAAATTCTATGCGCAGGTTTATGATGCCTATATGGCGCTGCTGTGTCTGGCAGCGGGCTTTATCATCGCACTGGACATTCCGCTGTCGCGCTTTATTATCCCGGCAAACAAAGACCCGGCATATAAGATGGCATACCGCTATACACCGGTTCTGGTTATTGCCGTCCTGATGATGTGCTTCAATCAGTTCCTGTCCAGTATTTACACCGTATCCAAGCAGACGCAGAAAAGCCTGCGCTCCAGCCTTGTCGCAGCAATTCTCAATCTTTTCCTGAATGCTGTCCTGATTGTGAAATTCGGCGTGCAGGGCGCAATCGCAGCGACCTTTGCCAGCTATTTTGTCTGCTACCTGATCCGCATTGTCGATACCAGAAAGCTTATTCCGTTCCGGGTCAATCATCTGCGCTTCTACAGCAACCTGATTATGCTGTTTGCAATGTGCAGAATCATTCATACGCTGCCCGCACGGTACGTTCTCTGGCTCACACTGCTGCTGCTGCTGCTGGTTCTGACCAATTTCAAGCCGCTTGTCATGACCGCAAAGAAGATTCTGCGGCGCAGCTGAACCTTGTTTCCCATGCAGATTCCATCTGCCTGAAAAGAAAGACTATGATTCAATACTCGGAGGTACAAAACAATGGATTTTCGTTCAATTCTGCTTGCCATGATTTCTGTCGGACTGACCCTGATTTCCTACGCGATTGTCCGTGACATGCTCTGGGGCATCCTTCTGGGCAACAAATCCAAAAAGACCGCAATGCGCCTGAAAGGGGAGGCAAAGGGCTTTTCCCGTGTTTCACAGCTCTATATCAAGCCGAACCTGACCAAGTATCTGAAGGATTTCAAGACATGGTTCAGCATCAAAGTCGCGCTGCTTGTCCTCGCTGTCCTGCAGACCGCAGCGTATATCATTATGATTCTCAAGGAATTTGAATGGACGACTGTCGCAATCGTCTGCGGCGTCTTTGTTGTAATGAATATCGTCCTCTTTATTGTAATGATGTCCAAAACGGAAAGCTCCTCCAACAAGAAATCCACAAAGGGCTCTCCGTGGAAATTTGAGCAGTAATGCCCTGTCAATTCTGATTATTACGGAAAAGGAGTGTTTGTGATGTTATTTGATGAGTCGAAAGGCGGAATCCGCGGAATTCTGGATGCGGCGACGGAGAAAACAGCCGGTGTCATTGAGGGTTCCAAATCCATGGTGGAGCGGGCACGACTCCGTTCCCAGCTCAACGATGCTTACCGCAGATACGGAAAGGCTGCCTATGAAGCGGCTGTCAACGGCGCGGACAGCATGGATGAAATCAATGCTCTGACCGACCGGATTTCCGAACTGCGGCAGGCTATGCTCAAGGTTGAGCGCAATCTGCAAAAGGACGGTACAATCACCTGCCCGAACTGCGGAAAGCTCAACTCCAAGCAGGATGCATTCTGTCCCGCCTGCGGAACAGAGCTGAGATGAGGAATCCGGCTGCAGAAAGCACCGTTCAAAAAAACCAATTCATTTCGCTGGATATTACAGGCATGACCGCAGAAGGGAACGGCGTCGGACACTTCTGCGGTCTTGCAGTTTTTGTCCCGCAGACGGCAATCGGTGATTCCCTGACGGTGCGGATTGTGAAGGTGCTGCGTTCCCATGCGTTCGGCATTATCGAGGAGATCAGAAACCCCTCGCCCGACCGCATTCTGCCGGACTGTCCGCATTTCCGGAAATGCGGCGGCTGCGTATTCCGCCATATCACCTATGAAGCGGAGTGCAGAATCAAAACGCAGATTGTAACAGATGCATTTTCGAGAATCGGTCATCTGACACCGAAGAAGGTTCTTCCGATCTTCGGCGCAGAACAGCTGAACGGCTGCCGCAATAAAGCACAGTATCCGTGCGGACTGCTTAACGGCGAGCTCCGCTTCGGGCTCTATGCACCGCGCTCACACAGGCTTGTACCGGTCACAAACTGTCTGCTGCAGCCCGCACAGTTTGCGGATATCCTGCAGCAATGCGAAACAATCCTCCGTGCAGATGCCAAAACAGTTCCACCGTATGACGAGCAAACCGGAAAAGGTGTGCTGCGGCATCTGTATCTGCGCCGCGGATATCACAGCGGCGAGATCATGGTCTGCTTTGTGACGGCGCGTGATCATTCCGGAATCCGGAATGCGCTCACCGCTGCCGGAAATGCGCTGATGCAGCGGTTTCCGGATATCCGGTCAGTCATGCTCAATGTGAATCCGAAGCAGACAAATGTCATTCTCGGCAGCAGAACAGTCTGTCTCTGCGGCAGGGATACAATCTCGGATACGCTCTGCGGAATCCCCGTTTCGCTCAGTCCGCAAAGCTTTTATCAGGTCAATACGGCGCAGGCAGAACGGCTTTTTGCCGAGGCGAAGCGGCTCGCTGCCCCGCAGAAATCAGAGCTGCTGCTTGATCTCTACTGCGGTGCCGGTGCGATCGGGCTTTCTATGGCGGATGCCGCCGGACAGGTCATCGGCGTTGAGGTCGTGCCGCAGGCTATTGCGGACGCAAAACAGAATGCGCAGCGCGCCGGCATCGGCAATGCCGAATTCTATGCGGGCGATGCGGGCGAAATTGCGGCGAAATTTGCCGGAGAGGGCATCAGACCGGATATCATTGTGCTGGATCCGCCCCGCAAGGGCTGCGATACGGTGACGCTTGATGCCTGCCTGCAAATGTCACCCTCGCGCATTGTGATGATCTCCTGCAACCCCGCGACTGCCGCCAGAGATACGGCTTATCTGCATGAGCGCGGTTATTCCGTTGATGTGCTCCGCCCCGCAGATTTCTTTCCCCGAACCGGGCACGTTGAGTGCGTAGTTTTGATGTCAAGGAACGAAAGCTGAAAATTCCGATTTTACGACGGTTTTCGGCTATACAGTTAAACTGCACACTCAACCCCGGTATGGGTTTTGCTGTATTCGGAAAGACATCTACGCACTAAAAACGGCTGACAACATTTCTGCACACTGAGATTAGTGCGTCAAAATGATAATCGGCTTTTGGTAGTGCGTCAAAATGTTGTCACGGAATGAAAATGACGTAAAATCGGATAAAAACGGACTTATCAAATATTGCGATTCGGGTGATTGCAAAATAGCGTTGAGTGTGGGGAAAGGTTGTTCACCGCTCAATCAATTATATCACTCATAAATACTATTCAATCGAATGGTCAAGATCAAAATGACAAGCTCGACATCACTGCATCATCATAAACCCAAGGAGGTAAATCACAATGAAAGTACTGATTATAAACGGAAGTCCACACGCAAACGGAAACACCGCTATCGCTATAAAAGAACTTGTTAAAACCTTTGAAGCACAGGGCGTGGAAGCTGAGGTCTGTCATATCGGCAACAAGGATATCCGCGGCTGTATTGCCTGCGGCAAA
>JAFWVK010000027.1 GCA_017518255.1 Oscillospiraceae bacterium
CATATGCCGAGAGATAAAACTGAAGCACACGGAAAAATCATCGCAGCAGCGGTCAAAGAATTCATGGAATACGGCTTTGAAAATGCGTCTATGCGCAGAATCGCATCTGGGGTCGGGCTGACGGTCGGCGCACTGTACCGCCATTTTCCGAACAAAGAGGAAATGTTTGCAGCACTTGTGGAACCGACGATCGACGAGTTAATGGCTAATTATCAGGCGTTTGTTGAACAGGGCTACGAGGTCATGAAATGCGGGGATGTGCAGCAGCTCTGGAATGAGAGCGAAAGCGAGACCAAGTGGCTGATGTGCTTCATCTACGACCATTTTGAAGCATTCAAGCTGCTGATCTGCCGCTCGCAGGGGACACGGTTTGCGCGCTTTGTTCACGATATGGCGCTGCTGGAGGAACGCTCCACGCTTGACTATTTTGAGCGCATGAAGCAGTACAATATGACCGTCAACGAGCTCTCACAGCAGGAATTTCATATGCTGGTGACGGCGAATGTCTCGGCACTGTTCGAGGCGGTCATCCACGATTTCAGCCGCGAAGAAGCGATGCACTATGCGGAAACGCTGGATGCTTTCTTTTCGGCGGGCTGGAAAAAAATACTCGGCATCTGATGCCGAATATTTTTTGATATTCGGTTAGCACAATCTAACTATAAGGAGGAATGTTTATGGAGAAAACAAAGAAACGCTCTGCAATCAGCTGGGTGATCGAATTTGCAGGGCAGAAGAAACCCAATTACATTTTCAGCGTTCTGCTGGCAATGTGCAAGGTCGTGTTCGGACTGATGCCGTATCTGTATATGGCGGATATCGTAGGCAAACTGCTTGAAATGCACGCAGGTACGCTCGAAAAGGATGTGTTGCTGCTGACTGCAAGCATCATCAAAATGGCTGTGTTCTGGCTGCTGTGCCGGATCTGCCATGCGATTTCAACAACACTTTCTCATGCGGCGACCTTTGAGGTGCTTGCGAATATCCGCAGACAGCTCACCGAAAAGCTGTCAAAACTGCCGCTCGGCTCAATCCTGTCGCAGTCCAGCGGTACCTACAAAAATATCATCTGTGAGCGTGTCGATTCGATTGAAACAACGCTGGCGCACATTATTCCGGAGGTTCTGTCCTCTGCGTTTGTACCGGTCGCACTTATCATTTACATGATGACGATCAACTGGAAGCTGACGCTGATCTCCTTTATTTGCGTGCCTGTGGGCGTCGGATTTTTCATGCTGATGATGGTCGGCAGCAAGGAAAGCTATGAAAACTGCGTGGTCAAAACAAAGCGCCTGAACGATACCGCCGTCGAATACATCAACGGTATCGAAGTCATCAAGGCATTCGGCAAAGCAAAGACCTCGTATGAGAAATTCGTCATTGCCGCAAAAGAGGGCGCGGACTGCTTCATTGACTGGATGCGCCGCTGCAATCTCTGGCAAAATATATCGCTGCTGATCATGCCGTATTTTTTGCTTGGTCTGCTCCCGTTCGGGGCGCTTTTCTACATGAAAGGCACGGTTTCAGGTGCAGATCTGCTGATGCTGATTATTCTCTCGCTGGGACTTGTATCTCCCGTTATGACGATTGCTTCCTATTGGGACGGCATCGGAAAAATGGGCACGATCATCGGTGAAGCAACGGAGATTCTGGAGCGTGACGAGCTGAAACGTCCCGAAACAATGACGGAAAAGCCGAACGGAACGGATATTGTGCTGCATGATGTGCATTTCGGCTACAAGGATGAAGAAATCCTGCACGGCATCAATCTGAATATCAGGCAGGGAACCGTCAATGCACTGGTCGGCCCCTCCGGTTCAGGCAAATCCACGATTGCAAAACTGATTGCATCGTTTTGGGATGTGGACAGCGGCAGCATCACCTTCGGCGGCGTAGATATACGAAAAATCCCGCTCGTAGACTACAATCGGAATATCGCCTATGTCTCGCAAGACAACTACCTGTTCGATGAAACGATCATGGACAATATCCGCATGGGCAACCCGAACGCGACCGATGAAGATGTGATGAGTGCAGCGAAAGCCTGCGGCTGCCATGATTTTATCATGAAGCTCGAACACAGCTATCAGACGGTTGTCGGCGGTGCGGGCGGACACCTTTCCGGCGGCGAACGTCAGCGGATTTCCATTGCAAGAGCAATGCTGAAGAATGCGCCGGTCATCATTCTCGATGAAGCGACAGCGTACACCGACCCCGAAAATGAAGCGCTGGTGCAATCCTCTGTTGCAAAACTGGTACAGGGGAAAACGCTGCTTGTCATTGCGCACAGGCTGTCCACGATTGCCTCTGCTGACCAGATCATTCTGATTAACAACGGCACGGTTGAAGCAGCAGGCATACAGGAGGAATTGCTCGCAGATTCGCCGCTGTACCGGCAGATGTGGGAAACGCATATGGCAGTCAAGGAGGGAGTATCATGTTTGCAACACTGAAACGTTTTTTTGATTTCTGCAACGAAGAAGACAGGAAAAAGCTGTATCTGGCGATCGGGCTCGGTACGGTCAAAGCGATCTTTGCGGCGCTGCGCATTTCGGCGATCGGCGTGATCGTCATGGGCATTCTGGACGGCAATATGACGAACAAAAACATCTGGGCTGCGGTCGCAATTCTCGCTGCATCGGTACTCGGTCAGCTTTTCATCAATCTGAAAACAACTATGCTCCAGACCGAAGCAGGCTATCATTCCTGCTCGAATAAGCGCATCGAAATTGCGGAGCATCTGCGCTATCTGCCGATGGGCTATTTCAATGACAACAGCCTCGGACATATCACGAGTGTCACAACAAACACAATGGAAGCACTTTCAGATGTTGCAACGAGAGTTGTCATGCTGACAACACAGGGTATTCTGACAACAATCGTGATTACGGCATTCGTCTTTGTATTTGACTGGCGCATCGGTCTGCTTCTGACTGCCGGTGTTGCAATCTATGCGCTCATCAATGCGGCGATGCAGAAGGCAACGCGCAAAGGCGCACCGGCGCAGCAGAAGGCAAATCGGGACCTTGTTGCCGCAGTCATTGAGTTCATTCAGGGCATCGCAGAAGTTAAGAACTATAACCTTGTCAGCAGCCGCGCGAAGAAACTGGAAGCGGCAATCAAGGCAAAGCAAAACGGTGACACACACCTTGAATTTGATGTGATTCCGTACATCACCTTGCAGGAAATTGTCACGAAAATGACCGGCGTTCTGATGTGCGCTGCATCCGTGTATTTTTATATCAATGGCAGTATGTCGCTGCTCTACTGCATCATGATGACGATCAGCTCGTTCATGATCTATGAGAGCCTTGATGTCATGGCGGGATTCTCGGCGCTGATCCGCAGCGTTTCGATCTGTGTCGATCAGGCAAATGAGATTCTCTCCATTCCGGAAATGGATATTGAGGGTGCGGATATCACGCCCGCAAGCCACGATATCGAGTTGAAACATATCACATTTGCTTATGAAAACAGAACGATCATTGACGGCGTTGACCTTAAAATCCCCGAACACACCACAACCGCAATTGTCGGACCGTCAGGCGGCGGCAAGACCACATTGACCAGTCTCATGGCGCGTTTCTGGGATGTGAAAAGCGGCGAGGTTCTGCTCGGCGGGAAAAATGTCAGGGAATACAGCTTTGACAGCCTGATTTTTGGGAAAATAGGTCGTTTATTTGATTCGCGAACTGTTTTTGAAAATAATTTAATA
>JAFWVK010000028.1 GCA_017518255.1 Oscillospiraceae bacterium
CATAGATTCGGAACCATAGGTGCAAGAAGATCATATCTGAATAAATGTTTTCACGGCTTCCACCGGAATGGAGCGGAGCGAAATGGAGGCGGAAGCCGTGAAAACGGCGGCGCATCTTGCCTGGGTTCTTTCTGTAGCGAACCCAGCCGAAGCAATCAGACAGATTCTTGCCAGATGCTATAGATTACCACGCCTTCGGGTAATCAATGTTGTTTTTATCCAGGATAGCTCTGAGTTCGTCAATGTACGCATACAGACTCTGAATTTCGATCCAGTTGCCGTGACAAAGGCGGTCAGCCTCTTCCAGTTCATGGCGGGTCAACTCATAATCTTCCCATTTCAGGCATTTGTGCTCCTTGCTGAAGGCGCAGTAATCTTCCATCATGACTCCGCCTCCTTTGCCTGCAATTCGCGCATATTGATGTCACCTGAATATACCCACGCAGCGGTATGCACGATCCTGTCCATAATCGCATCGGCGTGGATACCGCCGCCCAAACGGCTGTGCCAGTCCTCGCGCTTGTACTGTGTACAAAAGATTGTAGATGTGCAGTCATAGCGGCGCTCGATCAGCTCAAAGATAAAATGCTGTTCACTCTCCGTCATGTCATTGAGCAGCCATTCGTCAAGGATCAGCAGACGGTACCCGCTGAACTTTTTGAGAAGCTTGGCTCTGCTATGTACATCCAGTGAAGTCTCGCTGAGAAGCTGCATAAGATCAGGCATGCGAATATATCGTGTGCGGAGCCCCTGCATACAAGCCTGCCTGCCGATCGCACATGCAAGGTAACTTTTGCCGGAACCGGTAAATCCATTAAATACGACCGGCTTGTTCTTCTCAATGAAGCCACAGGTTCCGAGTGTCAGGATCAGATCCTTGTCCAGCCCGCGCTTTTCATAATGCACATTCACAAGTGTTGCATCCGCAATCCTGAACTTGGCTGCATTGATCAGGCGATGTACCTTGGCGTTATACTTGGCTGAATAGGTATAGTCAACAGCAAGATTCATACGGTCATCAAACGAAAGAGCCATATATTCCGGCTGCTTCTCCTGAAGGTCAAGTGCTTCAACCAGCTCACCGAGATTCATTTCACGCAGCTTGCGTCTTGTCTCTTCATTCAGCATGATCGTCACCTCCGTAATATGCAGCACCGCGTACAAATCCGATGGGCGACGATTCATTCTCCAGTTTCTTATTCACACTGTATTCCGCATCCTGACCGGAAGCCAGGATTGCTTTGAGATGCGAATACCGCGGCACGCTGACATGTTCAAGTGCCAGCCCGCAAACCGCTTCCAGACGTTCAGAAGAGTACTTTTTACTCAGCTTCAGCACTGACATAGCCGGATTGATGCCCTGTTCGGAAGTGCTGTAGCTCTTGAAAATACGGTCAATGACAGCCTGCGTCTGCTTGCCGATGGCTGCCGCCCACTGCCGAACTGTAAGCTCGTTCCATTCCGTTTTCTGGAAACGTTCAGGAATATCCTCCGGATAGGTGTCGTATCTATTGCGGACATAGCTCGGAAACGCTTGTGGGTGGAGATGCGCTCATGGCCGCAGTAGATCTCGATCATACTATCGGTGATCTTCAGGTCAACTGTCTTGCCTACAAAGCGATACGGCACGGAGTACTTGCAGGTCTGGTAGGTCACATGGAAGTCTGAACCGATCACGCGCCCGTATTCCCACACGGCATATTCATACGGAAAGGCAGGCAGCGGACGCAGTGTAATGCGCTCATTTGCTTCAAACACCTCACGGCGGCTGCCCTCACGCTTTTGGAAGGGCTTATTGTTGAAATCCTCCAGTGCCGCTGCAACATTCGTTCTCAGATCATGGATAGACGTATACTCGTTGTTGCGCAGACGGGCGATGATGGCAGTAGCGATCTTTCCGACAGTACCTTCTACAGATGCCTTCTGCTTCGGTTTCTTCACGCCTGCAGGCATGATTGCCGTGCAGTAGTGGTTTGAGAAGTCCTCATAGCACTGGTTCAGAACGATGTCGCCCTCGCGGGGATGTGTGATCACGCCGATCTTGAGATTGTCGCAGACGATACGGAGCGTAACGCCGCCGAAATACTCAAACATATGGACATTGCAGTTGATCCATGTCTGCTCGTTCATATTCAGGCAAGGCTCAACATACGCAAGCTGGCTGTATGGAAGCACAGCGACAAAGAGGTAGACGGGATACACCTTACCCTCTTCGGGATCGTTAAGGTGCATCGTTTTCCCGCTCCAGTCTACTTCGCATACAACACCGGGCTTGTGCGTGATGTGATTCGTGAGGTTGTTCTGCTCGACATACTTGGCATAATCATCACAGAACTTGGAGTATCCGACAGAAACGCCCGCTTTCACACCGTCCTTGTACTCCTGCCACAGCAGCTTGAGCGTAACACCCGTTTTCTTCAGTTCCGCATGGACATGCTCATAGTTGACAGGTGCATATACCGTCTCCGCCTTGAATTTGTCTGGAAAAAAGAGCAGGTACACCTCATCCTTGCTCTTGTCTGCGACATCAGTAAAGCTGACACCAAGAGCATCTGCCCTCCTCCAGACTGCTGCCACAGACTTGGTTGAGATATGTCGCGAAGCCGCGATAGCCCTCTGCGACATATTTGCCTGTCGAAGCTCAAGAATGAGCCTCACATCGATCTTGTCCGCCATAATTATGGCCTCCTTCGTGTATATTTGAGGCTTCGCCTCAATCTACATTATACACGAAGTGCGTTCCATCCGTGGATTACTGCGTTCCTACCGCGGATTGGCGTTTTCCTTGCCGTGGAACGATGTTTTCCTTCTGGCGGATTAATGTTTTCCTGACCGCGGAATAATCAAATTTCAGCGATTTGCTTAATCCAAAAATGCACAGCTACCTGTGACTTGTGAAATTTCACGGCTATTTCTTTCTGTGTATATCTCTGAACGCGATACAGGTAAAATGCCCGTAGCCTTTCTTCCGGCAGGCCGGAAAGCTGCCGTGCCAGTTCATCCGGCAAAACATCCAGCCAGTTGAATTCATTATATGTGGCAAGCACAGGCTCCTCAGCGACACGTAGATCGTGTTCCGCATCGGTCAACGGTTCAGTTTGCTCGTAATAGCAGCGGTCACTGCGCAGCTCTGCATTGTACATTTTATAAAGCGGCAAAATCTGTTCCAGTGTTAAACCGTTCTGCCGGTAATACCGAAATTTGATGCGCCATTCTGCGAGAAACCTTTTCTTCGCCTGCGCATGATTGTATCCCATGTCGTAACCTCCGTTCGATTCAATTCGGTTTGAAATCGAACAAAGGCTATGGATATTCTGCAAGGTAGCATTGCCACATTTGATGACAAGGCATAAAAAAGCTCCCGTCTGCCGCGGACAGCATGACTGTCCATCGAGTAGATGGGAGAAAAAACGGAGATCAAGCATCGCTCATGGCTTTGTTTGATCTCCGATTGATTTTTCTTCTTATGATTGATCTGCTAACAGAGCTTGTAATAGAATTCTGACTTCATTTTCCCGTTTTTTCATCCTAAATAACATAATGGATGCTTTCCCATGAAAATCAATAATTCCTCAAATATTCCAGACAGCCAGAGAGTGTGTGTCTGGAAATATAAACATCAGTTTGGATCCTTTTCTGCAAAGCAAAATTGCGTATTTTTACAGTGCGATTGCTTGACGCTGCATCAATAATCAAATCGTGTTGCTTTCCGTTCTGTCTCCATATCGTTTGGTGTTCCTAAAACTACGCATACACGATCTTTTTTAGTTGCTCAGAAGTAAATAAAACTACTCTACTATTTCTCCGTCAGATATTTCAATGATCCGTCCGCACTGCTCTGCGATGCTCATATCGTGTGTAACGATGATGACGGTTTTCCCCTGCTCGTTCAGCGATTTGAACAAATCCATGATATCTTGCGATGTTTTGGAATCCAATGCGCCGGTTGGCTCATCGGCAAGGATCACCGACGGTTCATTGACAATAGCTCTTGCAATAGCCACACGCTGTTTTTGTCCGCCAGAGAGCTTGTTCACTGGCTTTTTTGCCATACTATCCATACCAACGGATTTGAGCGCATTCATTGCAAGCTGTTTTCGGTTCGGCTTTTTATGCTTTGCAAAATCAAGCGGCAGCATAACATTCTCTATTGCTGTAAAATCTTCAACCAAAGCAAA
>JAFWVK010000001.1 GCA_017518255.1 Oscillospiraceae bacterium
CAAAAAAGAACGCAAAATTGGGAGTTTCGCTGCCTGCGGGCAGCGACGAGGGACGCTGTCCCTCGACCCTGCGAGCTTTTTGAAAAAAGCTCGATCAAAAACTTTTATAAGACACAGATAGGGTTTCTCGACAGACTGAGAGCCGCCCGTTTTCGGGCGGCTCTCAGTTTATGAAGCGAATCCTCACGATCCGTCAATTGAAAATGCCGCTTCAAAACGGATTCGATGTCTCGGCATAATACGCATGAACAAGGCTCTGATAGCCAAGCCTTTTCAGGTCGGAATAGCGAACGGAAAACCGTGCTTTTGTGCGCGTTCCCGATATCAGATACCGGATGCAGTCCTGTGCATATGCATCTATCTGCCGCAGACTTTCCGTCGTATTGATGACGGAAAAGAACCAGCGGCTCCATGTCAGATCGCTGTCATCGGACTGTTCAAGCAGCTTGCGGTTGAAAATCCGGATAAACGCGGCAGCAGCTTTTTCTCCGCTGATGTTTTTGCGTTTGCGCCAGCGCAGCAGCGCTCTTGCCTTTCTCCTCATTTTTTGCTTCAGCTTCCGGACCGACACCGGAGAAATATCAATCTTTGTACCGCAGCAGCGGAATCCGAGAAAGGTCCAGCCCTCTTCCGGCGCGGAAAAGCATTCCTTTGCCGGATTGACCGATAATCCGTGCTCAGACAAACACTCCCTGATTTCTGCCGCATACTGTTCTGTTTTCTCCCGCGATTCCGCAAACAGAATGATATCATCGGAATATCGCGCATAAGGAATGTTCCGCTCATAAAACAGGGCATCCAGCCCGCGCAGATACAGATTCGCATAAAACGCAGAAAGCGGCGTGCCTGCCATAATTCCCTTCTGCTCCGTAACGGCTCTGTCACCGTCCAGCACATACTGCTCCTCCAGCAATTCACGCAGGAACCGAAACAGCTTCGCGTCTTCACCTGCCGCCTGCTCCAGAACCGGCAGGAACTGCGCAACCGGAACTGAATTGAAATAATCGCTGATATCGACCTTATAGGCGTAAAACGGCTGCTTTCCGCAGGCTTTTGTCAGGCTGCGGACTGCATCTTTCGCGGAATAGCCGGGACGGAACGAAAAGAGATTCGGAGCAAATAATCCGTCAAATTTCCGCAGCAGCAGATGCGTCAGAAGCTTGAGAACCATGTTTTCATCCGTCGGATAAATATAGACCGTCCGTTTTTTGCGGGAGCCGGTTTTGCTGATGACTGCCTTGTGCGGCAGCGGGAATTTTCCCCCCTCTGCAATTGCCTCACAGACCGGCAGATACTCCTTCCGGTCAATAAAGCCCCGCAGATATTTCAGAAAGCTGCCCTGGCAGGTCAGCCCTTCCTTGTATGTATAAAAGCGCTCCCAGCTTTCGGGCTGAGAGAGCAGATTCAGCATTGTCATAAGCGTTTCCTTATCCGTTTCCGGTGTTGTGGGGCGGATATTCTGAAGGCTCCGCCCGATGCTGCCCGGAAGGGAGAAATCACCCTCCGGCAGCATACCGGGCAGAGCCGCATATTGTTTCAGGCAGAATTATTCAGCATCCGTGTGCTTTTTCTGTTTGCTGTCCTTCCGCATGGCAAGAAGCTTTGCAGGCGTCGGCGGATTGCCGCGGTAGAAAAGCAGCATTCTGTATATTCCGGCTGCAAGATAAACAATCAGCGCAACCGTCAGAATCATAATTGCGATCGAAAGGAACGCAGTCAGCATTGAGGATTTTCCGAGCATCAGTTCACTCGGATTGACCAGCAGCGCCGTGAACGGGAAGTAGCGGATCCATACCGCAGAAGAAATCATCGAATCCGTTTTTTCCGCTTCACCCGGACTGCCCATGCACATAAAGAAGCTGATAATCAGCACCAGAATGAAAACAACATTGGTCTTGCTGAGGTCTTCCGCTTTGGATGCCAGCGCTCCGGCAATTGCACCGAGCGAGAGATACAGCAGGAAGCCGAGCGCAAGAATCACAATTGCGAGCAGGATGCCGGAAAGCGAGAAAATCTCGGAATTGTCAATCACCTGCGAAACACTCTGTACGGCAGAACTCTGCGTTTCGGGCACAATCTGTTTTGCGAAGAAGACGCCGCCGATTGCGCCGCCGATTCCGCAGCCGATCCAGATCAGAATCTGGAGGATTGCGGCAGTCGCGGTCGCAAAGAGCTTTCCGCCCATCAGCGCAACCGGATTCACGGCAGTCAGAACCGTTTCCACAAGCTTGGAATTCTTTTCAAGCATGACGCTGTTTGCCATGCTGGCGCCGTAAAGAACAACCATCATGTAAACCAGCATCAGCATTAAGAACGGAAGCAAAATCGAAAGAACTTTGACAAGAATATTTTCCTCTTCATCGTCCTTTGCCGCATCGAGCTTCAATTCGGAGGCAGAGGTGCTTACCGGCATGGAGAGCAGCATGATGTGTTCCGGTGTGAGTTCCGCCTTTTGCATGAGAACGGCAGCAAAGCTCTCCTGTGCATAGTCTGCAAAGCTGCTTGCCTTGCTGCGGGAGATATCGCTGTCCTCCGGCAGGTAGACCGTCAGCATTATTGTGCTGTCGGGCTTGGTAACGCGGAGAATCACCGTGGAATTTTTGTCTGTAATCGCACTAATTGCATCGTTCATGCCGCCGAATGTCTGATACTTAACGTCCTTGTACTTTTCGCCCTGAGACAGAACGCTGTAATCTGCGGTTCCGTCGGTTTCGTCACAGACAAACACCGTGCGGATCCGCGCTTTGTCGTCGCTGTCGGAATCATCCGACTTCGCGGAGGAGATAAACAGAATCAGCGGAATGCCCAGAAGCAGGAGCGCACCGATCAGGATTGTGGAAATCAGCCAGCCCTTCGCTGCACACATCTGTTTCAGCGTGAATGTATAAACCCTGCCGATTCCGGAAAGAGGGTTTTTCTTCATATTTGAATTTGCCATGACAGATCATTCCTCCTTTCCGGCAGCAGCCTTTGCCGTTCCGCGGTTCTCGCGGAGCATACGGATCAGCTGCGCAGGCTTCGGGAAGTTTCCGCTGTAAAGCAGCATCATCTTATAAACAGCACCTGCCAGCTTTGCAAGCAGGAAAACCGTCACCAGCTGAACAGCAAGCGCAATCAAAAACACAGTAAGCGGAATCTTGCCGCAGACATAGTTCGGAAGCGCCGTAAAAATCGAGGTGATCGGGAAGAGCGAAACAAAGTAATTCGCGGTATCCGATTCCAGAGCAGGTGTAAAGCTTGCGGTCATATATCCGATCATCAGGAACAGCACGACTGCAACACTCGCCTGCTGGGTGTCCTCTGTCTTGGAGCAGCAGGAGCCGACGATGCCGCTGAAGAATGCACCGATGAAATAAGCAAGCAAAAAGCAAATAACAAGCAGAAGAATCGTATTCACGCTGAAATGCAGCGCAGAGGGATTGATCTCCATAACTTTGACAAGGAAACTCCTGATAAAGCTGACATCACCGGTCGATTTTGCAATGAAATACGAAATAATCAGTCCGCAGACAATCATAGCGATTCCGCCGAAAATGAAAACGGTGACGGCAAGAATTTTTCCGGCAAGCAGTGCGGTCGGGGAAACACTGACCAGCAGGGATTCCACGAGCTTAGAGACCTTCTCCTCCATGCAGAGCTGGAAAATATAGCTCATTGCCAGCGCAGAGATAATCATGACGGCATAAGAATAAAACAGGTTGACGAACATATGCGTTCCGGTATCAAGGCTGGCTTTGTCGCCGCTGAGATAATCCGGAACCGTGGAAACCGTTGAATTCACCTTTGTATTGACCGTGTCAATCTGCTCCTGTGTTACGGACAGAGAACGCAGCAGAGACTGATGCAGTGCATCCTCAAGAACATGCGTCAGCGTTGAGACATCGTTCTCGGAGATTTTGCTGTCTTCTCCGTAGTATCCGTCAATGGTGAATCCGAAATCGGTCGCGGAGATAATTGCTGCCGCAGCGTTTTGGTTGTCGTGCAGGCGCTGCCGGAGATCGTCCTTTTCCAGCTTTTCCTGCGTAACGGTCACGTTTGCGTAGCGGTCATCCGCATGAATGTCATCCGCCGTAATTTCAAACTCTGTCTGATTGCTGAGGTAAAGCTGCGAGATATCCGATGAGGTAACCTCACTCTCCGAAGAAGCCGCAACGCGGAGCAGCGGAAACGCTGCAACCGAAAGCAGAAAGAGAATGGCAAGGAAAATCCGGACAGACGTCGTTTTGTAGTGCTGCTGCACGGTATACCGGAACACATTTCCGATTCCGTGCTTTTGGTTATTCTTCATTTGCGTCGCCCACCTTTTCCACGAAGATTTCATGCAGGCTCGGTTCACGCAGTTCAAAGGCAATCAGGGTAATCCCCTTTTCCACGAGTGTTTTCAGCAGTGCATTTGCCTGATCCTCGCCGGTGACACGACATTGATAGGAAAAACCGATATCGGAAAGGACGGTGATGCCCGCCTGCTCAATGAGTGCCCGCAGATCTTGCTCCGCCTTGATAAACAGATGAATTCTGCCGTAGCTCTTTTTGATCTCGGCAAGATTGCCTTGCAAAACCGTTTTGCTGCGGTTCAGAATCGTGAGATCGGTGCAGAACTCCTCAATCGTCGCCATCTGGTGACTGGACATGATGAGATACTTTCCCTTTTCGATCTCCTCGTGAATGATACTTTTGAACAGATCTGTGTTGACGGGATCCAGTCCGGAGAGCGGCTCATCCAGAATCAGCAGCTCAGGATCGGAGAGCAGAGAGAGCATAAACTGAATTTTCTGCTGATTTCCCTTTGAAAGCTGGTCGGCTTTCTTTGGCTTGACCGGCTTCTTTCCCTCCTGCTTCGGGAACAGATATTCCGTTGCTTCGAGCCGTTCCGCCCAGTAAGTAATCCGCTTTTTTGCTTCTGCCTTCGGAACACCGCGCAGTGCGGAAAAATAGAGGAGCTGATCCATCAGCGTATTCTTCGGATATAATCCGCGCTCCTCCGCCAGATAACCGACATTGCAGTTCTGAAGGGTCAGCGGCGCGCCGTTCCACTCCACGGTTCCGCCGTCCTTTGCCAGCATATTCAGAATCATGCGGATCGAGGTGGTCTTTCCGGCACCGTTGGTACCGAGCAGCGCATAAACGCCCGGCTCGTCCATACGGAAACTGAGATGATCCACAACCACCTTATCTCCGTATTTTTTGAATAAATCCGTCACAACAAAACCCATAGTTTTCTGTATCCTTTCCGGATGCAAAATGATACAAAATTACACCCGAGATTATTTTAGCATAATTCCGAAAAAAAAGAAAGCATCCCGAACCGGATTTATGCATTTCATCAAGGAACCGGATTCCGCTCTGTGCCATTTTAGGGATATTTCCCGATTTCGCGAAACGGCGCTGAGAAATTTGTGCAAAAAGGGTATTTTTCCGGAAATTGCTTGACGAACGGGGTGTTTTATGGGATAATAAAATTCGATTGAAAAGAAAAACGGAGGCACAGATCATGACAAACTTTGAGATGTTTTTGCCGGTGCTGCTTGCCGCAGAGGAAAACAGCGGCGGACTGGCAAAAAAAATGGTCGGTATGCTCGGCGGACTTCCGCCGATGCTGATTATCTTTATTATCTCGATGATCCCGATTCTGGAGCTGCGCGGCGGAATTGCTGCGGCGGCACTGCTGCATATCCCGATGTGGAAGGCAATCGGTGTCTGCATCGTCGGCAATATTCTCCCGATTCCGTTTATCCTGCTGTTCATCGAAAAAATTCTGAACTGGATGGAACACTGCAAAATCGGCTGGATGAACCGGCTGTCGCTCTGGCTCAAGGAGCGTGCGCTCGGCGAAAGATCGCAGAAAATCCGGAAATATGAGTTTATCGGCATTCTGCTGTTTGTGGGCATTCCGCTTCCGGGAACCGGCGCCTGGACAGGCAGCCTGATTGCTTCTCTGCTGCATGTTTCGCGAAAAAAATCGGTCCCAGCCATTTTCCTCGGTCTGCTGCTTGCTACAACGATTATGTGCATCGGCTTTTACGGAATCCCTGCGCTGCTTCGTGCATTCTGATGACCGGCACTGTCCGTTCGGCGGACAGTGCCGGCTTCGCATTTTTCGTAATGATGTACAAAAAAGGAAGCGCATAAGAGCTGCTTTTTAGACTCTCCTATGAAAATGGCATCGCTTCTCTGCGAAAAAAAGGTTTTTTGATACAGTTTCGTGTATATATGTATGAAAATGAATGCAGAAGAACGGAGGTGCCGGAAATGACGGTACGGGAACAGACCGAACGCTTTGAGGAGCTCATCCTCTGCCCGGAAGCATGCTTTGCCAGAGAGGCTAGAAGGGCTGTGAAAGAGGAGCCCTGTCCGTTTCGCACGGAGTTTCAGCGTGACCGCGACCGGATTCTGCATTCCAGCGCGTTCCGCCGCCTGAAACGGAAAACACAGGTGTTTCTCTCGCCGGTCGGAGATCATTACAGAACCAGACTGACGCATACACTGGAGGTTTCGCAGATTGCGCGGACAATGGCAAGAGCGCTGCGCCTGAACGAAGACCTGACAGAAGCCATCGCGCTCGGACACGATCTGGGACATTCCCCGTTCGGACACGCCGGCGAAAAGGCTCTCGACGAAATCTGTCCGCACGGCTATCAGCACTATGTGCAGAGCGTGCGGGTTGTAAATTATATCGAAAAGAACGGCAAAGGGCTGAATCTGACACATCAGGTGAAAAACGGCATTATCTGTCACACCAACCGCATTGCGGAAACACTGGAAGGAAACCTTGTCAGACTCGCCGACCGCATTGCCTATATCAATCACGATATCGACGATGCCATCCGCGGCGGCATCCTCAAAGAGAGCGATCTGCCTGCGGAATGCACGGAAATACTCGGACATTCCAAATCCGCGCGCATTACGGCAATGATTTCCTCTGTCATTGCGCACGGAACGGAATCCATGGACATGATGCCGGAGGTCCGGCAGGCGCATGATAAGCTTCATGATTTTCTATATGCAAATGTTTATTCCGATTCCGCCGCAAAAGCAGAAGATTCCAAGGCGAAAATGCTCGTCAAGCAGCTTTACCGGTATTTCCGGGAGCATCTGTCCGAGCTTCCGCCGGAATATACGGAGATTGCAAACCGGTTTACGCCGGACAGAGCGGTCTGCGATTATATCGCAGGCATGAGCGACGATTATGCGATTCATATTTATGAAACGCTCTTTGTGCCGCGTTCGTGGGATATCCGCTGAACGGACGGGTTCCCTGTCCGCGCTTCGGAGCAACAGGAGGTGATGACCCATGCTGCCGCAGGAATTTATCCTGCAGGTCATACAGGCAAACCCGATTGAATCGGTTGCAGGAAGCTATGTCCAGCTCACACGGACAGGCTCCAAGCTGAAATGCAAATGCCCGTTTCATCCGGACGGTACACCTTCCTGTGTGTTTTATCCGGAGAATAACAGCTTTTACTGCTTCGGCTGCCATGTCGGCGGAAGCGTCATCACATTTGTTCAGAATATTGAATCCGTCAGCTTTATGGAAGCTACAAAAATGCTGGCGGAACGCGCCGGTCTGACACTTCCCGCGGACGACCGCAGCTCGGATGAAATCCGGCGTCAGGAAAATTTCAGGCGGCGGCTGCTCTCTTTGAACCGCTCTGCCGCAAAATTCTACTTTGAACAACTGACAGGCGCCGATAAGCGCGGTCTGCTGTATCTGAAAAACCGGGAACTGAAACCGGAAATCATCCGGAAATACGGGCTTGGGTATGCCGGCGATCAGTGGGACAGCCTTTGCCGTGCCATGCTTGCAGAGGGATATACCGAGGATGAACTGATTGCGGCGAATCTCTGCACACGCTCCGCGAAAAACGGCGGAGTTTACGACCGTTTCCGGAACCGCGTGATGTTTCCGATTTTTGACCTCAAAGGTTCTGTCATTGCATTCGGCGGAAGAACCGTCGAGCCGGACGGAGAACCGAAATATCTCAATTCCTCCGATACACCCGTCTTCCGGAAGGGCGCAAACCTCTTTTCCATGAATCTGGCAAAGAAATCACAGTCCAAACGCCTGATTCTTGCAGAAGGGTATATGGATGTGATTGCGATGTTTCAGGGCGGCTTTGAAAATGTTGTTGCCTCGCTCGGAACAGCTCTGACACCCGATCAGTGCAGACTGATCCGCAATCAGCGCTTTGAAGAGGTAATTGTCTCCTATGACAGTGATGCAGCGGGCAGAAATGCCGCAGTCAAAGCAATCAATCTGCTGCGGGCAGAGGGCTTGCAGGTTCGGATTCTCCGTGTCGAAAACGCCAAGGACCCGGACGAGTTTCTAAAAAAATTCGGTCCGGCAGAGTTTCGCAGGCTGCTGGAAAATGCCGAGGATGCAGTCTCTTTTCTGCTTGACCGATGCAAAGAAGGAATTGATATTTCTGAGATCGGCAGCAAAAATATCGCCCTGCAAAAGGCAGTGAAACTGCTCGCTGCCATCGAAAACAAACTCGAACGCGGCAGCTATATCTCAAAAGTTGCAAAGGAATATGAAATCAACCGGACGGAGCTGGAGGAAGCAGTCGCCGATGCACTGGGACAAAACCGCAGAAAGCAGCACAGACAGGAACGGCAGGCTGTCATTCAGTCACCGATGATCCGTGATACGGTCAATCCGGACGCAAACGGACACCGGCGGGAAGCAAAGGCGGAGAAAATGATTCTCTGCTATCTGTTCCGGAATCCCGAAGCACTGCCGGAAATCCGTGCGCGGCTTCAGCCGGAGGAATTTGTTACGGCGCTGAACCGGAAAATCTATACGGCATTTATTTCCTGTGCAGACCGCGGACTGCCGCCGGAGCAGGCAGTCTATTCGGAAGATTTTTCCGCGGAGGAATCCGGATATATCGCCGGAATCCCCGCAGAATACGATCAGGTAGAACTTTCCGGACAGTCGGTTTCGGACAGCATCCGGCTGCTGAAACAGCACAGGGAATTTGAACTGCCCGCAGAGACACTCAGCGATGAAGAATTTTCCGCACAGTTCTCGCGCCTTGCGGAAACCAAGCGCGGCGGATCGTTCTTGTAATACATGAATAACCCGTTAGGAGGATGATAAAAATGGCTGACGAAGAAAAACGCCTTGACCAGCTCCTTGAAAAAGCTAAGACAGGCGGCAAAATCACAATCGCCGAGGTTCAGGAGGTCTCCGAAAGTCTGTCAATCGAACCGGAGCATATTATGGAGCGCTGCTCTGCAATGCAGATCGAACTGGTCGATGACGATATTTCGCTGGATGATGTAACCGACCCGGCGGTCGCCATTGCAAACGACGAGATTTCCAACGATGACTCCGTGAAAATATATCTGAAGGAAATCGGAAGAGTGCCGCTTCTGACAGCAGAGGAAGAAACCGAGCTTGCACGCAGACTCGCTGAAAATTCGCAGGACGAGCCTGCGCGTCAGCGGCTTGCAGAGGCAAATCTGCGTCTGGTTGTCAGCATTGCGAAAAAGTATGTCGGACGCGGTATGCAGTTCCTTGACCTGATTCAGGAAGGAAATATGGGACTGCTGAAAGCCGTTGATAAATTCGATTATACCAAGGGCTTCAAATTTTCAACCTATGCGACATGGTGGATCCGGCAGGCAATCACAAGAGCGCTCGCCGATCAGGCAAGAACCATCCGGATTCCGGTGCATATGGTTGAAAGCATCACGAAAGTGAAGAAAATATCCAGCCAGATTCTGCACGAAACCGGTCAGGAGGCAAGCCCGGAGGAAATCGCGCTGAAACTGGAAATGCCGGTCGAAAAGGTTCTGGAAATCATGCGGATTGCACAGGATCCTGTTTCACTGGAGACACCGGTCGGCGAGGAGGAGGATTCCCA
Organism: Oscillospiraceae bacterium; assembly: GCA_017518255.1. Classification (GTDB taxonomy): domain Bacteria; phylum Bacillota; class Clostridia; order Oscillospirales; family Ruminococcaceae; genus Firm-04. The sequence continues at coordinate 9,870 of JAFWVK010000001.1, forward strand.
TCTGGGAGATTTCATTCCGGACGATCAGGCGCCCTCCCCCGATGAGGCGGCTTCCAATGCCATGCTGAAAGAACAGCTCAACGAAGTTCTTTCAACCCTGACCGAGCGTGAAGCAAAGGTTATGCGAATGCGCTACGGACTGGAAAACGGCAGGCAGCAGACGCTGGAGGATGTCGGAAAGGCACTCGGCGTCACGCGGGAACGCATCCGTCAGATTGAAGCCAAGGCGCTGCGCAAACTTAAGCACTACAGCCGCAGCAAAAAATTGCAGGGATATATTGATTAACTGCGGAATATGAGAAATCTTTTTGCCGGAGCTAACCGGCAAACAGGGAGGAATCAAAAGATTATGGCAACAGCGGAACAGCAACGGGTTGAGCAGTTGCTTGAACGTGTCAAAGCAGCAGGCAAGCTGCCGCAGAATGAGCTGGATGCTGCATTTGCGGAGATGGAGTTTTCGGACGAGGAGATCAGCCTGTTTTACGAACAGTGCAACCTGCTCAATCTGGAACTTGCAGAGGAAGAAATACTCGACGACGACATTGAAACCAGACTGGCTGAGGAGGATGCACTGGAGCTCGACGGCAGTTCCTCTCCGGACGATCCGGTCAAGATCTATCTGAAGGATATCGGAAGAGTTCCCCTGCTGACGCCCGAAGAGGAAACAGAGCTCGCAAAACGGCTCGCCGAAAATCCGAACGATGCGGCAGCCAAGAACAGGCTTTCGGAAGCCAATTTGCGTCTGGTCGTCAGCATTGCAAAGAAGTATGTCGGACGCGGTATGCAGTTCCTTGACCTGATTCAGGAGGGCAATATGGGTCTCCTGAAAGCGGTCGATAAATTCGATTATACAAAGGGATTCAAGTTTTCGACCTACGCAACATGGTGGATCCGGCAGTCTATTACGAGAGCGATTGCCGATCAGGCAAGAACCATCCGGATTCCGGTACATATGGTCGAGACGATTTCCCGCGTCAAAAAAGCATCCAGTCAGCTGCTGCACCTGAACGGCAAGGATCCGACTGAGGATGAAATCGCGGATTATCTCGGAATGCCGCTTGATAAGGTGCGTGAAGTGATGCGCATTGCGCAGGAGCCGGTTTCTCTGGAAACACCGATCGGTGAGGAGGAGGATTCCCATCTCGGAGACTTTATTCCGGATGACCATGCGCAGTCTCCGAACGATGCGGCAAATAATACCATGCTCAAAGAGCAGCTCAACGAGGTTCTTTCAACCCTGACGGAACGTGAGGCAGATGTTCTGCGGATGCGGTACGGACTGGATAATGAGCCGCCGAAAACACTGGAGGATGTCGGCAAAGCGTTCAATGTCACAAGAGAGCGCATCCGTCAGATTGAGGCAAAGGCACTCCGGAAGCTGCGGCATCCGAGCAGGAGCAAAAAAGTCCGCGACTTTCTTGAAAAATAAACCAAAGGAGAAGAGCATGTACTTCAAAAAATTATTATGCGCAGTTTCAGCCGTATGTCTGCTGACTGCTCTTTCAGCCTGCGGAGAAAAAAGCACTTCTCCGAACATGACACCGACACCCGCTTCCACGGAAAGCAGTGCGGCTCCGGCGGAAGTCAGTGCCGCAGAAGAGAGCAGCGGCTCTGATTTCAAAGTTACCTTTACTACAAAGAACGGCGTGGAATACGACGTCGCAGACTGTACCCCCTCGTCCCTCCAGCCGGGAAATGTCGTAAAAGGCGAGATTACATGGTGTTGCGGTCCTGTCGCAAGATACGGCAACCTCAACTATGAGACTACCCTGCTTGATAAAATGACATTTTATGCGGTTCAAATCAATGGTACTTTTGTGCTGTACGGTTCAACACTTTCCAGCGAGGCAGGTGTTCTTGTTGACGGAGTAAAAACCAAATTCGGACTGCCCTTGCTTGCAGATCAGGTAAGCAACTATTTACAGCAGTACAGGGAGGATATGACGGAGGAAGAACTTGAAAAAATCGTGCCGACAGCAACCGCTATGATTGAAGGACGTGTCGAGCCGATGCCGCAGGAGCTGAAAGATGTTTTCAAAGATTGGTACGGTGACGGATTCGAGACCAAATGCCTGACCGACTATTATCTGGTTGACGAGAATTACCATGAGTAACGCTCCGAACAGAAGCAGCACACAGCCCCAATGATTCTGAATCATAAACCAAAGGAGAAAAATATGCACTTCAAAAAGATTTTATGCGCAGTTTCGGCAGTGTGCCTGCTGACTGCCCTGACAGCCTGCGGAGAAAGCAGCGCTTCTCCGACTGTCACACCGGCTCCCGCAGCGACGGAAAGCAGTGCGGCTCCCGCTGTTGAAGAAAGCAGCGCGGCTCCCACAGCAGCAGAAAACAACGGTTCCGACTTTTCGGTTACGTTTACGGAAAAGAACGGCGTGGAATATGATGTCGCAAACTGCGATCCCTTCTCTCTTCAGCCGGGAAATGTCGTAAAAGGCGATATTACATGGTGCGAGGGTCCTGTCGCAACATTCAGCCAGGGTTCTACCATAATGATTAACAGAATGAAGTTCTTTGCGGTCGAAATCAATGAAACCTATGTTCTGTACGGCGCTCCGAATTCTGCCGGTGCAAGCGGCTCGCTGAGTCTGCTGGCGTCACAGGTAACTGAATATGCCACCGCTTATCAGCAGAATCTGCCCGAAGAGGAGCTTGAGAAAAAGCGCCCGTGGATGACCGCGCCGATCAATGCGCGTGTAGAGCCGCTGCCGCAGGAACTGAAGGATCTCTTCAAAGAATGGTACGGCACAGGCTTTGAGAGCGAGTGTGTAACCGCAGTCTATCTGGTTGACGAGGAATACCGCGAGTAATGCTCTGTCACCGATGCGCAACCGGACTGTCACAATAATTTCACTTGACTTTTTATGTAAGAACGTGTATAATAAAAGCAGATATCCGGAAGAAACAGGCTGTCTGTTTCCGGAATCATGCTATTTACGGGATTTACGGCGAGTATCGAAAGGAGATATACTGCGATGAATACATTAAAACGCTATGCTGCACTGCTGCTTGCAGGTTCTATGCTGCTGCCGGCATTTGCATGCTCCAAGGGAAAGAACGACAGTTCTTCCTCAGCAGGTGATTCTTCATCAAGCAGTGATTTCGCACAGATGTTTGATGAAAAAAATATGGTAACGGATGCTAACGGCGCTCCGAATTTTATGCTGGATTTCAATGACAATATCGCCGGTGTAAACGACGAAGACGCCATCAATGCAATCGTCACAACCATCCGCGGCGACGACGGCAAAATCTATGTCCCGCGCACGGATATCAACGGCACGACCGTTACACAGGCAGACGGCAAACCGGTTACGGATGTCTATACCGGCACCACGCTTGCCACGACCTATGCAAGTCCGGATTATGTTCCGAAATTCCGCAATTATATGGCACTCTGGCTGGATATCTCCAAGGGTGAGAATTTTGTATTTGACGGTAATCTGCTCGAATACGAAATGGAAATTGCACAGGATGCACCGAGCGGTGTCTATCCGATCGAATTTACGCTTATTGATATGGGCGACTACGACGGAAAAGGCTTTAAGCAGGTTGACTGGAATCCGGGCTATGTCTGCATCAATGCAGATGAACCGACCCGGAATGACGTCGATAACGGCAATCTGACCCTGACTGCGGAAACGATTTCCGCAAAGCCCGGCGAGACGGCAAGAATGAAGGTTAAGATTACCAATAATACCGGTATCGTTGCATTCCGTATTATGATTCGCTTTGACAGCAATGTAATTTCAATCAAAAATGCCGGCGCCGGCAAGGATCTTGCATCCTTCGCAACTCTGACGGCTAGAACAATCGACGATCAGGAATCATAACCATGATCGGGGGGCTGCTTCGGCAGTCCCTTTGTTTTTGATGAAACAAAAAGCGCAGGAAGAATCAGAAAATTCTTCCTGCACGCAGTCTGTTGAAAAAGAATCTTTTACTTTAATGAGCATTTGAAACAGATGTACGAAAGATTGATAATCGGGGGAGAGAAAACTCTTGTTTTCCCTCCCCCGATCCCCCCTTCTTTAGCGTTTTTTGATGCAAACAGGATATTTCGCTGCCTGCGGGCAGCGACGAGGGACGCTGTCCCTCGACCCTGCGAGCTTTTGAAAAAGCTCGACCAAAACTTTTATTTATAGGTTTCTCGACAAGCTGAGCGCAGGAAGAATCAGAAAATTCTTCCTGCGCTCTTTTTTGATGAAACGGATTCATCGGTAGGATGCTACGATTTCTTCTTTGTGCATCCCGGTTCTGCCTGTGCAGTCATATTCCTCATAGAACAGTCTGGTCGGAGTATTGAACGGTACGACATGTCTGCCGCCGGCATGTTTGTATGCGGTAATCCGGAAGCAAATACGCTCCGGCTCAACGGCATCGAGCATAACGGTCATATCCCCCTCAGTCTGCTCCACGCCGATCAGGCGGGTTGCTGCGGAAAACTGAAAGATTTCCGGCAGGCCGAATGAAGAAGTATGCATGACAGTCAGCACCGGCTTGCGGGCAGCTGCAATCCGCTGCTCGTGCGGAGTATCGTGAAACGCATCCTGTGCAATCAGATCGGGCATGACCGGCATATTCAGGTTTTTCAGGCGTGCACAGCCGGAAAAAGCACCGCTCCGGATTGCATGAAGAGAACGCGGCAGCGTCACGGTTTCCAGTGCAGCACAGTTGTGAAATGCATTTGCGTTGATGACGGTAATACCGTCCGGAATCACGATTTCACGGAGCAGTCCGCAGCCCTCAAAGCAGCCGATGCCGATCGCTCCGCCGGAACCGTCCGGATAGCGCATCTCACCGGGCATCACAATGTTTTCGAGCATGTCACAGTCCCGGAACGCATATGCACCGATTTCACAAAGATTGTTGGAAAGTGAAATCCGCTTCAGATTGCGGCACTCCCGGAATCCGCTTTCTCCGATAATCCGGACCGTATCCGGCATCACCAGCTCGGCAAACTCCTGCTTCCGGAATTCGCCGCGTTCAACTCGGTCGCTTCTGCGGTATTTCACTTTATCTGCCGTTTGTTTTCTGCCGAATAATCCCATAATAATCCCTCATATTTTTATCTTTTTTATTTTTATCTGTATCTCTGAGAACCGCGGAACCTGCAATATGCAGCTTCCGCGGCGATTGCGTCACTGCAAATTAAAGCAGAATGACGGTATAGACGATTTCGGAAATAACATCCGGATTATCTTTGTCAAAGAAGAACTGTACTGCCTTGCCCTCTGTCTTATACATTGCAAAGACAGCGGTTTCCTGATCCGGCTTTCCGTACTTTGCAACCACATCGTCATAGGTATTGCCGATGCGGATACCCTCGTTTGTGGCGACGGTATTATCCAGCAGATCGACCTCATAGAGCAGATTCAGATTCTGGTCGTGCTCATCCGGATAGGTGACAACCTGAAGACCGCCGTAGACGTAGTAGTTGCTCGTACCGGTGAAGGCACAGGAGGGAGCCTCGAACATCTTGTCATACTGTCCGAGCGCTTCAATCATGCCGTCAGCTTCTTTGCCGACCTCAAGGGTGACGCCGTTTGCGACATAATCAAACGAAATCTGTGTTGTACCCTCCGATGCGCCGCCGTTTTCCGCTGCGGAAGAAGCAGCATCGGTGGATGCGGCAGAAGCAGCATCCGAAGAAGCGGCGGAAGCGGTATCGGTAGATGCCGGATCAGCAGATTCTTCCGAGGAGGCAGCACCGGCATCGGAAGACTGCTCGGCAGGCTTGCTCGTTTCGGTTTTGCTGCTGTCGCCGCCGCAGGCAGTCAGTCCGCTGAGCATCATGGCTGCCAGTGCAGCACAGATCATTTTCTTGTTCATCATTAAAACATCCTTTCCAATCATTCATCAATATGCAAAGGGCATTCAGCTTTTGGATTCGCCCTTGACATTGCCGTACTGTTCGAGATTGCTGAGCTGTCTTGCAATCTCCGCATCATATCGCGACCCGATCTCATTCCATTCTGCCGCGAGCTTCTCCTCCCCGCTGCGGTTCCGGAGCCCGTAGCGGTCGGCAAGATATCCGCCGAACCATTTTGAGAGCTTTTCCGCACCGTAAACATTCAGATGCAGACCGGCATCATAGGTATCGGTCTGATAATCAATTCCGGTTTCCGCCTGAACGGATTCATCGAGGAAATTGATATAGGGAAGATGATATTTTTCCGCATAGTCCCGGATCTGCTCGTCCCATTCGTCATACCAGAACGGATAGAGCGAGGGCGCTTTGATGAGAACCAGCTGAATGTTGTTCTTTGCGCAGAGCGACATCATTTTATCCAGATAATTCCAGCAGGTATCGCTGAAGGAATAATCCGTCAGCGGCGTCGCACGCGGAATATTCTCAGCCGGCTTCGCATCGGCGCGGAGATAATATCCGGAGAAGAAATTCGGCTTTGCGCCGAAATAATATTTGAAATCATCGGATGTCAGTTCGCTCCAGCGGCTGTGATAGCGCAGAATCGGGAATACATAGGAGAGAAAGCTCTCTTCCTTCGTCATGGACGCCTTGATGCAATCGACTTTGGATTTGGACCAGCGCATTCCCTCGATCGACATGCGGTTATAGGCTTCGCTCTGCGGTTCGCCGTATTTCATCGAAAGCACGTTAAACACGACAACCTTTGGCTTTTCGTAGCGCAGAGTATCTTCCAGCAGATAATAGGACTGCCAGATCAGCTGCTGCGCCGAGCCGCGGATGGTACTGGAGATGCCGTAATCGCGCCACATTTTGACCGGAGAAAAGTTCTCGTAGCATTCGCAGTCTCCGATGAACAGAACATCGTGATCCTTACCGGTATCGTAGTAGGAAGCAATCAGGTTTCCCTCCACAACATCCGACATATATTTGGGCATAAGCAGACGCTGCACAGCGGCAAGCAGAACCACTGCCGAAGTCACGGTTGCAAGCCCGGCTAAAATTCTTTTTTTCTTTCCCATTTGGGTGACTCCCTGAATCGAATCAATCAGAACTGGTTATAGATGAACTGGCTCGAATCGTAGCCGATGCCGTATGCACCGAACACGACGACAATCAGCAGCAGCGCAACGGTCAGGCAGCAGCTCAGGAATCTCGATTTTTCCCAGAGCCGCTCCCGCACACTGCCGCGTCTGCCGAGCATACTTGCCGTAAAGAGCAGCAGCACGCCGACGCCGAGCACCAGATAATCCGGCTTGGAAAGCCCAAGCTTCATCAGACTGCCGTCCCAGAGAATCTGCGGATTCCACTTATAAAACATTGTGCCGAACATTTTGAATGTCAGCGGCACGTTGAGATAGCAGTCGAACATACGAAGCAGTCCCATAAGAAAGGTTGTGCGCAGTGCCATGAAGCCGTCATAGGCGCGGGTATTGCTCCATGCAAACTTCTTGTGAAATCTGCCGTAAAGCGGGGTCAGCCGTTCAGAAATCAGAATCACGACGGCGTTCATCAGACCCCAGACGATGAAATTCCATGCCGCGCCGTGCCAGAGGCCGGTCACAAACCAGACTGCAACGGTCGAGACATAGACCGGCAGATATTTTCCGACATTCTTTCCGAGCTTTTCTCTGCTCCATTTCGAGAGCTTCAGCATCGGCTGGCAGACGCTGATCGGATAGAACAGATAATCCTTGAACCATGTACCGAGCGTGATATGCCAGCGGCGCCAGTATTCCGTAATATTCTTCGAGAAGAACGGACGGTTGAAGTTTTCGGTAATCGGGATGCCGAGCACCTGACCGATACCGATCGTAATATCAATGCCGCCTGTGAAATCCGCGTAAATGCGGAGCGTATAGTACAGAATGCCCATGAGGACATACATACCCTGATGCTGATCGGTATTGGAGATCAGCGCGGTCACTGCCGGCATCACGCGGTCAGCCAGCGCGACCTTTTTGAAGTAGCCCCAGAGAATTCGCTGCACGCCGAGTGTGACGCGCTTGGGATCATAGCCGTTTCCGGCATACAGTCCCTTTGCGAGATCGTCGTAGCGGCTGATCGGGCCCTGAATGAGCTGCGGGAAGAATGAAACAAAAAGTCCCAGTCTCGCAAAATTCTTCTCCGCCGGATACTTCTCGCGGTAAACGTCGATCGCATAGCCCATTGTCTGAAACAGATAAAAGGACATGCCCATCGGCAGCAAAAAGCGCCGGACCGGAAGACGCTTGCTTCCGCCGAACCAGCCGATCACTGAATTGATATTGTGCAGCGTGAATGCGCCGTACTTCACGACGGCAAGCATTCCGAAGTTCAGCACAAGGCACAGTACCAGCCAACGGAACCGTTTTTTCTTTGCCTTCTCCTTGAACGCTTTTTTCTCGTCCCTGCTCCACTCCGATTTATGTGCCGTAACCGTATCCTTTGCGGAAGCTGCCATTTTCTCAATTCTGAGCGTAATCAGAAACGTACTGAGCGCGGTAACCGCCATATAGATCAGATTCAGCGGTCCCGAATAGGCATAAAAACCGATGCTGCCGGCAAGCAGCAGCATCCAGCGAAACCGCTTCGGAATCAGAAAATAAACGATGCAGAGCAGTGTCAGCCCGATAATAAAAATGGAATCGGTAAACAGCATTACTCGTCCTCAAGCTCCTCGACCATATTTGCAAGAGCCTGTGCCGAATTGAAGTTTTCCGGAATAATCTTGTCAGCCGGAATTGTGATATCGAATTCGTTGCTCAGCTCGGAGATCAGGGTTACGATATCGAAGGAATCCAGAATCTTATTATCAATCAGCTTGGTTTCGGATTCAAAATCCACATCTTCGTGCAGATCCTGAAGAATCTCAATAATAGTGCTCAGTGTTTCACTCATGGCAGTATTCTCCTTTTCGGGTTTGTTTATTATGATTCCCCTTCATAGATTGCAGCGAGCGCCTTGCGGTCGAGCTTTCCGTTCGGGGTATGCGGCATTTCGTCGAGCTGACGGATTTTATTCGGCTGCATATAGCGCGGCAGGCGCTCCTTGAGGTAGGCAGCGAGCTCGGATTTTTCCACATTGCCCGTATAAAACAGCACAATCTTGCCCTTGACCTTATCGTAAATGCAGCCGACCGCCTCAACGCCCTCATACAGCCCGCAGTTGATCTCAATCTCGCCGAGTTCGATGCGGTGACCCATATGCTTGATCTGGTAATCCTTGCGGGAGACAAAGACCAGATCGCCGTCTTCATTGTAGTGGGCGATATCGCCGGTGCGGTAAATCAGCTCCGGGAAGCGCGTTTGCAGCGGGTTCTGCGTAAAGACCTCTGCGGTCTTGTCGGGCTGACCGAAGTAACCCATTGTCAGGCAGGTTCCGCGGATGCAGATTTCACCCGGTTCACCGTAAGCCGCCTCTTTGTTGTGTTCGTCCAGCAGAATGATGCCGGTATTGCGGAAGGGCTTGCCGATTGGAATGGCGTCGGTCTCCTCGAAATCGCGGTCAACGTGATAATAGCAGCTCATGCCGGTTGCCTCTGTCGGGCCGTAGAGGTTCGTGAACTTTGCCTCCGGCAGAACCTCGCGCCACCGCTTGAACTGCTTGACCGGAAAGACCTCGCTGCCGAATGCGATGGTATGCAGCGTTTCCGGTCTGACCGTTTTGAATGTTCCGGTTGCGGAAATCATCGTCAGCGCGGAGACAACCCAGCAGATTGTATTGATTTTGTGTGCGTTCAGGTATTCAACGAGCTGGATCGGGAACGAGAAGCACTGCTTCGGCACCAGCCATGTGGTCGCGCCGAATTTCAGTGTCGGATAAAGCTCCTTTAAGCAGGCATCGAAATAGAGCGGCGTCTGGTTTCCGAACACGGTGTTTTCGTTGAATCCGAGCGTTTCGGAGAGGTTTTCGATGTAATCAATGACCGAACGGTGGCAGGCAAGAATGCCCTTCGGCACACCGGTCGAGCCGGAAGTAAATACAATATAGATCGGGTCAATATCGAGCTGCTTTGCTCGAATCTGCGCAAGCGCCGCGTCATTGACAGGCGTCTTGATGACTTCATCGAACAGATAGGTCTTGCCGGTATAGCCGAACTGCGGAAGCTGCGGCTGCGTTACGGCGTCACAGATGACGGCGCGGGGCTTTAACTGCTCCAGAATCATCTCGATCCGGAATGCCGGCATTTCGACATCCAGCGGGACATAATAGCATCCCGCATAAATCACGCCGAAAAACGCATTGATTGCGGTGGGGGATTTCTCCATAAATACGACGACCGGTTCGCCGTACAGACCGTCCCTGTGCAGCGCGGAACCGATTGCGCGGGCATTCTGTGAAACCTGCGCAAAGCTGAGCTGCACGGTGTCATCTGCGAACGCGGTTTTATCCGGAACGCGCGGCAAAGTTTGTTCGAGATATTCCAGTACATTTGTCTGCATGCTGCAACCTTCTTTTTTTCTTTATAGTAAATGGTTCACCTGATATCCGCAGGCTGTAATGGCACGGTGCGCAAGCACCTCCATGGCATCCAGAAAGCCGGGACCGATTTCGTGCCGGTCGTTAATGACAGAAAGCTCCGTACAGCCGAGGATGACGCATTCCGCGCCCTGTGCGCGCATGGAGTGCGCAACCGCATGGAAGCGCTCCATATCGGCAGCCTTTCCGGATTTCACGTCATCATAAATCAGGCTCATGACCTCCTGCTGATTTCCCCTGTCGGGGATTACAGGACGGATGCCCTGTGCAGCCAGTGCCTGCTGGAAGGTGCCGACCTGCAAGGTACCGTCCGTCGCCATAATGCCGACAGCCTTGCACCCTCTCTCTTTCAGGACACGGGCGCTCTCCTCAATCGGGTTGATGAGCTGTGCGTGAAACGCATCTTTCAGCTGACTGTAAAAGCCGTAAGCGGTCATGCACGGGATGACAAGCACGCCGCATCCCATTTCTTCGAGCTTTCTGCCGGAATCCAGCATCACCGGCAGCGGATTCTCCTGAGATTTTCCGAGCAGAAAGGCAGTGCGGTCGGGGGTCTGCGGGCGGCTGTAAAGCAGCGCCTCGACATGCTCCTGATCGCAGGCTGCATCTGTTGCGGCGGTCAGAATCTGCAAAAACAGTGCAGAAGCCATCGGACCCAGACCGCCGATGATTCCGAGCTTTTTCTTCATATTCTTCCTCCGTGACGGTTACGGTGTCGCCGGATACAGGCTCTTGTCACGGTTGAAGCACTGATTGTTCTTTTCAGAGAAAGCATCCATCTGTGCATCTGTCCAGAGGAAGAAATCGGATACCTTATAACGGGGCGTGGTGTCAAAGTGATACCAAGCGCCGTCCACATTGACGAGACTCCAGTAGTGGTTTGTCGCGCCCTCATAGGGCTTGACCTTTTCGACCATCATATTTTCAAAGCCCGCGCAGGTCAGCAGCAGTCTGCCGAAGCCGTAGTAATTGCGGCAGTCACCGTAGCCCTGGAACAGTGCAACGGCAGCGGACTGATGCCATTCAAGGCGCTGACTGGATCCGTGGTAAACCATGTGCCCCTGCACATAATTGTAAAGCTTTCTCAGATACTGACGGGAGTTGTCTCCCTCATGATTGATAGATTCAATGATATGATCGCCCATACGGAGCACGTCATCCTCGCTGAGCGCCTCTACCTCATCTATCGAGGGGAGCACATGCAGCGTCGCGGTTTTTGTTGCGGTATTGCCTGCTTCATCGGTTGCGGTAAATGTTACGGTATAGTCGCCCGCCTTGCGAAGGCTGAAACCGTCCTGCTCCGCCGCAGTCACATCCACCGTGCCGTCATGCGTATCCTCTGCGGAAACGCCGCGCAGATAGCTGACCGGAATGCCGACGATTGTGTTCATATCGGTCACGCCGGAAATAACAGGCGGCTCACCGTCTCCGCTGATCGTATAGGCAATTTCGCAGGTCGTGCTGTTGCCGGAGGAATCCGTAACAATCAGCTGTGTGGCGAAGCTGCCGTTTATCATGGAGCTCGGCTCCTCCGAGAAGTGATACTCAACCGGTGAGAGATCCTCACAGGATTCAACGAAATCCTTTGCACTCAGCTCCTGATGCACAAAGAAGCTCAGCTTGTCTTTGATCTTAACGACAGGCGGCGTTGTATCCTGCACAACGAGCTTAAAGGGCAGTTCCTTGCCGTGCGTGCGGACAGTGACATCATAGGAACCGATCTGACTGATTTCGTTCAGCGGCTGTGAGATGACGGCATCGGCATATTCCGGACCGAGCAGAGTCTCCGCCGTTGCTTCGGTGCCAAGCTCCCATGTGATGACCGCCTCCCGGATTGTCAGGACGGTATTTTCGGTTCTGGTTGTACCGTCCTCAAGCTGCATCAGAATTGCGATATTCTGATTGCCCGGCTTCTGTTCGGGGACAACAAGATACCTTGCAGTCTCAACCAGCGAACGTGTATTGCTGTTAAGAAAATCGTCCGCCGCAGGCAGCGGCTCCCCTTCCCAGACAGTCAGTTCGCTCTTTGCGTAATCAAGCGTACCGGTCTGAGCGTTAATTTTATTTCCGCCTGAGAAGATCAGTGTAATCAGCACCGCGCAGAGGCCGACCAGAAGCATACTTCCGATCAGTGCGAATGCAGTTCGTTTGACTCTGTCGCCGGATGATGCATGAGCAGATCTTGATCGTTTCATAGCAAAAGCCTTCCCTTTCGAGATGAAAATATCCGTTTGAATTGATACAGTCGTACATTTTATTATAACCTGTCCGCAGCGTTCTGTCAAGATTTTTTGGGCTTTTACGGTAAAAAGCAGATGATGATAGTCAGATTCCGGTAAAAAAAAGTGCATTTTGCCGGAAAACTAAAACCTCCGGCAAAATGCACTCGTGATTTTGCACAATTACTGTAAACATTCCGCTCAGAAACAAGCTATCTGAAAGGCTGCCTTTCCGGCTTACACAGAAGCAGAAGGCGCGTTTTTCTTCTCGGAAGCAGCGGTTTCCTCCTGCAAAAAGCGGTCTGTCCGGAACGGTGCAAGCGGAAGCCCGTTTCTGCCGAACACGGTGACTTCCATATAATTTGTCCATGCATACCGGACATAGCACGGATGCGGAACGGCTTCCGAGGTCAGCAGAATGCAGTTTCTGCCGAATACGGCATTTGCGGAATGAAAGACACCGTTTGCGCCGGCAAGCTCAAAGCCGGCAGGCTCTCCGGTCAGCAGGAATCCCTCCGCCGCGTGCTCCGTCAGAACCGTCAGCGTACTGCCGGTCACAAAGTTGCTCCGGTACATCGGCGCACATGCTTCTTCCGGGGAAAGCACCCCGTAGACTTCACAGAGTGCCTGCAAAGCAAGGCGGTGACCGACCGGCGCCTTGTCTCCGGGATGGATGTTGTCCAGTTCGCCGCAGTCTGTCAGGACGGCAAGTCCGGTATGTTTCAGCTTTCGGTACACATTTTCCTGTGCTTCACGGATTCTGCACCAGTGCTTATAGTCCGGATCGTTTGCATAGCGGAACATCGGAAGCTGCACATTCAGAAACGGCAGTTCCCTGTCTCCCCAGTCGCGCCGCCAGCAGTCAGTCAGTGCCGTCAGCAGCGTTTCATAGGCATCGGGGCGGTGATCGTCCGATTCGCCCTGATAATACAGAAATCCGCGCAGGGTATACGGGCAGACACGCAAAAGCATGGTCTCATAGGCACCGCAGGGACGGCATTCGTTTTTCGGTCCCATCGGTCCGGGATAACGCGATTCCCCGATCTGCTTCTGCGCATCCTCCCATGAGGTTCCCGGATGCTCCTGCATCAGCTCGGTATACCGTATCCACCACGCATCCTGATAAGCAGCGTATTCATCGAATTCCGCAATTGCCTGTTCCTCTGTTTTGCCTTCCATCGCCTTGTCGTAATCGTCTATGTACGGGCGGAGAACGGCATTCTGTTCGAGAACATCACGGGAGACCCAGACAGAAGCGGAGGTTCCGCCCCAGTTGCAGCCGATCAGCCCGACTGTGACGCCGAGTTTTTTTGCAAGTTCCAGTGCAAAATACAGCCCGACCGCCGACCATGCACGGGAACCCTCCGGATCAGCATACGCCCAGCCGGTATTGCGCTCGACCGCATCAAAACTCTCGTCAATGATACGCTGCTTGGGTGTATAATAAAAGCGAACGCCGCAGTCCGGCGTCAGGCTGCGAAGCAGTTCCGCGCCGTTCTTTTCATCCTTGATTTCGTATTCCATGTTGCTCTGCCCGCCGCAGAGCCAGACCTCGCCGACCGCAATCTCACGGAATGTGATGCAGACCGCACCGCTGCGGATGACCATGGTCAGACCTTCGGCAGCAGGCATCGGCGGAAGCGTGACCTGCCATCTGCCGTCCTGCACCGTGCAGGAGGCAGAATTTCCGCCGAGCGTAACGGTGACGCGCCGCCCGCTTCTGCCGTCGCCCCAGACGGCAATCGGTTTTTCACGCTGCAAAACCATACGGTCGCTGAAAATAGCTGCTGCTCTCATCTGAGATCATCCTCCGTTTTTTTATTTTGACTGATTCTTCTCCCGGCTGCAAAGCAAATATGCCAGCGCAAAGCAAAGCGATGTCGCCAGAAGATAAATGCCGATCAGACCGTAGTGTGCCTGCTTTACTAAGGCGCACAGCGCACCGAAGCCGAGATTCACAAAAAAGGCACCTGCAACCATCGGACGCCTGAGCGAAGGCTTTTTCTGCCTGACAAATACAAAAATACAAAGTGCCGAAAGAATCAGAAAAGCAAGATTCAGCAAAGCGAATACACAGGAAATACCGATCGAAATCAGCGGTACGGTGTCATTGTGAAAATTATAAAACAGGCTCCTGATAAAAGTAACACTTGCTGCTGCCATCGCAAGAACCGGCAGCACGGCAAGCAGTTTTTCAAGCTTTCTCAGCACAGGTCTCACTCCTTTTCCGGGAAGCCGTTGAACCATGCCCGCATTTCAAACGGACGCTTGCGCGGAATCTTGAACTCCTCTGCCGGAATTCCGACCGGCAGCACGCAGATCAGCTCGTAATCCTCCGGAACACCGAGCATTTCCGCCATTCGTTTTCCCTGCATATCCGCATCCGTGATATGGCCCTCAATCCAGCAGCTCGCATAACCGAGTGCCGTAACCGTCAGGAGCATATTTTCAATTGCAGCGGAATAATCCTGCACGGCATAGCAGCGCGGAACGCCGTTTCCGTCCGTATACGCAATCCGGTGCTTTGTCAGAACACAGATGAGAGCAGGAGCCGTCGCACATGTCGGCGGATCCATGACCGAAAGCAGCCTTTGCAGCAGTTCCGCATCGTCTATTCCGATCAGGGAAACGGTCTGCTTGTTGCAGCCGGAGGGCGCTGCCAGTCCGGCTTCCATAATTTTCTGAAGATGCGCACGCGGAACCGGTTCCTGTATATAGGCTCCGCGGTAGCTGTGCCGCTGTTTGACAGCCTGTTCGAGTTCCATATTATTTCTCCGTCTTCTCAGTTGTCTTTTTGCGTTTCGGTTTCCGGTCAGCAGATTCCTCTGCGGCATTCAGTCTGCCGTAAACAGTATTCATCGTGCGGATATTTGCCTTGAGCTTTTCCGAATAATCCGTCGCTTTGGTGCGCCAGATCCAATTTTTGCCGAGAGTTGAGGGCGTGTTGATTCTGGCGGAGGGCGGTGCATTCAGAAAATCCTGAAGCGGTGCGATTGCAATGCGTGCAATACTCCCCCACGCGGCGCGGAGCATCGCTTTCGGCAGCTTTTTCGGCTTTTTGATGCCGAGATATTCCATTGCGTAGGTATTGGCTTCATCGGTATTGGTCTTAACCCAGCCGCGCAGGGTGTGATTGTCGTGTGTTCCGGTATAGCAGACGCAGTTGTCAGTCCTGAAATTATGCGGGAGATACGGATTCTCCGCGCCGCTGTCAAAGGCAAACTGCATGACCTTCATACCGGGGAAGCCTGTCCGCCTGAGCAGACGAATGACCGCCGGGGTAATGTTTCCGAGATCTTCCGCAATGACATTCATTTCGCCGAGCGATTCCTTCGCCGCTTTCCAGAGTGCAAAATCGGGACCCTTGACCCATTTGCCGTGTTCGGCGGTTTCTGCACCGAAGGGAATCGCATAGTATCTTTCAAATCCGCGGAAATGGTCAATCCGCACGACATCATAAAGTCTGCGCGTGAAATCCAGCCGCTTCAGCCACCATGCGTAACCGTCCTTTGCCATTGCCTCCCAGTCCCAGAGGGGATTGCCCCAGAGCTGACCGGTTGCGGAGAACAGGTCGGGCGGACAGCCTGCAACGGCAACCGGCTTTTTCTCCGCATCCAGCTGAAACAGCTTCGGCTGCGCCCAGACCTCCGCGCTGTCCTATGCCGCATAGATCGGAATGTCGCCGATGATGCCGATGCCCTTCCGGTTGGCATATTTTTTCAGCGCATCCCATTGCGTGAAAAAGCAGTACTGCACAAACTGCTGAAATTCAATCTCGGTTTGATACTGTGTCTTTGCCTGCGCAACGGCATCTTTTCTGCACAGCGCGAGTTCTTCCTCCCATTCGCTCCAAGGCTTTCCGTCATGTGCTGTTTTCAGTGCCGTAAACAGTGCATAGTCATTCAGCCACGCCTTGTTTTCCGTGCAGAATTTCCGGAAGCTTGCAGGCTTGCGTTTCCGGAAATTCCCGTAGGCAATCCGCAGAACCGGCAAAACCTGACGGTACAGCAGAGAATAATCAATCACATGCTCCGATGTATCCCACGGAAGCCCGTCATAATCAGACGCATTCAGCCAGCCCCTCGCGGCAAGGCGGTCAAAATCAATCAGATAAGGATTGCCGGCAAAGGCAGAGCAGGACTGATACGGGGAATCACCGTATCCGGTCGGAGACAGCGGGAGAACCTGCCAGTAACGGCAGCCCGCCCCGCTCAGAAAATCAATGAAATCATAGGCAGCCTGTCCGAGCTTTCCGATGCCGTGCTTTGACGGCAGCGCAGAAACAGGCAGCAATATACCGCTTTCCCGCATGGGGGTACCCTCCTTTTTCAAATACTGTTCCGGATTGTTTCACAGAATGCCGCGATCTCATCTTTCCGGGATACGGCATCCGCTTTCTGTTCCACAGAACATAATCCGAGACTTCCGCAGCATTGGATTTCCAGATGCCCGTAAAAATGCGCAATGCTTTGGATAATCCGCTCACATTCCTTCATGCCCGGCCCGGTGCGCAGCGCAACGGCATATCCCTTTTTCCCGCTGCCGATTGCCGCATGAGGCTCATGGGTATTGCACCAGGGCGTGCATCTGTCAATAAACGCTTTGAACTGTCCGGGAATATCTGCCCAGTAGGACGGGGAAACCGAAACAATGATATCTGCTCGCTCAAATTCGCTGATGATTGCCGGAATATCATCCTCCTGCACACAGCGGGCGGTTTTGTGGCAGGTGCGGCATCCCCTGCAAAACTGAAACGCATAATCGTCGATGCAGATGGTTTTTGTGAAGCATCTCTCCGACAGATGATCCGAAATAATTCTGACGATCTCCGCAGTCGCTCCCGTCCTGACAGGACTGCAATTGATGACAAGCACATTCATTGCCGAAACCTCCCAAATATTACGCTTCCTCTCAGCAGTCACCACAATCTGCATATGAAAGCGGAGAATAACAGCCCGCTTTCTGCACACAATGAAAAAAGACACGAAAAGAAAGGAGCCGCTTCCGGAATGAAAACAGATGCCGGTGAATACATGACAGCATTCTTATTCGGATTTTTTCTATATGCGCTGCTGGAAATTGCCGGCCGCGGCTATACGCACTGGACCATGGGTCTGCTCGGCGGCGCGGCGATGATGCTGCTTTACGGCATGGAGCAGCACCTGCATGAACCGGTTGCGGTCCGGGCAATGCTCGGCGCTTTGTTTATCACGGCATCGGAATTCACCGTCGGGGTCTTTGACAATCTCATCATGGGCTGGCATGTCTGGGATTATTCCGAACGGCCGCTGAATCTGCTCGGACAGATCTGCCCGCTGTTTTCCGGAATCTGGTTTCTGCTCTGCATTCCGGCGCTTCAGGTCTGCCGGATACTGCACAGGCATTACAGCAGCGTCTGAATATACTCCGTCAGCTCACATGCCATTTCACACTGCTCCGGAATCCGCGGATGTCCGGGCGTTGCCGCACCGGTGCGCGTAAAGCGGAACCTTCTGACACGCGGGCTGTTCATGCGTGCGCAGGCATCGTCGAGCAGCTCCTCCCAGAAGGAGTCGTGCATCAGAACCGTCAGCAGCAGAATGAAGGTTGCATGCGGATATTTCTGCATCAGTTCCCCCAGAATACCGCAGTAGGTTTCGAGCCAGCTCTCCCGCTGCTCCGGAGAAAGCGTCTGATCCTTCCCGTCAAAATGCTGATCGTTCTGTCCGACGGCAACCGTCACAATATCCGGTACATAACGGGAGAAGTCCCATTTCGTCATTGCATCGCCGGGGAAATACGCGAGCTTGTCATATGCTGTTTCCAAACCGTATCTGCCGTTGTCAAAATAACCGGTATTGTCAAAGAGCGCAATGCCGCCCTGTGCGACCAGATGCACCTGTGCGCCGAGCAGACGCGCTGTCTGCATCGCATAGCTGTGCCATGCATTGTCATATTTGGAATCATAGACCGGCGGATCAACGGATGCGACACAATCAACCGCTTCAACAACCGAGCCGGCGGTTACACTGTCGCCGTAGCATTCCAGTTTCAGCGCAGGCAGGGAGGGCAAAGTGCCGAGATCGGCACCGTCCGCCAGCCAGATGCGCCGGAGCGTAAAAGAATGCGTGGAATCCTGCCGCTTGAACAGAACAAAGCGGTGCAGGCCGCTTCCGAAAACCGGTATTTCATAAGTCTGCGGGGCATCGTTTTCTTCATTCAGCGCCAGCTGATGTTCTTTCCCGTCAATCAGGAAGCCGAGCTGCAGGCCGTTGTAGATGCGGTGATTTTCGATCTCCAGCAGGAGCGTATCGCCGGAAAAGGCAAACTGTACCAGAGAGCCTGCCCAGTAAAACACCGGTGCCTCCGGCTCGGAGAAATCAATGCGCCCCATGTATTGCAGGCGTTCATCAGAGGGCAGGATCTCTTTCATCTTTACTGTATCATCCTCTCATGCATATTCGGGCATCTTACTGCTCTTCTTTCTGCTCCTGTATCTGCCGGTCAATCCGCTCAAGTTCCTCCTTGAAATGCGGATCGTTTGTCAGATCAAAAGCAACTCTTGTGAAAAGCCCCTGTAATTCCGGCTTGCCGTATTCCTGTGCGCTGTTTGCGAGCGTGACGGCGAGATTGACCAGATCGCTGTTCGGGGGCGGCTGCAAGCCGTATTTTTCATAGACGTCAATGGTCTGTCCCTTTGTCGGCGGCGTAAATTTCTGCCCGTATGTTTTCATGTGCCGCAGCACATCCTGAAGTTCATATTCCACTGCACCGGAATTCTGAAAGCGCAGACTGTCAAAGTAGAAAACAGCCGCTTCGTAAAAATCGCCGACATAATAGCAGTAGAAGCCCATATTTGCCAGAACACGCGCAATGCGGTCTGCGGTTGTGCAGAGGCGCAGGGTTTCCTGATTGATTGCGAGCAGTTTTTTGCGGTTGCGCTGAATCTTGCAGAGCTCCGCCATTTCAAAGCGGACATCCGCGCTGACCGGATTGAACCTGATTGCACGCTCCAAAGCGGCATCTGCCTCCGAAAACTTCTTGTTGTCAAGCAGGACATAGCCATAGAGTTGCAGATAATGTGCAAAATCAAACGGAGCCCGGTCAAAATCCGTGTCGTTCGGATAGAAATACCGGTACATGTGATATTCAAACGGATTACGGAAGCTGAACAGTCTGGGCTTTGCGTTTTCATAGTATTCCGCAATTTTATCCGAAATATCGGAGAGGATTTCTTCCGCCCCCTGCATATTTTTCTCATTGACAAGCTGCAGCGCCTCCGCAAATGCCAAGTCCATCCGTTTGCCGCGGACAAAGGTCTGCTCTGTGAATTGTTCACGCTGCTCCTCCGGCATCATCTCATAGGCATATTCTGCAATGGCTTCGAGCAGCTCCTGCGCATTTTCTTCTTTACGCAAAGCAGAAGCACGCTCGCTCAGATGCTCCAGATCTTTTGCAAGATCGCCGGTCATTTCTTTTTTTATCTGATTCATCAGTTCATCTACTGTCATGTGTTTACCCTCGTTTTTCATGTTTTATGCGAAGACGGCAGAGAGCTTCCGCTCTCTGCCGGTCATCACGGTTTCGTGTTCGATGAGCCGGAATTGTATCTGATATTACAACATCGGCTGCTGGGGATTATTGAAATTGTTAAACTGGTTTCCTGCGGGCGGTGCTGCATTGACCGGAGGCTGAACGCTGTTGAACGGAGCCTGCGGATATCCGCCGCCGGCAGTCGGCTGCTGGGAATTACCTGCCAGGAATGCGGGACGCTTGCCGTTTGCAAGGAAATCAACCGCACAGGCTGCGGCTCCTGCAAGGAAGAACAGCAGGCAGAGGAAGAATCCCCATTTGGTGTGAGTTTCAAAGAAATCGCCCATAGAAGATACCGAATCCAGCTTGGTGTTGGACAGGAATGTAATTCTGCCGATCAGAACGAAGAGTGCGCCGCCTGCTGCAAGACCTGCACAGACATGGCTCATCTTGTTCGGCTTCGACTCAAAGACAAAGAGCATCACGACTCCGCCGACGCCGCAGAGGAAGGACAGCCACATCCAGATATTGATGCCGTCGCCCAGATCGGAATCATCGCCTTTCATGAAGGACATTTCGTCGTCCATTTCTTCTTCCGCTTCTTCCTGCATATCCTTCGGAATACCGTAGTACTTTGTTGCATCGAGCTTGCCGAACATAATGCTGAAGCCGCTGTAGGGACCCCAGCCGAAATCATCGGTTCCGAGTTCGTCTACAACTTCATCCATATCTCCGCCGTAAGAGCCCATTTCATCCATATTGCAGGATACGGAAACAAACGGGAGGAAGAATGCGAGCAGTGCAAGGACCAGTGCGATTTTCGCAATCAGACGGACAGGCAGACCGTTCGTCTTTGAGACGATGTTGTCAGCAACGCCGCCCAGACCTGCCGCCCCTGCTCCTGCGGGTGCCGGCTGAGCGAATGCCGGCTGCTGCGGAGCCGCCGGAATAATCGGTGCGGCACAATTCGGACATACCGCAGAATTATCCGGGATCTGTTGACCACAATTTTTGCAAAACATGAAAATAATACCTCCTTAAAAATGAATTGGAATAAAATGGTAGTGTATGAACAAGCCGGTACAGCACGTTCCGGCATTATTCCGGGACTCAGTCCTCTTCTCTGTCAACTGCTGCAATGCCGAGAATATCAAGGCTTGCCTGATCGACCGGAGAGGGGCATCCGCTCATGAGTTCTCTTGCATTCTGCACCTTCGGGAACGCCACGACGTCGCGCAGGGATTCTGCTTCGGCGAGCGTCATCGTCAGACGGTCGAGCCCGATGCCGAGACCGCCGTGCGGCGGCGCACCGTACTGATATGCCTGCACAAGGAATCCGAATTTCGCTTCAATCTCCTCATCGGTCAGACCGAGCGATTCAAACATCTTCTGCTGCAATTCATAGTCCGTAATGCGCATGGAGCCGGAACAGAGCTCAGTTCCGTTCAGCACAAGGTCATATGCCTTTGCAAACACCTTTTCCGGCGCGGTATCAAGATATTGCAGGCATTCGTCCATCGGCATGGTAAAGGGATGATGCATTGCGAGCCATTCGCCGGTTTCCTCGTCCTTCTCAAAGAACGGGAACTGTGTAATCCAGAGGAAATTGAATTCACCCTGCGGGATGAGGTCAAGCTTTCTGGCAAGCTGCGTGCGCAGTGCGCCGAGAACCGGCAGCGTAACGGCTGCCCTGTCTGCGATAATCAGCACGACATCGCCCTGCTCTGCACCTGCTTTGTCAAGAATTGCCTGCAATTCGCCGTCCTTTAAGAATTTGCCGAAAGAGCAGGCAGGCTCCGCATCGACCCAGCGGATATAAGCAAGCCCTTTTGCACCGATGCCTTTGACGGTTTCGGTCAGTTTGTCAATTTCTTTGCGCGTCAGCACCTTTGCGGCATCCTTTGCGGTGATGCAGCGGACGGTTCCGCCCTCACCAAGCGCATTCGCAAAGACCGGAAATGCAATGTCCTTTACGGTTTCCGAGAGGTCGGTCAGCTCCATGCCGTAGCGGAGATCAGGCTTATCCGAACCGAAACGGTTCATTGCCTCGGTATAGGTCAGGCGGGGCAGCGGGGTTTTCAGCTTCCTGCCCATAACATCTTTGAACAGACGAATCAGGAAACCCTCTGTCAGATCGAGGATATCATCGACATCGACAAAGGACATTTCAAGGTCAATCTGCGTGAATTCCGGCTGACGGTCCGCGCGGAGATCCTCGTCGCGGAAACAGCGCGCGAGCTGAATGTAGCGGTCATAGCCCGCGACCATAAGAAGCTGCTTGTAGATCTGCGGGGACTGCGGCAGCGCGTAGAATTCGCCGTGATGCACACGGGAGGGAACGAGATAGTCTCTTGCGCCCTCCGGCGTGGATTTCATCATCATCGGGGTCTCGATTTCAAGGAAACCGTTTTCATAGAAATACTGCCGCGCACACTGTGCAATCTTATGCCGCAGAATCAGATTCTGCTGGAGCGGCGCTCTGCGAAGGTCGAGGTAGCGGTATTTCAGCCGCAGTTCCTCATTAACCTTGGTCTGCGCCGTAATCTCAAACGGCGGTGTCTTTGCCTTCGAGAGAATCCGAAGCTCGGTCACGTAAATTTCAACATGACCGGTTGCGATTTTGTCGGTCTTGCTTTCGCGCTCACGAACCTCGCCCTTTGCGAGCAGGACATATTCGCTCTTGCAGGATGCCGCTTTTTCAAAGACAGCCCTGTCGGTTGTCTCGTCAAAGGTCAGCTGCACAACGCCGGTCCGGTCACGGAGGACGATAAAGATAATGCCGCCCTTGTCACGAACCGTATCAACGAAGCCGCCGACTGTCACGGTTTTTCCGGCTTCGAGCACCTCGCCGCAGTAGCAGGTGCGCTTCATTCCTTGCATGGTGTCCACTTTATACAATCTCCTTCGGATAAAAAATATGCGGTAACAGGCAGCGGGGGGGTCAGCGCTTCTTCCTCTTTCCGAGAATTCTGCGCAGAAACACACGTTCATAGAACCAGTGCATCCGGGAAAGCAGCCTGTCATACATGAGAAACAGCAGATTTCCCGATACAATCAAGATCACATACATGGTGAACCCCGTATCCTCAAATGTCGGCAGACCGAGGATAAAGACTGTCATCCAGTAATCCAGAATCAGAAAAATATTGAACAGGAGCTGCTTGAACAGCGCTCTGAGAAGCTTCAGCGGGATTTTTTCGAGATACATCCGCAGAATGGGATAATACCCGAAAAACAGAATGAACATCAGCGCTGCTTCCTTATCGAAGGTTACAATTGCGGCAAGCAGGCTGACGGCAATATAGGTAAGCCATGCCCAGCCGACCGAGACCTCCTCAACCAGAATCAGCATCAGCATTCCGGCAAACATCGGCGCAGCAATATACAATGCCGGCAGAACACCGGTCATAAACATCACGGTCAGACAGAGTGCCGCCACAATGCCGCCCAGTGCGACACGGCTGCTGGCAGACTGCTTTTTTTCCGGAATCATTCCGCAGTACCGATTGCGAACACTTCAAATGCCTTGTCGGTCTGATCATCCAGCATTTTTATCTCAACCTTCATTTCCTGCACGGAACCGTTCGTCTGAATCAGCTCGACTGCCGGTCCGCCCCACGCATTGACGCCGTAGCCCTGCACAATTGCGGCACGCTCGCCGTTGACGAACACGGTCGCCATGCCGTATTTTTTATCGCCGGATTTTTTATAGACCAGAAACAGGGATTTTCCGGTTACGGTCATCGTCAGCGGCTCATTGCCCTCATCCGGCTGATAGACGAATCCGGCTTTGAAGTAGCCGTCGTTTGTGCCGGGCGTCCATGCGCCGTCGCGGTAGGGAATACCGGCTGCATCATACAGCGCGGCATTCCGGTACAGCTCCGGATAAACCGTGTTTTCCGGAAGCCTGTAGGAAGCATCGGCTTTTTTTGCCTTTGCTTTTCTGAAATATTCCGCGATGAATTCACCGAGCAGCGCATGACCCTCAACCGTCGGGTGAACGTCATCATCGCCGTACTCCTTCCATGTCATTCTGCCCGCTTCCATTTCAGGGAGAATGGCATCCCGGACGGAAATCATGCCCAGATCATAATGCTTTCCGATCTCCTGCTGCTGCTCCTGACAGGTATGACCGGTTTCCATGTAGGTGAACAGCAGAATAACTGCCGGCTCGTTTTCAGCTTCGAGGCAGGTGCGGACAAGGCTCTCATAGCTGACCTTATAATCCGTTTCCATGCCGTCATTTACCGCGAATTCCAGAAAAATAATATCCGGTTCAGAAGGCAGAACCTCGCTTGCAGCACGCAGATTCCCAAGCACGGAGGGCGTGCCGGAAAGGCCGTTGTTCTGACAGATCACCTTGCCGCCCTTGCAGTAATTCTTTTCAAAATCCGCCGCCGAAACGGAAGCGTAGCACTTGGGAGAACGCGCACCGGCGGCATAACCCTCGGTAATAGAGCCGCCGACATAGGCAACCGTGATATCCTCTCCGTTTGCAGCGCGGTCAAACACCTTATTGAGTCTCGCGGTATTGCCTGTGCTGACAACGGAGCGTTCGATCATGGCTGCACGGAATTCCTCCGGGGTTTCCGGTTCTTTTTTGGATGATGTACCGGTTCCGCAGCCGGTCAGTGCAGAACAGGAAAGCACCGCAGCGGAAGCAAGTGCGGAAAGGCGGCGTGCTGAGTTCCCGAACATAAATTGATTCACCCTATCATCATGTTATCAGATTAAATGCCGTATTCTTTACTATCATACCACAATCCGGAAAAAAAGTCAATGAAAAAGTTCACGCAAGTCCGCGGCATCTCAATCAGTCAGCATTTGCCTGCAATTTTCACAAAGAATATTTTGTATTTTTCTCCGACTGCGCTGGAAACTGCTCCGGAAAAGACCGGTTCAGGCAAATTTCCCGCGCTCCGCCACGGCAAGGCGGTCACAGCGCTCATTCTCCGGATGTCCGGCATGTCCCTTGACCCAGACAAATGTCACCTGATGCTTTTCCAGCAGCGGAAGCAGCGTCTTCCATAAATCCGCGTTGAGGGCAGGCTTTTTGTCCGGCTTGACCCATCCCCTGCTCTGCCATGCATACACCCAGCGCTTGGTCACACTGTCAACGACATAGCGGCTGTCTGTGGTAACGGTCACGGCACAGGGCTTGATGAGCGCCTGCAATCCCGAAATCACGCCGGTCAGCTCCATGCGGTTATTGGTGGTGTCGGCTTCTCCGCCCGAAAGCTCCTTTTCATGCAGGTTCCCTTCTGCATCCGTAAATTGCAGAATCGTACCCCAGCCGCCCGGACCGGGATTTCCGCTGCATGCGCCGTCGGAGAACATTTTCACCTGCGGAAGTCCGTTTTCGAGAATCATAAATCGGTTTTGCTCCTTTCAGCCTGCGCTGTTCTTACCGTTTCAGTCTGATGAAGAAATTGACGCTGTCAGTCATCGCGCAGGGAATCCTGTGAATCGGCAGACGAATAGAGAATGCCGTCCAGAAAACCGTCCGCACCGTATTTTTGGCGCACGCGTTCTTCCTGATTCTTCCAGAAAATCTTGTCTTCCAGCGGGGACATTCCATCCAGCGCACCCAGGCGTGTGTCCGCACCCATATTCAGTCTTCCGGCAAGCGCCTTCACGAATCCTTCCGACTCTGTTTCGCCGAATGTCAGATTCTTGAATCCCTCTGCGTTAAAATACATCACATCGTAGGTCTCACCGTCCCGGTCCGGACGGAATGCAAACAGGAGTTTGTCATGATAACAGTAAATCCGGTCCACCGTTTTTCCGGCAGCGCGTGCTGCCTTTACCTTGCCTGCAATCATTTCCACGCGGTTTGAACCGTCAAAGCGGTTCGCCGCAGCTGCCGATTTTGACTGATTCCGTCCGTTTTTCTTATCCTGAATGCGCTTTGCAATCAAAACAGCGAAAAACATAACCGCGATGATGACTGCGCACGACACGATCCGGTTTTTTACGGGTACAGTATGCTCCGGAGCCGTTCCCTGCAAATATACGCGGTAAAGACTGTAACAGACCCAGTGCAGAATCGCTCCGGAACCGCCGCCCAGAACCAGCCCGGCTCCAAGCGTGCTCCATTTGCGGAAAATCCGGGTCACCAGCTTTTTGAAGCAGATGATAAACAGGATAAAACCGATACATGAGCCCAACAGAATCAGCAGGATTTTCTTTTCGTATGGCATAGTAAGGACGCCCCTTCCAATGATTACATTTGTTTATATTATAGTTGATTGAATCCCATATCGCAAGCACTTGACCGTATATTTGTGAAATCTGCCGAAAACCGCGGGAATCTTTGGTTAATATGAAAAAATTAGGAAAAGGACTAGACATTTTTATACTTTTTATGATATAATAGATTCATGTCCGGACGCTTACGGGCTTTCTGCGCCCGCAGATACCCGAATCCAGCGCCGGTAACAAAGAATGGAGGTTTTTCCAATGGGCAAAAAATATTGCTACCTCTTCAAAGAGGGCGACGCAAGCATGCGCGAGCTGCTGGGCGGTAAGGGCGCAAACCTCGCCGGAATGACCAAGCTTGGTCTGCCGGTTCCGCAGGGCTTCACCATCACCACCGAAGCATGCACACAGTATTATGAGGACGGCCGTCAGATCAATCCGGAAATTATGGCTGAAATCGAAGAGTATGTTGTAAAGATGGAAGAAATGACCGGAAAGAAGTTCGGTGACAAGGACAATCCGCTCCTCGTTTCCGTCCGTTCCGGTGCAAGAGCATCCATGCCCGGTATGATGGACACCATCCTGAACCTCGGTCTGAATGAGACCGTTGTCGAAACGATGGCTGCAAAGTCCGGCAACCCGCGCTGGGCATATGACTGCTACAGAAGATTTATCCAGATGTATTCCGATGTCGTTATGGAAGTCGGCAAGAAGTACTTTGAAGAGCTGATTGACAAGATGAAGGCTGACCGCGGCGTTCAGCAGGACGTTGAGCTGACCGCTGACGACCTCAAGGAACTCGCAGAACAGTTCAAGGCTGAGTACAAGGCAAAGATCGGCGAAGACTTCCCGACCGACCCGAAGGCTCAGCTGATGGGCGCAATCAAGGCTGTTTTCCGTTCCTGGGACAACCCGCGTGCAAACGTCTACCGCCGCGATAACGATATCCCGTATTCCTGGGGTACCGCTGTCAATGTCCAGATGATGGCATTCGGCAACATGGGCGACGACTGCGGCACCGGTGTTGCATTCACCCGTGACCCGGCTACCGGCGAGAAGAAGCTCATGGGCGAGTTCCTGAAGAACGCACAGGGCGAAGACGTCGTTGCAGGTGTCCGTACTCCGATGCCGATCGCTCAGATGGAACAGGAGTTCCCGGAGGCATATGCAGAATTCATCCAGGTCTGCAAGACCCTCGAAGACACATATCATGACATGCAGGACATGGAGTTCACTGTCGAGAACAGAAAGCTCTATATGCTCCAGTGCCGCAACGGCAAGAGAACCGCTCCGGCTGCTCTCAAGATCGCATGCGACCTCGTTGACGAAGGCATGAAGACAGAGCAGGAAGCTGTTCTGATGATTGACCCGCGTAACCTCGATACACTGCTTCACCCGCAGTTCGATGCAAAGGCTCTGAAGGCTGCTACCCCGCTCGGAAAGGGTCTGGGCGCATCTCCCGGCGCTGCCTGCGGTAAGGTTGTCTTTACTGCTGACGATGCTGAGGCATGGAATGCACGCGGCGAAAAGGTCGTTCTGGTCCGTCTGGAAACCTCTCCGGAGGATATCACCGGTATGAAGGCATCTCAGGGTATCCTGACTGTCCGCGGCGGTATGACCTCTCACGCAGCCGTTGTTGCCCGCGGTATGGGTACCTGCTGCGTTTCCGGCTGCTCCGAAATCAACATGGATGAGGCAAACAAGGTCTTCACGCTTGCAGGCGAAACCTTCAAGGAAGGCGACCCGATCTCCATCGACGGCACAACCGGCAACATTTACAAAGGCATTATCCCGACTGTTGACGCTCAGATCGCCGGCGAATTCGGCAGAGTTATGGGCTGGGCGGACAAGTACCGCAAGCTGAAGGTTCGCACCAATGCGGATACTCCGGCTGATGCAAAGAAGGCAAGAGAACTGGGCGCTGAGGGTATCGGCCTCTGCCGTACCGAGCACATGTTCTTCGAGCCGAGCAGAATCGCTGCGTTCCGTGAGATGATCTGCGCAGACACCGTCGAGCAGCGCAAGGCAGCTCTGGCAAAGATCGAGCCGATGCAGCAGGCAGACTTCGAGGCTCTCTATGAGGCTCTGGAAGGCAACCCTGTTACCATCCGTTTCCTGGATCCGCCGCTTCACGAGTTCGTTCCGACCGAAGAAGCTGACATCAAGGCACTGGCTGACGCACAGGGCAAGTCCGTTGAGGATATCAAGGCGATTATCGCTTCCCTCCACGAGTTCAACCCGATGATGGGTCACCGCGGCTGCCGTCTGGCTGTTACCTATCCGGAAATCGCCGAGATGCAGACCAAGGCTGTCATCAAGGCTGCAATCAATGTCAAGAAGGCTCATCCGGACTGGACAGTCGAGCCGGAAATCATGATTCCGCTGGTCGGCGAAGTCAAGGAGCTCAAGTTCGTCAAGGAAGTCGTTGTTGCAACTGCTGACGCTGTTATCAAGGAAGCAGGCTCTGATCTGACGTATCAGGTCGGCACCATGATCGAAATTCCGCGTGCAGCGCTGACTGCTGACGATATCGCGAAGGAAGCTGACTTCTTCTGCTTCGGTACCAATGACCTGACACAGATGACATTCGGCTTCTCCCGTGACGATGCCGGCAAGTTCCTCGGCGCATACTACGATTCCAAGATCTTCGAGAGCGATCCGTTTGCAAAGCTGGATCAGACCGGCGTCGGCAAGCTCATGAAGATGGCAATTGAACTGGGCAAGCCGGTTAATCCGAAGCTCCACTGCGGTATCTGCGGTGAGCACGGCGGCGACCCGACTTCCGTCGAGTTCTGCCACGAGATCGGTCTGGATTATGTATCCTGCTCGCCGTTCCGTGTGCCGATCGCAAGACTGGCTGCGGCTCAGGCTGCACTCCGCAAGTAATTCACACCGATTCGCAAACCGAATCAAACAAATACCCCCGCAGATTTCAGGTCTGCGGGGGTTCGTTTTTCTCTATACAGCGGGGTTTGGGGCAGCGCCCCATTCAAAATCCATCGCAGATACCGCACTCAAATCCGGATGCGGATTTCGCCGGTCGAGCGCCACTGCTCAGAGCCGTCCGGATACCGGACAAGCAGCCGGAGATCATCGTCAACCGCAAGCGCTTCCGCCGGTATTTCCGCGCCGTTCTCACAGACGGTAATCCGCCTGCCGAGCACACAGAGACGCGATTTGTATTCCGCGAGATAGGCTCGCTCCGGCAGCATTGCATACTGGGTCAGCAGCGCATCCGTCAGTGCGGCGCAGAGTGAACAGAACGCATCCTGTGCATCGGCGCCCTCCGGATAAACTGCCCCGGCAATTGCCTGCAGCTCCGGCGGGAATCCGCCCGCAGGCGTCAGCAGGTTGATGCCGATGCCGAGAATTACAAAATCCGGTTCTTTTCTGCATTCGGAATAACTCGATTCTGCGAGAATTCCGCAAATTTTCCGTCCGTGAAGAATCAGGTCATTGACCCATTTGATTTCCGCGTGCTGACCGGTACAGCGTTCAATTGCCTGTGCAGCGGCAACTGCCGCCATCGGTGTCAGGGAGAGAATCTGCTCCGGCGAGCCGAGCGGTCTGAGCAGCATACTGAGATACAGACCGGTACCGGGCGGTGAAAAAAAGCTTCTGCCCTGCCTGCCGCGGCCGGCAGTCTGCTGCCTTGCCGCAATGACGGTTCCCTCCGGCGCACCGAGCGCGGCTGCCTCCCGCAGGAGATCATTGGTTGAAGAAACCGAATCAAAAACGCTCAGCGGAACCGTATGCTGCAATTTTTCTGCAACCGTTTCCTGAAAAAAAAGGTTCTGTATCATATTCCCGTCTCTTCTCTGCAAATTATCCGATGAGGTGACTGATAAAAATTTCCGCGCCGATGCCGATCAGAATCAGGCCGCCGAATACCGACGCCTTCCTCGCAAGCTTCATGCCGGCTTTTTTTCCGAGGATTAGACCGCCCATGCAGATGCCGAGGGTGACCAGGCTGATAATCAGCGACGCGCAAAACGCCTGCGGAAACGCTTTGTCGGCTGTGGTAAAGCCGACGGAAAGCGCGTCGATGGAGGTCGCGATTCCTTGAATCAGCAGATCGGTTTTTCCGCACTGTCTCGTTTCTGCCTCAGCACCCGGATTCTGCTTTCTCAGCCCTGCAATCAGCATTTTTCCGCCGATATAGCATAAAAGCAACAGTGCAATCCACGGCAGACATCGCATAAAAGCATTGAAGTATTTGACGACCGTACGGACGCAGAACCAACCCAGCAGCGGCATTATTCCCTGAAATCCGGCAAAGACACCCGCGATTTTGACCATACGTCCGCGTTTCATTTCCGGTTCGTTCAGACCGTTCGCAAGTGATACGGTAAATGCATCCATTGCCAGACCGAAGCCAAGCAGAATACTGTTAAGAATCAGGAGAAATATTCCGCCCATTTTTTATTCCTTTCAGATTGAATTCCCGCCGGATTTCCGGCATGTAGATTCTTATTATATCATATTGTTCAGAAAAACGCAATGGGAAACAGGGAAAAATAATACGGCAAAATATGCCGTTCCTTATTTTGAATAATGCTTGCAATTTCTTCATAAAAATGGTATACTAATATGATAGGAAACAGCAAATTTCAGGCGGAGGTGAAATCTGAAATGCTGAAGCGGTGGATAATCGGAAAAACAGATGAATTAAAAGCGCAGAAGCTGAGGCAGCAGGGCGGCATTACGCAGCTCTGCGCGGATGTGCTGGTATCACGCGGCATCGAATCGCTGGAAACCGCAGGCAGCATTCTGGATACTGCGGAGCTTTCGGATCCGCTGCTCCTGAAGGATATTGAGAAAGCTGCGGAGCGCATCCTCGAAGCCGTGGAAAGCGGTGAACGCATCTGCGTATTCGGGGACTATGACTGTGACGGTGTCGCAGCAACAGTCATCCTGACAGATTGGCTGATGAGCGCAGGCGCCGATGTCATCTGGTATATTCCGACACGCGCAGAAGGCTACGGCATGCGGGCGGAACGTCTGCGCAAACTGAAAGACGAGGAGCATGTCTCCCTGATTGTGACCGTAGACAACGGGATCTCCGCGGTCGAAGAAGCAAAACTCATCAAGGAACTGGGCATGGAGCTGGTTGTCACCGATCATCACCGTCCGGGAGACGAACTGCCGGATGCGTTCGCCGTGGTCGATCCGTTCCGCAAAGACTGCATGTCACCGTATAAGACAATCTGCGGTGCTGTCGTCGCACTGAAGCTGGTCGCCGTGATGGACGGCGGCGACTGGGAGCCTGCACTGGAACAGTTCGGCGACCTCGCCGCACTGGCAACGATTGCGGATGTCATGCCGCTGGATTATGAAAACCGCTTTCTTGTCCGGCGGGGATTGCAGCTTCTCGCAAATACCGAGCGCATCGGGCTGTACTCTCTGATGGCAGTCTGCGGAATTGAGGAGGGAACACCGGTTTCTTCCTCCGCAGCCGCATTTCAGCTGATTCCGCGCATCAACGCAGCGGGCAGATTCGCCTCAGCCTCCCTTGCCGCAAAGCTCTTCCTGACCGATGATCCGGAGGAGGCGCAGATGCTGGCGGAGGAGATTCATGGGCTCAATACAAAGAGGCGCGAAACCGAACAGGAGATTCTGACGGAGATTCTGGAACAGATCCGCCGGAATCCGAAAATGCTCTCAGAGCGTGTTCTGGTTGTAACCGGTGAAAACTGGCATCACGGCGTCATCGGCATTGTCGCCGCAAGGCTGGAGGAACGCTTCGGGAAACCTTGTTTTATTATGTCCAAGGAACCAGACGGATACCGCGGCTCTGCAAGAAGCTTCGGCGGATTCTCAGTCTTTGAATGCCTGAAATTCTGCGAACCGTATCTGATCCGCTACGGCGGACATCCGGGTGCAGGCGGATTCACCGTTTCGATCGAATCGCACAGTGCATTCTGCCGTGCGATTCAGGAATACGCCGCAAAAAGCAATCCGCAGATGCCGGTTCTGACGCTGCACGCGGAACGCGAACTGGAGCTTCCGGAGCTGACGGTTCCGAATGTGCAGGGGCTTTCGATTCTGGAGCCTTTCGGGGAAGGAAACCCGAAACCGATGTTTGTACTGACCGGCATGACCGTTGCAGACGTTTTCGGAATGTCCGGCGGAATTCATACGAAAATCCGGCTGCGAAAAAACGGAATGCAGCAGGAGGTGCTGCTCTTCCGGAGAAAGCCGGAAGAAACCGGCATCATGCCGGGGCAGGTTCTGGATTTCCTGATCTCGGCGGAAGTTCGGGATTACATGGGAAAACCCTCCCTGACACTGCGCTGCGAGGACTGGCGGCAGTCGGAGCGGGCGCGGGAGCAGGCAATCGCCGCACAGTTTGCCTATGAGGCATATCAGCGCGGAGAAAAGCTGCCCAGCCTCGCCTATTATCAGAGAATGTGCCCGCGGCGTGAGGATCTGGTCGCGGTGTATCAGATGGTGCAGGGCGCGCCGGTTTCGATTGACCGCATTTGTGAGCGCCTGCAAAAGGCCGGCATGAACCGCTGCCGCGCACGGGTCTGTGCGGATATTTTCTCGGAACTGGGACTGCTGCAATATGATGCCGCCGCCGATACACTGACAAGACTGCCTGTGACACAAAAGCGTGATCTTGCCGAATCGGGTGAGTATCGCCGGATTATGAAGCTGGCACAGCAAATATAAGAAGCTGCAAAGGAAAGCCTCATAATATGCATTCATAAAGCTTCACAGGCAAAGAGAAATATGACCGGCTGATGCAGAATCTGCATACAAAATACACAAAAACGGAAGGAGTGTGCGGCGAATGCCGGATTTTCATAACGAGACCTATACCATAGACATGATTATCTCCAAGATTCTGACGGATGACCGGCAGTACGATATCAGCAAGCTGATTGCGGCGTATGAATATGCCGCGCAGTGCCATGAGGGGCAGAAGCGTTCCTCCGGAGACCCGTATATCGTGCATCCGGTGACAGTCGCCTATATCCTGCTTGATCTCGGCATGGACACCGACACGCTCTGTGCGGCGCTGCTGCACGATGTCATTGAGGATACACAGGCAACGAGAGAGGATGTGCAGAAGCGCTTCGGTCACGATGTCGCCATGCTGGTCGAGGGTGTCACAAAGCTCGCCAAGGTTCCGACTTTCACGAAGGAGCAGCAGCAGGCGGAAAATGTGATGAAGATTCTGCTTGCAATGTCGCAGGATATCCGCGTCATGATTATTAAGCTCGCAGACCGTCTGCACAATATGCGTACATTGCAGTACCGCCCGCCGGTCAAGCAGCAGGCAACTGCCTTTGAAACCATGAACGTCTATGCACCGATTGCGCACCGGCTCGGCATCACCTCCGTGCAGGAGGAACTGGAGGACCTGTCCTTCTATTATCTGGATCCATATGCCTATGCCGAAATTGAGAGCCTGCTGGACCGCAACCGCGAGGAGCGGGAAGCTTTCATAGAAAGCATCAAGAAGCGCATTTCCGAACGCTTCCGCTCAGAGGATTTTGTCACGCCGCCGCAGATTTTCGGGCGCGTCAAGAGCATCTACG
The DNA here is from genome assembly GCA_017518255.1 of Oscillospiraceae bacterium. Classification (GTDB taxonomy): domain Bacteria; phylum Bacillota; class Clostridia; order Oscillospirales; family Ruminococcaceae; genus Firm-04. Next base: position 43,754 of record JAFWVK010000001.1, read on the forward strand.
GACTTTATAAGAAAGTCTACATGAATCACAAGAATATCGACGAAATCTATGATAAATATGCCGTTCGCGTGATCGTGACAACCGTGAATGAGTGTTACAGTGTGCTCGGTCTGATTCACGATATGTTCCGCCCGATTCCGAACCGGTTCAAGGACTATATCGCAAATCAGAAGGCGAACGGCTATCAGTCCCTGCACACCTCCGTGCTCGGCAAGGAGGGCATTCCTTTTGAGGTGCAGATCCGTACATGGGAAATGCACGCGAATGCGGAATACGGCGTCGCCGCACACTGGAAATACAAGGAGCGGATTCAGGGTAAAACCGTCATGGATTCGCGCATTGCATGGATCCGGCAGGTGCTGGAAACCCAGCAGGCAAGCGATGACCCGGAGGAACTGGTCAACACGATCAAGAACGATATCGCGCCGGAGGATATTGTCGTCATGACGCCGAAGGGCGATTCGATCAGCCTGCCGATCGGCTCAACAGTCATTGACTTTGCATATCATATTCATACGGAAATCGGACACAGAACCGTCGGCGCAAAGGTTGACGGAAAAATCGTACAGCTTTCATACCGGCTCAATACCGGCGAAATCTGCGAGATTCAGACCAGCAAGGACCCGAACAAGGGACCGAACCGCAACTGGCTGGATATTGTCAAAACCAATGAAGCAAAAGCAAAAATCCGCGCATGGTTTAAGCGGGAACGCCGCCCTGAGAATATTGCAGCGGGCAAAGCGCAGATGGAGCATGAGTGCAAGCGCACAAGGCTTCCGCTGACAACAGAGCAGCTGGAAATCATCATAAAAGAGGATTTACGGCAGCCAAACTGCAATTCACTCGATGATTTCTATGCAGCGCTCGGATACGGCGGACTGACCCTGACCAAGCTGATGCCGCGGATCCGCGAGTATTATCAGAAGCGCTTTGCTTCCGCAGAATCTGCACAGCCGCTCGGTGAACTTCCGGAACTGCGCAAACCGACAAAAGGCGGCAAAGGCGTGATCGTGGACGGCGTGGATAATCTGGAAGTCAAGCTCGCACGCTGCTGCTCCCCTCTTCAGGGTGAGAAGATTGTCGGCTTTGCGACACAGGGTCACGGCATCACGATTCACACCGAACAGTGCAAAAAATACCGTGAAGCGCTGGAACGGAATGATCCGGAAGAAATGGGGCGCTGGCTGCCGGCTTACTGGGCATCCGATGCACCCGCCGCTGAGCTGAAAGCGAATATTGAGATTCTCTGCGTCAACGGCATGAATCTTCTCAACGACGTGACAACCGTAATCGGAGAGGCGCATCTTCCGGTTTCCAATTTCAATCTGCATATGCGCAAGGACGGCAATGCAATCATCAATGTAACAGTTTCGGTGACCTCGCTGGAACAGCTCGATACGCTGCTGCGCCGCCTGCGGACGGTGCGCGATGTGATCTCCGCCGACCGTGCCGCGTACTGATTCCATAACAAAATGAGGAGACCTGAATGAACCTGTTTGATTTTGGCTGCTCGAAAAAATGGTTCGTTTGCAGCATTGTCTGCGCAGTACTCTGGCTGACTGCCGCGATTGCCGGGCTTTTGCATTATGTATTTTTCTATCCGGTTTATCATTTTGCTTATCTTCCGCTTGCCGCAGCTGCACTTCTGCTGTCATGCTGCTTTTTCTCGCGCGGAAGCCGTATCCCCGGCATTCTCTCGGTTATTGCCGCTGCGGGGATTCTGCTGCCTGCGGCACTGAGCGGATCGCCTGAGCCGGAGCAGTTCACCGGCACGCTCCCCGATTCCGGACACACCTTTACCGCTGCAAGGCTCGACCTGAAAGCCAATCCGAATATGGACAGCCTGATTGTAAATGAGATCCTGATTCCCGGCGTGCTGGCGCGGCAGTATTCCGTACCGGTCAGTGCAAGCGGGAATCCGCTGTCTGCGATGCTCACGGCAGAGACTGACGAAGCGGGCTGCCTGCTGCTGATGTGGGACGGGCGCTGCTGTATGAAATATACCCCCGGCTCCGGCTGGGAGCCGAATATGTAACTGCAAAAAATGAAAGGAGCGGCTGTATGCTGCAAGTCAGACAACTGGCTGTCGGAGAGCTTGAGGCAAACTGTTTTCTTGTCTCCGACAGTGAAAAAAACGCAGTCATCATTGACCCCGGCGCAGAGCCGGACTATATTCTCTCGGAGCTTCGGGCGGGCGGACTGACCCCGCTTGCAATTTTGCTGACGCACGCACATTTTGACCATTTCGGCGCGGCTGCGGACATCATCGCAGAGACCGGAATCCCGCTTTATGTGCATCCGCTGGACGAGCCGATGCTGCTTTCATCGGTGCGGTCGATGGCGGACGGGCTGGGCTTTGCCTCTGCATACCGTCAGCCGGATCAGACAAAATTCCGGCATTTTGAGGAGGGCGAAACCCTGAAATTTTCGGAAGAACTGACATTCACGGTTATGCATACGCCGGGTCATACGCCGGGCGGCTGCTGCTTCCGACACGATAATATCCTGTTTACGGGCGATACCCTGTTCCGGGACGGCGTGGGCAGAGTGGATTTCCCCGGCGGCAATATCCGCGATATGCGCGCATCGCTGCTGCGGCTCGGTGAGATTGAAGGCGACTGCACCGTCTACTGCGGACATTACGGCAGCACGACCCTTTCGCATGAGCGGGAATTCGGACATTATCTGACCCCGCGGAACCTGTGAGGACTGCGCCGTGACTGTGCATACCTTCGGGCATAACCGAACCTATGAAATGGAAGCGCTCCTGAAGCTCTTTCGTCCGGCGGAAAAATTTGGCTTTTCCGATGCGGAGGCGCTCCCCTCCGGCGAAGAATACCTCTCCGCAGTTTTGCTGCCTGCCGAAGCAGGGATGCAGCGCCTTGTCTGCCGGACAAAACTGGGCGGTGCCGAACGGAAAACAGAAGCCCTGCTTCCGGCTGCCTGTGCGGGAAATGCCCTTGACCGCGAGATTTCCGCGCTGTTGTATCCTCAGCTCTGCGAGCTGACCGGCATCCGTCCGGAATGGGGTATGCTGACCGGCATCCGTCCGGTCAATCTGCTTCGGAAATTTGCGGAACGTACCGGCAGCACGGCACAGGCGATGACGGAATTCCGGGAAATCTGGCATGTCAGTGAGGAAAAAACCGCTCTTGCCGGGGAAATACTCTCAATTCAGAAGCCGATTCTGGATGCTGCACCGGAAAACGGCATCGGGCTGTATATTTCAATTCCGTTCTGTCCGACACGCTGCCGCTACTGCTCGTTTGTCAGCAATTCTGTCTCACAGATGAAAGGCCGTCTGCTGCCGGATTATCTGGAGCGGATGCAGGAGGAAATCCGGATGACTGCCGCGCTGATCCGCCGGCTGAATCTGCGGATTGATACGGTCTATGTCGGCGGCGGCACACCGACAACGCTTTCTGCGCAGGAATTGGAAAATCTGCTTTCACAGATTGCGGAGCTGCTGCATGTCTGCGGCAATCCGCTGCTTCGGGAATATACGGTCGAAGCAGGCAGACCCGATACAATCACGGATGAAAAGCTCCGGCTGCTCCGCCGTGCAGGCGTCAGCCGCATCTCGGTCAATCCGCAGAGCTTTCAGGACGCCGTTCTGGAAGCAGCCGGAAGACCGCATACTGCACAGGATGCAGAGGACAAATATCTGCTTGCGAAAGCCGTGGGCTTTGAAAATATCAACATGGACTTTATCGCGGGGCTTCCCTGCGATACGGTTCAGGGCTTCCGCGAGAGCATCGGCCGCGCTGTCCGGCTGAATCCGGAAAGCATTACCGTACACTGTCTGGCACTGAAAAAAGCCGCTGATTTTTATCAAAATCTGCCGATGCCGGATGCGGATGCAGTCAGCGCAATGGTTGCCTATGCGCAGAAAACGCTGAAAGCAGCCGGTTACCGCCCGTATTACCTCTACCGGCAGAAAAACATGGCTGCGAATCTGGAAAATGTCGGCTATGCCAAGCCGGGATTTGAAAGCCCGTATAATGTCATGATGATGGACGATTCACAGACCATCATCGGCATCGGAGCGGGCGCATCGACAAAAGTACTCGGCGGGAAACGCGGCATTGAGCGCCTGACGGAATGCAAGTATCCGTATGACTATCTGGCGCGGTTTCCGGAGCTGATGGCGCAGAAAACCGCACAAATTGAAGCGCTCCTGAGATAAAACGCTGCCGCTGAGCTTATGCTCAGACGGCTTTTTGAAAAGAGAGCGAAAACAGAAGACAAAAAACGCCGCCGACAGCAGTTCTTTGCGAACACACCGTCGGCGGCGATAATATTATTATGTGTTAAATAAGCTCATATCCTACCTTGGTAAATATATTGTTGCCGACCTCGAATTTCTTGCCGTCAACCCTTTTTGCAAGATTGCTGTATTCTATGAAATCCTTAGAAACCATCACAAAAAACTGCTTGCCGCCCGTCTCTGCAAGATAATATGAGCGGCCGTCATTCAGCTGATCTGCTGCTTGAAACAATCCAAAAGCCGGCATAACTGTCCATTCAAGTATCTTTTCAACTTTCGACAGTTTCTTCTTTCTGATAAGGGGATAGATCTGCTCTGCCTGCGGGAATTTGGCAAGCACAGCCGTATCCTGCTTTGAACGGCATTTCCCCGACTTTTCATAGTCATCAAGGTTTATTGCCTCCTTGACTGATTTGAATGAGAGCATTTCCCCGTCATCAAGAAGATAATCAATAGACACATCCAAAAGCTGCGAGGCGGCTTTCAGATTTTCAATATCCGGCATTCCCTTGTCAGTCTCCCATTTAGCAACTGCGCTGCGTGAAACGTGCAGCTTCTCCGACAGCTGCTCCTGCGATAAGCCTGCCTTCTGTCTTGCGTCCTTTAATTTTTCACCAAATGTCATAATCGTTACCTCCGAAATTTATTCAGCCGGTTTCCCTTGCCGTGATCTCAGTATATCACCCTTCCGCATAACAATCAAGGGAGCAGCACGAACATCGCTGTTACGTATCGTAACATAACGCATTTACGTGATTTCAGAGGACAAAGTTCCGCCCGTGCCGCATAAAGCAAGCGCTCCTCCTGTCAATCCTGCCGGCGCGGGAGCATCCTCCGTTTTGAATCCGCCGGGAACACTTTATCTGCAATCTGCCGGCGGCAAGGGAAATTCCCTTGCCGCCGTACATATTATTGATAGGTATATTTATATTCAACATAGGAATCAAGCGTGCCGTAGCTTTCAATGTCCGGCAAGGTCATCTTCGGCGGTTCGGTTGTCTTCTTTGTACTGCTTCCGGAACCGGAAGCACTTCCCGATTGTGAATTGATCTTTTGTCCGGTCATCAGATACTTTTTCTCGGTCAGGATATTGTCATACTCATCGTATGTATATCTGATTTCATAACTCTTAGAATCATTTTGGAATTCTCCTCCCACAAGCTGCTCGGTTCCGTCATATGCCGTGGAATATGCAACAGTACCGTCATTGTTGAATTTATCAGTTCTTCCGGCTTTCGATTTTTGACTCCAATCACTGTAATTCCAGCTGTTTTCACGTCCTGTATTATAACTGAATATTTCAACGCGGGTGCCTGTACTGTCGCCGTTCACCGGCTGAACATGCATTGTTACCCAAATCGTTTTAGGGCCCATTAATCCGCCTTCGTATTGAGTTGTTTTGTCCTCATATTCGTATACAACCTCTGAAAGCAGAGCATTGCCGCCTGATTTGCTGTATCGTTTTGTGGAAGTAATCCAGCCCTCATCGTCGTATTCATCAACCGAATAGTAATTTCCTGCCGCTTCTTCCGCTGTATTTCCGAAGCCGAAGCCGTATTTGTAAAAGCCCTCTTTTTTCTCGATGTCATACATGAGCTGCTGTGCATCTTGATTGTCGGTGAATGTTCTGGTTGACTTGACCAGCTTTCCGCTGCCGTCGTACTCATATTGTACCGTGGTCATATAAACAACCGTATTGGTATTGGCAGTCGTCCAAAGAATATAGGATTCTAACTGCCCGTTATCATTGTAGGAATAATCCTCCCGGTAAAGGCAGTCTCCGCTTACATTGAAATGCTTCTTTTCATAGCTTTTGATCGGCTTTTTCTCCTTCTGCTCCACAGCCTCTGTCACAGTCTCCGTTGTGCTCCCGGATACCTCAGTAACCGCGTTTTCAGCAGAAGCGTTGGTGTTTTCAGAGGAAGAACCGGCGGTTCCGGAGGACGGGCTCCCGCCCGAACCGCATGAAGCAAGTGCTCCGATACAAGAAAGCGAAAGCGCGAATGCAGTAATCCTTTTTTTCATCATTTCACCTCAAACACTTCAATTTCAACTTTTTCCATAAGCGATGTTATTATACAATTAAAAAGGAAAAATATTGTGATAATCATGTGAAGAAAGTGTGAAAGCCGGCTGCCGAAGCTTTTCATTCTTCACCCACTGTGTTTTTCTTATTTATCTGCAAACTGAACCCGGCTGCATTACACAGCCGGGTTCAAACTGTCAGTAAGCTATCCTGCAACCGTCACGGTGATATTGACACGCGGCTGGGGGCTGACCCATACGGCGGTTGCCGTTTCCGGAAGCGTCACGGTAAAGCCGCGCGGGAAAGTTCCCTCCTGTGTTGTCGGAACACTCATGAGGTTGATAGAGGCATGGAGATCCGCCGAATCAATCGCCGCCAGATCTTCCTTTGTGCCGATCAGCGTGATCAGCGTATTCCCCGCAGGCGATTGCAGTGTATAGTTGTAATCCGTGGAGCCGTTCATGAGCTGAATATCGCTGTTTTTAATTTTCCGCGTATCGGCAATCAGCCCTGTTGAATCCATTGTTACGGTGACCGTTCCGAGTTCGGACCGGTCAATATAGCCTTCATCCATTTTCACGGTGATATCCGTTTTACTGCCGATTGAGAGTGAATAGAGCGGAACGGAACCGATGGACCATGTTTCTCTGTCATCAAGCTCCTTCTTGAGCTGGGGATTGTCCGTTTCAATCGTAATTGTCAGATTGTTCTCGCCGTATCCGGGCAGTTCAAATACATCATTGGCATTGAGCCGGATGCGCTTGAGAACCTCCGCCTTATTAAACCCTTTTGGTGTATTTGAGAGATCAATGGTCACAGGCAGTGTCTTGGTATAATGCACCGGAATCTCAACCGAAAAGCCGGTTGCCTGTACCTGAAACGCGGAATCGGAAACAGCCGCATCTCCGGCATCCACAAGCTCGTAATGCGTGCAGTTTGTAAAGGTCTTTTTCTGCGTGATTTCCTCGTCCTCATCAATATAGACGCGGACATAGTCAATCTTGGAAAGCTGGGCTCTCGGACCGTAAATTTTCACCGTGGGCGGATCAACCGTGATTTCATCGGGGTTGATTACAATTTCTTTATCGAAGGTCAGATCCGGATAGACCGCCTTCGCCGGAAATTCCTGTGTTTCATAATAGTCCATTGTCACTTCGACAGTTGACCTTGACAGCTTATAATTTCCGAAGTTCTTTCCGTTTGCGCTGCGCAGCTTGATCGGAAGAACCTGTGTGCCGTTCGTGTTTGTAACCGTGGAGTCAAAATCGACATAGGCAACGATATCACTGCGGCTCAGACCGCCGATTGCGGTACGGTTGCCTTTGATCGTACAGTTGACCTTCAGCTTGTCATCGTTTTCAGAAGGAATGACACTCAGGCCGTATTCCAGATCTGCCTTTGTTCCTCTGATATCCACCACAACCGGAACGCCGGTAATCGTGATCTCATAATTCGGGCTGATCTGCGAGGCGATATAGACCCAGAGGAAAAACGCAACCAGAAACGACAGAATCAGATAGATCAGATCGTTGCGGGTCGGTTTCCGGAAACGGAATATTTTTTTTAAGAAGGAAATGTATTTTCCGAAGCTGCTGCCGGTTTTACTTTTCTGCATCGGAGCCCTCCTTCCTCTGCACTGCCTTCTGCGGGGTATGTGCAGCCGTATGTGCAGCCGGATGCTGTGCATTCTGCCGGTTTACAGCAGGCTTTTTCGCAGGCACATCCTTTCCGCTCTTTTCGGCGGGCTTGCGCTTGCGCCGGAAGGAAAGCAGACCGCCTGTATCCTTGTCCTGCGGCAGAAGCGTCAGCCGCAGCAGCCGCTCCAGAGAATTCCTGGTATAATTTCTGGTCAGCACGCCGTCCTGTGCAACAGAAATCTGACCGGTTTCCTCAGAGACGACAATGACCAGTGCATCGGAGTTTTCACTCATGCCGATTGCGGCACGGTGACGGGAACCGAGATGCTTGTCAATCAGTTCCTCTTTCTGCGGCTTCGGCAGGAAACATGCCGCCGCCCAGATGATGCCGTCACGCATAATCACAGCGCCGTCATGCAGAGGGGTTTTGTTATAGAAAATATTGCCGAACAGTTCCGTGCTGGGAACTGCTTTCATTACTGTTCCGTTGAGAATCTGCTCGCCGAGCTTGCTGCTGCGCTCAATAACAATCAGCGCACCGGTTGCAGTTTTAGAAAGCTGTTCCGCGGAATCGCAGATAATCGGAATTGCCGTTTTCCAGCGTTCGCTGGTTTCCTCACTCTCGCCGAGTGCAAAACGCGGCAGGCGGGAGGTTGTCTGACCGAATTTTTCCAGTGCGCGGCGGAGTTCCGGCTGAAACAGCACAATGACCGCAATCAGACCGGCATTCAGCACTTTCACCGTTACAAAATTCAGCGCTTTCAGACCGACAAAGCTGCTGAAGAAATAAAAAGCAACCAAGACAGCGATACCTTTCATCAGCTGTCCTGCTCGCGTCTCGCGGACAAAGCGGAAGACAGTGTAGACCAGATAGGTCAGAATCGCGATATCAAGAAAATCTATGAATCCGATGGAATGCATGACGTTTGATAATGCATGCCATGTATTTTGCAGCATTTCCAGAATCACGGCTTGTCTTCCCTCCTTCTCCGGAATCAGGCACTTTTCCCGTTCCGTATTTGCTCATACTATATCAGTATAACACATTTTTTTTCGGATTGCAACCGTTCAGAACAAATTTTTTACGAAAAATCCGTGCAATATCCGTTTCGGAGAAAAAAGCTTGCAATCCGCTTCCGGCATATGGTATAATGATTTTGAAACACTACATGTAACAAAGGGAGGCCGCCTTATGCTGCATATGATCATCGGAGGCGCAGGGACGGGAAAATCCGCGCTGCTGATCCGGAAAATTGAAGAAGCCGCAGAAACATCGGTTTCCGTCCGGACATTTGTTCCGGAGCAGTTTGCCTTTACCTACGACACCAAGCTTTATCATGCAATGGGAGCGAAAAAATTCAACAGCATCCGGACAGGCAGTTTCCGCAGCCTGACGGCAGAGCTGCTGGAAACTTTTTCCGAAAAGCCGCGGGATGCGGCAGACGATGTGACCAAAACCGTTATCCTGCACCGGCTTCTCCGGCAGCTTGCAGGAGGCAATGCCCTTCGGTTTTACGGCAGACATGCGGAAAAGCCTGCTTTTCTTACCGAGATGACCGCGCAGCTCTCCGAGCTGATGCAGTCGGGCAGCACGCCTGAGCAGCTTTTGCAGGCTTCTGCGGAGACCGAGGGCGTTCTGTCGGAAAAGCTCTATGACATCGCGCGGATCTACGCGGATTATCTGAATGAACTGGAGCGCCGCGGAATGCGCGATGTTCTCTGTGATCCGATGCAGGCTGCCGCCGCCGCCGATGCTTCGGAATATCTGAAAGATGCTGTAATTTTTCTCGATGAGTTTGAATCCTTTACAGGAGATCAGTACGCCATGCTGGAAGTCATGCTGCGCGATGCTGCCGAGGTCTGGATTGCGCTCCGCACGGATAACCCGGATGCACCCGATTACACGCGCTTCGATGCAGTCAATCAGACAGCAAGGCAGCTCCGGCGCATCGCAAAGGAACAGAATTCGGAATGCGAAATACTGCTCTGTCCGGTGCAGCACCGCTATCATGACGAATCCCTTGCGCATCTGAGCCGGTATCTGTTCACCCCGGAAATGCCCGCATATTCCGGAAAGCCTGCCGTAACACTGACAGAGGCGCGGGATATTACGCTCGAAGCGGAATATACGGCGGCACAGATCCGCAGGCTGATGCAGGACGGCATGCGCTGCTCTGACATCATGGTTGTCATGCACGATCCGGCGCAGTACGGTTTTCTGCTCGAAGCTGCATTTCTGCGCTATCAGATTCCGTATTTTATGGATTTGCGCCGCTCCGTGCTGCATACGTCTGTCATGAAGCTGCCGCTCTGTCTGCTTGCACTGATGCAGCGCACAACGACCGATCAGATTCTATTGCTCCTGAAAACACAGCTCAGCCCGCTGCATCCCTCAGAGGCCGCCATGCTGGAAAATTACGCTTATATCTGGGACATTGAGGGCGAACAGTGGGAACATGCCTTCGCCGCAGAAACCGATCCGGATGCAAAAACGGAAGCCATCCGCATGAAGCTGATGCCGGCAATTCTCCGGATGCGGAAGGCGGCACGCAGGGAAAATGTGACAGGCGCGGAGCTTTGTGAAGCACTGTACCGCTGCATGGAGGAAACCGGCGTGCCGATGCGCGTCGGCGGTCTTGCTGCGCACCTGAACGAGCAGGGCGACGTCGAAAGCGGACGAGCCCTGCGCCGGCTCTGGAACCGCTTTACCGAGCTGCTGGATGCCCTGCACGAAGCACTCGCAGACACCCCGCTGACCCCGCCGCAGCTTGCCGATCTGATGACGGCAGTCCTGCGCACCAATCAGATTCCGATTCCGCCGCAGACGCTCGATGCCGTGACGGTTCAGAGTACGGCAGCGGCAAGATACAATGAACCGCGCGCGGTCTTTGTCCTCGGTGTTAATGACGGACAGTTCCCCGCAAATATTCAGCAGACCGGCTTCTTTACGGAGCAGGAGCGTTCGCTGCTTTCGGAACACGGCGTTGCACTCTCACGTTCGGTGCGCGACCTCTGTGCCGATGAACGGCTGATTGTTTATAAAACCCTCTCCGCACCCTCCGAACAGCTAAGGCTCAGTTATGCACTGGCAAACGAAAAGGGAGAACGTGCAGTGCCTTCCGCACTGACAGAGGATATCCGGAAGCTGCTCCCCGGAATCCGGACAGATTATGCAGACCGGATGTGTACTGAATTTTATGTTTCCACAAAAGCTGCCGCATATTACAGCTTTGTGCAGGATTATACCGTCACACCGCAGGAGCGTGCATCTGTCCGCGCCATGCTGGAAGAAATCCCGGAGGAATCGGAACGCCTGAGCAGACTGCGGCAGATTTCCGATCCGGACAGGCTTCGGATACACAGCAAAAGCCTTCTGCGAAAACTCACGGGCGATGCCCTTACAATGTCCGCCACACAGATTGAAAACGCCGTCAAGTGTCCGTTCATGGGCTACTGCGCCAATCAGCTCAGGCTGCTGCCGCGCAGAAAGCAAAATCTGAATCCGCTTTCAGGCGGCAATCTGGTGCATTTCTGCATGGAGCGCCTGTTTCTGGAACATCCGGAAAGAGAAGATTTCCTCGCAATGACCAAGGAGGATCTGACAGCGCATGCTCAGCGCTGTGCAGATGCATTTTTGCAGAATGAACTGGGCGGCAAAACCGGCAGATCTGCACGCTTTTTACAGCAATACACAAGACTGACGCGCCGCATGACCGCACTCCTCCTGCACACGCAGGAGGAGATGAGACAGTCGGAATTTCATCCGGATGCCTGCGAAATGGTGATCGGCAGAGTCGGAGAGGAGCGCGGAACGGAGCCCTTCCGCCTGACGCTGCCGGACGGCATGATGCTGTATCTCAACGGAAAAATCGACCGCGTTGATCTGACGGAGCAGGACGGGAAACAGTATCTTCGCATTGTGGATTACAAAACAGGAGCAAAGGAATTCTTTCTCGGTGATATCTATTACGGTCTGAATTTGCAGATGCTGCTCTATTTGTTTGCGCTGATGGATGACCCTGCCTGTTATCCCGATGCCGAGCCTGCCGGCGTTCTCTATATGCCGTCAGGCAGTCCGAAAAGCCGGGATCGCTCCGATCCGGAGCCGGTTGCCGAATATGTCAGCCGCTATTTCCGCATGAGCGGAACCGTGCTGCTTGACCGCGGCATTTTATCCAAGATGGAAAAGGAAATTGCCGGCGTTTACATTCCGGTACAGCTTGCGGAGGGAGACAGCGGCAGCGAAGAGCCTGTTCTGACCGCAGATTCACAGGTCTTTACTGCGGAGCAGCTTACAAGACTCCGGACGCATGTGGAACAGATTGTCCGGGAGACAGCTTCGATTCTGGCTTCCGGAGATGTTGCACCGCACCCGATGAAGAAAAAACAGACAGCAAATCTATTCTATGCCGATGCCTGTGCCTACTGTTCCTATCAGACGCTCTGCGGCATCACGGAACAGGATACGGACCGCTTCCGCCTTCCCGTAACGGATAAAGAAGCGGCAGCGGCAATGAAAGAAATCATGGACGGAAAAAAGGAGGGAGAACCGGATGAGCAGATGGACGCCTGAACAATCGGCTGCAATTGAAGCACGCGGTGCATCCGTGGTTGTCAGCGCAGCCGCCGGAAGCGGAAAAACCTCCGTGCTGGTCGAGCGGCTGATCCGGCTGCTTTCCGATTCCGAAAACCCCTGCCCCGCGGAGCGAATGATTGTTGCGACCTTTACCAACGATGCGGCAGGAGAGGTGCGCGCCAGACTGAACCGCGCCCTGACCGAATGCCTGCTGAATGCACCGGATGACCCGTGGCTCAGAAGGCAGCAGACTATGCTGCAAAGTGCGAGCATCTCAACCATTCACAGCTTCTGCATTTCCCTGCTGCGGACGCAGTTTGCAGCGCTTGATATTTCCGCCGGTTTCCGGATCATGGACGATGCCGAAGAAAAAACGCTTGCCGGAACCGCCGCCGCTGCGGTCATGGAGCAGTTCAGTGCCGAAGCGGAAACCGATGCGGCAATCCGGACAGAACAGAAGCTGCTGTTTGATGCATTCTGCACGCAGGACGATCAGCCGCTCGAATCGCTGATTCTCTCGCTCTATACACTGACGGAGCAGACACCCTTCGGCACATCGCTTCTGACGGATGCGGCGGAGCAGTACGAAAACGGAAACATGAGAAAGCGTGCAGCGGATGCAATCGGGAAGGAACTTGACGAAATCGGCAGTTACTATGAAAAGGCGGTCGGAATTTGCAGGGAATTGCAGACGGAGAAAGCACTGGCAATTCTCTGGGAGGAGGCATCCGAGACAGAACAGCTCAGAGCCGTGCTCGCGGAGGGCGACTTCAAACGGCTCGCGGAATTGACCGCAGCAAAAAAGAGCGGCACACTCCGCAAGCCGAAAGATGCGGATGCAGAAAAATGGAACTGCATGAAAGCGCTGCGCGACCGCGGAAAGTCCTGCCGAGATGCACTGCGTTCCAAATGGACGGCTGCACTGAGACTCGCAGATTCCGATTTTGCAAGGCACGGTATGCTCCTGCGGATACTCGCGAAGCTGACCGCGCGCTTCTCGGAGGAACTGTTCCGCATGAAGCAGGAGCGAAATGCACTCGGCTTCGGGGACGTTATGACCCTGACGCTCTCTCTGCTCGCGGAAAAGCTGCCCGACGGCAGCATCCGGAAAACGGAGCTCGCAGAGCAGCTTTCGCAGCAGTATGACTGCATCATGATCGACGAATTTCAGGATGCGGACAATTTGCAGGACCTGATTTTCCGGATGCTTTCCCGCGGCGGCGATGCCGAACATTACGGATGCAATCTGTTCTTTGTCGGAGACAGCAAGCAGTGTATTTACCGCTTCCGCAACGCAAACCCGAATAATTTTTACCGTGCCATGCGGGAAAGCGCACCGTACCGTACACCGCAGCTGACCGAAAACACCTGCATTCATCTCAACCGCAACTTTCGCAGCGCGAAGGAAGTCGTCGATTTTGTCAATGCCGTCTTTTCGATGCTGATGACGGAGCAGGTCGGGGAAATCCGCTATGACGAAACCCAGATGCTGATTCAGGGCGCAGAATATCCGGAGGCGGATCGTCCGGTCGAGCTGATGCTGCTCGAAAAAACCGCTGATGAAGCAAACGCGGTTGCGGAACGAATTGCGGAACACCTGAACCGGCAGACACCCGTGCGTGCTGCGGACGGCAGTCTCCGCCCCTGTGCGCCGCGGGATTTCCTGCTGCTTCTGCGCAATAAAACCCATGTGCAGGATTATACGGAGGCGCTGACTGCGCTCGGCATTCCGGTCTGCCGGACAGAGCAGAGCAGCTATCTGCAATCACCGGAGATCATGCTTTTGCTGGATATTCTCCGTGCAATTGACAATCCTTTGCTTGATATTTCCGTTGCCGCGGCAATGCTTTCCCCGATGATCGGCTTTACGCTCGATGAGCTGACCGCCGTGCGGATTTACGACCGGAAAAGCAGTCTGTTTCAGTCCATGCAGAAAATACTTGCCGATGCCGAAGGCGATTCCGTCCTGACGGAAAAATGCCGGAGCTTTTGCAGCTTTCTGGAATCCATGCGGCTGTATTCAGCAATGGAGACACCGGAACAGCTCATCCGGCGCATCTATCAGCAGACAGATTTCCTCGGCATGATGCAGATGACGGAAGGCGGCGAACAGAAAAAGGCGAATCTGCGCGCTCTGATCGCACATGCAAGAGATTTTGAGGAAAACAGCAGCAGCGGCGGGCTTTCCGCATTCCTGCGCTATGTCGATACCGTACTGTCACGGAGTCAGGATCTGGCGGGCGGCGGCATCCCCGCCGGCACGGAAAACGTCGTACAGATCAAGACGATTCACGGCTCCAAGGGTCTGGAAGCTCCGTTTGTGATTCTTGCCGCTTCGGACAGCCGCTTTTCCGGCAAGGACAGCCGCGATGTTGTCCAGTTTCATTCCGAATCCGGCATCGGTTTCCGCCTGCATGACCCCGAAACGCTCTCGCACGGTGTCACGCTCCCCTTTCTTGCCGTATTACAGCAGAATGATGCAGAAATGCGGAGCGAAGAACTCCGGCTGCTCTATGTCGCGCTGACCAGAGCCAGAGAACATCTGATTCTGCCGATCCGGCACAGCACAAAATATGCCGATACCCTGAACGCGATTGCAGCAGAACAGAAGGCATTCGGCGGGCAGACCGACAGCCTGACGCAGTCCGTCAGCTGTATGCGCGACTGGATTATGACAGCACTGCTGCAAAATCCGGCATGTGAACTGCTGCGGCGCGAATTTGACCTCAGCTGCGGCAGCGACCCGCGTCAGCCGTTCCTTTCCGTGCGGATTGACCGGATTGAGCCGGAACATACAGAGGATTCGGAGGAAAGCACGGCAGCAGAAAAAACAGATGCCGTTCAGCCGGAACCGGAACTGGTTCAGAGACTCAGGGCGCAGTGTGCATGGCAATATGAAAGCCGCGAGGCAAAGCTCACTGCGAAATACGGCGTTTCAGAACTGGCAAAGGCGGAGGACTTTTCCGCACCGCTGCGCAGACCGCTCTTTGTACGGGAACGGCACGGGCTTTCCGGTGCTGAGCGCGGCACTGCCGTTCACACATTTCTGCAATACGCTGACTTCCGAAATGCCGCAGACGATTTACAGGCGGAAATCGTCCGTTTGCAGGCGCAGGGCAGACTGACGCAGAAGCAGGCGGATGCCGTCGCAAAAAGCAGCATCTCCGAATTCTTTGACTCTGAACTGTATCGGAGAATCGGCAGCGCAAAAAAAATCTGGCGCGAAAAAAAATTCACGGTCCGGCTCAGTGACCTGCATCTGGACGGCACGCTCTCACAGCTCGGGGCAGATTACGCCGGAACAGAGGGTATGCTGATCGGCATTATGGATCTCGTTTTTGAAGAGGATGACGGCATCGTGCTGGTCGATTACAAGACCGACCGTGTCCGCCGTGCGGAGGAACTGCTGGAGCATTACACCGAGCAGATTCACTTGTATGCAGAGGCACTGCGCCTGCTTATGCAAAAACCTGTGAAAGAGTGCTGTCTGTATTCGCTGACGCTGAATCAGACAGTGCCGGTTATTCTTCAAATCAATCACCAGAAGGAGGAATCACTATGAAAGCGACCGTTGAACAGCTGCGCGAGGCAGCGAAAAAAGCCCGTACCATTGTCTTTTTCGGAGGCGCCGGCGTTTCGACGGAGAGCGGCATCCCCGATTTCCGGAGCGTGGACGGACTGTATCACCAGAAGTACGATTATCCGCCGGAAACTATTTTAAGCCACAGCTTCTTCCTGCGGCACACCGAGGAATTCTACAAATTTTACCGCGATAAGCTGCTCAGTCACGATGCAAAGCCAAATGCCGCGCATATCAAGCTCGCAGAATGGGAACAGCAGGGCAAGCTGAATGCCGTCGTGACGCAGAACATCGACGGGCTGCATCAGGCTGCCGGCAGCAAAAAGGTGCTGGAGCTGCACGGCAGCGTCCTGCGCAATTACTGCATGGACTGTGGGAAATTTCACGATGTTTCCGTCATTCGCGAAAGCCGCGGGCTGCCGCGCTGCGATGCCTGCGGCGGACTCATCAAGCCGGATGTCGTGCTCTATGAGGAGCCGCTCGACCAGTCTGTGACCGAGGAAGCCGTGCGCTGCATCCGGGAGGCGGATATGATGATTATCGGCGGGACGTCGCTTGCGGTCTATCCCGCCGCCGGACTGATTCACTATTTCCGCGGCGATACACTGGCGCTCGTCAACCGCGACGAAACCCCGCTCGACGCCCGCGCTGACCTTGTGCTCCATGCAAAAATCGGAGAGGTATTCTCCGCATTATAATCCTGATAATCCGGACAATGCACACCGTTCTGCGGTGTGCATTGCAGTTTGATCTGAATATCCGTTTTTGGTGCGCTGGATCTGCTTGCGGAGAAGCAGCCCTCGTGGCATGCAATCACAGGGAATCCGAATTATCCGCGAAATATCAAAAGCATAGCAAAAGCGCCCCACACGGGTTGCTCTCCGTGCGGAGCGGTATTTATCTCCCAAGTCTGTGGCTTGACCTGTCAATATCTCTGAGCTTCTGGCGAAATCGCTGATATTCAGCTTCTCTGCGCAACGCTTCTGTGTTGTCCGCTATGCGTTTCAGTTGATGTTCATGTTCTTCTGCTGCTTCCCTTTCACGCTGAGCAGCGTGTTCACGCCTCATAAATTCTCTATCGAGTCTTTCGCTTTCGTCACGTCTATCCCAGATTTCTTTTACAGCCTGTTGTAGTGTCTTACCCTCATGATAATTGCCCAATATGTCTTTACCGCCCTTTAATTCATATAGCAGGCTATAGCGGTTTGTTATAGTGCCTTTCCCAAGCGGCCTATTTTGTGAGTGTTGGTTAATAATGCGGCAAATGTCATCTATTATAATTTCATTCTCTTGGATTTCTTTCGTATACGGTATATTGCCGCTGAGTGCTGCACGAACATTGGCGTCGTATTGCTTTTTCTTTTCCAAGTCCTTTTTGGTTTTCATTCGTGCATTCGTTTCATTGTGATATACTATTAATATTTTTGTCGCTACATATATGACGGAGGGTACAAAAACAGCAATCATTATAGTAAGATATTTATCAAGACGCAGATCGAATAAATCTGTAAACATATCTATAATTGTGTTGAGTACCCCATCTTTCAAAAACCATACCAGTAGAATTAAGCCAAATGCAAATAATAAAAAATAAATTGCTCCCCAAGCAAAAGTATATAAGCTGCCCTCACATTTTAATTCTGCTAATTTCGGCCTAGAACATGCGTGTTTGTATTGCTTTTGTATTGAAAGAATGGGCTGTTGTTTGTTACGGTAATTACTGTTTTCATCTTCTAGTTTTACCGCCAGTTCGCATAATTCAATTGCATCGTCTGTAGTAGAAATCGTTTTTTTATAATGATACTTAGATATGTCAGAATCGCTTGTATGAGCATACGAACTAGGAATGGACTGCGCCGGTTTTGTAGCAGCAGCTTTTTGAGGAACAACACTCTCTGCTTCTTTCAGTGGTTGCACAGTTCTTTCCGAGGCTGAGGATGTCTTTTCATACCGTTTCATATCTTCTATAAGCATTCCGCAACAAAGACATTTGCCTCTTTCTGGGTGACGGATTTCTGTGCCGCATTTGCTGCAAATCTGAAATTGCATACATTTCACATCCTTCATGAAAAGATTTGGAAACATCTTCATTATACACCAATTCTGCAAACATGTCAATAGATAAGTTGTGAATAATGGCGATTGCAGAATGCTCGCTTATTTTATCTTATTTTATTTAATCATGCGAGATTATGCAATACTTTTTCTTATCCAACAGATTAGTCGCACCCTTTTCTCTCGCAGTACAATATGAAAAATCCGCCGGGGCTTTCTTTTTTGCGAAAGTATGATATAACCGGGCAGTGCCCGGTGCCGGTTTTACTCCCCGATACTTTTCTCCGAGACTTTCGGGCTTCTCCGGCGGAATCGCATTCCATGCTGCAAGCAGCGCATCGTTCAGGCACTCTTCCGCATCCTGCGGGCTGCCGAGCATCCGCTCTGCAAGGCGCAGACAGGAGGCTCCGTACTTTTCGTTTGCGGCAGCGATCGCGCGCTCGCTGCGGACTGCGAACAGTCTCAGAATTTCTGTATCCTCCACGGTAAACCGCCTCCTTTCTTTCGCTCTCTGCCCATTATGACAGTATTCAGCCGCGAAATGTTACAGAGAGAAAAAGATAACCGCACAGAGACAAACGCTCTGTGCGGTTTTCATTTCACGGAAATGCTGCGGCAGCATCACTGCATCGGCTGAGCAGGCTGCTGGTTGGATTGCTTGGTTTTGCCGCAGAAGATGATGCAGACGATCATGCAGGCAATGCTGAGAATCAGGGTAATCCACATCTGCGGCGCGTACTGCGGGGGCATCATACCCTGCTGCATCTGCGGGACATTCTGCTGCGGTACAGCCGCATTGAACGGGCTTCCGCATTCCTTGCAGAATGCTGTGTTGTCGGGGGCTTCTTTTCCGCAATTCGGACAAATCATTTTCTGTTCTTCCTGCTTCTCAACATATTGTGCAGAGCACGTTGAAATTATAGCACAAAAAATGGGGAAATGCAAGTGTTTTTGTGCAATTTGTCGTTTTTATTTATTTGAATGCTTTTCCAAACAATAGTTTTCTTTTCCGTGATATCTCCGCAGCAGGACGGACTGCGGGGGAAGGAAAACCAATTTTTCCTTCCCCCGTGCTCAATCTTTCGTATATCAGTTTCAGAGGCTTATTGACGGAACGCGGCTTTTTTGGCTGACCGAACCGTAACCTTCCTTTATATTATTTCGCTTTGCAGCGCTGGAATGCCTTGACCAGTTCCACAATCGGGACAATTGCAGCAGCGAGCAGCAGCGCATAGAGGTACTGCATACCGGACAGTGCTGCAAGCGAGAATATCTTTTGCAGGGCCGGTATCAGCATAACCGGAACAATCAAAACAAAGGAAAGCAGAACCGAAAGCAGCAGCATCGGATTCCGGCTGTGCATTGTAAACACGGAACCGCGCAGGCTGCGCATATTCCACGCATGAAGCATCTCACAGACGGAGAGGGTCAGGAATGCCATTGTCGTACCGGCAGCCGCAGAGGTCTGTGCGCCGATGACATAGGAACAAAGCGTCAGAAGTGCAATGGCAATTCCCTGCCAGAGCAGGTTAATCCCCATGCCTTCGGCAAAGATGTGCGTATTGCTGCTGCGGGGCTTCCGCTGCATAATGCCGCGTTCGGCAGGCTCCATTCCGAGCGCAACCGCCGGGAAGCAGTCGGAAACCAGATTGATCCAGAGCAGATGCACAGGGCTGAAAATAACAAACGCACCGTTTGTCAGACTGCCGAGGCCGATTGTCGCAACGAGAATACAGAACACTTCGCTGAGATTGCTTGAAAGCAAGAACTGAATTGCCTTGCGGATATTATCGTAAATCCGTCTGCCTTCTTCCACTGCGCCGACGATTGTTGCAAAGTTGTCGTCCGTCAGCACCATGTCCGCGACATTCTTCGTGACATCCGTTCCGGTGATACCCATGCCGACGCCGATATCCGCACTCTTGATCGAAGGTGCATCGTTGACACCGTCTCCGGTCATAGCCGTGACCATTTTCTTCTTCCGCCACGCATTGACAATCCGGACCTTATGTTCGGGCTGCACGCGCGCATAGACGCTGTAATCCCCGACATGCGCATTGAATTCGTCATCCGGAATCTTAGAAAGCTCGGAACCGGTCAGTGCCTTCTGCCCTTCGCCGAGAATGCCCAGCTCCTTGGCAATGGCAACCGCAGTATCGCGGTGGTCGCCGGTAATCATCACGGGGCGGATGCCCGCTGTCCGGCAAAGACCGATTGCATCCTTGACCTCCGGACGAACCGGGTCGATCATACCGGTCATGCCGATGTAAATAAGATCATGCTCCAGTGACTGCGGGGAAATATGATCCGGAAGCATCGTCAGTTCCCGATAGGCAGCAAGCAGCACGCGAAGTGCCTTATCCGCCATTTCCTTATTCTGCCGCAGAATTTCCGTGCGGTCGGCATCGGTCATCGTGCGGACTGTTCCGTTCTCCAGAATCATCGTACAGCAGCGCAAAACCTCGTCCGGTGCGCCCTTTGTATACTGGACATATCCCTTTTCCGCCTGATGCACCGTAGACATCATTTTCCGGAGCGAATCAAACGGCGCCTCCGCTGCACGCGGCGCAGATGCCTCCAGTTCATATTTTTTCAGTCCGCATTTGTTTGCATAGGCAACCAGTGCGGCTTCGGTCGGTTCGCCTGTTACGGTATCATCTGTGTTCAGCTGCGCATCGCAGCAGAGCGCCATTGCCTTCGCAAGCAGAGTCTTGTCGGCGGTGTGCTCCTCAACGACCGTCATCTTATTCTGCGTCAGGGTTCCGGTCTTATCCGAGCAGATGACCTGCGCACAGCCGAGTGCTTCGACAGCCGTCAGTCTGCGGATGATTGCGCCGCGCTTTGACATATTTGTAACGCCGATGGACAAAACAACCGTGACAACCGCTGCAAGTCCCTCCGGAATCGCAGCAACCGCAAGACTGACTGCAATCATAAACGAATCGAGGAAGCCCGGCAGTGTGATTGCGTGGGATTTCAGATACATCTGCAAAACACTGATGCCGAGAATCAGAACGCAGATGCCGAGCACGGCAAACGAAAGAATTTTGCTGAGCTGCGAAAGGCTCTTTTGCAGCGGGGTTTCATCATCCTCCGCATTGGCAATTGCACCGGCGATTTTACCCATTTCCGTCTGCATACCGGTCGCCGTTACAACAGCTTCCGCACGTCCGTATGCGATACTGCTGCCCATATAAATCATATTCTTTCTGTCGCCCAGCGGTACATCCTCGCCTGAAAGCACTTCCGTATCCTTATCGGAGGGCACGCTTTCGCCGGTCAGCGCCGATTCTTCCGCTTTCAGAGCGGCAGCCTCCAGCAGGCGGCAGTCCGCAGGGACGTTGTCGCCCGCCTCCAGCGTAATGACGTCACCGGTCACCAGTTCTGCGCTCGGTACGACAAGCAGTTCGCCGGAACGGTAAACCTTGCTCTGCGCCGCACTCATTTCCTGCAGGGCGGCAATGGCAGCCTCAGCCTTATTCTCCTGATATACACCGAGAACTGCATTTGCAATGACTACAAACAGGATGATAAACACATCCGCTTCCAATCCGCTGCCCTGAATTATACCCGTCACTGCGGAGACAACCGCAGCCGCCAGCAAAACCAGAATCATCGGATTTTTGAACTGCTCAAGAAAGCGGGCAAGCAAAGTTTTCTGCGGCGGCTCGTCAAGCTTATTCGGACCGTTTGCAGTCAGCCTTGCGGCTGCTTCCGCGGCAGTTAAGCCCTCCTTGCTGCTTTGCACTTCCTTCAGAACTGCTTCTGTTGATTCCAGATAATGTTTCATGAAAAAAGAACCTCCTGAAACTTCCTGCAAAAGTATCCCGTGCGCAGAACTGCCGGAAAACAGAACTGCACACACCGGGTACTATTATATCAAATATCGCCTCTGAATACAAGAGGTTTGCAAAATTTTACAAAAACCTAACAATAACCGGAACAGCGCTGCATCCGGCATTCCGGTTGTTTATACTGATTCTAAGGAGAATGCCCGCAAAACCGTTTTCCTGTGTAAATCGGCAAAACAATTTCTGACCGCAGCTTTTTTATTCACAGAATCCGGTACAATCATTTACAATACTTTCCGGTTATCATTTCAGTTTATCCGCTTATAATACTATCACGGCAGCAAAAACGGATTCGGAACTGCAATCGGGCAGTCCGTTCCGAAGGGCTGTCCGGTCAAATATATCAAACACAAAACACATGTAAGGAGAGATTCACAATGAAGGGTGAAATGACTCAGAAGGGCAAGGAAGCCCTTGAACGCTTCAAGATGGAGTCCGCAAATGAGGTCGGCGTGACCCTGAACAAAGGCTATAACGGCGATCTGACTTCCCGTCAGGCAGGTTCGATCGGCGGTCAGATGGTCAATATGATGAGTCCGGAACAACAATGGGAGTTTATTCGGAACGATGTGAAAAGCCAAGAACATACGCGGATTTTGACATATTCGATGCAGCTCGGAATCTGATACAGAACAGCAAGACCGTCCCGTTCAAATGCGGGACGGTCTGTTTTGCGATTTATCCAAGCAGCGTCTCATCCAGCAGAAACTGCTCGACACCGATATACTGAATCCCGTGCTCATCGTTCCACGGCTTCATATAGTCCTTCACAACAACGATTTTCCGGAACGAATCGGGAATGCGCAGCAGAGAAGCCGTTTCCTGACTGCGCTTTTCAGGGTCTGCAATCATGAGCGCTGACTGGATATAAAACCGGTTACTGCCCCTGTTGACGACAAAATCCACTTCAAGCTGTTTGCGCATACTCTTTCCGTCGGCGTTTCTGGTGTTATATTCCACGACACCGACATCCACATCCAGATCGCGCCGAATCAGGTCGTTATAGATCACATTCTCCATCAGATGCGTTTCCTCAAGCTGTCGGAAGCCGAGCCTTGCATTGCGCAGACCGACATCGGAATAGTAGTATTTCGCGGGCGTTTTGATATATTTCCTGCCCTTGACATCATATCGCTCCGCCTTGCTGATTAAAAACGAATCCATGAAATACCCAAGATATTTGTCAATCGTATCGGACGAAATCCCGATCTGCTTTTCGCTTTTGAATGTGTTGGACAGCTTGCTGGGATTTGTCAGGGAGCCGATGCCGGAAGCCAGAATATCCAGCAGGATATCCAGAACCTCGCGCTCATTTGCAATATGATTGCGTTCCAGCACATCCTTGATATAGGTTCCGGCAAACAGGTCGCGGAGATAGCGGCTCTTTTCCTCATGCGAGGACAGCGACGCCGCAACCGGCATTCCGCCGTAGGTGTAGTAATCCTGCCATGCGCCCCGCCTGTCATCTTCATACGCTTCGTAATACTCTGTAAAGGACAGCGGATGCACGCGGATTTCGTCGCCTCTGTCCCGGAACTGCGTGAGAATATCCGAGGAGAGCATTTTGGAATTGCTGCCTGTCACATAGATATCGGCATTGGGGATCTGCATCAATCCAAGCACAACATCAATGAATCCCAGCTTTGCGGCGGGATCGTCAACATAGGGATTCTGAATTTGCGAGACAAACTGGATCTCGTCGATGAACACATAATAACGCTTGCTGCTGTCCGTGATCTGCTCACGGATATATTTGTCCAGCTCGATCGGGTTGCGGTATCTCGCATTGTTCAGCGTATCAAGCGCAAGCCCGATGATCTGCGCGGGTGCTACCCCCTCATTCAGCAGATAATCCCTGTAAATTTGAAACAAAAGCACGGATTTTCCGCATCTGCGCAGCCCTGTGATAATTTTGACTCTGCCGTTGTCCTTTTTCCGGATTAGTTTTTCCAAGTATTGTTTCCGGGGATACATTTCATTCACCTCGCGATATTCGTGCGGATATACGCAAAAATTTCCTGCCGCCGCTGCATTGATTGTATCATATTTTATGCGGAAAGTCAAGCGCTATACAGGAAATTTTTGCGTATTCATCGAAAAATTTCCTGCCGAAAGAATGAAAGTGTGACACGAATGGTATGACACTGTTTATTTGGCGGCGTAAGACGGTTGTGGCAGTCAGTCGTGAAAACGCAGGCTGTGCTTTTCTTTCTGCAAGCGCATACGCACTTTACAGACGATACCGGGCAATGATTTCAGCCTTGATCTCATTGATTTTACCATACAACGCTTTCACGCTTTTGTTCAGAGCGTGGATTTCCCGTAACGAAGCATCATCCTGCCGCAATTCTTTCACGCGCTTTGCAACGGTATCCCGAAGCGGTTTTACCCTCGCATCAAATAGTTCTTCCGCTTCAGGCGGACACCCCTGATTACGAAGAAACTCCCGGTCATGACAGATTTTGTCCGTAAACTGACGCCTGATTTCAGTAATCCGCTCTGCAAGGCTGCCGTCGGATGCTTCACGCAGCAGCTTTCTGCACAGTGGATCTGAACAGCAATGATCCTTCGTTCTGCTGCAAAACAGAGTACCGCACACCGAGCATTTATTGATAAACAATCCTCCTGCACGGATGGCTTCCGTAAACTCCATTAAGAATGAGCAACAGAGAAGCCGGTCGGGCTCGGCACTGTGATAGACTTGATTGTCAAGCACCGTGCAGAAAAGCGGATACTTTTCCTTCTGAACAGGAGCCGCTGATGCGGTGCAGAGGCGCAGAGCCTGTGTCATCTGGTGATACTGCGGTTCCAGATTGCGGCGATAATATTTGTTGACGAAGCAAAGCCAGAGAGTATGACAGAAATGGTGATTGTGATATGATGTAAATTCGTAGATGGAATCCGTCATAAATCTCCACGCTTTTTTGTTTTTTGAATGAACGGGATAATCCCTGATGAATACTCGGAAAGCATCCAGTTTTTTTCGGGCGTGAAATCCTTTTTCAGAATGCTGCATCAGATTTTCATACAGTGAGGCGTCATTCGCAAGCATACAAATCAGTTCAAACATTTCTGAAAACTCGACGCAGGTTTCCTTTGAACCCTCTGTACGGTAGTAGAACTTCTGATTCGGAACATCAAATCGGTAAAATAACATAAACGCTGCCCCCTTTTTCTATCTTTCAGTATATCATATTCCGCGTATGAAATCAAGAAACCTATGCAAAAAAAGGAATGAATCAGGTATGAAACGGAAAAATCATAAAAAATTTCCGTATGAATCATGCGGATATGATGGAAACCTGCGAGCCGATATGCTATGCTGAAACAAGAAAGGAGTGATTCCGATGAACGGCGAAAAGCTGCAGAACAGTCCGCCGGAACCTGGATCAAAGGGCTGCAAGTCACTGAAACTGATTAAGATGAACGAGATTCAGGCGACCGAAACCGCATGGTTGTGGTTTCCCTATATTCCATATGGAAAGATCACAATCATACAGGGCGACCCCGGTGAGGGAAAGACCACACTGGTTCTGAACCTTGCGGCGAGTCTGACGCGCGGTGAGATGCCAGATACCGGTGAACCGTGTGTTCCGGTCACGGTGATTTATCAGACAGCAGAGGATGGTCTGGCGGATACGATCAAGCCGCGGCTGGATTCAGCAAACGCAGACTGCCGTCGCGTACTTGTCATCGACGAAACGGAAAAGTGCATTTCCATGACAGATGAACGGCTTGAGCAGGCAATCAGGGCATCGGGGGCAAAATTCGTCATTCTCGACCCCCTGCAAGCCTATCTCGGTTCCAATGTTGATATGCACCGTGCAAATGAAATCCGACCGGTTATGAGTCATCTCGGAAATATCGCGGAGAAATACGGCTGCGCGATTGTTTTGATCGGACACATGAACAAGGCTGCCGGCATGAAGGCTTCCTACCGCGGACTTGGCAGTATTGATCTTGCGGCCGCAGCGCGCAGTGTGCTGATTGTTGCGCGGGACAAGGATCATCCGCAGATTCGTGTTGTGATTCAGACAAAAAGCAGTCTTGCACCGGAAGGAAAGCCTGTTGCCTTTGAACTGGACGAGCATAACGGATTTCATTTTATCGGGGAATACGACATCGACCCTGACGATCTGCTGATGGGCATCGGCAGCAAGACAAAGGTGAAAGCGGCAATGGATTTGCTGCAGTCAGAGCTCGCCGGCGGAGCGGAGGTTCCGCAGCGGCTGATTCTCGCAAAGGCAGGATACAGCAGCATCTCCAAGCGAACGCTGGACGAAGCCAAAAAGGTTCTTGGCGTGCAGTCTGTCAAGAAACCGGACGGCTGGTACTGGACACTGCCGGAGGGCAAGGATGCAACATTGCAAGATTGCAGCGGTTAGAAATCCTGCAACGTTGCAGCTTTTATAAGAATTGCAATCTTGCAACCTTGCAAGCTTGAAACCAAAAGGAGGATTGATCAAATGCAGACAAAAGAAGAGCTTGTATCCGAGATTATGGCGCTGGTTACGCAGCTTGCAGATGCACAGGAAACGGAACAGGCCGATCAGACTGTCGAGATGCTGACGATACGGGAATGCACGGATGTCATCCGCGGGCTGTCGGAACATACCGTCCGCATCCTGATCGCGCAGGGCAAGCTGCCGTGTGTGCGGACAGGACAGGGACTGCGCGGCAAAATCCTGATTAACAAGGCGGATCTCATCGCGTATTTCAACCGGCAGCCCGCGCAGAAATATGCAGTGCAGAAGGGAGACTAACGGATGAAAGCAAAGCGGGTATCCGGTGAAGTGTTTCCTGTCTATCTGTCGGCGCATCATGTCAACGCAATGCTTGCCGCGTTCGATGAGATCATCGAAGCTGACCCGGAAAACACAGTATCCAGGACGGCAGACAAGCTGAAAACAAAAGTATTGCAGCACGGCAGAACCTTTTATGACTGCGGCGAACACAGCGTTTCAATTTATCTGTTTCCGTCAGAGATCATTCCGCTCATCAAGATTCTGCTGATGATGCTGACGTTCAGGCAGCCGGTCAGAACAGACTATTATCCGTTGATCGGAAAGGTAAAAAAACAGCGGCAGTCACCGGAGAATGATTTTTCTTTTTCAGCCGGTCAGCTGCCGGAACATTGAAAGAAGGAATGCAGTATGCCAAAGGGAATCCGAAAGCAAACACCGAAAACCATCCGCAACGAAATTGAAAAGCTGCAAATCAGCTTGCAGCAAAAGGAACGCATGATTACAGCGTGCAGGCAGGAATGCGCCGAAAAAGTCAAGGCATGGAAGCATGAAATTGCTGTCGGACAATCACAGATTCGCAGGCTGAATAAGGAATATGACAATGCAGTGTTGGAGGAGCAGAGAAAACTGATCTCTGCGATTCTGTTCAGCTCACGGTTTACAATCTGTGAAATCAGTGAAATCGTTTCTGCCGTCGAAATGCTCTTTTCAGAGCCGGAAAAGCGGCAGGAAGCCGTCGGCTTGATACAGCGCATTGCAGAAAAGCATCACAGCAGCACAATCAGTAATCTGGTCAGTGAAGCAGAACTGCCCGAAGGCACAACAGTCAGGGGTCCGGGGGCTTCCACGGGCTGCGGAGCAGATGTACGATCCACAATGTGCGATTTCAGGCTGCCCGATTCAGAAACGGAGGTGTTTTGAGCGCATCCGTTACTGATATTGGGTTCATCGCAGGGAACTGTGTACGAAGCACAAAGATTTCAGAAGCTTTTTGCCTGTCTGAAAGAAAAAGAAAGGGGATGAAACACAGCAATGGAATCGTACAGCATCAGTTTTACGCTTGCAAAGGCTAGCGCCGTTCACGGCGGAAACACCGACCATAATAACCGCGTTTTTCAGTCGGCAAATGTTTTTCCGGAGCGCACGATGTATAATGTCAGCTATCGTGCTGAATCGATTGCGCAGGCATATCAGACGCTCTTCGGAAAAGCAGTCGAGGAATACAACGCACGGCAGAGCAGACCCTGCCGCCGCATCAAGGATTATCTGGTGCACATTACAGAGGGGAAACGGGAAGAACCGTATTATGAAATTGTTGTGCAGTTCGGCGACTGTCACAGTGTTCCGTTCGGCAGTGAGCGCCGGAAAACCGCTGCGGAAATGCTGCATGAATATATGAAAGCATTTCAGCGGCAGAATCCGAATCTGTATGTATACAATGCTGTGATGCACATGGATGAGGCAACCCCGCATCTGCACATTGACTTTATCCCGTTTTATACAGCGAAACGGCAGCGCGGACTGTCTGTCGGCGTGTCAATGCGTGCGGCATTGACTGAACAGGGATTCGAGCCGAAGCACGGATGTAATCAGCTTGAACAGTGGGAGGCATCTGAACGGGAAAAAATGGAACGAATTCTGCACCGATACGGATTTGAACGGGAGGACAAGGACATTCACCGTGCGCATCTGGATGTGGACGAGTACAAAACCCTTCAGGATACAAGGCGTATGGAGTGCCTTCTGAAGCGGGTGCATTCCGTCCGGAATGCTGACAGGACGGCTGAAACGGTCAGTCGGCTGCAAACAGAATTGAACGCGGCACAGCAGAAAATCAAGGGACTTGAACGGGAAAAGCAATCGCCCTATCAGTCTTTCTATTATTCTTGTGACGATAAGCTGATGTTCATGCAGCAGGAACTGCGGCGGCGCGGGATTCCGTTTCGTGAAACGGCAAACGGCTTGGAAGCGCAGGCTTGCTTTGTTCGCGCTGTTCGGGAAATAGAGGGGACCTATAAGGAACCGGCTGTTTCAAAAAGGGCACAGCTTCGGGACGATACCGACCGTATTCTGATGCAGTCGGCATCCTTTGAGGAGTTTTTGGAACGGATGAAAGCGCAGGGATATGAAATAAAAGAGGGAACCTATCTTGCTGTGCGTCCGAAGGACAGTGAAAGGTTTATCCGTTTCAAATCGCTTGGAACGGATTACAGTGAAGACGCGCTCATACGCCGACTGCGCAGCAAACTGAAATATGAGCAAACGCTGACGGAGCGTGTCCGACAGGCAATACAGAATAACGCCCCATATAAAATCGTGCTTATGACGGAACGATTTTACGTCATTCAGTTTGCAAAGGGTCTTCTGCCGATGCGCCGCAGAGATGAACAGCAGCCGTTTTCGTGGCGGAACGATGCAGAACTTGACCGGATTCTCGCATTCAACGCTGCACTGAATCAAGGCGAAACACCGGATTCAATCCGAAATGTGCTGACAGTGCTGGAGCAGAAAGAAAAGGAGGCGGCGAAAGCAGAGGAAAAAGCAGAATCATTGCTGCGAACCGCATACAGACTGCGTGACAGCATTGGCATTGTCTTTGAGGGGAAACCGCTGGAAAACATGACCCGTGCGCAGGCAGAGGCGGATATCAGAGAATACGGCGTCATCAATCAAGCAAATTATCACTGCATTGCCAATTTGGTCGAATCCGCGGAAAAAGGAATCCGGGAAGCGGCGGATAAGCATCGGGAAATCCGTGCCGCACTCAAAGAAAAAGCCGAGCTGCTGGATATCGGTGAACGGATTTTGAACGGCTGCTTTGTCAAAGACCTTGCCGCAGCAGAAGTCCGCAGGCGGCAGTCCGACATCATCCCGAACGGGTATATTCCCGGCGGCACATTCTGCCGCTAGGTGCATAACGGCGGCAAATCTTCCTATACTATAATTAACACTTCTTTGGAGGGATCAACATGAAGAAACAGGATTCACCTGCATTGCAGCTTGAAAAGCAAACGCTGACGGCATGGGCACGGATTCTGAACCGCCGCGGTCTGATTGACAGTGCACGGCTCGGACGCATGATTACGCTGATCGGACAGATGACTGAATCCGGAATGAAAAAA
>JAFWVK010000029.1 GCA_017518255.1 Oscillospiraceae bacterium
ATTTTTTGTCAGTGCAGCGCTCAGGAGGGCATTGCTGTGCCCGCCGTCAACATCGCCGCTCTGGCTTAACTTTGTTTTCGCTGCGGGATTAACGGCTGTGCAAAACGGGTTGACAAAATAGAAGCCTTCTTCCTTAAGCGTGCCGATATACTTGCCGAACAGCGTCAGTACAAGTGCTTCCTTCGGCTTGAGCACCTTCAGGCCGAGCAGAAGGATCCATCCGAGACAGATCCAGATCAGCCCGAGGACAAACAGCGGGATAATTCCGCGGCTTCCGCCGAGAATCAGAAATACAATTGCTGCAAGATAACCTATGATAGTGAACAGCAAAACGGCCATACCGTTCTTTTTACCGGACAATACTTTTTCAGTCATGTTTAGCACCTCCTATGTGATATCAGAATGATATCACTTCAATATCGAATTGTCAATACCTTCAGCATAAATTCAAAAAAAGTATCCGGAGCAGTCTGAAACCGCTCCGGATATGCTGTTCGATGGAAATCTTTGATCCTTTCAGAAACTGGAAATACCGTAGGAATTGACAAGTGCGTCAATCTTTACGCCCTCTTTGCACAGCGGGCACTGATTCATCGGCAGGCACTGATAGTCTCCCAAATCTCCGGAATGGAAAATGGAGGTAATCGGGAAGCCTTCACATTCCTCCAGGCAGGTGAAGATGCTGCAGATCCCTACCGGAATTCCGCCGTAATACTGCAGCAGCTCAAGGGCAGACTGAACGGTTTTGCCGGTGGTCACTGATGCTGCCAGCACCAGAACATGACGGTTCCGAATCAGATGAGCCGTATTGTCGCGGAAGATATCCTGACCGCCGGAGGTGCGCTCCGGAGTAACAATATAGATGGTTTCATGTTTGTTCATGTTCTGGATGCCGACGCTTGTCAGCTCTTCTGCAATGCAGGTGCCGAGGACCTCCGTTCCATCCAGACAAAGGATTGTGTCGACGATAGTGGAAGCCTTAAAATCTTCAGCCAGCTCTTTTGCTGCCTGTCGTGCTTCAGCCAAACGGTGTTTGGTATATGTCATGTCAATATAGTAATTGATATGACTGTGATTCGTTGCGAAATGCCCTTTTGCAATGCGTAGCGGAATGCTGCTGAAATCACTGCGGAAATGGGTGGTCGGAATAATCATTCTGTTGCACATCCTTTCTTTGTTTTTCGGTTTTGGGAGCGGATGAGTGTGCCGTCTCCTGTTATTTTTTATTATATCATATTCCCTGGTATTTCGTCGAGATTTTTTTCGGAATAAAAAAACAATATAGAACCATTACGACAAAGGCTTGTTGTATAAATTCAATAGGAATTTTAAATACAAAAAATTGGATTTCAGGTGATTTTTCCCTTGTGATTGATGGAAGGGTGTTGTATAATTTATTGTCAGTGTTAATAATTTTACCGGATGGATCAAGACTGAAAAACAGGAGGTGTACGAATGTCATTTGATGCAATTACGAGCATTGCACAGGCAGAAGATGCGGCAAAAGTTGCTGTTCAGTATGCAAGGGCACAGGCAAAGCAGATGCTTGCCGATGCCGAAACGGCGGGAAAAGCATCCATAGAAGCTTCCGTTGTCCGGGCGGAAAAAGAACTGGATGAGCTGAGGAAGAAGTCGGACGAAAAATCCGTCAGTGACGCCAAAAAGCTGCGCCGTGAGCTGGATACAAAAAAGGCCATTCTTCGGGCCGGAGCAGAAGCAAAGCTCGAAGCAGCTGCGACGCTCGTGGCGGAAAGGATCGTGAACGGCTAAATGGCGATTTTACAGATGAAACGGCTGACGCTGGCTGTCATCCGCAGCCAGAAGGAAGCGCTTCTGAAAGAGCTGATCCGACATGGGTGCCTTGAAGTAGCGGAAATTGACGGGCTTGTAAAAGAGTCTGAAATCGCCTCTCTCGTGAAGAGCGAGGATTCGGATCTGATGAAGTACAGGCAGGCGTATTCTTCCCTGCAGCATGGCATTGATCTGCTGAATCGGTATGTGCCGAAAAAATCACCGCTGCTTTCCTCCCAGCCGGAAATAAGCTCCGAGGAGTTTCTGGATGAAACAGGAATGTGGGGCGCTGTGCAGTTTGCCCGGCAGATTGAAGAGAATGACGGGCGTATTAAACGCATTTTCGCAGAGGAAAGCCGGCAGAGATCTGTCATAGAAAGTCTGAAGCCGTGGGCGGATCTGACGATGCC
>JAFWVK010000002.1 GCA_017518255.1 Oscillospiraceae bacterium
TTGCGATGATCTGCCGGTTCAGGTTTGTCAGGCAGACTTTATCATCGTCGATCAGGTCAAATGCGCCGATGCCGCTGCGGACAAGCGCCTCGCAGACATAGCCGCCGACACCGCCGATGCCGAATACCGCAACACGCGATTCTGCAAGCTTCTTCATGCTTTCCTGTCCGAGCAATAGCTGTGTTCTCGAAAACTGATTCAGCATCCTATTCCTCCGAAATGATCTGACCGAGAATGTCAGTAAACTTTTCGATTTCCTGTTCCGTTGTCAGATGTGACAGACTGATGCGCCATGAGCTGAGCGCGTTTTTCCGGTCATGCGAGATCGCCATGACCGCTCTGGACGGCGTATTCGGCACGGAGCAGGCGGATTTCACGGAGACGCATACACCCTTTTCATCAAGCAGACGTCGCATTTCCTCGCCCTTGATGCCGCTGACCGATAGATTCAGAATATGCGGCACGCTATTCACCGGGCTGTTGATGCGAACGCGGTCATACTGTGCCAAATACGCCCTGAGCTTCTGATTCAGTGCAACAACATTTTGCAGCCGTTCGTCAAAATCGCTGACAGCATACTGCAATGCCGCTGAAAGAGCCGCTGCTGCAGGTGCATCCGGTGTGCCGCTGCGGTAAATGGTCGTGCTTGCGCCGCCGTGAATCAACGGTTCAAGGACGATGCCCTTTTTCTTATACAGCACACCGCTGCCCTTCAGCCCGTAGAATTTATGCGGAGCAAAGCTCGCGGTGTCTGCACACGACAAATCAACCTGTGTTTTTCCGATCGCCTGTGTCGCATCAATATGCAGGCGGCAGTTCGGATAATCTTCCAGAATCTCTGCGATTTCCCGAATCGGCTGCACCGTTCCGAGCTCGCTGTCCACCGCACAGACGGCACATAATACCGTATCCTGCCGCAGCAGTGATTTTAGATGATTGAGGTCAACCGTGCCGTCCGGTTTGATGTTCACAAGGTCGATTTCCCAGCCCTGCTCCTGCAAAAAGGTCAGTGCGCCGCTGACGGAGCTGTGTTCCAGAAAGGTTGAAATGATATGCTTTCCCCGGCGGCGGTTTGCAAAAGCGATTCCCTTGACCGCGAGATTATTCGCCTCGCTTGCACCGCTTGTCAGGATGATCTCATCGGTACCGATATGCAGAAGATCAGCGATCTTTTCAAGCGACTGACTGACGATTTCCTTTGCCGCTATGCCGGATTGATGTACGGAATTCGGATTTGCAAAATGTGCCCTTGCCGTATCCAGATACACAGATATAACATGCTCATCCGGCGGCGTATCTGCTGCATAATCAAGATAAATCGGTGTCATTTTCGCCCTCCGCAACTGTTCCGCGAATACTTCTGCCCTCATCATAATCATCAAGAAAATGATGATATTCGTCACCGCGGTGATAGGAAATGATTGTTTGCAGATTGACATTCTCCACGCTGCGGAAGATGTTTTTATCGACCGCGGGATTGACTGCGCGGAGCTGTTTCAGCAGCGTTTTGATCTCCTGCCGTTTGGAGCCGCCTCCGCCGTTGTCGCACATGGTGCAGTTCTCGGTGAACCGGCAGGCACACTGGATGAACTGCAAATCGTTGTACTGCTTCCAGCGAATAATGTCCGCCTCGCGCACGAGATACATCGGGCGGATCAGCTGCATTCCATCATAGTTTTCGCTGTGCAGCTTCGGCATCATCGTCTGCACCTGCGAGCCGTAGAGCATCCCCATGAGGATTGTTTCGATTACATCGTCAAAATGATGCCCCAGCGCGATCTTATTGCAGCCGAGTTCCTTTGCGGTCTTGTAGAGATGCCCCCTCCGCATTCTTGCGCAGAGATAGCACGGGTGTTGATCGACCTTTGCGACTGCATCAAAAATGCCGGTTTCAAACACCTGAACCGGAATCTCCAGCAGCTCTGCATTTTCGCGTATTTTCTGATAATTGATCTCGTTATAGCCCGGATTCATCACCAGAAAAACGACCTCAAACGGTACTTTGGAATACCGCTGCAGGCGCTTCATGCACATTGCCATGAGCATCGAATCCTTGCCGCCGGAGATGCAGACAGCGATTTTATCGCCCGCTTGAATCAGCTCGTATTCCTTGATGCCTTTGAGAAACTGTGCCCAGATTTTTCTGCGGAATTGATTGACAACCGTAAGTTCGATTGCGTTTGGCATCTCGGTTCTGACCGGCCGTTCTGTCATACTGTTCGCTCCTTTTACTATTCATATCAAAACAGTATGATTATACCATACTTCACGTTGTTTGTCAATCTGTATCAAAGAAAACAGGGATCCCTTCCGCGAAAAGAATCCCTGTTTCCGCTTATCTGGCACAGTACCGCGATTCCAGATGCCCGAATGTCCGTTCAAGAACAGACGCATCATCCAGAAATTCCTTCCCTGCATCGGTCAATCTCATGCCTTTGGAATTGCGCTCAAAAATCTCAATGTGCATTTCCCGTTCGAGCTGTGCAACGGCGCTCGAAACAGACGGCTGCCGAACACCCAGCATTCGTGCAGCACGGCAGACGGAACCGGTTTCTGCAATTTTCAATACATAGCGGATTTGCTGAATGGTCATAACTGCTCCTTTCCTGTCAATATGCGGACATTCAGCGCCGCATAGCGTTCGATCAGTTCCTCGATGTGTGCGCCGTGTTCGAGTGCGTTCAGATATTCCAGCGCCGGATTGGTCAGTCGTTCTGCGCGGTCAAACAGCGGTTCCAGGAATACTTCTTCCCCGAATCCGCGCTTTTGCAGACCGGACTGTGCAAGCTCCAGGATTTGCAGCAGTTTCGCGGAAAGCGCTTTCCGGTCAATAAAGGACGGCAGTGTCCGGTGCGTCAGAAGCTCGCGCAATTCTGTTGCGGAATAGCCGTGATGATACAGCACGGTATCCTCTTCAAGCAGTTCTGTCAGTGCATCGGGCTCTTCCGCAAGCCCTGCATGGAATGCCGCCAGACTGAATGCCGCATCGACCGGCTGCTCGCAGGCGCTCCGGTATTCGACCGTTCCGCGGTAGGTCAGATCGGCGAATTTGAATGTCCGCAAATGTTCGATATCATTGATCTCCGGTCGGAAATCTGCCGTGTGCCATGCACCGTCTGCGAAATACTGTCCGGTGATGTGCTCTTGATTTATATAGTCTCGGAGCGGAATCGGCTCAAAATGAAAGTACCGCTCCTGCTTGCCGACGCAGTACATACTCTCACCGGTAATGTATTCAAGGAACTCGTCAAGGTCGGCAAAATCCGAAGCATACATCCCGAAATTGTGCGGATTGTATCCCTGCATACTGTTCGCCCAGAGCGTATCACGGGAAATCAGCAGCTCCGGCAGATCATCCAGCCATGAATTCGCAAACAGCAGTGCCTTATAAGGTTCCAGACGGTTCATGGTATGCAAGGTCTGCAAAATATCGTCTTTTTCAACATCAAGCTGCACCTGTGAGGCCGCTGCCAGCATCCCGAAATGAGGCAGCTGATGAAAATGTCGTTCCGGATACTTCGTGTATGACTGCAAATGATGAAAGAGCATCCGGTAGCGGTCATTGGCGATCGGTACATAGTCATTGTATTTGTAATACGGATGAATGCCAAGCCCTGTCAGCAGATGACCGATGCGGCGGAAATGTGCCTGCAAATCCTCGAAATACTGCACAAACCGGTCAAACAGAACCGCTATACTCTCCTCCTTGCCGAAGGAAAGCTCCAGTGTATTGAAGCTGCAATCGAAGGAGAGATTGTCCCCGGTGAACGGCTCGGTCAGGGAATAAAGATTGCCGTTGTCATCCTTGTGCTGTTCGGTAAACTGAAACCGCTCGGCAAAGCCGCGCACAACCTCCTGCACTGCCGGAATATCGACCGGGCGGCGTGAGAGATTGACAAGCGGATATTCCAGCTCCACGCCGACAAATCTGCCTGCCGGGCGTTCGGTCGGAGCAATGTATTTCTGATACAGAGCCTCTTTCAACGTAATACTCATATCGCATACTCCTTCGATAGATATACTATGTTTATAGCATACCATATTTGTCGGCATTTGTCAAATGCTTTTTTTCGATAATTGGTTATCGGCGAAAGCTATCCGACCGATCTGAATCAGGTATTCGGGTTTCAACGCATTTGTTATCAGAAAAAAGTAGTTGACAATCGAAGTAAAGCAATATATAATGAAATTATATCATCACCGGCAAATGCGGAACATGATCCAGGATCATTTCCGCGCTGTCCGCAAAAGGAGTGTAAACTGAAATGATTTCAAGAGAGGCGGCATTAGAACTGTTGAAACAGTATAACAAGGATAATTTTCACTTGCAGCACGCGCTGACTGTGGAAGCTGTTATGAAATGGTATGCGAATGAACTCGGATACGGCGATCAGGCTGAATATTGGGGCATGGTCGGACTTCTGCATGACATTGATTTCGAGCAATATCCGGCGGAGCATTGCCTGAAAGCGCCGGAACTGCTCAGAGAGGGCGGTGTCAGTGATGACATCATCCATGCGGTCTGTTCGCACGGCTACGGCATCACAGTCGGCTGCGGTGTCACAATTGACGTCAAGCCGGAACATGAAATGGAAAAGGTGCTGTTTGCCGCAGATGAGCTGACCGGTCTGATATGGTCGGCTGCACTGATGAGACCTTCCAAAAGCACAAAAGATATGGAGTTGAAATCACTGAAAAAGAAATATAAAAGCAAGGGGTTCGCAGCGGGATGCTCCCGTGAGGTGATTGAGCGCGGCGCAGAACAGCTCGGCTGGGATCTTGACAAGCTGCTTGAAATGACATTACAGGCAATGGCTGCAAAAGAAGATTTGATCTCACAGGAAATGAAGGAACTGTAATATGGATTCCATACTTATTAGAGATACGACACGCGAACAGCGTGAAGAGATTGTTCGCAGATCTATGGACTGCGGCGGAGGTTGTGAGAATTGCTCTTCCTGCTGGCTGGGCGGCGGCTCTCCGTGGGAGATGTATCAAGAATATATCGACGGCAAAAAGGAGATTGCTCAGATTAATCGGGAATATAACGCGAGATATCTGCGCGGCTGAAAACATATTTATCTAAAAAA
>JAFWVK010000030.1 GCA_017518255.1 Oscillospiraceae bacterium
AACTTTCGGATTCAATGTGAGCAATCAGGTATTCGCTGATAATTCGTGGTATTTCCGCAATGCGCTCGTCAGAGCAAATTATAACGATCTCCAGAATGATATTCATGCAACAACGATCTATCTGGAGCAGTTTATGGAGAACCTGCTGACCGGCGCACAGCATGATCTGAAGAACAGATATATGTACATTGACTACGCTGATGCCGCCCAAAGTGCAAATCCGGAGATTCCAAAGTGCAAAAATTGCACTTTGGAAGAATTGGCTATCCTGCGTGAGATTGCAAAGAATCCCGCTATTACGCAGAAAGCACTTGCAGAAGCAATCGGCAAATCTGAGCGTACCGTAAAGTCTCGAACCGTTGAATTGCAGGAAAAAGGCTTTCTGCGCCGCAAAAACGGAAAACGGAACGGGCAGTGGGAAGTGCTTGTTGAGATATAAGAAAAAGCCGTGACAGTGGTTCGGGAGTTGTGCTGAGCGCTGTTGCGGCTTTGATTTTCGTGTACGATTTTTTGAATTATTGACTTGAAAAATTGTCTAAAATATGGTATAATATTTAGAAAACCGCGAGGAGGGATGAACCGTGTCGCCGGAAGAAAAAGCAAGACAAATCATAGATGAAAAGCTCGGACAAGCCGGCTGGGTGATTCAGGATACCAAGCAAATGAATATCTCCGCATCACTCGGTGTGGCTGTACGGGAATTCCCGACCAGCACCGGCGAGGTTGATTATGCCCTTTTCGTTAACGGTGTACCTGTCGGCGTGATTGAAGCCAAACGCGAGGAAAAGGGTGAAGATATTACCTCGGTTGAACAACAGTCTGCCCGCTATGCCAACAGCACACTGAAATGGATCACCGGAAATTACCGGATCCGGTTTGCATACGAATCAACGGGAAGACTGATGCGGTTTACGGATTACGATGATATCAAGTATCGCTCGCGGGATGTCTTTTCTTTCCACAGACCTGAAACGCTACAGCGGCTGTTGCAGGAAAAGAATACGATCCGGAACAATCTCAAGCAGCCCATTCCGTTTGATTCGACCGGATTCCGTGCCTGTCAGATTCGTGCGATCGAGAATCTGGACAAGTCTTTTGCAGAAAACAAGTCCCGCGCTTTGATTCAGATGGCAACCGGTGCAGGCAAAACTTTTACCGCAATCACAGCCGCATACCGACTGCTCAAATACGGCAACATGAACCGCATTCTGTTTCTTGTAGACACCAAAAGCCTGGGCGAACAGGCAGAGCGTGAATTTCTTGCCTATATGCCGAATGATGATCCGCGTCCGTTTTCCAGTATTTACGGCGTACACCGGCTGAAAACCTCGCGGATGCCGCAGGATACGAATATCTATATCAGCACGATTCAGCGAATGTACTCAATCCTCAAAGGAGAAGAACTGGACGAGAGTGCAGAAGAAATGCCTTTTGCAGAGTATGTCACCGCAGACAGCAAAGCGCCGAAAGAGGTCGTATATAACCCGAAGTACCCGCCGGAGTTCTTTGACTGCATCATCGTGGATGAATGTCACCGCTCTATTTATAATGTATGGAAGCAGGTGCTCGACTACTTCGATTCTTTCATAGTCGGGCTGACTGCTACACCGGACAAACGCACATTTGCGTTTTTCCATCAGAATATCGTCAGCGAGTACCCGCGTGAGCAGGCTATTGTTGACGGCGTCAATGTCGGTGAGGATATCTTCATCATTGAAACGGAGATCGGCAAAAAAGGCGGGCATATCATGAAACAGATGATCGAAACCCGTGAGCGCCTCTCCCGCGCAAGACGCTGGCAGCAGCTTGATGAAGATGTGGATTATGTGCCGTCACAGCTTGACCGTGATATTGTGAATCCGAGTCAGATTCGCACAGTCATCCGTGCATTCAAGGATGCCCTGTTCACACAGCTGTTCCCGCAGCGAAAGGAAGTGCCGAAAACGCTGATCTTCGCAAAGACGGACAGCCATGCCGATGATATCATCCAGATTGTGCGCGATGAATTTGGCGAGGGCAATGAATTCTGCCGCAAGATCACCTATCACGCGAAAGATCCGGAAGAAACGCTCAGTGAATTCCGGAACGATTATTACCCGCGCATTGCCGTGACTGTTGACATGATCGCAACCGGCACCGATGTCAAGCCGATCGAGTGTCTGATCTTCATGCGCGATGTGCGCAGCAAGAACTACTTTGAGCAGATGAAAGGCCGCGGCACACGCACACTGAGCAAGGACGATCTGCAAAAGGTGTCGCCCTCTGCGACCGAAAATAAAGATCATTTCGTGATTGTGGATGCAGTCGGTGTCACGAAATCCAAGAAATGCGATACCCGCCCGCTGGAGCGCAAGCCAACTGTCAGCATGAAAGAGCTGATGATGAATGCCGCGCTGAATACGACCGACGCGGATATTCTCACATCGCTGGCGAACCGCATCATCCGGCTGAACAGTCAGATGAGCGATGCAGAGCGCAAACAGTTCACGCAGCAGGTCGGTGCATCGGCGAGTCAGGTGGCGCAAAAGCTGCTTGACGCATTCGATCAGGATGCGATCGCGGAACGGGCAGGCTTTGTCCTCTCGGAGAACGCTGATCCGCCGACACCGGAGCAGATCGAACAGATGCATCAGGCGCAGGCGGAAATGCTGAAAGAGGCAGTCAAGCCGTTCCACAATCCGGCAGCGCGTGACTTCATTGAAAATGTCCGCCGCTGTCATGAGCAGAT
>JAFWVK010000031.1 GCA_017518255.1 Oscillospiraceae bacterium
AGTTTCGCTGCCTGCGGGCAGCGACCAGAGGCTCCGCCTCTGGACTCCGCGACCTTTTTGAAAAAAGGTCGATCAAAAACTTCAATGATAATCCTATCGAGGTTTCTCGACAGACTGAACAGCCCTCCGAACGGAGGGCTGTTTTTGTGTTCAGACGTAATCGACAACATTCACCCAGCGGGAGAGCATCTCGAAATCCTCCGGGTTATTCTCTTTCACTGACTGTGATGCCGCAACAATCGGCATCCAGTTCTGCACATATTGCAGCGCGGTGTCACTCATCTTGCAGAACAGTTTGAGGTATTCCTTTGCAAGCTGCTCCTGTCCGTTCAGCGTCAGATACAGATAGGTGCGGGCGACATCGGCGGATGCATTGCCCTGCGTGGCATGTGCCCAGTCGATGATGAACGGCGTGCCGTCCGGACGGATAATGACGTTCGAGGGGTTGAAATCCCCGTGGCAGACCTTTTTATGGTTGGGCATACCCTCCAGCCTGGTGTGCAGCTCAAAGCGGACAGTTGCCTCAAATTTGCTGCTGCTGATCTTGCGGTGCATTTTATCTTTCAGCTTTGTCAGGAGCGGGGCGCGCTTGGTGTGTATCAGCATTTGCAGCTCGACAAGCTGTTTCAGGTACTCGTCACGCTTATCGGGATTTTCGTCCATGAGCTGCTGCATGGTTTTGCCCTCGATATAATCGGAACGGATTGCCCATTCGCCCTCTGCGGTCTTGAAAATCTCATGAATACGCGGAATATTGAGGTCGGTTTCCTCCACGCGTGCCTGATTGAGCGCTTCGTTCAGAACAGAAGCCTTGGAATAATCCTGATTAAACAGCTTGACAACCGTATCGCCCTCGCGGTAAATAATCTTGTTCGGACGTCTGGTAATAATCCTGTCTTCCTGAACTGTCATAACATAACCCCCTTTATACAGTTTCCTTATTCCTGCCGTAATATGCGTTAAGGTACATCTGTCTGATTTCCGAAATCAGCGGATAGCGCGGATTTGCGCCGGTACACTGGTCGTCAAATGCCTGTTCGGACATTTCATCCAGAGAGGCAAGGAATTTCTCCTCGTCAATGCCCCATTCTTTTATACTGTTCGGAATACCGATTGTTGCTTTCAGTTCGTTGATTGCTTTTATCAGCGCTTCAAACTTCTTTTCATCGGTTCTGCCGCCGAGCCCCAGAGCATTTGCGACCTCGGCATAGCGCGCAAGGGTGTGCGGGTAGCTGTACTGCGGGAACGTACCCATTTTCGGCGGAACCTCCGCCGCATTGAACCGCATGACCTGTTCCAGCATCAGTGCATTTGCAACGCCGTGCGGGATGTGGTGGAACGCGCCGAGTTTGTGCGCCATCGAGTGGCACACGCCGAGAAACGCATTTGCGAACGCCATGCCCGCCATTGTTGCGGCATTCGCCATTTTCTCCCATGCCTCCGGATCGTTCACGCCGTTCTGATAGGTGCGCGGGAGGAATTCAAATACCAGCTTCAGCGAACGGAGCGCCAGACCGTCGGTATAATCGGTTGCCAGCATGGATGCATATGCTTCAAGTGCATGGGTCGCAACATCAATACCGGACGCAGACGTCAGGCTCTTGGGCGCGGTCTTCATCATATCCGGATCGACAATTGCCATTTTCGGCATCAGCTCGTAATCTGCAAGCGGGTAC
Source organism: Oscillospiraceae bacterium (assembly GCA_017518255.1). Lineage (GTDB taxonomy): Bacteria > Bacillota > Clostridia > Oscillospirales > Ruminococcaceae > Firm-04. Next base: position 1,677 of record JAFWVK010000031.1, read on the forward strand.
TTTACGCCGGATTTTTCATCGGTAATAACCGCGAACGGCGTAACCTCCGAGCCGGTTCCGGCAGAGGTCGGAACCGCGACAAAGTATGCCTTTTCACCCATTTTCGGGAACGTATAGATACGCTTGCGGATATCGCAGAAGCGCATTGCCATATCCATGAAATCAACTTCCGGATGCTCGTACATCACCCACATGATCTTTGCGGCATCCATTGCCGAGCCGCCGCCGACTGCGATGATGACATCGGGCTGAAAAGCGGTCATCGCCTCGGTGCCCTTGAGTGCGGAGGCAAGAGAGGGATCCGGTGCAACATCAAAGAACGTGCTGTGGACAATGCCCATCGCATCGAGCTTGTCGGTAATCGCCTTGGTGTAGCCGTTTTTGAAGAGGAAGCTGTCCGTGACAATGAATGCACGCTTTTTGTGCATCACACTGCCGAGCTCATCGAGCGCAAAGGGCAGGCAGCCCTGCTTGATATAGACCTTTTCCGGCGCACGGAACCAGAGCATATTCTCTCTCCTTTCTGCAACGGTTTTAATATTGAGCAGATGCTTGACACCGACATTTTCACTGACGGAGTTTCCGCCCCACGAGCCGCAGCCCAGTGTCAGCGACGGCGTCAGATTGAAGTTATAGAGATCACCGATGCCGCCGTGCGAGGAGGGTGTATTCACGAGAATGCGGCAGGTCTTCATGCGCGCCGCCATTGCATCAATCTTTGCGCGTTCGGAAACAGCATTGAGATAAACCGAAGAGGTATGTCCGTAACCGCCGTCGGCAATCAGCCGCTCCGCCTTCTGCATTGCCTCTTCAAAATCCTTTGCACGGTACATCGCCAGCACCGGAGAAAGCTTTTCGTGTGCAAATTCCTCATCAATGCTGACATCCTCGACCTCACCGATCAGAACTTTCGTTGTTTCCGGAACCTCCACGCCGGAAAGCTGCGCGATCTTATAAGCACTCTGTCCGACGATCTTCGCATTCAGCGAGCCGTTGATAATGATTGTGCTGCGCACCTTGTCCAGCTCATCGTCTTTGAGGAAATGGCAGCCGCGCGCTTCAAACTCCGCCTTTACCGCATCGTAGATGCCGTCCAGAACGATTGTGGACTGCTCGGAAGCGCAGATCATGCCGTTATCGAAAGTTTTGGAATGAATAATGGAGTTAACTGCAAGCGTGATATCCGCAGAATCGTCAATGATTGCAGGCGTATTGCCCGCACCGACGCCGACTGCCGGCTTGCCGCTGGAATAGGCGGCATTGACCATACCGGGTCCTCCGGTCGCGAGGATGATATCGGAATAGCGCATAACCGTATTGGTCATATCCAGGCTTGGCTTGTCGATCCATCCGATCAGCCCCTCCGGCGCACCTGCGGCATAGGCAGCCTCCGCCACAATTTTTGTCGCGGCGATGGTGGATTCCTTCGCTCTGGGGTGGGGCGAAATGATGATGCCGTTTCTGGTCTTGAGTGTAATCAGGGTCTTGAAAATCGCGGTCGATGTCGGATTGGTCGTCGGAATGACCGCTGCGATTACGCCGATCGGTTCTGCAATCCGCATCGTGCCCATGGATTCGCTGCGTTCAATTACACCGCAGGTTTTCGTATCGCGGTAGGCATTATAAATATACTCGGATGCAAAGTGATTCTTAATCACCTTATCCTCGACAACGCCCATTCCTGTTTCTTCCACAGCCATTTTTGCGAGCGGAATGCGTGCTTTGTTTGCGGCAATGGCTGCTGCGCGGAAAATAGCATCCACCTTTTCCTGCGGAAATGCCGAAAACTCCGCCTGCGCTTTGCGGACTCTTGCAAGCAGCTCTTTCAGCGCCTCAACTGTATCAACAATCGGATACTCTTTCATAGCATTGCACCTCAATCATTCCGGATTTCGGCTCATCGGCACACCGGAGTATTTTTATCAGCCTATGACAGACAGCAGAACACCGGCGGCAACTGCCGAGCCGATGACACCTGCAACATTCGGACCCATTGCGTGCATCAGCAGGAAATTGGTCGGATCGGTTTCCGCACCGACCTTCTGCGAAATACGGGCAGCCATCGGAACGGCAGAAACGCCCGCCGAACCGATCAGCGGATTGACCTTTCCGCCGGTCACACGGTACATAATCTTTCCGAAGAACAGGCCGCAGGCTGTTCCGAGCGAGAAAGCGATAACGCCCAGCAGCATGACGCCGCCGAATTTCAGACTGAAAATCTGGTCGGCTTTGGTCGTTGCACCGACCGAAATACCGAGGAAAATTGTAATAATATTCATCAGCGCGTTCTGTGCAGTATCAATCAGACGCGCTGCCACGCCGGATTCCTTCAGCAGATTGCCGAACATCAGCATACCGACGAGCGGTGCTGCGGACGGTACCAGCAGGGAAACGATAATGGTAACGGCAATCGGGAAAATGATTTTCTCGGTTTTGGAAACCGTCCTGAGCTGCTCCATTTTGACGGCACGCTGCTTTTTTGTTGTCAGCGCCTTCATAATCGGCGGCTGGATAATCGGAACCAGTGCCATATAAGTATATGCAGCCAGCGCGATATTACCCGTTGTAATGGCGCCGCCGCCGGTCAGCAGACGTGTGGAAACATAGATTGCGGTCGGGCCGTCGGCACCGCCGATAATGGCAATGGAACCTGCTTCCGCAGCCGTAAAGCCCAGCAGACCTGCAACAACGAATGTGAAGAAGATACCGCCCTGTGCAGCCGCGCCGAGCAGGAAGCTCTTCGGATTGGCAATCAGCGGGGAGAAATCGGTCATACAGCCGATGCCGAGGAAAATCAGCGGCGGATAGATTTGCAGCTTGACACCCATATACAGGATATCCAGCAGGCCGCCGTCCCGCAGCACCGAACCGTAGTCAATATGTCCGTCTGCACCGAGCTGCCAGAGTTCCGCATGATACAGCCCAGCCATCGGCAGATTGGTCAGCAGCATACCGAAGGAAATCGGCAGCAGCAGCAGCGGCTCAAAGCCTTTTGCGATTGCAAGATACATAAACACAAAGGAAATCAGAATCATCAGCAGAGATTTCCAGCCCCCGTCCGAAAACAGCGCATGAATGCCGCTGTCATCCCACAGGCCGCGGAGAGTATTGGTAAAAAAATCAATTACACCGCCCATTGGTCAGTCCTCCTATTCTCGGTTATCCGGTACGATTTATGCAAACGGTCTTGTTGCGTCACTCAGTCCAGCCTGTGCCCAGACGGTGCGTCCGGAGCCTGTGCGCGTTACCTGTCTGACAGATCGCAGCCGGTAATTCTTTCCGTCCGCGGCGCCCATTGCCGCAATGGCAGCCATAATTGCCGCAACAATCTCGCTGTCATCCTCTGCAACAGAAACCGGTTCTTTTTTCGGAAGCGGTTTGACCGGCGGAGCCGCAGTCTTTTTTGGCGCAGGTGCGGGCGCTGCTGTTTTTTTCTGCTTGCCGGTTTTCTTAAAAATACCGCCGGAGCAGTAGAGAAAAATAACCAGAATCAGCAGGGCTGAAAAAACAACTGTCAGACCGACAATCGTCATGGCGGCAATTTGGGTTCCGTCCATTTTTTCGGTGCCGGTCAGCACCTTTCCGCCTTTTTCCGTCACTGCCGGAAGCTGTTCCTGTACCTCTGCCAAGAGGAACGGATAAATATGCATGGAATGACCTCCCTTGAATATTACATACATATTTATTATACCTTATTTTCCGAAAAAAGGCAAGTGATTTCAAGAAGAAAATTTACGACTTTTCCGGAAAAAGAGAAAAAGGCTCCGCGCATCAGCGCGAAGCCTTTCCGAATATGAGCGTGAATTATTTCTCGGCGAGCTTGGTGAGGTAAGCGTAGCGGTTCTCCGCTGTCTCCTCTGCCTTTGCGAACAGTTCCTTTGCACGCTCCGGGAAGGAACGGGTCAATGCACTGTAACGCGCTTCGCCCATGATGAAGTCCTGATACGATGCGGTCGGAGCCTTGGAGTCGAGCTGGAACGGATTCTTGCCCTCAGCAGCAAGGCGCGGATCGTAACGGAAGTTGTTCCAGTAACCGCAGTCAACAGCCTTCTTCATCTCAGCCTGGCAGTTGGTCATGCCGCCCTTAATGGAGTGCATTTCGCAGGGTGCGTAGCCGATGATGAGGGACGGACCGTGATAAGACTCAGCTTCCTTGATTGCCTTGAGGGTCTGGTTCATATCTGCGCCCATTGCAATCTGTGCAACATAGATGTAGCCGTAGCTCATTGCAATATCAGCAAGACGCTTCTTTGCGATTGCCTTGCCGGCAGCAGCAAACTGTGCGACCTGACCGATGTTGGAGGACTTGGAAGCCTGTCCGCCGGTGTTGGAGTAAACCTCGGTATCGAAGACCATGATATTGACATCCTCGCCGGTTGCGAGAACGTGATCCAGACCGCCGAAGCCGATATCATATGCCCAGCCGTCGCCGCCGAAGATCCATACGGACTTCTTGGAGAGGTACTGCTTGTTTGCAACGATATCCGCGCAGCGCTCACACTTGTCAGCAGTCTTCTCAAGCTCTTCGACAAGAGCCTTTGTTGCTGCATCGTTTGCATCGCCGTCCTCAAGGGTATCGAGGTAAGCCTGAACGATTGCCTTGCGCTCATCGGAAGCCTTGTCGCTGTCGAGAATTTCCTTGATTTCTGCGATCAGACGCTCACGGATTGCCTTCTGACCGAGATACATGCCCAGACCGTGCTCGGCATTGTCCTCGAACAGGGAGTTTGCCCATGCCGGGCCTCTGCCGTCGGCATCGGTGGTATACGGGGATGTTGCTGCCGGGCCGCCCCAGATCGAGGAGCATCCGGTTGCATTGGAAACATACATTCTGTTGCCGAAGAGCTGGGTAATGAGGCGTGCATAAGAGGTCTCGGCGCAGCCTGCGCAGGAGCCGGAGAATTCAAGCAGCGGCTTCTTGAACTGGCTGGAAACCAGAGTTGCGTTGGTTGCGACATCTGCTTTTTCCGCGACCTTTGCGACACAGTAATCGAATGCAGCCTGCTGCGGTTCCTGAGACTCTCTGGAGACCATCTTCAGGGAGTTGGTCGGGCAGACGCCGATACATACGCCGCAGCCCATGCAGTCCATAGCGGAAACTGCAAGCGTGTACTTGTAGTTGGTCTTGACAATCGGCTTCGGAGCAAACTTGGTGACTTCCGGAGCAGCAGCAGCTTCTTCCTCGGTCAGAGCGAACGGACGGATCGTTGCGTGCGGGCAGACAAATGCACAGCGGTTGCACTTTGCACAGGTCTCAGCATTCCATTCCGGAACCATAACCGCAACACCGCGCTTCTCGTAAGCGGATGCGCCCTGCTCGAAAGTGCCGTCAGCGTGATCGGAGAATGCAGAAACAGGCAGCGAATCGCCCTGCATTTTGCCGACCGGATTCATGATGGTTTCAACCATCTTCACGAGCTTCTCCGGTCCCTCAATCTTTGCCGGTGCAGCGTTGTCAACAGCATTTGCCCACTCAGCCGGAACATCGACCTTGACATAAGCATTTGCGCCTGCGTCAATCGCCTTCTCGTTCATCTTAACGATCTCGATGCCCTTCTTCATGAACTTCTGAGCCTTTTCCTTCATGTAGCCGATTGCTTCCTCCTCCGGCAGAACCTTGGAGAGAGAGAAGAATGCAGACTGGAGGATGGTGTTGGTGCGCTTGCCCAGACCGATCTCCTGTGCGAGGTCGATTGCATTAACCAGATAAAGCTGGATGTTGTTCTTTGCGATATACTGCTTGGTGTCAGCGGAGAGGTGCTGATCGAGCTCCTCCGGCTTCCACTGGCAGTTAATGAGGAACACACCGCCCGGCTTTACGTCATTAACCATCTTGTATCCCTTAAGGATGTAAGACGGGTTATGACATGCAACGAAGTCAGCCTTGTTGATGTAATACGGGCTCTTAATCGGCTGATCGCCAAAGCGCAGATGCGAAATGGTGATACCGCCGGTCTTCTTGGAGTCATACTGGAAATATGCCTGAACATACTTGTCGGTATGGTCGCCGATGATCTTAATGGAGTCCTTGTTCGCGCCGACGGTGCCGTCGCCGCCCAGACCCCAGAACTTGCACTCGATTGTGCCCTCGGCAGCGGTGTTCGGAGCTTCCTCTTCTGCAAGAGAGAGACCGGTCACATCGTCATTGATGCCGATGGTGAACTGCTGCTTCGGCTCTGCCTTTGCAAGCTCAGCATAAACAGCGAACACGGATGCAGGCGGGGTATCCTTGGAACCGAGGCCGTATCTGCCGCCGATGACCTTGATGCCGGTTCTGCCGGTCACGTTCAGAGCGGTGACAACATCGAGATACAGCGGTTCGCCGAGGGAGCCCGGCTCCTTCGTTCTGTCAAGGACTGCGATGGACTTGGCAGTTGCCGGAATTGCTTCGACGAGCTTTTCTGCGGAGAACGGACGGTACAGGCGAACCTTGACAATACCGACCTTCTCGCCCTTCTTGTTCAGATAATCAATGACTTCTTCCGCAACGTCACAGATTGAGCCCATTGCAACGATGACGCGGTCTGCATCCGGTGCGCCGTAGTAGTTGAACAGCTTGTAATCAGTGCCGAGCTTCTCATTGACCTTGTTCATGTACTCTTCCACGATGCCCGGAACGGCATTGTAGTATTCATTACATGCCTCACGGTGCTGGAAGAAGATGTCGCCGTTCTCATGAGAACCGCGCATAACCGGCTTTTCCGGATTCAGCGCACGCTGACGGAATGCCTTAACCGCATCCATATCGGTCATTTCCTTGAGATCTTCATAGTCCCAGACGGAGATCTTCTGGATTTCGTGGGATGTACGGAAACCGTCGAAGAAATTGATGAACGGAACACGGCTCTTGATTGCTGCAAGGTGTGCAACAGCGCCGAGGTCCATTACTTCCTGCGGGTTGGTTTCTGCGAGCATTGCAAAACCGGTCTGGCGGCATGCATAGACGTCAGAATGATCGCCGAAGATATTCAGAGCATGAGAAGCAACGCAGCGTGCAGATACATGGAACACGCAGGGCAGCAGCTCACCGGCGATTTTATACATATTGGGGATCATCAGAAGCAGACCCTGAGAAGCGGTGTAGGTTGTGGTCAGTGCGCCGGCATTCAGAGAACCGTGAACTGTACCTGCCGCACCGGCTTCGGACTGCATTTCCTCAACCTTTACGGTTGTGCCGAAAATGTTCTTGACACCCTGTGCAGACCACTGGTCAACATAGTCTGCCATCGGGCTGGAAGGCGTGATCGGATAAATACCGGCGACTTCCGTGAAGGCGTAGGACACATGTGCCGCAGCATTGTTGCCGTCCATCGTCTTCTTCTTACGAACGATAGCCATAAGATAGTACCTCCATTGAATGATTTAGTTGTATAAACGCGAAGAATCCGCGCCGGATTACGGCGGCGGAACGCCCCTGTTCTCCGGTGCAGAGTTTTGCATATTTATTATACCACAAATATGCGTAATTGTAAAGCAGTTTCCCTAATTTTCGATGAAATTTCACGTACCGTGCGGTGAGAATGCACCTCTCATCTATACGCATTGACAAATATATACAAAATGTTATATTCGATTTGTGCGTTATCACGAAAATTTTTCAAAAAATACAAAAAAATGAAAAAAACAGTTGACTGTTTGCGCGGTTTGGTGTATAATAAAAGCGGTGAAATAATGTAATGTTATTTTCACTCGTTTTGTTGTCTCCTTTCTTTTGTTCTACACATTTTGATTTGACATCATTTCATTTCCGCAGCAGAGCATCGTTTGCTCTGCTTTTTTTATGGATTCCGCCCGCTTTCTCATAATCTGCCGTTTTGCACATATACTGTTACTGTTTCAATGCAGAGGAAGAGGTGAGCAAATGCGCGGGCGTGTGATTCATACCGGAAATCCTGCAAAATTTGTCCTGCTGCTGCTGTGCGGAATTGTCGCGGCAACCGCCTGCCGGAATGCCGTCCGCGGGCACTGGGAAAGCGTCATGACCTGTATTCTGACGCTGATGCTGTTTCTGATTCCGGCGTTTATCGGAAAGCAGCTTCATATCCGGCTTCCGGCTGCAATGGAGGTCACATTCCTGATTTTCATTTTCTGTGCAGAGGTGCTTGGGGAGATTGCCTGCTTCTACGTAAAGTATCCGCTCTGGGACACCATGCTGCATACGGTCAACGGCTTTCTGTTTGCGGCGTTCGGCTTTTGCCTTGCCGATCTGCTCAATGAGAACCCCCGCCTGAAATTTCAGCTTTCGCCGCAGTTTACGGCGCTCGCGGCATTCTGTTTCTCCATGACAGTCGGGATTCTCTGGGAGTTTTTTGAGTTTTCTATGGATCGGCTGCTGGCACTGGATATGCAGAAGGACACTTTGATTACAGCATTTCATTCCGTAGCACTGAATGAAAGCGGTGAAAACACCCCGCTGCCGGTTGAGCATATTACAAGAACCGTCATCGAAACCGCCGACGGAAAACAGATTATCCTGAACGGATATCTGGACATCGGACTGACCGATACGCTGAAGGATCTGTTTGTCAATTTTATCGGCGCCGCGGTTTTTTCGGTTCTCGGCGGAATCTATGTCGCAAGGCGCGGAAAAAGCGGATTTGCAGCGGCATTCATTCCGGTCGTGGAACCGGTGACAGCGCAGTCTGCAAAGGAATATAACAGCTATGAAAAAAACAACAAAGGAAAAATGGAAGCATAAACTGAAAGCACTGCTGCGGGCACTGACAAATCCGCATCTTCTGATTTCACTCGGAATCGCGTGGTTTATCACAAACGGCTGGTCCTATGTCTTTTTCGGTGTCGGTCTGTATCTGCATATTCCGTGGATGTACCGGATCGGCGCTTTCTGGATGGGTCTGCTCTGGATTCCGGGGACACCGGAAAAACTCGTGACTTTCCTCATTGCAATCTGGCTGCTCAAGGTGCTGTTCCCCGACGATACGCGCACGCTCGCGATGATTCGCAGAAAGCGCCGGGATGTCGCGGAAGCGACAAAGCTGGAATTCCAGCGAATCCGCGCGAAATTCGGAAGAAAAAAGAAAAGGAAGCCGCCGGAGCCGGCAGCAGCAGAGGAAGAATCCGCCGCTGAGGAATCCGGGCAGCACGAAATAACAGATGACTGAAGCGTGAGAGAGCCCGATCAAAAACAGCTCATTCTGCATATCATAAAAGTTTTGGTCGAGCTTTTTCAAAAGCTCGCAGGGATGAGGGACAGCGTCCCTCGTCGCTGCCCGCAGGCAGCGAAATGCCCCATTTGCGTCAAAAAAGCGCTAAAGAAGGGTGTATCGGGGGAGGGAAAACAAGAGTTTTCTCTCCCCCGATTATCAATCTTTCGTACATCTGTTCCGGATGCTGATTGAAATAAAAGAACTTTTTCGGCAGATTGAAGGGAGAGAAATTGTGTGTTTCTCTCCCGTTTCTGCATTCTGGCATAAAATCATGCAAACGGCGTACCGTCCGCACAGAAAATCGCAGTACGCTCCGCACGCAGCATTCCTGTCCGGATTTCCGGATGCTGCTGTTCCAGTGCTGCGGTAAAGGCATCTGTCAGCAAACCGGGATTGACGTTGACCGCCGTACCTGCCGGCATCCGCAGCTTCAGCAGCAGCCCGTTTCCCGATGTTTCCGCCGAGAGAATCTGCGCCTGCGCCTTGACATCCACCTGCGCACTGCCGCGCTTGGTTTTCTTCTCGACAAGAATCTCCGGCTGTGCAATAAACGCATCCCATGCTGCACGCAGCGCCTCTGCCGGAACCGTATCATCGGCACATTCCAGCATGACGGTGTAATCCGCAAAGGCGATATCCGTATGCTTGCGAACCGGTTCCGCAACCCGGACGATTTGCAGATCGGGCGGCAGCACGCGGTTCATGCGCTCCATTGCCTCCTGCATGGACATGTCGCCGTCAATGCGGAAATCCATGCATTCGCAGCCGCTCTCATATCCCAGAGACAGCGCGAGCGGGAACATCAGATAAGCATGGGGATTGAACCCCTCGGTGTACCAGATCGGCACACCGGCGCGCTTGAAAGCACGCTGCATACAGCGCATCAGGTCGAGATGCGAGATATATTTGGCGCGCCTGCGCTTTTCAAAGGTAGCTCTGACCGGTATCATGTTTTTCCTCCGTATCCGACTGCGGACGGTTATGCTTCCGGATTCTGCGGTGCTCTCTGTTCGTATTCGCTGCGCAGAATCGAGAAATACAGCCTGCCGACATATTCGCCCTTCATGCAGAAATAGTCGCGCAGTGTACCCTCATAGGTAAAGCCGCATTTTTCAATGACACGCTTGGAAGGCTTGTTAATCGTTTTCGTGCAGATCTGCACCTTATGCAGATTAATTTTGTCGAAGCCGAATGCAATCACGGCTTTTGTCGCCTCAGTCGCATAGCCCCTGCACTGAAATGCGGAGCCGATGCAGTATTCGATCTCGGCAAAGTGATTTTTGCTGTCTACCAGAAAATAGGCGATCTGCCCGATGCATTCGCCGGATTCCTTTTCGATGACCGCCCAGCGGTAGTAATCGTCCTTTTCATAGGAGCCGATGTATTTGTCGAGCAGCCCTCTGACCGCCTCCTCGGTCTCGTAGACCGGTTCGGAATACATGGACTGAATCTTCTCGTCGGCAGCCCAGTTTTTCAGCATATCCGCGCTGTCGGAATACGCAAAGCGGCGCAGAACCAGACGCTCCGTTTCAATTGTCTGCGTTCCGTTATGTATCAGCATATGAATCTCCTCTGTGTCATGATTTCGGAAAGCACGGCTTGTGCGTTACCTTTGTCACACCGCAGTTCGCGCATTTTGCGCGGCAGTGCGGCGTCACGGCAGCCTGCTTCGCCTTCTCGTTTTCCTTAATGAGAAACGCCTTGTCTACGTAATAATCAATATGATCCCACGGAAAGACCTCGTCATAGCTGCGCTCGCGGTTCGCATAGAATTCAACATTCAGCCCCGCCTCGGCAAATGCTTCCATCCAGAGGTCATAGCGGAAATGCTCCGACCATGCATCAAACACGGCGCCGCGCTTCCATGCACCGTAAATCACCTGACAAAGCCTGCGGTCGCCTCTTGCAAGCACCGCTTCGAGGATACTAGAATCAGGGAAGTGCCAGCTTGCGCGGATGCGCTTGTGTCCGGAAACCGCCTCTTCCAGAATCTTCTGCTTATGCGCAATCATCTCGCGGGTATCCTGCGGATGAAACTCAAACGGCGTAAAGGGCTTGGGGACGAAGGTTGCAACGGAACAGGAAATCTGCACCGGCTTTCCCTTCGGTCGGCGTTCTGATTCGTAATACATATCCACGACGCGCTGCGCCAGCTCAATGATCCCGCGGATATCGTCATCTGTTTCAGTCGGCAGTCCCATCATAAAATACAGCTTTACGGAGGTCTGACCCGCATCGAATGCGATCTTACAGGTGCGCATCAGTTCCTCTTCCGTAACATTCTTGTTGATTACATCCCGCATCCGCTGAGTTCCGGCTTCCGGCGCAAAGGTCAGACCGCTGCTGCGGACGCGCCTCAGCCGATTCATCAGTCCGGTGCTGAAATTGTCCACGCGGAGAGAGGGCAGGCTGAGATTGATATGTGCATTCTCCGTAAAGGTCAGCAGCCCGTCCATCATTTCCTCAATGCGGGAGTGGTCGGATGTCGAGAGGGAGCAGAGCGACAGCTCGTCATAGCCGGTGTTTTCGATCAGGGTTTTTGCCTGCTCGCAGATGACCTCCGGCGATTTCTCGCGGAACGGACGGTATAAAAATCCCGCCTGACAGAATCTGCATCCGCGGATGCAGCCGCGCAGAACCTCCGTCACGGCGCGGTCATGCACAATCTCCGAAAACGGTACGACAAAATCCTCCGGCACCTCGACCGCATCAAAATCCGAAATAATCCGCTTGCGGACGGTCGCCGGAATCCCCTCCTCCGGCGTGACGGCATCTACGGTTCCGTCCTCCTTATAGGTCACGCGGTACAGCGAAGGGACATAGACGCCCTCAATCTGTGCCGCCGCCCGCAGAAACTCCGAGCGGGTCGCGCCGGCATCGCGCATTTTTACGTATAAATCCATAACCTCAAGATCGAGTTCCTCACCCTCTCCGAGGAAAAACAGGTCAAAGAAATCCGCAATCGGCTCCGGATTGCAGACGCAGGAGCCGCCCGCACAGACAATCGGTGCAATGCTCTCGCCGCGGTCCTTCTGCCAGACCGGCACGCCTGCCAAATCCAGCAGATTCGGAATATTCGTATAGCACAGCTCATAACCGAGCGTAAAGCCGATGAAGTCAAAGTCTTTGACCGGTTCCAGACTTTCGAGCGCATAGAGCGGCAGATGATGCTCCCGCATCAGCGCCTCAAAGTCGGTGTCCGGCGCAAAGACGCGCTCGCACCAGTATTCCGGACGCTTGTTGATGCAGGAATACAGAATCTTCATGCCGAGATTGCTCATGCCGACGTCGTAGCGGTCGGGAAAGCAGAAGGCAAACCGCGCCTTTATCTGCGATTTGTCCTTGATGATGCTGCCCATTTCCCCGCCGATGTACCGTGCGGGCTTCTGCACTTTGAGCAGCAGCGGTTCAATTTGTTCAAAGAGGTTCATATGATGTGCCTCCGGCGGATTGATAATGGGCTGCGCGCCCAAACTGCGCCAAAGGGACAGTGTCCCTTTGGAATTCTGTTTTCGGGATTACGGGGAAAGCGATTCGGCAGGTGCAGATTCAGATGCGGTGCTTGACATTCTCTGACGCTCTATGCCTCTGCCGGCGCCGCTCCTGTACTTCACGGTATTCCAACCGATATTCATCTTCACTGAGGAAGGTCATGCCGTCTTTTTCGTACATTGCGCCTCACGTTCCTTATTCCGTTGTCCGTTTCCGCACAAACGCGCCCTCCGGCACATCAAAATCACAGAGGAAGGAGCAGTCCATGACGGCATGGTTCGCGGCATCAATCGGCTCGCCCTCACCGTTCCGCAGATCGGTAACAATCAGAACCGGCGGCTCTTTCTGCGGCATCAGAATCTCGACGGTATCGCCGGCGAAGAAGCGGTTGCGCTGACTGACAAAGATTCTGCCGTTTTCGGTACGCTGCACAATGCCGACGACCTCATAGTCGCGGATATAGCCGTTCCGCTCATGCCAGATGAGATCCTTTCGCTGCCCGAATGCAAACCCGACCGTATACGGGCGGTGGCTGACGTTATTGAGCTCGTTCATGACCCATTTGGGTACATCGCGCGGCGGGGCATCAAACATGCAGTCGAGCGCCATGCGGTAGGCGTTGGTTACACCGGCGACATAATACGCCGCCTTTGCGCGCCCTTCGATTTTGACGGAATCGACGCCCGCCTCCGCAAGCTCTTTCAGATACGGCATCAGGCAGAGATCCTTTGCATTCAGGATATAGCTGCCGTCGGAATCCTCGTCCACCGGGAAATACTGCCCCGGTCTTTTTTCCTCCATGAGCGCATATTTCCAGCGGCAGGACTGCGCACAGGCGCCGCGGTTGGCATCGCGTCCCGTCATATATTCCGAGAGCAGGCAGCGGCCGGAAACGCTCATGCACATCGCGCCGTGTACGAACATTTCGATTTCGAGTTCCTTCGGCGTTTTTGCGCGGATTTCCGCAATTTCCTCTATGGAAAGCTCCCTTGCGAGCACAATGCGGGAAACGCCGAGATCATACAGGGCATTCGCGGTCTGATAGTTGACAATACCGGTCTGCGTCGAGGCATGAACGGCGATTTCCGGTGCATATTTCCGCGTCATGGTGATGAAACCGAAATCGGCGGCAATGACTGCGTCAATGCCGCACGACCGGATTTGTTCCAAAAACGCCGGATATGCTTCTGTTTCCGCATTCCGCGGAAGAATATTCGCGGTCAGGTAGACCTTCACGCCTTGTTTGTGTGCGCGGGCAGCGGCTTCGCGCAGCGAATCAAAATCAAAGTTTTTCGCCGCCGCGCGCATACCGTATTCCTTTGCACCGACATAGACCGCATCCGCGCCGTATTGCAGCGCGGCAGTCAGGCATTCGGCATCGCCTGCCGGACTCAGAAGTTCGGGCTTTTTCATATCAGTTGACCGTTTCGCCGTTTGCAGCAGCCTCAGCCTCTTTGTACTGCTGCTCAACCTCTGCGAGATGACGCAGATGCTCATCATACGTGATCGAATAGTAAATCTGCTTGGTGTTGATATTGGCGTTGAAGTAGTAGTACGGCGTATCGTCCGGATAAAGCGTTGCCTCAATCGCATCCCTTCCGGGGTTGTTGATGGCTCCGGGCGGAAGTCCCTGACCTTCGTAGGTGTTGTACGCCGTCAGCATCAGTTCATTGGAGATTTCGAGGTTCGGCGCAATGACTTCATTCGCATATTTCTTGGTCGGGTCGGACTGAAGCTTTGTGAACATCGCTTTGTTGTTCAGACGGTTATGGAAAACCGAAGAAACCATTCTCATCGAATCCGGGAACGGTGCCTCACCCTGCACAATCGACGCCAGTGTGATGACCTCGTCAAGCGTCATGTTCAGTTCCTCCATTTTCCGGTAATCGCCGTCAGTCAGCTTGGAATCAAAGTTCGCATAGATTTTCTGTGCAACAATGTTCGGATCCTCACCGACATAGAACTCATACGTATCCGGGAAGCAGTAACCCTCCATGCGCTGGAATTTCAGCGAGTTGGTTGTTGTCTCCGGCAGATACTCCTCGAACCGGAAACCGTATCCGCCTGCATTAAAGTAGAAGAGGAACTGCTCTGCATCGCAGACTTCATTTTCCTGAAGCATCTTTGCAGCATCCAGAAGGGTGATGCCCTCCCGGAATGTCACACGCACATATTCACGCTCGTCAACATGGTTATAGCACAGCTCCTCAATCATAGCTTCGTAGCTCATTGAAGCACTGAGAACATGTTCGCCGGCGATATACTGACCGTCCTTTTTGTTCATACGGGAGACAAGCCGGAATACACGCGGCAGACTGATGAGCTTCTCCTCCTCCAGCTGCTTTGCTATTTCGGCAGTGCCGGCACCCTGCGGAATGACAACAATTTTCTCCTGAATATCCTTGTCGATACCGTACATTTCCTTTGCAACTGCAAGAATCGCGACGGAAAGCACTGAGGACAGCGCCAGAATCAGCGTCAGCAGGACAAGTGTACAGGAAAGTTTGCGCGTTTTTTTGCGCCGTTTCTTTTTCCGGATCGGTCTGCCCCAATCATCGAACTGCTTTTCTTCTTCTTCGAGGTCTTTCAGTTCATCCTCCATGCTGCGCACGGGCTTTTTTCTTGTCTTTGTCAGCGGCTTTTTTTTCTGCGGACGCGGTGCAGTTTTTTGCCTTGCGGCGGCTGCCGGATTCACCTCCGGTTCTGCACCCTCGGCTCCGGCATCCGCATCTCCCGGCTCATCTCCCCACATTTCGGAGAAAATATCCGCCGGTTCGGAATCCGGGTCTGCCGGCTCCTGCTCCGCATCATCCGTTCCGGTTTCGCTTTGCAGGTCGTCCGGCTCTGTTACAGCCTGTTCCGTTGCATCCTGCACTTCGGCAGAATCGGTTGTACCGGCAGCTTCGCTGCCTTCATTTTGTGTTTCGCTGTCATTGATCGGCTTCAGATCGTCAGCCATAACGTTCCTCCTGTTTTTGTTCCGTGATGCAGCAGGGAATTTTTTGATCGTATGCATCATGCGGCAAATGCGCAATTCTGTTTTCCGCATAACAGATTCCGATAATCCGGACACAGTGACCGTATGCGGCAAGGAAGCGGTCGTAATATCCGCCGCCAGCACCGAGCCGGTAGCCGTCATCATCAAACGCAAGCATCGGCACAAGAACCAGCGTATCCGCGTCCGGTGTCAGCAGGCGCTCCTCCGAGACCGGCGGAACCGGAATACGGTATTTTCCTTCGGTCAGTTCATCGCACGAATCCAGCCGGTAAAAGGTCAGCGTATGCGTTCCGGCATCGCAGACAGGCAGTCCCAGCACCTTACCCGCAGCCAGAATTCTGCAAAGCAGCTCGCGGGTGCGGACCTCATGCGGCATCGAGACATAGGCAAAGACGGTTTTCGCGCGGATGAAATCCGGATGTTCCAGAATCTGCGCTGTAATGGATGCATCGGCGGCTTCTCTGCGTTCAGCCGGCATTTCCCGCCGCTTTCCGAGAATTTCCGCACGCAGTGCTTTTTTCTGATTCGTAACGGAAAGATGCCTGTTCATGAGCGGTATACCATTTGTCCGGCGAGCTTCTCAGCGGCAACCTCGCCGTTCAGCGCGGCGACGAGCGCGAGCCCGAAGTCCATTGCGGCACCGGGACCCCTGCCGGTAATGAGATTTCCATCCCGGCAGACCGGTTCTGCAACTGCATTGCAGCCGGTCAGCTCCGGCTCAAAGCCCGGATAACAGGTCGCGGTTTTGCCTCTGAGCAGTCCCATTTCTCCGAGAACGGAGGGAGCGGCGCAGATTGCGGCAAGCAGGCGGTTTTGATCGGCACAGAACTGAATCGCTTTGCGGACGGTCGGGTTCTTTTGCAGATTCCGCGTGCCGGGCATACCGCCGGGCAGAATCACCATCTCCAGCGAGTCGTCCAGCCGAACCTCATCTTCGGTCAGGTCAGTCTGCACGGCGATCCCGTGCGAACCGGCAATGACGCTGCCGCCGATTCCGACAGTCTTGACCGTTCTGCCGGCTCTGCGCAGGCAGTCTGCGGGAGTCAGCGCTTCGATTTCCTCAAAGCCTTCTGCAAGAAAAATGTAAATCATAAGGAAAGGATCCCTCCTTTATGTCAGTGTCGGCAGTTCTGCTGATAGGATATGCGGCAAATCGGGCATAAATCCCCAATCTACATAATATATCATGTTATTATAACACGGATTCGGCGGAAAGTCAAGCAAAAAGTTTGCAGCGCCGTGCAGACAAAAAAGAAAGCCCGTCATCAGACAGACTGAGGCTCCCTGCGGGAACAGGGAGCCTGTTTTGTTATGTTTGATCCGGGTGCAGGATTTTGTCCCATGTCGGGTCTTTGTGCGCGAGGGTTTCCGTGTAGTATTGCAGGATTGCCTGTGCATCGTCAACGGTCACTTCGCCGTCGCCGGTGACGTCCGCAGCCTTTTCCTGCTCGTCATTCAATCCGGAGGGCTTGTGCGCAAGCTGATTGGTATATGCAGCAAGCGCAAGCTGTGCGTCATCCAGCTCAACGGCGCCGTTGCCGTCCGTGTCTCCCATGATATAAGCAGGGGGCTTTTTCTCGCCCATCATTTTGATGTATCCGTTGTAGATCCCATTGGTGAATACGTAGGTCATCTGAAGTTTCCCCGCATCATCCCGCGCCGAACCGATAAATGTATCAGCGACGATTCCGTCATCCACATAGGAAATGCCGATCGGATAAACCTCGCCCGGCTCCGCATTTTCCGGAACAATAAAATCAATGGTAAACAAGCTGCTGTTCGGCAGGAGCACATCCTCATCTGAATAGGCGTAAAATGCAAGCTGACCTTCTTCGACCGTTGCAGACCCTGTACGAAAGCCCTGCACAGCTTTTCCTGCCGTCACAGCCTCGCCTTTTGCGTTTGCCTTGACGGTCAGACGGGTATCATAAAAAATGTGAAGTTTAATAAGGCTGACAGGTTCTGATGCCCCGAAGACACTGAAATAGACCCTCTGTGTTTTCCCCGGAGTCTTGTCAGGATCAAGACCGATCTTGTCGAAGAACAGCATAATGCCGCCCTGATAATTTCTTGGATTAACCGCAGGGCAGTTCCACTCCGGCGGCTGTATCCAGCGCGAACCGTCATAAAAAACCTCCGCATCGTTCTGTTTGTTGCAGGGATTGTCCGTTACTTCGGCAGCTCCCGCCTGCTGCATCTCCGCGGCGGCAAGAGGCTGCCCGAACGCATAACCCGACGTCCGTACCGCCCCGCATGTCAGCGCAAATGAAATAAAAGCTGCAATTATCTTTTTTTGAATCATAGAGAGTTTCCTCCGAGGCATCGTGTTTGATGCATAATATCCGTCCGTAAAAAAATTATAACACGGCGAAAAAGAAAAGTCAATCGGCGGAAGCAAGCAGCAGGGCTTCCTTTCTGCGGATAAACACTTTCAGCACAAAATGTTTGTGTGGAAATTTTATCAAAAACAAGTACTTAAAATTTGTATACAGCCACAAAACCCTGCTTTCCAAAACGGAGAGCAGGGTTTTACCGGTTTCTGTCTGGCATATTCAGGCTTTCAGAAAGAGGAGCTTTTTGAGCAGGGAGAGATCCGCCGCACTGATGATCTGATCGCCGTTCATGTCCGCCTTTTCGCCGATCTGCGTTTCCAGTGTCAGCAGATATTTCTGCATCAGAACGGCATCTGCGATATCAACCGTTCCGTCGCCGTTCGCGTCGCCCGTTGTATCCTGTTCCTCTCCGGACTGCGGGGAGAAAGGCTTTCCGCCGATTGCATAGAGCTTCTGCTGCAATTCCTGATCCGCCATTTTGAAGGTTTGGCGGTCGTAATGTCCGCCGGGTGTAGACCACATCACGGGACAGTGTCCGCATTTATAGGCTTCCTCGCAAACAGACGAAAGAAATCTCCGGACGGATTCCGGTTCCTTATTCTTAGTCGGGCAGCCGTATTCTCCGATGATTACCGGAATGCCCTTATCGGTGAAGTGCGATTTCATCATCTGCATTTCACTGCGCAGGGAGGCATAGTCCTGATCGCTGCCCCATGTCGAAACCGCCTTGCCCCAGTCGGCATCCTCCTCCAGAATCGCAAATCCGGCAGGGGAATAATAATGCACGGAAATTGCCATGCGGTTTGCGGGATCGCTCGGCATTTTGAAGAGATCGTCGCAGGTGCGGTCAATTCCGGTGTTGTAGCCGGAAATCAGCAGATGCCGCTTTGCGTTGTTGCCGCCGGTATTCCGGACGGTATCGACAAACGCCTGATTGATTTCGTTGCAGAGCGCATAGGACTCCGCCTTGCCGTTTGTACCGCCCCAGGGATTCCAGATTGTTTCCCAGCCAAGCTCTTCATTCTGCGCCTCAAAAACCAGATAGTCGCTGTAATTTTTGAAGCTGTTTGCAATCTGCTCCCACATATGTGTAAAGCGCTTCATGCTCTCCTGCTTGTTTTCCGGAAATTTGTTGACCCAGCCGCCGTCCCAGTGAATATTGATAATCGCATACATGCCGCTCTGAACGGTCCAGTCTACAACCTCGTGAATGCGGGCGTCATACTGACTGTTAATCGTATAGGTTCCGTCCTGCGCCATCATATTTGACCATGCGACGGGAATCCGCAGGACGCCGAAGCCTTCCTTTGCAATGCCCTCGATCATTTCCTTTGTAACAACGGGACTGCCCCATGCGACTTCGTAGTTCTGCGGGCTGCTGTTGTTAATCCAGTCGCCGCAGGCTTCAAATGTGTTGCCGAGGTTAATGCCGATGCCCATATCGCGCACCAGTTCCAGTGTTGAAATGTCGCGCATGGTTCCCTCTGCGGACGCCGGCAGGCGGCATCCGGAAAGAAGCATTGCGCTGCTCAGCAGAAAGGCTGCTGTTTTTCTGTGTTTCATGGAGTTCTCTCCTTTTCTGTGCAGCCGGACGGAAGGGGAAGTCCGGTTTTGACCTTTGATTCGGAATGCAGCAGCTCCTCTGATGCAGAGTCGTGCAGATTCTCAATTCTATTATATAAACGAAACCGACCGGCGTCAACTCACAATTCCGTCATTCGGTGGACAAAACCGTTTCCTGCTCTGAGCCCGTTTTATGAAAAAGATACCCCGCACACCGTTTCCGGACGGTGTGCGGGGATCATTCCGATCAGATCTGAACCGAATAGTTCGGTGCTTCCTTGGTGATGTAGATATCGTGCGGGTGGCTTTCCTTGAGACCTGCGCCGGTAATCCGGACAAATTTTGCACGTTCGTGCAGTGTCGGGATATCCACGCAGCCGCAGTAACCCATACCGGAGCGGATGCCGCCGCAGAGCTGGAATACCGTTTCTGCAACCAATCCCTTATACGGCACTCTGCCCTCGACGCCTTCCGGAACAAGCTTCTTTGCGCCCTCCTGGAAGTAACGGTCCTTGGAGCCTGCCTCCATTGCACCGAGCGAGCCCATGCCGCGGTAAACCTTGAACTGTCTGCCCTGATAGATTTCCGTTGCGCCGGGCGCTTCGTCACAGCCGGCAAAGAGACTTCCGAGCATAACCACGCTCGCGCCGGCAGCCAGTGCCTTGACAATATCGCCGGAATACTTGATGCCGCCGTCCGCGATAACGGGAATATTGTGCTTTTCCGCGACACATGCCGCATCATAAATTGCCGTGATCTGCGGTACACCGATACCGGCGACAACGCGGGTTGTGCAGATTGAACCGGGTCCGATACCGACCTTGATTGCATCAGCGCCCGCCTGAATCAGCGCCTCTGCGCCCTCAGCCGTTGCGATATTGCCCGCAATCACCGGTGTGTTCGGGAATGCAGCCTTGATTTCTTTCAGTGTCCGGATAATGTTCGCGCTGTGTCCGTGTGCGCTGTCCAGAACCAGAACATCAGCCTTTGCGTCAATCAGATGTCCGGCACGCTCCAGCACATCCTTTGTCACGCCGATTGCAGCGCCGCAGAGAAGTCTGCCGCCGGCATCACGCGCGGAATTCGGATACTTGACGGATTTTTCAATATCTTTAATGGTAATCAGTCCGCGGAGAATGCCTTTTTCGTCCACGATCGGGAGCTTTTCGATTTTATGCGACCGCAGGATTTCCTGTGCTTCGGTGAGCGTTGTGCCGACGGGCGCGGTCACGAGATTGTCCTTCGTCATGACCTCACTGATTCTGGTGCTGAAATCAGTCAGGAAGCGCATGTCGCGGTTTGTGATGATACCGACCAGATG
The DNA here is from genome assembly GCA_017518255.1 of Oscillospiraceae bacterium. GTDB lineage: Bacteria > Bacillota > Clostridia > Oscillospirales > Ruminococcaceae > Firm-04. The sequence continues at coordinate 22,551 of JAFWVK010000031.1, forward strand.
ACCTTCCTTATCGACAATCGGAACGCCGGAAATCTTGTATTTGCCCATCAGCTCGTCTGCATCGTAGACAAAGCGGTCTTCCGTCAGTGCGAACGGATTGACAATGACGCCGTTTTCCGAGCGCTTGACCTTATCGACCTCATCGCACTGCTGTTCAACGGTCATATTCTTGTGAATGATGCCGATGCCGCCTTCGCGGGCAATTGCGATTGCCATTTTGGATTCGGTGACCGTATCCATTGCCGAGGTCATAATCGGAGTGTTCAGCTGAATGTCTCCTGCAAGTCTTGTTGCAAGACGGATCTGATTCGGGGTAACATCCGACTCACCGGGAATCAGCAGCACATCGTCGAAGGTCAAGCCTTCCTTCTGAAATTTGTTTGCATTCTCGATCATTTCACATTCCTCCGTCTTCACTGATTTTCTTCCTTTGTCAGAATCTGACAAAGCGCCTGCAAATCCTCTTTGCTGTAAAATTCAAGGGTTAGCGTACCCTTTTTCTTACCGGTCTGAACCTGAACCTTCCGTCCCAGATGGTTTCCGAGGCTGATTTCCATTTCCTCGTAATAGATTTGGTCGGGTGTCTTCCGGACTTCTGCGGCAGCGGACTTCGGTTCGGCATTCTGCCGCTGCGCTATGGCTTCGATTTCGCGAACCGTGATTTTATCGGCGGCAGCTCTCGCGGCGCATTGCAGCAGGAGCTGTTCGTCCTTAATGGCGGCGAGCGCCTTGGCATGTCCGACGGAAATCTGTCCCTTTTCCAGATATTCCTGCACCAGCACAGGCAGATTCAGCAGCCGGAGGCTGTTTGCGACAGCCGGACGGGAGCGCCCGACGGTTTTGGCTATCTCCTCCTGCGTCATATGGAACTGCTGCATCAAAGCCTGATAGCCCTTTGCTTCTTCAATCGGGCTGAGATTCTCACGCTGAAGGTTTTCGATCATTGCGATCTGGCTTGCTTCCGCATCGCTCATCTCACGGATGATGACCGGAACCTCAGAGAGTCCGATGCGCTTTGCTGCGCGCCAGCGGCGCTCTCCCGCAACGATCTGATAGCGCTTTTCGCCGATCGGTCTGACTACAATCGGCTGAAGCATACCGTGCGCCTGAATGGATTCCGCAAGCTCTGTCAGCGCCTCGTCGTCAAAGCGCTTGCGGGGCTGGGCGCGGTTTTGTTCGATTTCGGTAATCCGGAGTGTCTGCACACCGCTTGCCGGATCCGCGGCATTCTGCTCAAACAGGGAGCTGAGTCCGCTTCCCGGACCGAGTCCGCCTCTTGCCATATCTCTGCCTGCTTTCTGTTAGATTTTTAGTGCCGTCATCATCTCCGGCTGAAAATAAAGCGTCTGGGTTTTCTGTCCGGCTCCAGCGGTTCGCCGAGCAGCTCATGACCGAGCATTTCATATGCCTCGGAGCCCTTGGAGGAGCGGTCGTAATAAAAGACGGGTTTCCCGTGGCTCGGTGCTTCCGAAAGGCGGACATTCCGCGGGATTTTGGTTTGAAAGACCTTGCCCGGAAAATATTTTTCCACTTCTTCAACGACCTGAACCGAGAGATTCAGCCGCGGGTCAAACATTGTAAACAGGATGCCCTGTATTTCCAGTCCGGCGTTATACTTGGACTTGACAATCCTGACAGTTTCGTAGAGCTGTGAAAGACCTTCGAGAGAAAGGTATTCCGCAGTCATCGGAATCAGCACGGAATCCGCCGCGACAAGGCTGTTCAGTGTGACAAGGCTCAGCGACGGCGGGCAGTCGATCAGGATATAATCATAGGACATCCGGCAGGTCATCAGTGCCATTTTCAGGCGCTGCACGCGGTTTTCGACCTCAATCAGGTCGATTTCCGCACCTGCAAGCGCCGACACTGCCGGCAGCAGACTGATATTCTCGAATTCTGTTTCGACGATGGCATCCTGAATGCGGGCTTTTCCGATCAGAACCTCATAGCAGGAGCAGGAAAGCCCCTTTTTGGCAACGCCGAAACCGGTTGTGGTATTGCCCTGCGAATCGGTGTCGATGCACAGCACTTTTTTGCCGCGCATACCGAGATATGCGCCGAGACTGACAACGGTTGTCGATTTTCCGACACCGCCCTTTTGGTTCGCAACTGCGATGATTTTGCCCATAGGAACTATGCCTCCCATGTTTTTCCGGCAGGAAAGCTGTCGGCTTTGGTATCTGTTTGTTATCCCTCATTATAACATATTAAAATGGAAATGTAAAGAGGGAATCTGCCGGAATCCGGCATTGCGGTGCTGTTTCTCATGAGAGAAAAAAAGCCGGAATTCCTGTTGAATTCCGGTTATTCTATACAATGTGAGTGCGGCGCGGAGCCTTGCTGATGCTTGGGTGTATTTCAGTTCCGGCAGCCGCATTGACCGCATACTCTGCTTTCGTCCAGCGGAGCGCCGCATTTTTCACAGTATTTTACAGAAAAGGTTCCGCCAGACTGATTCGGCACCGAAACGCTGTCGGGCTGCGGTGCCGTCTGCTGCATCTGCGGCGAACCGTTGCGATTCATGCAGTATTGCGCATACATCATTTCACGAATCATTGTTGAGTTTTCAACCAACTCACCGAAAGCAACCAGAATAATACTGATGAGCCAACCGACCACTAAACCGATCGCTAAACCGATTAACGCAAAAGTAACCCCTGTGCCGGTATCACTGTTTATTCCACAACCAATCCAATAACCAACCACTGCAAATATCATAGCCGTAAATAAAAAAATGATTTGTCCGAGCTTGATAAGTGAGTTTCCGGGGTGCTTAAACATATGAACTCCTCCTTTTTGATTTGGATATAATCTAATGTGATTGTCGCCAATAATATTATAGTCTATTTAGATTGATTTGTCAATGCTTTTCAATCATTTATGATAAAATTTTCAAAAAGGAGGGGGAACTATGCCGCTGTATCAACGAATCAGGGATCTGCGGGAGGATGCCGACAAAACGCAGACAGAGCTTGCCGAATATCTCGGCACGACCGCACAGTATTACGGGAAATACGAAAAAGGCGAGCGGGAGCTTCCCTTTTCACGTGCGATTCAGCTTGCCGACTATTACGGAATCAGCCTTGATTATCTCGCCGGCAGAACCGACCTCCGGCAGAGCGGCTCCGAAGACGGCATCTGCGCAGACGAACGCCGGCTTTTACGGCAGTACCGCACCCTCACCGAACGAAACAAGGGAAAAGCTGACCTCTTTATCGACCAGCTTTCCGACTCACAATCCGAACGGTAATGTTTCGCGCCGGCAGCCGGGTATCTGCCGGTGCTTTTTCATGCAGAATCCCGTTTAGGAAAACAAAGTTAAAGATTTCATAAAGCACTTGCATTTTCCTCCCGCTTGCAGTATAATAAATGCTGTAAATACAATATTATAAAGGATTGATGACATGAATCACAGATTGATCCGCCGGGCGGGGGTTCCCCTCCTGACGGGCGCACTGACCTTTTTCCTTTACCTGATATTTTTCGGACGGTATCAAATATATCCGTGCGGAAACAATACAATCGTCTGGTGCGATATGGAACAGCAGGCGGTTCCGCTGCTGGTTCAGCTGCGGAAAATACTTCTGAACGGCGGTTCTGTCCGCTACACGGTTCTGGATGCAGGCGGGATGCAGTATTATGGCATCTTTTTCTTTTTTCTGAGCAATCCGCTTTCCTTTCTCGTCCTCCTTACAAACACGGCAGCAGACCGGCTTGTCGGGCTGCTCGTCATTCTGAAGCTCTCGGCAGCCGCCGGAACGGCATCGCTCTGGCTGAAATACCGTGTCCCGAACCTGAATGCGGGAATGCAGATTCTGCTCGGCGCAATGTACGGCTGCTGCGGCTACGGTCTGCTGTATTATCAGAATCTGATGTGGCTGGATGTCATGGCAATGATTCCGCTGATTCTGATTTCCATGCAGGTTCTTCTGAAAAAAGAGAACGCACTGCCTTATTTCTTCTGCCTTTGCGCGACCATGCTTCTGTGCTTCTATCTCTGCTACATGGTCGTTCTGTTCGTGCTGATCTATATGATTCTGTCCGTCCGGTTCACCGTCCCGAAGGAACGGCGCGGCAGGGTTTCATTCCGCTTTTGGGTTGCAAGCATCCTTGCAGCTTCCGTGACTGCGTTTGTCTGGATTCCCTGTTTCCTTCAGGTCATGCATTCCGCACGCAGCGAAAGCCTGCTGGAAAGCCTGCGGAAAGGCGAACTGCTCCTGCATTTCTATGACAAATTCTGCCTGATTTCCTGTACGGGACTGGGCATTGCCGTTCTGCCTGCGCTGTTTATGCGCAGGCATCTGAAAACCGGAACCGGCAAGCGGGATCTGGGACTGTTCATCCTGCTTTTCGCCGCAATCCTGCTGAATCCGGTCAACAAAATGTGGCACACCGGAAGCTATCAGGCTTTTCCGATGCGCTGGGGCATGATTCCGGTTCTGCTGATGCTGACGCTTGCAGCGCGGCTGCTCTCTGAAAAAAAGGGCGGCTCGCCGCTGCCGGAAAAGCGTTTCCGGATTCCGGTCGGCATTGCCGGAACGGTTCTTCCGGTCGCCCTGATGCTGACCGTCTGCATTCTGATGCACATGAAAATCCGGAATCAGCTCACATCCTACTCGCACACACTCTGGTTCAGCATTCCGAACGGCAGAATTATTTTGCTGCTCGCATTCCTGTTTGCTTTCTGCTACGGCACAGTGATTTTCCTGCACAAAAAAGGCTTCCTGCACAAATATCTCTGCGCGCTTGCCTGCACAATTCTGTTCGTAACGGAATTTGCCGTATATTTTGATGTCTATCCGGGCGAAAACGCCAATGAGGACAAACTGTTTTTTCAGACTGCGGCGGCAGAGGAGGCTTTCCCGGAGCAAGACGGGCTCTCCCGCGTGAAGATGACGAAAAAATATACACATGCGAATATGATCGGTGCGCTCGGTGTTCCGACTATGGCACACTATACATCTCTGACACGTGAAGATTATCTTTCGGGCGTCAAGCGCTTCGGATACAGCTCCTACTGGATGGAGGTTTCCTCTGCCGGCGGAACACTGCTGTCCGATCTTCTCTGGAATGTCCGCTACCAGCTCGGACAGTCAAACGATTTTCCGTCATGGACAGAGAAAATCTGGTCAGACCGGCAGTTCGGATTCTCTGCCGCGGAATCGAAGCTTGCGCTTCCTGCCGCCCTCTATTCGGACGCGGCACCGGAAGCATTGGCAGAGCTGCCCGCAGGCAGCCGTGCGGAGGTGCAGCGGCATCTCGCGGAAACCATGCTTGGACAAAAGGATGCCGTTGTGCTCTATCAGCCGGATCAGCTCGAAAATGTCACGCTGACAGAGAATGCCGACGGAACCGTAACATGCAGCCGGACAACGGAGCAGGACGGGAAAATCACCTGGAGCATTCCGGTTCAGGCACACCAGGCATTGTACTTCGACCTCTTTTCGCAGACCGGAACAGAGCTTTGGACCCCGCGGTATCAGTCTGTTACGGTATCCTGCAACGGCAGAGTGATTGATACCAAATACCCCGAAAAGCAGCACAACGGGCTCCTGTTTCTGACGGAAGCCGAAGGCAGCACCGTCACAGTCAAGGCAGAGGTTCATCACAATTTCACCTGCGAAAGCTTCGGTGTGTTCGGACTGGATCTGGATGCCGTCAAAACCGGCGTTCTGACTGTCAAAGGCACCGATCTCTCCTACCGCGACGGAACCTATACGGCACAGTGTCAGACCGATGCGCCGAAAACTCTGATTATGTCTGTCGCCTATGACGAAGGCTTCACGGCAAAGGTAAACGGGAAAACCGTTCCGGTTTTCCGGGTCAACTCCTGCCAGACAGCCGTGCAGATTCCTGCCGGCAGCAGCAAGGTTGAACTGATATTCCATGTGCAGGGGCTCCGCGCCGGACTGGCTGTCTGCGCGGGCGGTCTGCTCCTTGCCCTGCTCTGGCTCTTTATGCGGAAACGGCTGCTCGCATCCCGCACACTCTGCCGCGCTGCAGCCGTGCTGATGCAGGCTGCTTTCTGCGGAATCCTGCTGCTGGTCTACTGTCTGCCCGTTCTGCTCTGCGAATTCTTCCCGTATCGCTGACTGATGGTTAAATCATCTTGTAAAACAAGAAAATCCGTTTATCTGCGTGCATCTATTTTGTCAAATCCGGGCTTTTTAACAGAACATTCACGCAGCTTTCACAGTTTGTTCATCTGTATTATTTATAATAAATATAATCGAAAAGTAATTATTTTCGTGAACAAAGCTGTACCTTTTATAAACTGACAAAGGAGTGGACATATATGGATACGAAAGGAATCAGTAAACTTGATCTGAAACGAAGAAACCGCAGACAAATTCTGCTCGCCATCCGGCAGGCAGGCACACTCGCCCGCGTGGATATCGCCTCAAAACTGTCTCTGACAAGAGCTGCGGTCACCATCATTACCAATCAGATGATTAATCAGAATATTCTTGAAGATCTGAATACACCTCTGCCTGTTTCTGCCGATGAGCCGCCGAAAAAAGGCAGAAAAAAAACCATGATCCGAATCAACCCGACATACCGGTATCCGCTCGGCGCCGTCATTGAAGAGGATTTTGTCAGCGTCGGTATCTCGAATCTGCCGCTTGAGGCACAGTATTATGAGATGATGCCGCTGACCGACGATACGGAAGCAGATGAAATCATCGCGTTTATTGTGAAATCCTGCAAGAAGCTCATCAAAAAAGCCGGGCTTTCCGGCAAGCAGATTCTCGGCCTCGGTGTCGGCGTGATCCCCTCCAGATGGTCTCAGCTTCGTGCCGAGGAAAACCAGGATCATCAGGTTCATTTTTCAAAGCTCACGTATATGCTGGAAATGGAGCTGAGCATTCCGGTCTGTGCCGCAAACGCTGTCAGCCTGTACGCGATGGCGAATATCCCCTGCGGAACCAGCAGCACCGCCAATCAGCTGCTCCTCTACACCGGTCAAAACTACCACTTTGCAACTGTCACGGATAACATGCTCGTCGGCGGAGTTTTTGCCAACACCGCATTGGTTGACCGGATTGTCATCAATCCCAACGGCGCCAAAGCAAAAGGATATCCCGACGGTTCGGTTCATGCCGAGATGATCCGTGACGCGGTCGATCAGAAAGTCGCGAAAATCTGCGGAAAAAAGCTGAGCATAGACGAGCTCAACAACGCCTTTGACAACAAAGATCCGCGAATATATGACATTCTCGAACGGCAGCTCGTCATGACGGCGGTTCTGATTCACAATCTCAGCATTGGTCACCGCACAACCACTGTGATTATGCAGCATTTCCGCCCTTCCGAGAAAGCAAAGAAATTCCTTCAGGCAAAGCTGGATTCATTCTGTGAAAAAAGCGGCAGCATTCGCATTATTTACAGCCCCATTGACGGAGACCATGCTTTCCTTGCCGGCTGCGCACTGGCAGCAGAAAAGCTGTTCTACGATCAGGGCGGCCTCCCGACAGGTGAATAAGGTAAAAATGGCAGCAGCTTCGGAAAACCGAAGCTGCTGCTTTTGTACGCAGAAAGCTGCACCTGTGCAGAATCGCCTTAGAAGATATGGGAAATTTAGCTAAAACGCTGAAAATTGCTCTCTGCCGCAAAAAGCATTGTCCGGGAGAAAGATTTGTGGTAAAATAAAAGAAACAACTCCCGATACGGGAAAAAAAGAAAAAGAACAGCGGAATACAAACAAAAGGAGCACAGAACCACTATGTTTACCAGATATATCGGAATTGATCTGGGTACGGAGAATACCCTGATTTATGCCCGGAGCAAGGGCATTATCATGCGGGAACCCTCTGTGGTTGCCGTCAATACCAGAACCGATCAGGCAAGCTCTGTCGGCAAAGAAGCAAAAGAAATCATCGGCAGAACACCCGGCTCGGTCATTGCCGTGCATCCGCTGCGGGACGGCGTAATCGCAGATTTTGACATTGCCGCGACCATGCTTCAGGAGCTGATTAAGAAATCGCTCCGCGGTACCCCTTTTACCAAAGCGCGCGTTGTGATTTCTGTTCCCTCCGGCGTGACGGCGGTTGAGCGCCGCGCTGTCAAGGAAGCTGCGGAAAAAGCCGGCGCACGTCCCGTGCAGCTTGTACAGGGAACACTTGCAGCAGCACTCGGCGCAGGTCTTTCCGTACTGGAACCGGCAGGAAATATGGTCGTAGATATCGGCGGCGGCACCAGTGAAGTCGCTGTGATTTCCATGGGCGGCATTGTCTCCTCCCGCGTGGTCCGGACAGCCGGAAATGCATTTGACTCCGCAATTGTGAATTATATCCGGAAAAAATACAGTCTGCTGATCGGTGAACGGACTGCCGAAGCTGTCAAGCTCGGAATCGGTTCCGCATTCCCGGAGCCGACTGTCAGCGAAATGGAAGTGCGCGGCAGAAACCTCCTCAACGGATTGCCGGAAAATATCACAATTACATCGGATGAAGTGCGCGAAGCAATGGCGGAACCGCTGAATGAGGTAATGGATGCAATCCGTGAAACACTGGCGCACACTCCCCCCGAACTCTCTGCGGATGTCATCGAGCAGGGTATTACGCTGACAGGCGGCAGTGCATTGCTGCGCGGAATGGATAAGCTGATTAACCGCGAAACCGGAATGCCGGTTTACGTCGCGGAATTCCCGCTGGACTGCGTAGCAGAAGGCATCGGAAAAATTCTGGAGCATCCCGATGATTATGAGGAACTTCTTTCTGATGAAATAAAATATTACTAACGCATAAAGAGAGAAACCTCGATAGGATTATCATTGAAGTTTTTGATCGACCTTTTTTCAAAAAGGTCGCGGAGTCCAGAGGCGGAGCCTCTGGTCGCTGCCCGCAGGC
>JAFWVK010000032.1 GCA_017518255.1 Oscillospiraceae bacterium
AATCGCGTGTTGCGGTATTCGGCATCGGCGGTGTCGGCGGCTATGTCTGCGAGGCGCTTGTCCGCAGCGGCATCGGCGCATTTGACCTGATCGACGATGATAAAGTCTGCCTGACAAACCTGAACCGGCAGATCATCGCAACTCGGAAAACGGTCGGGCAGTATAAGGCAGAGGTCATGGCGGAGCGCATCAGAGAGATCAATCCCGATGCGGATATCCGGATTCACAAATGTTTTTTTCTGCCCGATAATGCAGATGAATTTCCGTTTGCGGAGTATGATTACATTGTCGATGCGGTTGATACAGTTACTGCAAAGCTGGCGCTTGTGATGAAAGCGAACGAGCTGCATATCCCGATCATCAGCAGCATGGGCGCGGGCAACAAGCTCGATCCGACAGCATTCCGTGTTGCGGATATCTATAAAACAAAAGTCTGCCCGCTGGCTAAAGTTATGCGCATTGAATGCCGCAAGCGCAGGATCAAAAAGCTCAAAGTCGTGTATTCAGAAGAAGTGCCGACACGCCCGATTGAGGATATGTCGATCTCATGCCGCACGCACTGTATCTGTCCGCCGGGCGCACAGCATAAATGCACCGAGCGCCGCGATATTCCGGGCAGCACGGCGTTTGTGCCGTCGGTCGTCGGGCTGATTATTGCAGGAGAGGTCGTGAAAGATCTATGCAGACAATGACAGAGGAACTGGTCCGCTGTGCGGAATCCGGCGAGGAATGCAGCTTTGAGATGAACGGGCAGCGATATATTCTGTACGGTTGGGGACAGTGTGACGGCGTGTTCCTGAATGTTGCCGATGAAAACGGTGAGATCGTATGGCAGGCGGTCGGAAGAAGCCGCAAAGAATGCGCAGCACAGCTTCAGACTGAATTCCTCATATAAAAGTAACAGACCGGCGTGAAAACCGGTCTGTTTTTCATATATACATCGCATCGCTGACGGTAATATAGTCCAGCGGCGGTACAAAAACGCCCTTGTGCCGGTCGCCGCGGTATACCTCCTGTCCGTTGCGGTAGGCGATGACCTGCGTCATCGGGAAAGGGATCCATGCGCCGCCGTCAAGCTGCTTGGTCGCAAAGAGAATGCCGTTAGCAGGCTATAGGTTTCATCTATTGCGATTTCCTGATCGCCGTGCAAAAATCAAGATCCGCCAGAACCGGTCGGAGGCTCAGGCGGATCTCAGATGAAGTGAGGGAATGTCACCGGAGGCGAATGGAACCGTCTGTGACATCGGATGATTCGCAGCAAAAATGATTCAGGAGGTATTCTATGGGATTCGCACAGTCGTATCAACATCGTCCGGCGCTCCACATTCGCTCTGTACAAATGGGTACTGAGCGTACAATGTACTGTTCGGCGATCTGAAATGCCATCATTTGTACAGTTCCTTTCGTTTGGTATGCTTTGATTATACCACAGAAACGGCAGTTTGTCCAATGCAAAAAGCGGATTGCCCGCGATAATTTCAGGCTATATCAAAATGTGCTGCTTTTTGTAAAGGCTTTTCTGTCAAACAGATTGCCTTTCAGACGAATCTGTGATATACTGATGGAAAGTATCATGATGGAGGGATTTTGATGACGCCTATGATTTCGCAGGAACGGCTGACACAGGATTTTCTGGAGCTGACCGCCGTCAGTTCCGAAAGTCTGGACGAACGCAGAACGGCTGATCTGCTCACGAAGAAATTGCAGGAACTCGGTTTTTCTGTTGTTGAAGATAAAGCCGGAGAAAAGCTCGGCGGAAATGCCGGAAACCTGTACGGCTTTCTGAAAGGTTCAATCCCCGGTGAACCGCTCTTGTTTTCTGCGCATATGGATACCGTAAAGCCGGGGCGGAATAAGAAACCGATTCTGCATGAAGACGGTATTTTTACCTCTGACGGAACAACGGTGCTTGGTGCGGATGATGCAGCGGGACTTGCGGAAATACTGGAAGGCATCCGCAGTGTACGGGAATCCGGCCAGCCGCACCGTGATATTGAGATACTGTTTCCGGTAGCAGAGGAGATTTACATTCAGGGAAGCGGCGTATTCGATTTTAACCGTATCCGGGCAAAAGAAGCATATGTGCTGGATATGAGCGGCGAAGTCGGAAGTGCAGCTGTGCGTGCGCCGTCGCTGATTTCGTTTCGCGTGACTGTGAACGGCAGGGCATCTCATGCTGGATTTGCGCCGGAAAAAGGCGTGCATGCGATTGCGGCTGCGGCAGAAGCAATTGTTCACATTCCGCAGGGGCAGGCGGATGAAGAAACGACATGCAATATCGGAACGATCACCGGCGGTACTGCCAAAAACATTGTTCCGGAGCAATGTGTCTGCATCGGTGAGGTCAGAAGCTTTTCTCATGAAAAGGCGCTGCAATGGATCGAGATCATCAATCGTTCCTTTGTGGATGCTGCGGAACGCTTCGGTGCATCGTTTGAAATGGAGACCCAAGAGGTCCTTCGCGCATATCGTGTGCCGGACAATGCACCGGTTGTCAGCAGATTTCAGCGAGCCTGTGCAGCACTTGGGCTTTCCGGTACGCTGCGTTCCACATTCGGCGGAAGCGATAATCACAATT
>JAFWVK010000033.1 GCA_017518255.1 Oscillospiraceae bacterium
CAATGAATCGAAAAATGGGTATTCGTCAAAATGACAGTTGCGGGTTTCTATGCACTCAGGGTATCGTAACCCCCTCATAACTGCACGTTTCTGAAAATTCAATCGCTCCGATTTCGGGCGGTGTTAAGAAAAGTTTGTCTGGTATGCGAATAGATTTTTTATGGAATTGCGCGCTATAATTGGAGTATGAAAAGGAGATTTCAGAGCTTCGGCTTATGGAACATGGAAAAAACAAAAACGAAGGTGAGGTGATAAGCGTGGCGGTATATTCTGAAAAGATCGCTGAGAATGATCGCAAGATCGAACAGCTCTCCAAGAACATCAAGCGTGATACGGAAAAGCGCAAGAAGCTCATGGAGGAAAATGCCCGACTGAGCTATCAGGCGATCTGTGAGCAGTACAACTGTACGGGGCAGGACTTGCTCGATATTCTCAGCAGAGAACATCAGCAGGCAGAGATGCTCCAGACAAGCGGTCTGAGCGATGCGGATATTGCAGAGCTTGCAGGCAGCGGTCGCTCGTCTGAGGACAGCGATTAGACTTAAAATACCTGAACGGTCAAAGGCATTTTCCCCGTAACCATTCGGGAGATTTTTTAGGGTTTGACAGCGTAGAGATAGATTAAGCTGTCGGAAAGGATAGTGTAGAACGAATAATAACTCAACTGTCGCAGAGAGAGAAAAGGCAGATAAGGTTATTACAACTGCAAAGGGTACGAAGGTCTTTATTTCGTACCCGACTGATGTCTCCGATGTGGTAAGGCAGGAAAAGATCAACCACATTTATGACATTCTCACTCAGCACAAATCGGAATAATTTGCAAAAAACTATTGCAATGACAGCCGATTTGCGCTATGATATAGATATAGCAAGATCGGCTGTACGATTGCAAAGCATATCGGAGGTCGATCAACATGAAAAATACAACAACCAATAAAAACGGTATCACGGCGATCTATGTCCGCCGTTCCGTAAGCGACAAGGATAAGGGAAACAACTCCCTGTCCATTTCCGCACAGAGAGAGGAGTGCATAAGGTTCGTAGGTGACTGCGAATATCAGGTATATTGTGACGATGGCAAGTCGGGCAAGGACGTTCAGCACAGACCGGCATTTATGCAGATGATGCAGGGTGCCCGTGACGGTCTTATCAGCCGTATCGTGGTAAAAAAGTATGACCGTTTCAGCCGTAACATGAGGGAGTACCTTAATATCACGGACGAGCTTGACCGCTATGGTGTGACCGTGTATTCTCTTTCAGAACCGTTTAATACGGAGACGAAAGAGGGACGTATGATGCGAAACAATCTTTTGAATTTGCAGAGTTTGAAAGAGAAACAATTGCCGCGCGTGTGGCAGACGCATACAGCACCAGAGCGAGGGAGACGGGTTTCTATCAGGGCGGCAAGGTTTATTACGGTTTCACATCTGAGCGCAGAACGATCAACGGAAAGACAGGCTCGGTGCTTGTTCCATCGGAACAGGCTGAATCTATCAGGATCGCCTATGAGCTTTATAAAGAACCGTCCACTTCTCTGCGTGATGTAATTGAGTATTACAAGGAACATGACATTTACACACTCTCAACCACACGAGTCAACGGTGAGCCAAAAGAGAATATGGATCGCAGCCATGTCAGCCGTATTCTTGAAAGTCCCCTTTATGTGAGAGCCGATAAAGAGGTTTATGCTTTCTTTGTTTCCAAAGGATATGAGATCCTTGATGATATTGAAGCCTATGACGGCGTTCACGGTGTTTTCATTCATCGCTCATCAGGAACAACCTTCGTGAAGATCGGTTATCATGAGGGACTTGTCGATGCCGAGACTTGGCTTGCCGTTCAGGATAAGAAATCACACAACAGGCGTATTCCGAATAATGGTTCATCAAATGTGTCTTGGCTTGTAGGCTTACTGAAATGCAAACATTGCGGTTATCATATCCAGATCGCTTATACCGATAATAAGGCAAGGACAAAACGGTGGAAGTATCTCATGGATTACGGTGCGTACCGCAAGGCAGGCTGTGTGAAGAAATTTCTTACTACCCGTCCCGAAGAAGTTGAAAAAGCTGTATTCGAGGAAATGCGGAAACGCATTGCCCAGCTTACCATTGCAAGGCACAATGCAGGAACTCCTGATTCTGACAATGAAGCACTGAGAACGGATATTATCAAGATAGATGAAGAAATCCGCAAGCTCATGGAGAAACTGGCGGACGCAGATACGGTATTATTTGATTATATTCAGAACAGGATCAATGAGCTGCACGAACAGAAGTCTGCTCTTGAGAGAAAGCTACAGACAAAAGCCCGTAAGCGCAAGGCGATTGATACGAAACCTTTGGAAGAACCTATGCGTGTATGGGATAAGCTGTCCGTAGAAGATAAGCACGATGTAGCTATGGCTATGATCGATGCAGTCTATGTAAGCGATGAATATGGCGTTGAAGTGAAATTCAGCATTTGAGAAAATGGCTTATTTACGCCGTTTTCTATAATTGATGGAGTGTTGCAACGGGCGTCCCTGTGCGGAGTATTATGCTCTGATGTCACGATGCCGTAACCTCTGTAGGTGTAGGTTACTGTTTCAGTCTGCTGCGAATAGTTATCCCGGCGCTCATGACCGTCGCTGTCGATGCCGCCCTCGTATTCACTGTAGGTATCTGTCAGCGTAAAGCTTTCAACTGCGGCAAGATCAATCGTCTGACCGGAATCCGGAATCGAAATAACCGTATCCAACGGAGGCAGCTCCGGCATGAAGTCTGCACCGAAGCGTTCTTGCAAATATTCGACAGACTGTGCGGTTAGGAAAGCGCCGTTGTCATAGGCGGTCTGTATGAGTTTCTGCACATCCGCAAGCGCTGCATTTTCGGTCAGCTGAACAAAATAGGATTCGCCGGGCGGGTATTCATTCGATGCTGTCAGATAATCAAAGGAATCGGTCCGCGCTGCGACTTTGATCGGAACATATGCGTCCGGACTGCCCTTGAACGTGATGTCCGAGAGGTTCACTTTATCCGCAAAGAACAGCGGCATTTCTGTATATCCGGTCGGCTGCACATAATAGGGCGTTTTGATACCGTTTTCATTGATTACAACAACATCGCTGGTGCTCATGGAGCGTCCGCGGTAATCCGTCGGATGATCGACATTGAATCTCAGGAACAGCATATCCAGTTTCTGCTGAATCGTGTCACCGGCAATCTCACGGAGAGCACCGGAATACACAAGGTCATAATCTTCATGTGTCAGATGCGCATATCGGTTCGATTCCAGACTTTCATAACGATGATAATGATGTTCGTCGCCGGATTTCATCTGATACAGCTCATATGTCTGTGCAAGCTCCACTCCGGTCACTTCAAAGCCCATTTCCTGAACGCCGTGCAGTACGATCCGACTGTTTACCATCGTGAAATTCCGGATAATCAGGTCATCATCCTTGTCGCTGTCCGCCATCAGCAGATACCCCTGTTCCGGATCGAAGTGCAGACGGTAATTGTAGAAATCCTGCTTTCTTGCATTCGTGATGTACCCGCTACCTTCGGATTCGCGAGTATCGCGCAGATACACATTGCGGTGATGATCGAGCGCGTCATAGACTTCCATGTTCTACGCAGCATCGCGTTCCCACGCTTCCTCTGCTTCACGCTCAATATCCCGGTGAAGCTGTGCCGCTGGCCGGAAGAACTCGCCGATCTGTTCCCAGCTGTATGCAACACTGAACGGATGTGCGGAATCCGGCTCGACGGTAAAGGTGACACCCTCGGTATCTGTTTGGGCGGCGAATGTTGTCAGATCGAAAGTCTCACGGTCAGAGATGATGTATCTTGAAGCATCCACGAAGTCCTGCGCGACCACTGCCGCGTCCTCGCCGTTGTCCAGAATCCGTTGTGCGATCTCCTCCAGTTCATCTCCGGAGACCATGCGGTTTGCAAACATCGGCATATTGTCCTCGTTCATCAGATACCGTGCGGGTGCAGATAACTCCGGTTTTGATTCAGGCGAAAGAAATGCATCGATCCGCAGTGCGGACTTACCGGTCAGCAGAGGATGACCGCGCAGGGCTTTCAGCTGGTCGGTATAATGCGCACGCTCTTTGTCATCCAGGCGTTCCACATCTTCAAGATAATACAGCGCATTATCCACAGCATCATCAATATCTGCCGGCGTGATATATTCTCCGCGTTCGATCATCAAGTGGATTTCCTTTGCCGCCTGCGTCCATGTATAGCGATAATTGCCTTTCTTATCTGCGGAAATAATATGAATGCCCTTGCTGTCATAGCCCACATTCGGCATATCCGGACCGGAATGACCGCCGATCCCATATTCTTTCTCGAGAAATACGGCAAACTCTTTGTCAGTCGGCTGATGCTGCTCAAAGTAATCCGCAATGCGCAGTTTGCCGTTCACAAAACCAGAGCCGCGACCGAGATCATCGCGCAAAAGCTGCGTCTTTTCATCGACTTCCTCCGGCTCGTCTTCCATGTCGAACAGAGAGAGTTGCTTTCCCTGTACGGGCATAGAAAAACCGCCAGCCGATTCGGTTGACGGTTCTTCGGTATTCTGTTTTACGGTCTTGTCACCGGAACCAGCACGCGCTCCCGCATCACTGTCCCGTCCGTGTAAAACTGTCTCATCCGCTCCCACTTGAGATTCTCCTCGAATGTCCCGTTCGGGCGCGGGTTCATCTGCTCGTACTGCTTGTCCAGAAGATTCCGGTACTCCCACGCGCTCTTGTCCACCGACCGTGCTGTTGTCAGGAAGTTGTGCTTCATCCGCATCACTTCCACAAGCTCCGGATGATTGTTCTCCATGAAGTGCATCCACGCCGTCCCGTAACTGCCGATCGGCTCCTGCTCCATCGACGGCTCCGTCTCCACTTGCAGCTCGTATGTCGCGTTCATCGGATTGAACCGGTACCACATCGGGATTCCGTTCACTTTCTTCTGCCTGAACTCCGGAAACCACAGCGTCCGCGAGCCGTTCCGGATCTCCTGTGTGATCGTCCAGCCCATCACGCCGTCCCGCTTCTCCGCTTTCGATGCGGTCAGGTGATTCGTCAGCAGGTCTGCCGGAATCTGCGGCAGTTCCGCGTCCGTCAGATTCAGCTTCTGCTCCTCGCTGAGATTCAGCCATTCTTCGTAATTCAGCATTTTTCGCCTCCTGTTCTGCAAGCATTGCCTGCACACTCGTTTC
>JAFWVK010000034.1 GCA_017518255.1 Oscillospiraceae bacterium
ATAAGCAAAATGAAAGAAAATGCGTGATTTTTCCTTTTCTTCTATAAAATGGGATTCTTAAGGGATAGTATCCCTTAAGCGGGGGTATGGGGGCAGCGCCCCCATTTTGAATCCGTCGGAGACACTTTATCGACAGTCTGAACTGCCGGAAACGAATTCCGGCAGTTCTATTTTTGCGGCAGAAAAGTCCGTGTAAGGGAACGGCAATCACTTCATTCTTTTTTTCAGCTCAGCACCGTTGATGACGGAGATATATTCGCCGGGCTTGCTGTCAATGAAAACCGTTTCCCCGTCCAGTACCTCAGAACAGAAAATGCCGGCCTTTTCGTAAAGCTCATCCAGTCTCGCCCAGAGCCGATCCGTTTCATCCTCATAGGCCGCATATGCAGCGTCATATTCTTCATCGGTCATATCGTCGCTGTCTCCGCAGATCAGTTCGTCGATCTCATTCAGACGCGCACTGATTTGAAGATATTCCTGATACTCCTCCTCGGTGAGCGCTTCCTTCAGCTCGGCGTCGTCATCCGCTTCCTCGTCATACCAGCCTGCCTTCTCGTAAAGCTCGTCCAGTCTCGCCCAGAGCCGATCCAGTTCATCCTCATAGAGCGCATATGCCGCGTCATATTCTTCATCGGTCATGTCGTCGCTGTCTCCGTAGATCAGTTCGTCGATCTCGTCCAGGCGCGCATTGATTTGCTGATATTCCTGATACTCCTCCTCGGTAAGCGCTTCCTTCAGCTCGGCGTCATCATCCTCGGCATCGTCATCCGCTTCGTCGTCATACCAGCCTGCCATTCGCTCCAGTTCTTCCATTCGCTCCCAAATCGCATCAAGCTCCGGATTGTCCTCTTCCCAAAAGCTGTCATCGTCCGCGTGTGCTGCTTCTATGGCATCCGCTTTTTCGTAGAGCGCTTTCAATTCCTCAAACTCAGCATCGGTTAAATTCCCCTGATCCTCCGGCAGAAGCTTCGCATCGAACAGGCAGACTGTGCTGCTGCATTCCCCGAAACGGCACACATTCTCCGCAGCAGAGTCAGAAACCGAGAGCATTGCCTTTCCGGAACAGAGCGATTTCGCATCCTGCAAGGTCAATCCCTCGGCAGATGCGCTGATGCCGCAGGGAAGCAGTACTGCTGCCGCTGCAAGAACCGCAGCTTTTTTCTTCATCGTCTGTCTCATGGCTTATACCTCCTTCATCAGATTCAAAAGTTATCATTTTTCCTCAGGTTTTTATGATTCAAAGAAGCACTTACACCTTACCATTCTCATTATAGCATATAATATAGAAAAAAATCAATGCGTACGGAGAAAAAGATTCATCGGAAATCGGAGAAAAAGATTTATCGGAAATCACATGCAATCCCCCTTCATTGTCCGCCGCCTTGACAAAAGATGTGCTTTGCAGTATGATAATAAAAAGGAGGAACACATCATGAAGAAACTTTTATCGGCAGTATTCGGCTGCCTGATTTTTCTGAATACACTGCCTGTGATTCATGCAGACAGTTCTGTTTCCGCAGCGGATGTCAGGCTGCTCCGGAACTGGCTGCTCTGCGGGGAAACGCTGTCAACCGGGCAGGCTGCTCTGTTCGATCAGGACAGCGACGGCAGCCTGAATGCCGCAGACCTGACACTGCTGAAGCGGCATCTGCTGTCTGATCCAGATCAGCCGCTATGGAGCGATGAATTTGACGGCAGCACGCTCGATGCTTCCAAGTGGTCCTATGAACTCGGTAACTGGAAGCTGGATGCAAACGGGAACTACATCACAAACGGCTGGGGCAACAACGAGCAGGAATTCTATACGGATTCCAATGCATCCGTGCATGACGGCATCCTGACAATCGCGGCACGCAAAGAGCATTATACCGATGCCGTTCAGGGAGAATATGAATATACCTCTGCCCGGCTCAGCACACAGCACCTGTTTTCTGTCTGCGGCGGCCGCATTGAGGTACGGGCGCGGTGTGATGCGGGAAAATCGCTGTGGCCTGCAATCTGGATGCTGCCCGAAGACAGCGTATACGGAGGCTGGGCGGCTTCCGGCGAGATCGACATTATGGAGGGCTGGGGCAGCACACCGGAAAAAATCTGCGGCACAATCCACTTCGGCGATGTCTGGCCAGATAACACCTACCTGACAAACAATTACACGTTTCCGGTCGGAGATTCTTCGGAAAACTGGCACACCTATGCCGTTGAATGGGAACGCGGCGAGATTCGCTGGTATGTCGATGATACGCTTTACAGCACACAGTCTGACTGGTATTCTGCCAACCGTGCCTATCCCGCACCGTTTGACCAGAAATTCTACATCATCCTGAACCTTGCGGTCGGCGGGCATTTTGACGGGGTTGACGGCATCTATGCGGACCCCTCGGTCTTTGCAGACGGCGAACGGCATTTTGACATTGACTATGTGCGGGTTTATGACAACTCTGCATTTACACCGACGCCCGTGACCTCTCTGCCGCTGGAAGCCTATCTGGAAGGCGCCGATGCAGATGTCACAAATCGGGACGGCGAAACAACTGTAACGGTACGGAACGCCGGAGAACTCGAATATGCCGTGATGGGACTGGTGCGCGGGAATGCCGTCCGCACAGGAGAAACGCACACGCTTTCCTTTGACGTATCCTCAACCGCGCCGCGTGACATGATTGTAACCGCTGAGGATTCCGCGTACACACGGTATCTGGATCAGAAAATTGCGCTGACGCAGGAATCCCTGCACTGTCAGTATGAAGTGACATTTGCGGCAGATATGTCCGTCGATCTGAAATTCCAGCTCGGAAATATCGGCAATGCCGCATCCCTCGGAGAACACACCGTCACAATCGGGAATATTGTTTGGGATTGAAAACATCCGATCCCCGAAGAGGACAAAACCCGGAATCCGCTGACATAAGAAGCGATACATCCGCAGGCTGCCGCGCCGTTATGATTCATCCGTCCAGCTTTTGCGACAAATACTGAATATCCATATCCACATCGCCGTTGATGCCGGGGATACGGCCGTATGCGCTCGCCTGCCAGATTGCATAGTCACCCTCGTAGTTTGTCTCTTTTACATAATGTGCCAGCCAAACGGGAGACAACCGTTTCGATTTTTCGCTCCAGATGATATTCAGGAAATTTTTGCTGCTGTAAAGCATCGGTTTATAGCCCTGCTTGGTGACTTCATCCGCAAATGCAGCATAGACATCGTTCAGATCACGGATACTCATGCCGTACTTCTGAAAATGAGAGAACTCCTCCCAATCAAAGGCAATCGGCAAAGTGAGCTTCTGACCTTCCAGCTGCTCCGTAATCCATCGGACATGTTCCCGGACACCCTCCTCTGTGCGGTCAGTCGTATAGAAATAGATTCCTACATCCAGCCCGGCATTCACTGCATTTTTGAGATTCTGCCGAAAATAATCATCCAGCGTGATCTTGCTGTAATAATATCCGATCCGGATCATCACAAAGCTGCATCCTGCATCGCGTACTGCATTGAAGTCAATATCAGCCTGCCATGCGGATACATCAATGCCGAACCGCACGTCATCATTCTCATAGCGTCTGATAAAATCACTGTAATCCACACGCGGAATCTGATCGGCAGAGGTCTTTGCTTTCTCAATCACATTGACCGTGAGATCCCATGTTACGGAATTGCCGGAGCTGTCCGTAACCGTTGCGACAAGCGGATATGAACCAACAGTATCGGAATCCACCTCTCCTTCGCAGGTGAGAACCGGGTTCGCATCATAATTGTCGGCATAGCCGATATAATTCTGGATGTCAAATGCCGTGTTCACCTTATGATAGGAATTATTCCCCGGATTGATGATGAGCGGCTTCGTGGTATCCGCAACACGGTATCGAAGTATTTGACTGAATTCTGACCCTTCGTAATAATACGGGACTTCGACCTCAAAAGTACCGACCTCCGAAGTATCAAGCACGGCAGAACCGTCTTTCAGCTCCACATTCCGTTCGGTTATGAATTCTTCGAGTGTGATATCCGTATATACTTCAACAGTATCCGGAGCGTTCATCACATGATCGGCGGGCGGTTCCGGCGGTTCCGTTGTCGTAACGGCAGTTGTTGTGGTAAATGCCGTTGTAACGGTTTCGGTCTCGGTAACGGTTTCAGTGCCCGTAACTTCTGTGTCAGAAGCAGTTGTAACAGCTTCTGCCTGAGCATCGGAACTGCTGCGCACGACCGGCTTGTCAGAACTTCCCGTAAACAGAAAGGCAGAGAAAAGCGCAGCAAACATAAAAGAAAGAATTATTTTGTATTTCATAATTTCACTTCCGCGGCTTGAACTATACATACAGAAAAACAGCGTGATCTGTCATGAAAACGGAACACCCGCTGACTCATCCCTGATGATGATGCGGTACAAACCTGAACGCTGATCTGTTTTACAGCTTTCATTATAACATATTATACGGATAAACGCAATAGAAGCAAACGTGACGGGAGTGGCTAATCGAGGAGTGAACTGATATAATGAATAAAGATAAATTCTTCTGTTACTCTGCGATTATCAGAAAGATATGAATTCTTCCGGACAGAAACGGAAAGGCAGGCATATTATGGCAAACGCACGAAAAATAATCGGTATCTGCTTATCACAGGCTCACACGTTTTTGAAAACAGATTTCTAGCAGAGCTGGATAAGGCGGCTCGCAAAGACGGATACAGCATCGTTGTTTTCAACAGCTCCATGGACTATTACTGGGCTCAGAACGGAAAAAATGTCACCAGATGCGTCTATGAGCTGATTTGTTTCGACAGCCTCGCTGCCGTGATTATTCTGGCAGATGATTTGCATGATACGCAGCTGCAGGAGGAAATCATACACAAAGCGAATCAGCAGCGAATTCCCGTCTTCTGGCAGGGCGGCATCCATAAAGGCTGTATCAGCATTTCGTGCGACTATGAGGAAGCCTATAAGGCTGTGCTGCGTCATGTGGTCCGGGATCACGGCGTGCAGGATACCGCGTATCCGGCTTCGGCAGTTTGCAGGGCAACTGCGTCACGCGGGTCGAAAGCGGCGACCTTGACGGAAGCTTGCTGGCAGTGGAGGTACTGCTGCTGGGCAATGAGCGATCCCGATTTGTGGCCACCGGCGGAAATATTCATCTGGCACAGGACAGCGATCATTCGCCGGTCTCCCCTGCCGGAACACCGCTGTGCTTTGCGACACCGGGCAAGGATCACTATGAGGCGACATTCCGCGACGGCGATGAGGAATGGACCTACAAAGCCGACCGCAACTCAGACGGATATCTGGGCGTCTGGATCCTGCTGTAACTGTAATATTGAAAGCTCCCCTTCACAGGGGAGCTCAGACTGTCGATAAAGTGTCTCCGACGGATTCAAAATGGGGGCGCTGCCCCCATACCCCCGCTTAAGGGATACTATCCCTTAAGAATCCCATTTTATAGAAGAAAAGGAAAAATCACGCATTTTCTTTCATTTTGCTTAT
>JAFWVK010000035.1 GCA_017518255.1 Oscillospiraceae bacterium
GCAGCGAAACTCCCTATTGCGTGAAAAAAGCGCTAAAGATGGGGGCTTGGGGGAAGGAAAACAAGAGTTTTCCTTCCCCCATTATCAATCTTTTGTACTGCTCCTGACAGGAACAAATTGCAGAATAAGTGACTTTATCTAAAAGCTGAATCCCCCGCAGATGCGGGGGATTTCCGTTTTCCGGGATATCTGATTTGTGCATCATAGAAGTTTCGGTCAAGCCTTTTCAAAATCCGATGCCGGGTGCTTGCAGAGCGGGCAGATGAAGTCCTCCGGCAGTTCATCCCCGATGTATTCATAGCCGCAGATGACACAGCGCCAGACAGTCTGCCCGTTTGCCGCCGTGCCGACCTTTTTCGGCGTGACTTTGATGTTTTTCAGGTAATACCCGTAAGTTGCCGACGCCTCATCGCTGAGCACCTGCATCCCCGTTACCTCGCCGATGAACAGCGTGTGCGTGCCGAGATCGGCGGTGCTGATGACATTTGCAGAGATCACGGCATTGGTTCCGCGTGTGACATACATCAGCCCGTCATCGCCGCGCACACAGTCCGCAAAGCCTGCAAATTTATCCGCATCTCTGCCGGACTGGAATCCGAAGCGCTGAATCAGTGCAAAATCTGCTGCCTGACTGAGCACGGATGCAGAAAATTTCCCCGTGTTCAGAATCATGTCATGCGTGAGATTGGTCTTGTTGACCGTCAGGCTGATCTGCACGGGCTCCGAGGTCACCTGCATGACGGTGTTGGTAATGCAGCCGTTGTCTTTTCCGTTTTCCCGTGCTGTTACGATGAACAGCCCGTAGCTGATTTTGTGCAGCGCATCGGAAGGCGGCGCGGCGGGCTTGTCTTCAATCGGCTCCAGCACATCACCCTCCATCATACATGCCGGACAGACCGGTGTTTCGCCGTCCGCGACCTCAAACTCTGCGCCGCAGATTGTGCATCTGTATTTTTTCATTGTGAATCCTCCTTTTTATGTCTTTCGGTTTTGTTTTGTCATTTTTCTCCGGTGCTTCTTTACCAGCTTTTCCGAGCGGACAATCAGGATATCCGCCGCCTGAATTTTCAGCTCCGGGCGCGGCAGAACCGTCAGCTCGCTGCGCTGCAAAAGCAGAATCTGCATACCGTAATGTTCCTGTGCTTCGTCAATCCGCAGCCCGCAGAGCTCGTCGTTCTCCTGAACCAGAATCTCTCCGACCTCCGAAAGATCGCGGAAGCGGCTTTCGGCATGTTCTTTTTCCGTGTAGCGTGCCACGAATCCGGCACTGATGATACCGGTCGGGATTGCCACTGCCCCGACGCCTAAAAATGCGATACAGATTGCCATGAACTTTCCGACGGCGGTGACAGGGTATATATCGCCGTAGCCGACGGTCAGCAGTGTGGACATGCTCCACCAAACGCCGGAAAACGCATTCCGGAACGCATCCGGCTGTGCGTCATGCTCTGCACTGTACATGCAGAGCGACGATGCGAACATCAGAACGATAATAATGAACAGAGATGAAAGAATCTGATTCCGCTTTTCATACAGGACATTCGTGATAATCTGAAAAGAGTCATACTGCGCATTGAGCCGGAACAGATGAAAAATCCGGACAACACGCAGCAGGCGGAATACAATAAATCCGTCGAGGAAGAAGAACGGGAGAATTGTCAGCAGATCAACAATGCCGTCGAATGAGCGAAGAAAACGCAGCCTTGCCCGGAACGGCTCCCGCTCCGGATAAAGCAGATCGGCGGTCCAGATTCTCAGGATATATTCGACGCAGAAGATGCCGATTGTTCCCAGCTCCAGCACGCGCAGCAGCGTGCGGAACGGACTCAGCGAATCAAAGGTTCCGAGAATCATGACCAGAATATTCAGGATAATGGCGGCGGCGATAAACCAGTCAAAGGCACGGCTGGGCAGATCTTCTGTATTTCCGATCTGAATAATGTCGAAAATCCGCTGCTTTTTGGAAGCAGGCGATTCCTTTCCGGTTTTGCTCACAGCGTGATTCCGCCGACTTCCGTCAGCGCTTCCGGTTTGTCGGGCAGGGCGGTTTCTCTGCCGGCAGCCTGCATTGCGCTCCGGTTCAGGGCATTGTTGTAAACCAGTTCCGTCACGTCTGCATCGTCAATGGCGTATTTGCCGTTTGCTGCGTGATAGGTGTGCAGCACGGAAAGCTTTTTTCCGTCGAAGCGGTAGGAGACCGCGGAGCTTTCCGTTTCGCTTTCGGTGATTTCCCAGAGTGTCAGTTTTCCGTCATCTTCGTCTTTGCTCAGGAACAGTGTGCCGAATTTGCTGCCGGATTTGCTTTTGAGCTCGTTCAGATATCCGTTTTCGTAGGAATATACCTCATGGCGGGCTCCGGCATCCGTTCCGCCGGAAATAATCAGTTCTTTCTCACCGTCTCCGTCAAGGTCTGTCAGCGCATACATCGGTTCGGTATCCGCATTTGTGCGCTTGCGCACAAACTTTTTCAGAATATCGCGGTAACTGCTGTATCGTGCATAGGTCGGATCCGCCGTTGCACTGGAGCTTGTGGTTTCGTTCTGCGATGCCTCATCCGGATAAGTATATTTCCGCGTAAAATACGGAAATTCCTCTTCACCGGGAAGAATCCGCGTGGAAACGGTTGTGGTCGCTTCTGTTTCCGTTGTGGTGGTTTCGGTTTGTTCGCTGCCGGAGATGTCAGAAGTTGTGAGCTCTGTCAGCGTCAGGCTTGTTGTCGTTGCAGAGGAGGTTGTGGTTGAGCGTGCCTCCATGATATCCGGGCGGGAGCGCTGCTCGTTGATGCCGTTGTTTTTCTTCCCCTTTGCAGAAAGTGCAATCCATGTTATGCCGGAGACAACCGCAAACAGCCCAAGTCCGAGACAGACCGTCAGAAAAACCTGTTTTGCGGCGGAGGGCTTCTTCTTTTTTCTGTGAACCGGAGCCGCCGGCACCGCTTCCGGCTCCGTCACGGTTTCATCCGGAAGATCGTCATAATCGTCATAGTCATCTTCATATTCTTCCGGGTCGGCGCAGGTATCATCATAACCGTTATCATATTCATCCCCGTAATCATCCGCGGAATGTTCAGGCTCATAATAATGGTTCGGCTCCTGCGGATACTCATGCTTTTTTGCCATAAGGCAAATCACTCCTCACTGTTCAGATTGGCGGAAACGGTGCTGCCGGATGCCGGCTCCGGCGGGTCGTTTCCGGGTATCAGGGCGAAAAAGATGCCCATAAGAATCAGAATTGCTGCTGCGGCAAGCAGATAAAGCCGGATTCGCTTTACTGCTTTCAGTCTGCGCTTTGCATCCGGATGCCTGTCCGGCGAAGCGTTTACGGATACTTTCAGATGCGGCTTTCCGGTGCTTCCGCGTCTGGGATGCTGCTGATTGTTCCGTGTGCTCCTGCGTCGCTGCTTCGCGGCAGGATTCTGCTGCCGGGTATTTTCCTGTGCCGAAAGGATGAGGTTCGGATTCAGGTGAAACGGTCTGCCGGAGGAATCGCGCCCATGCTGCACGGACGGATCCTCTTCCCAGCTTCTTGAAAATGTTTCTCCCGTTCCGGCATCCATTTTCCGGTTAGCCGCAAGGATTTCACGGGCTTTTTTTGCATCTTCTGGTTCCCATTCAAGCCTCGGCTCTTTCATGCTCTCACCTCTGCCGCCGAAATGGTATAGCTGATACTATCATACCAAAAAAACAGCCAAAAAGAAAGTAATCCGCGAGGACTCTGTATACATGCACAAAATCACAAGTCGGATTTTGCGTATTCTGCATAAGAAAGAAGGCGAGCCTGCGGAGAAAAGTCCGCAGGCTCTGAATAAAGGAAGTATTACAATGTCGAAACTGGCAGATTATTTATCGCGGATTGCATCAATCGGTTTTTTCGCCGCAATCCGTCTGACCGGCAGGAAGCAGGAGAGTGCCGTGACTCCGATGCAGATTGCAAACAGCAGAAGAACCTGCCGGATGCCGAAATGCAGGACGGTAATCAGAATTCCCGCACGGCTGCGGAGGAGAGAGTTAATCAGAGAAACCAGACCGAAGGTCAGCACGCCCGATACGATAAAGTTTATCATCGCAATTACGAAGCCCTCGGAGAAGAAAATGCGGAAGACATCGTAGGAGCGGGAACCGATCGCACGCAGAATGCCGATTTCCTGCCGCTTGTAGTGAATACTGGTCGAGATGAAGTTTGCCAGCAGCAGCGATGCAAATACCGCAAAGCCGATGCCGATATACAGGAACACCTTTGCCAGTGCTTTCAGTGCGACATTCACAATGTCCAGCTCAAAGATAACCGGATCGTTCAGGTGATAGCGGGTTTTGATGTCATTGCCGTCCCGGTAGCAGTAACGCACAACCTTTTCGATGCCGCTCCGGTTTTCCGGCATTGCACCGACGGCGCTGTCATAGATGCCTTCGGTATCCCTCACCAGAACACTGAGATATTCTTCACAAACTGCAATTGTACTGGAATATTTGCTGCCGGGTCTGATGATGCCGGCGATGTTCAGGTCAGGATAGTCATAGTTCTGCATGTTGTCGTGGCTGTCGTTCCATTTTGATGCGGAAAGGGTCCATTTGTCTGCGGTATTTTTCAGCAGGGCTTTGATTCCTTCGGAATCCGCTTCTTTTGTCCCGAGAAGATATTCTTCGAGCTGTGCCTGCTGCTGCGCATCTCCTAATTCCAGTTCATCCAGAGAGAGAATGATTTCATGCTCGTTCAGCGTTTTTTTGGCATCGCCGAGCCAGATGATTTCCGATTCCGGAATGCGGTCGGCAGTTGTGAAATAACTCTGATTGCCCCAGATGATTGTTTCGCCGTCATCCCGCAGCAGCGAAAAGTTTAATTCGCTGTCCGGAAAAAAGACTTTCGGGTCATCTGCAATCATTTGCTGAAGCTTGCCTGGCCCGACCATTGCACAGCCACTGAGGCTGTAATTGGATGCGATGAGGAATTCGTTTTGCAGCATGAATGCAACAAGCTGTTCACCGTTTGTGAGCTTTTCATCCTTTTCGCGGAGCGATTCGTAGCGGCTCAGATCCATGCCGGTATCAATGACGGCGGAAACCAGGTAATCCTGTTCCATCAGGCGGAAGGTCTTGCCGACCATATCCGCGGGAGATGCAATCTTCTCGTATTTCTGCTTTCCGCTGCTTTCGGAATCGGATGCGGCACTGTATCCGGCTCTGACAAATGTATCGCACAGCGCCGAGCTGACGGCAATTTCATTTTTGTTTCCGTCCGGCAGTGTTCCGGCGACCAGTTTGAAGTGCATATCCTGCATGGACTGTTCGGTAATTTCCGCAAATCCGCAGAAGTGCGTCATATTCGGTGTATAGGAGCCCTCGGAGAATTCGTAATTCCCATCGTAATATCCGCGCAGGGAGAAGTTTGCGCCGTGCGGAATGAACAGTCCGGTTACGGAAACTCCGGTGTCCTCCCGGATTTGCTTCATATCCTGTTCGGAAATGCGCAGACCGTCCGTGACCCACCATTCGTCGATTCCGCTGCCTCTTTTTTCTGCCTTGTTGAGAGAAATAAAATTGACATTGCTGTCGATCAGCGAATCCGTACATGCCTGAATATGGTCATAAGAGCTGAAAGTGTCCACAAGCGTGAACAGTGTGAACGCTGCAACGGAAAGCAGTATGGTCATAACCAGCCGGAAGCGCTTGTGCTTCAGGCTGCTGCATCCGATTTTGAAGGCGCTTTTCAGCGGCAGGCGGGAGCGGATTAAGTTGAATCCGGAGCCGTCCTGCTGCGGGATTCTGCTTTCATCGGTTTCGGAAAAGCGCTGTGAGCGCCCCGGAAGCATCAGAGATGCACCGGTTTTCAGACGGTCAAGGTATTCGTTGATCTGTATGCGGTCTTCTTCCGTCAGGTGATAATCCGCAGGGATTTCAACCGATGCCGCACGGAAAACAAGATGCTTCTCTGTCTCATCCTCTTTATCCCGGACAGCCTCGACATCGCGGATGACCCTGCCGTCTGCGAGCTCAATGATCCGGTCTGCATACTGCTCGGCATATTCGCGGTCATGCGATACAATGATGACCAGTTTCTCCGCAGAAAGCTTTTTCAGCGTATCGAGAACCTGCCGTCCGGTTGCGGAGTCCAGTGCGCCGGTCGGCTCATCCGCCATGATGATCTGCGGATTCTTAACCAGCGCACGCGCAATTGCGACGCGCTGCTTCTGACCGCCGGAAAGCTCATTCGGCTTCCGGTTTCCGAATCCGGCGAGATCGACGGCATTCAGAATCTCATTGAGCTCCTGATCGGTTGCTTTCTTCCCCTGAAGTTCCAGCGCAAGCGCGATGTTTGCGCCGACGCTGAATTCCTCCAGCACATTGTATTCCTGAAAGATAAAGCCGACATAGGTGTTGCGGTAGCTGTCGAAGTGCCGCTGGCTGAAATCCTTTGAGGAAACACCTTTGATGATGATTTCGCCGCTGTCGTACTGATCAAGGCCGCCGAGCAGATTCAGCATGGTCGATTTTCCGCTTCCGGATTTTCCGAGCAGGAATACCATGCCGCGCTCCGGAAAACGCAGCGATACATGATCGACTGCCTGTACCGGAACGCCTTTTTTGGGCTTGTACTGTTTGCATAAATCTTTTGTCTCAAGCATTTTTCACTCGTTCCTCCCCGCTTGTTGTTCTGAAATCATTATATCAGATGCAATCTGAAAAAACAAGTAGGGATTCCATTAAAGATTCTTTAAGGCTTCGGGCAGTTTCCGCATGAATTTTCGATCTGCTTTGAACGAAATGCGATCTGATATTTGTGCAAAATCACTTAAACGCTGCTGCCGTGCCTTTTCTGCGGAAAAGCCTTGCATTTTTTGGATAAATATGATATAATAAATCTATATATTTTCATGAGCGAAAAGGGCGGTGATGTATATTGGGCTGGACAATCTTCCTCATCATCGTGTTTGTCCTGTGCATTCTTTTCCTGCTCCCGATACGCGTCAAGGCTTCTTTCGGCGGCGGAAAATGGTCTGTTGCCGTTTATTATGTTTTTATCCGCCTTTTCCGAAAGGAATCCGCTCCGCCGCCTCCGCCACCGGAGGTGCCTCCGAAGCCGGAGGATATTACAGTTTTTGAACCGGGTACCGATCCGGCTGCACCGGATGTTCCGCCGCCTGCCCCGGCTGCGCAGACAGAATTGCCTGACCCCGTGACAGAGACAGCACCCGAAGCAGTGCAGGATTCCGGAGAAAAACCGGAAGAGGCGGAGAATCAGAAAAAAAAGGAAAAACGAAAAAAACGAAAGCCGAAAAAGGATGATGCCGAACAGCAGGAACAGCCCGCTGCGGAATCCGAAGCAAAAGCGGAAGAGGATAAACCGAAAAAAAAGAAAAAACCCGGATTTTTCAAAAGACTCAAGCCGCATTCCCTTTCGGATATCATCGGGCTGGTTAAGGACGGCTGTGCCGCGCTTTCCCCCGCGCTCCGCTTTTTGTTCCGGCACTTCCACTTCCGGCATGTGAAGCTCTATGCCGCAATTGCATCGGATGATCCTGCAAATACGGCAACGCTTTACGGAAAAAACTGCGCCGCAATTTTTAATCTGCTCGCACAGCTGCAATGCCTGTTTGATTTTCAGACGGACGAATGCCGTGTTCTTGCGGATTTTTACGGAGAAAAATCCGATTACCGCGGCTCGCTTGAGCTGCGCGTATCCCCCGCTGTCATCATTCTGACAGCGCTGATTCTCGGCATCAAGTTCCTCTGGCGGTCATTCCGCCGCTTCCGCAGAGAGGATAAGGAGGAAAAACGGCGTGAGAAGGAATCCGCGCCGCTGCCGCAGAAAAGCTGAAACCCGATTATTATTCTGAATTTATATTTTTACGATCAGGAGGAATCAATCATGAGTGAACGCATCAATGAACATCCGGTACAGGAAACCCTGCGCGTGACGATGGACGAAATCCGCGGCATGGTAGACGCAAACACGATTGTCGGACAGCCGATTCAGTGCGGAAACGGTACAACCGTGATTCCGATTTCCAAGGTGTCCTTCGGCTTTGCCTCCGGCGGTTCCGATTTGCCGACCAAGGTCGCAAAGGACATGTTCGGCGGCGGCGGCGGTGCCGGCGTGACCATTTCCCCGATCGCGTTTCTTGTGATTATGCCGAATGATGTCAAGCTGCTTCAGCTCTCTGTCAATGCTTCGACTCCGAACGCAATCGTCAATATGGTTCCGGATGTCATGGACAAGGTGACCGGCTTCCTCTCGGAGCGGCAGGAGAAGAAGGCAAAAGCAGCCGAGAATAAGGAATGAATTTGTTTCGCAGGAGACAGTATGGAAAAAATACGCATCCAGAAAATTCTCTCCGATGCGGGCTTTTGCTCGCGCCGGAAGGCGGAGGCGCTGATTGCGTCCGGAAAGGTCAAATGCAACGGCAGACCGGTGAAACTGGGCGATAAAGCACTTGCCTCCGATCTGCTGACCGTAAACGGAGAACCGGTCAGAATTCCGAAGAAAAAGGAATTCCGCTATATCATGATGAACAAGCCGCGCGGATATGTCACGACACTTTCCGATGAACAGGGAAGACGCTGCGTGACAGAACTGCTTGAGGGCGTCAATACCCGCGTGTATCCGGTCGGCAGGCTCGACCGGAATTCGGAGGGACTGCTGCTCTTTACGAATGACGGTGCTTTTGCAAACGGCATCATGCATCCCTCACGGGAGGTTTCCAAGACCTACCGTGTGACGGTCCGTCCGCCGGTCTCGGAGGAACAGCTCTCGAAGATGTCTGTCGGGCTGACGCTTGATGACGGAACCGTGACGGCTCCTGCGAATATTGTGACTCAGGTTACGGAGCCGAACCGTGTTGTTCTGATGATGACGATTCACGAGGGCAAAAAGCGCGAGATCCGCCGGATGTGCGAGGCAGTCGGGCTGGAGGTTGCGCGTCTGCGCCGTGTCAGCATCGGACCGGTTAAGCTCGGTATGCTCAAGCCCGGCGAGTGGCGCGACCTGACAACCGAGGAACTGCGCTCCCTGCGCACGGCAATCGGAAAGTAACCTGTATTTACCGCCGGAATTTGAACTGTCAGAACGCCCCGGAGTATGCACTCCGGGGCGTTCAATAATTTGTTACGGTGCGGGAACCGTAAACTGGCTGGCGATCCTCCTTTTTGCCTGCGGCGGGGTGTAGACCCATTCATCCATGTGGTTTCCGCGGAAGAAATACCGCATCGGCAGCGGCGGACAGGGGTCGTCGAAGACATCGACAATCGCGAGCTTGATTTTCATTCGCTCCGGTACGATGCTCTTGATGAATACACTGGCATGCTGTCCGGCGCGAACATCCTGCCGCAGATCGGCAAGCCCGGCGAGATTCGGGGAAAGCTCAATGAAAATACCGTAATCCTCCACTGAGCGGATGATACCGGCAACTGTTTCGCCCGGCGAGAAGCAGGCGGCGTTTTCCTCCCATGTTCCGAGCAGTTCCTTGTGCGTCAGCAGAACGCGCCCGTTCTCAAATCCTTTCACCATGACGCGGATTTCCTGCCCGACCCGGAAGCGGTCTGCGGGATGAGAAATACGGGAGACGGAAATCGCATCAATCGGAATCAGCGACGGCACGCCGCAGCCGATATCCACAAAGCAGCCGAACGGTGCAAGATGCGTCACGCGGGCGGGGATCACATCACCCGGCCGCAGACGGCTGATGTACCCCTCTCTGCATTGCTCCTGCTGAACCCTGCGGGAGAGGACTGCGTAGGGATTGCCGTCTTCATCGTGTTCAATGCGCAGAACCGAAAAACAGACCGGCTTATTCACGCGCGAAATCAGCGCAATGTCGCGCGTTGAGCCGTCCGAAATTCCGAGCGCACCCTCTGTGCGCGGAATCAGTCCGCGCATACAGGGAAGATCGACGTGCAGATTGTGGCTGCCGTCGCATATGCGAACTCTTGCCTCCAGACGCTGACCCGTCTGAATCGCCTCCCGCAGAGCGGATTCCGTGCTGAGCGCTGCCGTGTTCTGGGGAGAATCCAGCAGGCTCCCCTCAGGCAGATACTTCGATACATATTCCATTTCGACCTCCAGATTCTTTTGCGGATTGGTTTCTTTTCGGCGCCGCCGGACTGTACGCGGCGCACTTTTTATTATACTGATTCCGTATGCAGAGAAAGCGCGAATTTTCTGTAAAATGCAAATTTTTTTCCCGATCGCTGCGGAAATACCGAAAACGCAGGAAATACGAACAGATGTCTTTCTGGGACGGACATATTCGAGAAAACAAGTACATGCTAAAACGGCGTATTTTCGTCGAAATTGCAGCTTTTACGGGCTTGTTTATGGAAACATACGAAAAACTGTCGCAAAAGTTGTGCATTTTTCATCTTGATTTTTCTCCGGTTATATAGTATAATACATAATTGATACACTGCGTATCATTGAACTTTTTCAGGAATCGCTGTTTATCCGGATGCGGCAGCTTTCCGTTCGTTCCCCCCTTCCGCATCCGTTTCCTGAACGGAAATGTCTTTCTGTTCGGGAGTTCTGTGTTTAATCGATTCTCAAATATATAAAAGGAGGAAACGATTCATATGGCAAAAAAAATCGCCACCATTCCCTTTTCCGGAACCGCTGAGCAGGAGCAGGAGCTTCGCGCTGTTATTGATGCTCTGCGGGACGACCCCGGATGCCTGATGCCGATTATGCAGAAAGCGCAGGAAATCTACGGCTATCTTCCGATCGAGGTTCAGACCGTGATCGCCGAAGAGCTGAATATCCCGCTGGAGAAAGTTTTCGGTGTCGCAACCTTCTATGCACAGTTTACAATGTCTCCGAAGGGCAAGTACCGCATCTCCGTCTGCCTCGGAACCGCCTGCTATGTCAAGGGCTCCGGTGTGGTTATGGAGAAGCTTGAATCCGTTCTCGGAATCCAGAGCGGCGAAATTACACAGGACGGAAAGTTCTCGCTGGATGACTGCCGCTGTGTCGGTGCCTGCGGTCTGGCTCCGGTCGTGACCATCAACGACGATGTCTACGGAAGACTGACCGGCAAGCCGGAGGAACTTCAGGAAATACTTGCAAAATATGCTGACTGATTCCGAAGAATCAGAATAATAGGAGGTTTAATATGAAAACTTTGCAGGACCTCGCTGCAATCAAGGAGAAAATGCGCAAAGAAATAGCGGTTCGCCTGGGTAAGGATACCAGCGGCGCCAAGTATGAAAAGCATGTTCTGATGTGCGGCGGTACGGGATGTACATCATCCGGTTCGATGAAAATTGCGGATGAACTGGAAAAGCAGCTGAAAGAAAAGGGCATTGCCGATAAGGTTTTCGTTGTCCGGACAGGCTGTTTCGGTCTGTGTGAGCGCGGTCCGATTATGATCGTTTATCCGGGCGGTGCGTTCTATACGCATGTCAAAATGGAAATGGTGACCCGGATCGTCGATGAGCATCTGATCGGCGGCAATCCCGTGAAGGAATTTCTCTACGATGAAACCGTGATTGAAGGTTCGGATGAGATCAAATCCCTGAACCAGACAACATTCTATGCAAAGCAGCACCGTGTCGCACTGCGCAACTGCGGCCTGATCAATCCGGAGGATATCAACGAGTATATCGGCAGAAGCGGCTATGAGGCACTGAATAAGGTTCTGACTTCCATGACGCCGGAAGAGGTTATTCAGGAGATCTCCGATTCCGGTCTGCGCGGCAGAGGCGGCGGCGGATTCCCGACCGGTACCAAGTGGAAGCTTGCCCGCAATATCGTTCCGGATGCTGACATCAAGTATGTCTGCTGTAACGCGGACGAGGGCGATCCCGGTGCATTTATGGATCGTTCCGTTCTGGAGGGCGACCCGCATGTCGTGCTGGAGGCAATGACCATTGCCGGCTATGCAATCGGCGCAAGCCAGGGCTACATTTATGTCCGTGCAGAGTACCCGATCGCCGTTGAAAGACTGCGCATCGCAATCAAGCAGGCAAGAGAAGCCGGTATGCTCGGCAGCGACATCTTCGGAACAGGCTTCAGCTTTGACATTGATCTGCGTCTGGGCGCAGGTGCATTTGTCTGCGGTGAGGAAACCGCACTGATGACCTCGATTGAGGGCAACAGAGGTGAGCCGCGTCCGCGTCCGCCGTTCCCGGCAGAAAAAGGTCTGTATCAGAAGCCGACCATTCTCAATAACGTCGAAACCTATGCAAATGTGCCGCAGATCATCCTGAAGGGTGCAAAGTGGTATGCCTCCATGGGCAACGGCAACTCCAAGGGAACCAAGGTCTTTGCGCTCGGCGGAAAGATCAAGAATACCGGTCTGGTTGAGGTCCCGATGGGCACAACGCTCCGCGAAATCATTGAGGAAATCGGCGGCGGCATTCCGAACGGCAAGAAGTTCAAGGCTGCTCAGGCAGGCGGACCTTCCGGCGGATGTATCCCGTTCGAGCACTATGATGTCAATGTCGATTATGACAGCCTTGCCGCAATCGGCTGCATGATCGGCTCCGGCGGTCTTATCGTTCTGGATGAAGACAACTGTATGGTTGATATTGCAAAGTTCTTCCTCCAGTTTACAATGGACGAATCCTGCGGCAAATGTACGCCGTGCCGGATCGGTACCAAGCGCATGTACGAAATTCTTGACAAGATCACGAAGGGCAACGGCACAATGGAGGATCTTCAGAAGCTCGAAGATCTGTGCTACTATGTCAAGACAAATTCTCTCTGCGGACTGGGTCAGACTGCCCCGAATCCGGTGCTCTCAACGCTCCGGTTCTTCCGCGACGAGTACATTGCACATATCGTGGACAAGAAATGTCCCGCAGGCGTCTGCAAGTCCCTGCTGCAGTTCGTCATTGACAAGGATAAGTGCATCGGCTGCGGCATGTGCGCAAAGCAGTGCCCGGCAGAGGCAATTTCGCGGACGGATTACATCGCTCCCGGTAAAAAGCTGGCTGCATTCGCAATTGACCCTGCAAAGTGCGTGAAGTGCGGCGCTTGTATCGAGAAGTGTAAATTCAAGGCAATCAGCAAGCAGTAAGGAGGCTTCCGGAACATGAGTGAAATGGTAAATGTAAAAATCAACGGTATGGCTGCCGCAGTTCCGAAAGGAACTTCCATTCTGGAAGCCGCCCGTGCAGCAGGTGTCACGATTCCGACACTTTGCTATCTGAAGGATATCAACGAAATCGGCGCATGCCGTATGTGCATGGTCGAGGCAAATGAGGGAAGAGGCTTCCGTCTGGTTGCTGCCTGTGTCTATCCGGTTTCCGAGGGAATGGAGGTTCTGACGAACTCTCCGAAGGTTCTGGATGCACGCAGAAAGAATATGCAGCTGATTCTCTCGAATCACGACAAAAAATGTCTCTCCTGCGTCAGAAGCAAGAACTGTGAGCTTCAGAAGCTCGCAAACGAGCTGGGCATCGAAGACGATGACTTCTATGCAGGCGAAAAAACAGTTTATCCGATCGACGACAGTGCTGCGCATATGATCCGCGACAATAACAAGTGCATCCTCTGCCGCCGCTGTGTCGCTGCCTGCGGCATTACACAGGGCATCGGTGTCATCGGCGCAAACGAAAGAGGCTTTATCACCAATATCGGTTCGCAGTTTAATAAGCCGCTGGGCGAGACTGCCTGTGTTTCCTGCGGTCAGTGCATCACGGTCTGTCCGACCGGCGCGCTCTACGAAAAAGATTTCACCGATGAGGTATTTGCAGCAATCGCTGATCCTGCCAAGCATGTGGTTGTGCAGACTGCACCGTCTGTCCGTGCAGGTCTCGGTGAGCTGTTCGGCTACCCGATCGGAACCAATGTCGAAGGGAAAATGGCTGCTGCACTGCGCAGACTGGGCTTCGATGTTGTTACCGATACCAACTACGGCGCCGACCTCACCATCATGGAGGAGGGCACCGAGCTGATCGAGCGCGTGACAAATGGCGGCGTGCTCCCGATGATTACCTCCTGCTCTCCGGGCTGGGTTAAGTTCTGTGAGCATTATTTCCCGGATATGATTCCGAATCTCTCCACCTGCAAGTCCCCGCAGCAGATGCAGGGCGCAATCATCAAGACTTACTATGCCGAGAAGATGGGATGGGATCCGAAGGATATTGTTTCGGTCTCGATCATGCCGTGTACCGCAAAGAAATTTGAGCGCGGCAGAGACAATCAGTCTGCTTCCGGTTATCCGGATGTCGATATCGCACTGACGACCCGTGAGCTCGGCAGAATGATTGAACGTGCAGGTCTGAACTTCCGCGAACTGCCGGATGAAAAGTTTGACGATCCGCTCGGCATCTACTCCGGCGGCGGTCTGATCTTCGGTGCGACCGGCGGCGTTATGGAGGCTGCTCTGCGTTTTGCGGTTGAGAAGATCAGCGGCGAAAAGCTTTCCGGCGAGAAGCTCGATTTCAAGGATGTCCGCGGCATCGAAGGAATTAAGGAAGCATCCTACACCGTCGGCGGTCTGACCGTGAAGGTTGCTGTGGCAAGCGGACTTGCCAATGCCAGACGGCTGCTTGAGAAAGTTCAGGCGGGCGAGGCGGATTACACCTTTATTGAGATTATGGCTTGTCCGGGCGGCTGTGTCAACGGCGGCGGTCAGCCGATTCAGCCGGCATCTGTCCGGAACTTCACTGACCTGCGCGCAGAGCGTGCAAAGGCGCTCTACTCTGTTGATGCACAGATGGATCTTCGCAAGTCTCAGGACAACCCGGCAATTCAGGAACTCTATAAAGAGTATCTTGGCGAGCCCGGCGGTCATAAGGCACACGAGCTCCTGCACACGAGCTATGTTGCAAGAAAAGTCAATTTCTGACAGAAAACTGAAACCCGCCTCCGGATTAAATCCCGGAGGCGGGTTGTTTTGCATTTTAATCATCATAAAGCAAGCCGTTATTTCTGCTTTTCTTCCCACTCTTCTTTTGTTATGCAGTTGACGTGACCTGTGCGCTTTTCGTGCATCAGCGGGACATCCACACCTTCGGTCGTCCACTGATAACGAAAGCCGATCTTCTCCTGCGCACGCCTGGATTTGGCATTGCCGTCATAATAGCCGCACCAGACCCTGTTCATTCCAAGCTCCTCAAATGCATGACGAAGCAATTCCTTTGCAGCCTCCGGGATCAGCCCCTGACCCCAGAACGGTTTGCCGATCCAGAAGCCCATTTCGCATTCGTCGTCCCGTTCGGTCATATCGGTGTGACCGTTGAGCTTCAGCTCAATTGCGCCGATTGCACGGCGGTCGGTCTTCAGGCATACAGCATATGCCTCTGCACCGCAGAATACATTGCGGATGACATCCAAACTTTCTTCCGTGCTCTGATGCGGAGGCCATCCTGCAATCGGTCCCACATCGGGGTCGCAGGCATATTTGTATAAATCCTCTGCGTCGCTTTCTTCCCAGCGGCGGAGAATCATTCTTTCTGTTTCCAGTATCATAAGCGTACCTCTTTCTGACTGTTCCGCATCAGGATGCTTTTTCCGGTTTGTCCTTGCTTCGGATGATCTCCAGAGCCCCTGCAAACAGCAGCAGCAGCGTCACGCTGATGAGCACACCGCCGAGAATATCGGTCAGCCAGTGAACACCGGAGAGCAGTCTGCCGATGACGGTCACGGCAATCAGAATTCCGCAGATGACCTGAAGCAGCCGGCACAGTCCGGTGTTTTTGATGTACTTCGGGAGCAGCATTGCCGCGCTGCCCATGACCGCACAGATCAGCATGGTATGGGAGGACGGGAACGACGCTTCGACATGTGTATCGCCCTCCATAATGATCGGACGGTAATTCACAATGACAGCCTCAAACAGCACATAGAGCCCCAGAACGACTGCATAGAGCCCGCCGGCTGCAATGATCTCCCGGTCTACTTTCATCAGACTGCGGCGCCTGACAAGCTGCACAGCGCCGGTCAGCGCAAAGATGCCCGCAGTTGCAATGGCAATGAGTCCTGTGATTTCCGTGACTTTGTACCATGTCATATTGACGCCGATCATCTCGGAAACTCGGCGGTTCAAATCTGAAAGACCGATCTTTGTTCCCTCCGGTCCGATCGCAGCAACATTGACCGTGCGAACCAGAATCAGCAGCAGAACAAACAGGGCAGCGGTGATCCCCGCTGATAACATTTTTTTCATTTTAACATCCTTCTTTGTTAGATTTTTCCGGCTGAAAATCCGTTCAGCCGGTTATGTTTTTTTCGGCAATTGCGCATAGTTTCCGGAGCGTGCCCGCTGTCCGGATGGTAAGCTTTTCGGCAATTCCTGCGCTTGCCGTTTTTTTCCACCAGCGGCATTTCTGATAGGCATTCCGGTCAAATGTCCAGAAGATGACGTTCCGGCAAATCTGCACGGTTTCGAGTTCCTCCGAGGGTTCTCCGATCAGCGCACAGATATTTTCCGGTGTGTCGTCAGAGAGAATAAAAATCAGATTGTCATAGCGCTCCTTGCTGCCCGTTCCCCACCATTTTGGCGCGTGTGAGAGAATCTCAGTCAGCGCATCCTGTTCTGTGACATAAACGGGAATCTGCATGCTGAACTTTTCCGCGATCATGGCTTCAATTGCCGCCCGGATCTTTGCCGCATCCGAATCGGAAGCGAATATGGCATTTCCGCTGTTCAGATAGGTTGATACTTCGGAGAAGCCCAGTGCTTCGAGCTCTGCTTTCAGTGCCGGCATCGTGATTTTATTCTTGCCGCTGATGTTGATGCCGCGCAGGAATGCTGCATAGCGTTTCATCTTTGCGCTCCTTTCATACGGATGCTCACGGCGAATAGCCGCCGGAATCGACTGATAAGATTGCTTCGATTGCGATGATGAAGGTCAGAACTTCCGTTTCATTCGCATCATCCGATAAATCAATCCCGCAGCATTGCTGTTCGCCGGAAAGAACCTTCTGAATGCGCGCAAGCTGCTGCTCCCCGTCTTTGATTTCATAGTTCCGGTGAATCAGGTCGCCCTCCGTTCGCCATCCGGTTTCTTTGCTTTCGCAGTGTGCGCCGCCTTTCAGCGGGCGCTTGAGACTGACAGTCCGCTGTTCGCCGTTTGTTTCGATAAAGAATTTCGGCGCTATGGTCATGAGCTTCTGGCGGATAAACGCAATCTTTTCATCATACGCATCCAGAAGATTCAGCCGGAGACCCGCGTGCAGGGATTTATCCATTTTGACACGATAGCGGACATTGCCGTCTTCATCCCGAATATCGACGGTTTTCAAAAAGGGGAATAATTTTCGTTGATCCTGAAAATAAAGCTTCATATGCTGTTCCCTCACAATTGTTCCGGATTGGGAACAATCCAATTCCTGATGTATTTCACATTGTCTCCGTAAATCGCTGTCCGGTTATTCTTCGCGGAAATCGAAATCCTTTGTATGCCGGTCTGATGACGGGCATCAGAATTTCTGCCAATGGAGCTGCTTTTCGAGGTCGGGAACAAGC
The DNA here is from genome assembly GCA_017518255.1 of Oscillospiraceae bacterium. Classification (GTDB taxonomy): domain Bacteria; phylum Bacillota; class Clostridia; order Oscillospirales; family Ruminococcaceae; genus Firm-04. The sequence goes on from JAFWVK010000035.1 coordinate 17,402, forward strand.
TGCTTTGTACGGACTGCGTCCGCAGCCGGTCTGCCGATACCGATGAAGCAGGGAATCATGTATTCCTCCGGAAATCCGGTTGCCTGCCTTGCCGTTTCCTCCTCGCTGCCGCACGGGATTCTCAGATTGCATCCGCAGCCCTCCGCCGTTGCGGCAAGCCACAGATTCTCAATGCTGCACCAGACCGAAGCAAAGCAGTTGAGATGCGAAAGGTCGGCGGGATGCAGCACATCGACCTTTTTCTTCATGAGCGGGATGATGACCGCCGCCGCATTCATCAGCATACTGTACTGCTTCGGGACAGCAAACCGGTAAGATTCTTTCTGAACGGGGTCGGAGATAAACGTCATCTGATCAACGTCCTTTACGGTCAGGTTTTTCGGCACACCTTCCAGCACCTCCCGCATGACCGTTTTGTCCGTCACGGCAATAAAATGCCAGTCGCGGAAATGGTCATTGGCCGGCGCCTGATAGGCTGCCGCAATGATTCTTCTCAGAGTTTCCTCCGGGATTGCCTCATCCGTGAATTCCCGGACACTGCTTCTTCTTCTGATTGCTTCATAAAATTCCATCGGATCTGCCTCCCTGCACATGATCCCGCATCACTGGATTCAGCGGTGCGGGAATCCGTCAGATATTAAAAATCTTTTGGATTTATATGATACACGTTGTCATATTTTTTATTGACGACATAATCCGCGGAAAAATCAGTCAGATTATACACGACCGACCATTCCGTGTTTTTCTGCCTGACAGATTTCAGGAGCTTCATGGATTCTTCTGCCGTTTGCTCCGGCTTTTCTTTTAAGGCGCTGTCAAGCACATCAAACCGTTCGCACTGCCCCGAATAATCTCCGCTGATCGACAGATCAGACATCCTGAAATTTGTGCATACAGGATACCGGACCGTCTTCATTTCACCGTTATGCCACTCCGCAACAGCAGCGTTTCCGTTTGCATCGGCAATAAAGATATGCTGTGTGCAGCTATGCGCGGTGTGTATGTCATATTGTCCCAGCAATTCAATCGCTTCTTCTACTGTAGCGGCGCGGTCAAGCAGCACACGGATTGCCATAGTGACCGTAATATCCGGCTTATCGCTGACCATATGTGTTTCGTCGGTATTGTCCGTATCCAGCAGAGAAGCAATCAGTCCCTTCTCGTTCATGCCGTCCATACCCATATACGGCGCAGCAAGCAACGCCGCTCTTCCCCGAAAGCTTGTTGTGGCAGCCTTACTTCCTTTGCCGACCCGGATCATATCGGTTGAAACCGTCGATATCGAAGCGTAGCCGCCTTTGGGATGTGTATACAGGCAGAGTGTATCGGAACCGCCTCCTAGGTCAAAGTTCCGTCCTGCCAGATATTTTCCGTCGGGCGTTGGCGCAGTGAAAGCGGCACAGCCGTATTTCGAGAAGTTCGCATCTATCCGATATCCGAATAACAGATCGTCGCAGATGAAATGCAGCAGGTCTTCTTCACTCTTGATCCCCGCGGCTAATGCCTTGTCTAAATGATAGTCCTGATGATAATTCATGGTATATAAATCATCGCCGGTACGCTTGATGCTCCGCATGGAGGCAATCCTGCCGTAGAGAAGGAAACCCGCAGCAATCACGGTTATAGTTATCAATCCGGCAAGGCTCAGGGCGGTGATTTTGAGGAGCCTTTTCCCGTTCTTTTTCATGTGATCTTCTCCTTTGACAGTGACTGACAACCGTTAGCGGCGATTCAGTGGTACGGGGCTTACTCCATACCATTTTCTTTTCCAAACGGCGTATCCAGAAATGCACCGTTATGAGGGATTTCGACCGGGTAGGGACCGCCTGACATCGGATGCTGATACATGATCTCCTCTCTGTATGACCGTGCAATCTTCACATCAGCGGGCAGGCTGACATCGGTCAGCGAAACGCAGCACCGAAACGCACCCGCACTGATCGTGCCGACGCTGTCCGGAATCACAAGCTTCCGGAAACCGCATCCGCAAAAAGCGTCACAGCCAATATAGCAAAGTCCTTGCGGAAATGTGATGCTTTCCAGCAAACGGCATCCAGTAAATGCGCTGTCGCCTATGACTTTCAGCGTGGAAGGCAGCACCACGCGCCGGAGCGCGGTACAGCCATAAAAAGCCTTGTCCGGAATCTCCGTGATGCCTTCCGGTATCACAACGCTTTGCAGATACTGTTTTTTCGCAAACGCACTCTTCGCGATGATGCTCACACAGTCCGGAATCACGACATCCGGCTCTGTTCCCTCGTACCGCTCAAACGAATATACGTTTTTCTTTGGCTTCTCAATGATATAGCCTCTGTCCCAATAATCTCCCAGTTCCATCGGTGTCATGTGCAACGCTCCTTTCCGTCTGCCCGCATCACTGGTGATTCAGTCATGCTGTTTTTCCTTTGCGTAATATGTCTCTTTTTTTATTTCCAAATCAATATCAATCCATGTTTCACC
>JAFWVK010000036.1 GCA_017518255.1 Oscillospiraceae bacterium
CGGCCCGTTGGTCAAGCGGCTAAGACGACGCCCTCTCACGGCGTAATCATGGGTTCGATTCCCGTACGGGTCATTCGGTTTCAAGAGGCTATGCCTTTGAAATAAAAGCAGAGCCGGTGTTAATGGCAGTGAGGTTCCACCCGTTCCCATTCCGAACACGGAAGTTAAGCTCATTCGCGTCGAAAATACTTGGTTGGAGACGACCTGGGAAGATAGATCAATGCCGGCACTGCGATATTCCTCCATAGCTCAGTCGGTAGAGCACCTGACTGTTAATCAGGGTGTCACTGGTTCAAGTCCAGTTGGGGGAGCCAAAAACGGTACTGTTCACAGAACAGTACCGTTTCTTTTGTTTTATGATTTTTTCTGTTGAATACGGAGTCCCCATTATGGATGCATCGCAGATACCACTTTGTCTATAAGCTGTAAGCCCCTTTTCAGATGAAAAGGGGCTTTTTTTATGAATCTTCGCGCTGCCTGCGCTGACGTTTTCCGGAGAGAAGCTTGCTCCGGTCTTTCATCATGACCTGTGTGCCGTCGTCGCTGATGCAGATTCGGCCGTGACGGGTCAGTTCCAGAATTGCAAGGAACAGCGCAACGCGATCGGTCCGCTTTGATAATCCGATGAACAGTTCGGAGATGCTCAGGGATTCCACGGAAAGGAACTGCCGGAGCAGAAAGATAATTTTTGACTCCACACTTGTGACCTGATGATGCATCTGAACGACCGCATGGATTTTGTCGCCGAGCTTTCCGGAATCCATGCCCTGCGGCATTTTCCGCAATCCCATGTTCAGATAGACCTGCACCATAATCTCCGGCTCATGGATCCGGGCATATGTCATATTTACCGGAAGGTCAATACCCTTTCGGACATACAGCAGATCACCGCAGTATTTCCGGCGGAGCGCTTCCGCTGCAAATTTGCAGAGGGAATATTCAATCAGGGCGCCCTCAAGCTCTTTTTTGACCGCCTCGGCTTCCTCGCGCTGCGGGAGCAGGGCAGCAGTCTTCATCCAGATCAGCTTTGCCGCCATCGTCAGGAATTCGCCTGCGAGCTCATAATCCTGCTCTGCACACTGCTGCATATACAGCAAATACTGTTCGAGCAGAACCGAGATTTCGATATCGTGGATATTCAGCTGATGCTTCGCAATCAGATGCAGAAGCAAATCCATCGGTCCGTCATAGACCGGCAAATGAAATGATAATTCCGGCATCGGCTCACCCTGCAATCTTCGGAATCCAGTCCGTGAAGAAGACGAACATATCCCAAATCTGGTCTCTTACCCATGAAAGCGGTTCACTCAGAATACCGGAGAAGACGATAATAAGAAATACCATCCGGATAATCTGCTCGTTCTGAATTAACCATTTATCAAATTTTGCCGGGGTGAAATAGCCGACAATTTTGGAACCGTCAAGCGGCGGAATCGGAATCAGATTAAAGACAGCCAGACCGATATTGACGATAATAAAGAACTGAAAGAAAAGCCGGATGATAAGAGCGGTATTCAGTTCTCCGCCGCTCAGATAGGAATCAATAAGTCCTCGCTTAAAGAAATCGGAAAGAAGATAAAAACGGAATGCAACCATGCCGATAAATGCAGCAATCAGGTTGCTCAGCGGACCGGCGAGTGCAGTGATTGCGACACCGAAGCGCATACTGTGCTTCCGGTCAAAACGTGCGGGGTTGATCGGAACCGGTTTAGCCCAGCCGAAACCGGTCAGCAGCAGCAGAATTGCACCGATCGGGTCGATGTGTGCAATCGGGTTCAGGGTCATGCGCCCCTGTCGGCTTGCCGTGTCGTCTCCGAGCTTATATGCAGTCCATGCATGTGCCAGTTCATGCAGCGGAAGAATCATAAAAATAATGACAAGATGCGCGAACAGCTCAATCAGTGTTTCCTGGTCGAAGTGTCCGTGCAGCAGGTCTGACAGCATAAACATTCACTCCTTTTCGGGATTCTCTGCACTTATATTATACCATATCTTGGTGAGAAATTCAATGGGAGCGCGCGAAAAAGATTTTGTCGGAAAAAACGTACAGACCCGCATGACACAGCGCCGTGCGGGTCTGGTTTGACAGCTTGATTCTCTTAGTTTGCTTGTTCTTCGAGGATACGGAATGCCTCTCTCAGATTGGATACACCTGCGAGCCGGATCCGGTAACGGTCTTTCTGAAGCGAACGCAGCGTGTGCTTGGGCAGAATACAGAGCGTAAAGCCAAGCCGTTCCGCCTCCTGTATCCGCTGTGCCGCATTGGAAACAGCACGCAGTTCTCCGCCCAGCCCGACCTCGCCGAATGCGAAAACCGTTTCGCCGATCGGTTTATCCATCATAGCAGAGTAAAGCGCAAGCGCAACTGCAAGATCACCGGCGGGTTCGTCCAGCTTAAATCCGCCGACAATATTCAAATACACATCAAGCGCACCGAAAAACAGGCCCATTCGTTTTTCAAGCACCGCAAGCAGAATGCAGACGCGGTTATAGTCAAAACCGGTTGCAGTCCGCCGCGGCGACGAGAGGGTGCTCTTTGCACAGAGCGCCTGAATTTCAGCCAGAATCGGTCTGCTGCCTTCCATCATGCAGCAGACACAGGTTCCGGAAACGCCGACCGGTCTGCCCTCCAGCAGCATTGCGGAAGGGTTTGCAACCTCGGAAAGACCTGTATCATTCATTTCAAATACGCCGATTTCATTGGTCGAGCCGAATCGGTTCTTCACCGCACGGAGCACACGGACGCTCTGGTAACGGTCCCCCTCAAAAATCAGGACGGCATCCACAATATGCTCCATAACCTTCGGACCGGCAATCGCGCCTTCCTTGGTTACATGACCGACCAGAAAAATCGGAATCTCTTTCGCCTTTGCAGTCTGCATGAACAGGTTTGTGCATTCCCGCACCTGCGGAACAGAGCCGGAGCCGGATGCAATTCCGGAAAGATGCATGGTTTGAATCGAGTCAATAATTACAATATCCGGTTCAGACTGCATGATCGTATCACAGACCGCTTCGGCATCGCTGACGGTCAGAATATAGAGGTTTTCCGTATCGACATGCAGCCGCTGTGCGCGCAGCTTTATCTGTCTGGCGGATTCTTCTCCGGAAACATACAGCAAAGAATGATTCTCCCCCAGATGTTGACAGATTTGCAGAAGCATTGTGCTTTTTCCGATGCCCGGTTCACCGCCGAGCAGTACAACCGACCCTTTGACCAATCCGCCTCCGAGCACGCGGTTCAGTTCTGCCATTCCGGTGTCATAGCGGATATCCTCATTGGTTCCGATCTCAGCCAGTTCCCGGATCTGCGCAGAATAATCCGCTGCCCGGTGCGCATTGCCGGCTCCGGAGGTCCGCACAGGCACTTTGATTTCGGGGAGTGCTTCTTCTATTGTGTTCCATGCGCCGCAGCTTGTGCACCGTCCGTTCCATTTCGGATACTGCTGACCGCATGCCGTGCATTCGTAAACGGTCTTTGCTTTTGCCATTTCGGTTGCTCCTTCTGAATTCTACGATGTATTCTGCCGCAGACATCCGGATGAGATGAAGGCGTCAGCTTATCTGTTCATCAGCGGAAGGAGAATGATACCCAGCAGCATGACGACCATGACACTGATAATAAGCACCCGAAGCCAGATCGGCTTTCCTGAGCGCTGCTTCGGCGGCCGCTGAGCCTGCGCACGCTTTTCTTCGCGGTTTCTGCCGTTGTTCGGTATATCCTTTTCAGAGCGGCTTGCTGCTGCACGCTGCGTATTTGGCTTTTTGCCGGCAGCCTTCTTTTTTTTCTTTGCCATTTTCAAAACTCCTTCCCTGCCTGTCAGTTTTCTTCAATTATAACATATTATATTACAAAACGCAATGGGAGAAACGGAAAAAGATTCTGAGAGAATCCTATGGGGACTGTCTCGGAGCCGCGCACTGCGCGGTTATAACACATTATACAGGATAATTCAATGGATAAAGTGAAAAAGATTCTGAGAAAAGCATATGCCATTTCCCCATTCTTATTTCTCTCCGAGGAACTTGTAATCCTGCGCTTCGATCGCTGCTTTGATTACGTCAACAGAGACATCCTTACTGAGCGTGATTACTGCGGTATCTGTGTTGTGGTCGGGAGCAGCACTCTCGATTCCGTCGATGGCTTCAAGCGTTTTTTTCACTCTTGCCTCGCAGTGCTCACACATCATACCTTCGATCTTTAATGTCTTAGTCATAGCTTTTTCCTCCGTTTTGATTGTTTTGGTTTTAATTTTCTTATCATGACTTGCGTCATGAATCTTGACTAAATTGAGCCTGAGCGCATTCATGCACACGCAGAAGCTTGACATTGCCATAGCCGCCGCACCGTATGCGGGCTTCATCTCGATACCGTACAGACCGATTGCAAGCGGGATGCACACGGCGTTGTAGATGAATGCCCAGAACAGATTCTCATGGATATTCTTTATAGTCGCACGGCTCAGGCGTATCGCGGCAGAAACATCTGTCAGCCTGTTCTTCATGACAACGATATCGGCGGCATCTATCGCAACATCCGTGCCCGCGCCGATTGCAATGCCCGTATCCGCAGTCGTCAGTGCGGGAGCATCGTTGATTCCGTCGCCAACCATAATGACCTTGCCCTGCTGTTTCAGCTCGTCGATTTTCTTTGACTTGCCGTCGGGAAGAACGCCTGCAATTACATTGTCAACGCCTGCCTGTCTGCCGATTGCACCCGCTGTGCGTTCGTTGTCGCCCGTAAGCATAAATACGTTGATGCCCATGCCTTTCAGCTCTTTGATCGCCTCTGCCGAGTCGGTCTTTATCGTATCGGCAACAGCGATGATACCAATGAACTTGCCGTCCTTTGCAAACAGCAGCGGCGTTTTTCCTTCGTCGGAAAGTGCGGTGACTTTTACGGAAAAATCTGCGCGGATATCGTACTTCTGTGAGATGTACTTATAGTTTCCTCCCTCAAGCACGTCACCGTCAAGCACAGCCGAAAGACCGTTTCCGGCAAGCGCCTTGAAATCTGTAACTTCGGGAATTGTCATACCCGTTGCTTTTTCGATGACAGCCTTTGCAAGCGGGTGTTCACTTTTGGCTTCGAGTGCCGAAGCGTATGTGAGCAGCTCGGTTTCGGTGATGCCGTTCGGGATGATATCTGTTACATCGGGCTTGCCCTCGGTGATCGTTCCCGTCTTGTCAAGTGCAACGATATTCGCCCTGCCGACTTCTTCAAGAGAAGCGGCGGTCTTGTAAAGCACACCGTTTTTTGCTCCTACGCCGCTTCCGACCATGATCGCAACGGGTGTTGCAAGGCCGAGCGCACACGGGCAGCTTATAACGAGTACGGATATTGCTCTTGCAATGGCAAAGCTGAATTCCTTACCGGCGATCAGCCAGCCGCCGAGCGTCAGCAAAGCGATTCCAATAACAGCGGGAACGAATATCCCCGATACTTTGTCAGCGATTCGTGCGATCGGTGCTTTTGTAGCCGCTGCGTCGGAAACAGTTCTGATGATCTGCGAGAGCGTGGTGTCTTCGCCGACTCTTGTGGCACGGCAGCGGATATAGCCCGATTTGTTGATCGTAGCCGCTGAGACTGCGGAGCCTTCTTCCTTGTCTGCGGGAATACTTTCACCCGTGAGTGCCGATTCATCGACAGAAGATGTGCCAGAAACAACTATTCCGTCAACGGGAATGCTTGCACCGGGTTTTACTGCGAAAATATCGCCCTGACGGACTTCCTCAATACCCACTTCATGTTCTTCGCCGTCCCGCCAGAGGACAGCCGTTTTCGGAGCGAGCTTCATAAGTCCTTTCAGTGCATCGGTCGTCCGTCCCTTTGACATGGATTCGAGCATTTTACCGACCGTAATCAATGTGGGTATCATCGCCGCCGATTCAAAATACAGATTCATTCCGTATTTCATAACAGTCTCATGCTCGCCGTTTCCCTGTGCAAGTATCATGATGAACAGCTTGACCAGAGAATAGCCGAATGACGCGCTCGAACCGAGTGCAACAAGCGTGTCCATATTCGGGTGTCCGCTGAAAAGTGACTTGAAGCCGTTCGTGAAGAACTTCGCATTGATGATCATGATGACAATAGCGAGAAGCATTTCAAAAACGCCGAGGAACACATGATTATCGAATGCCGCAGGTGCGGGAAATCCCCACATCATATGTCCCATTGAGAAGTACATCAGCACCAGAAGAACCAATACCGATTTGATCAGACGCTTTCTCAGTTTCGGCGTTTCGGTGTCTTTGAGCATATCCTCATCGGCTGCTGCGATTTTCGACTGTGCGCCCTTTTTTGAAGCACCGTAGCCTGCGTTCTCAACGGCTTTGATGATGTCCGCTTCCGATGCATTACCCTCAACGCCCATTGAATTTGTAAGCAGACTGACCGCACAGCTCTGAACGCCGGGAACTGCCGACACCGCTTTTTCTACTCTTGCACTGCAGGCGGCGCAGCTCATTCCGGTTACATTGTATTGCTCCATATGGTTCCTCTTTCTATTTCATGATCTTCTGCAATGTGGTTACAAGCTCATCTATGACCTCGTCTTTCCCCTCACGGATATCATTGACCACACAGCTTTTCATATGCGAAGCGAGAAGCTCTTTGTTAAAGCTGTTCAGTGCGCTGTTGATTGCCGATACCTGCGTCAGGATATCGGGACAGTAGGCATCGTTTTCAAGCATCTTTTCAACGCCCCGAACCTGTCCCTCTATTCTTTTGAGCCTGTTCATCAGCGATTTGAATTCTTTCTCACTGCGTTTCTTTTTACGTTCACAGCAAGCAGCTTCGGTTTTCTGCTCAGATGCGGGGCTGCATTCTTTATCTTTCATGAAAATCGCTCCTTTACATACCCCATCAGGGTATCTGCTGAATACTATTATATACCCTAATGGGGTATTTGTCAAGAGGCTTTTCATATTTTCTGTATTTAGTGACTAAACTTTAATGGCTCCGTAAAAATACCCGTGAACTGTAATTATTTAAGAACATTGGCTGCTGTACCATTATGAAAGCGTGACAGGCAGGAGGATAGATATCCGGAACATGACTTTTGAAGATCAGTTCTAAATAACGTTACCGCGGCTTAATCTTATCATATTTCTTAACGAGATCGCATCCTCCTTTTTTGCTGTCGCAATTCTCCATATTGAAAAAGGAAATCATTTATTATTGTCATCGGTTGACTATTTTACTTTTGAGCCGCATATCAGTATTCTAAATTCCGAATACGCTTAAGCGTATCAAAAGTATACATTCTGAGCATACCGAAGTATAAGATATAAGCATTTTACATATTGATAAATCTATGTTATAATGAGTACAGGACTTGAACCTGTACTCATTTCTTTTTTGCGCGGAGGTGATGCTATGAAAGTGACAATATCAAGGACTACGGCGATCACAGCTTTTTCCCCGTATTCGGCGGTAAATTCTAAGGAGGTATCACAATGAGAGCACTTGTCATTTATTTCAGCAGAGCCGATGAAAACTACGCTGTCGGCTACATAGACAAAGGCAACACCGAGATCGTAGCGGAGTTCGTGCAGGAGCTTGCCGGTGCGGATATGTTCAAAGTCGAACCTGCCGTTCCGTATGCCGCTGACTATCAGACTTGTATCGAAGAAGCAAAGCAGCGTATCGGCAATGCACCGATCAAGAAAAAGCTGACCGATATTTCTGCCTATGATACGGTGTTCATTATGAGTCCGATTTATTGGGGAACTTATGCTCCCGAAGTGGAAACCGCACTTACCGGCTTGGATTTCACCGGAAAGACCGTCAGAGTTATCAGCACTCATGAGGGTTCAGGGCTTGGCAGTATGGTTTCCGATGTGAAAAAGATTTGCAAGGGCGCAAATGTTGACAGCAAGGGGCTTGCAGTTAAGGGCAGCTCTGCGAAGTCGGCGAAGGCAACCGTTGAGAAGTGGCTTTAATGCGAGGCTTGCGATGAGTATTATTGTAAATCTCAGATACACTGGTAAAAACGGCTCTGCCAGAGCCTTTGCAGAGGAAATGACAAAAAGCGGAACAGTTGATGTAATCAGAAATGAGGACGGCAATCTGCGGTATGAGTATTATCTTTCTTTTGATGATCCCGAAACTGTTCTGCTGATAGACGAATGGACAGATCAGACGGCAATCGACCGTCATCACGCATCGCCTATGATGCAGAAGATTGCTGAGCTTCGGGACAAATACGATCTTCACATGACAGTGGAGCGATATGTCAGCGATGCGGGCGGTGTGCCAGACAAGGACGAACAATTCATAAGAAAGTAGGTGTCATAATGGCTGAAAAGATCGTACAGACGGCAGGCAGAGATCAGCTCGGAGCGTTTGCGCCCGATTTTGCCCATTTCAACGATGATATCCTGTTCGGTGAGAACTGGAACAATACCGATATTGACCTGAAAACACGAAGTATCATCACGGTTGTTGCACTGATGTCGCAGGGCGTGACGGACAACTCTATCCGTTATCATATCCAGAACGCTAAGAATCACGGCGTATCGCAGAGAGAAATGGCAGCGGTCATTACGCATACAGCTTTCTATGCAGGCTGGCCGCACGCCTGGGCGGTGTTCAATATTGCTAAAGAGGTCTATGCGGATAACGCTCCTGCCGTTTCCGACAAAGACAAATTCCAGAGCGAGATCATGTTCCCCATAGGCGACCCGAATCCTTACGGTGATTATTTTGTGGGTCAGAGCTATCTTGCGCCTGTTTCTACGGAGCAGATACCGATCTACAACGTGACCTTTGAGCCTGCCTGCCGCAATAACTGGCATATCCACCATGCCAAAAGCGGCGGCGGTCAGATGCTGATCTGTATCGGCGGTCGAGGCTGGTATCAGGAGTATGGCAAAGAAGCGAGAGAACTGAATCCGGGTGATATTGTCAATATCCCTGCCGAGATCAAGCACTGGCACGGTGCGGCGAAAGACAGCTGGTTTGCGCATCTTGCAGTTGAGATTCAGGGCGAGGATTGCAATACAGAATGGTGTGAGGCTGTTTCAGATGATGAATACGGCAAGCTGAAATAAAGGAAGGAGCGATGCTTATGAAAATCGTCGTTCTCAAAAGCAGCGGTAATACGCACGGTTCGTCAAATCTGCTTGCCGATGCGTTTATCCGCGGCGCAACGGAAAGCGGTCACTTAATTACCGAAATTGATGTATTCAAGGCGAACGTGAAACCTTGTACTGGCTGTGTAGCCTGCGGTTATGAAGGTACTTGCGTTCAGCGGGATGATATGACTTCTATCCGTCAGACGATACTTGGCAGCGATATGATCGTGTTTGTCACTCCGCTGTATTATTACGGATTTTCGGCACAGCTCAAAACAGTCATTGACCGTTTCTGTGCGTTTAATTCCGGTCTGACAGGCAAGCAGATGAAGTCGGTGCTTATCTCTGCTGCGTGGAATGCCGATGACTGGACATTTGAAGCGCTTGAAACACATTACAAGACGCTTGTGAGGTATCTGCATTTTGAGGACTGCGGAAGTATTCTCGGTTACGGCTGCGGTTCTGTCGGAATGACAGAAAATTCAGAATACCCGCAGCTTGCGTATCAACTCGGAAAAACAATATAACATCGAGATGAATACAGAAAAGCAGCTCAGATTCTCTCTCTGAGCTGCTTTCTTTATCGCTTATCCATCTTCGTCCGAAAACTCGTCAAGCCCGTGAAGCAGTTGGATATACACGCACTCTGCCCGGTCACGTTCATCGCTCGAATTGTTGATTAACAATATAATCCTTCGAGGGATTAAAAGACATACAAAGAAAAACACCCCTAAATAGGGATGCTTTTCACTAACGTCCAATGAGCAGTATCTCCATTGTGACGATCAAATATGGTGCCGGCGGCGGGGGTCGAACCCGCACGGTATCGCTACCAACGGATTTTGAGTCCGTCACGTCTGCCAATTCCATCACGCCGGCAAAGAACACGTTACAGTATATCATAAATTCTTTTATTTGTCAACTGCGTGGCGAAATCTTTTTCCGGTGTCCCCATTGCGTTTTGCCGGATAATATGTTATAATGAAATCAGATTATCGGAAAGGAGCCGTTGTTTATGCCGGATGCCGCAAATTTTGCCGCTGTTTTGCTGCGGCTCGGAAACTGGCGCTATTTTCTGACAGGACTGGCTCTGCTTCTGCTGATTGTTCTTTGGCTCCGTGCGTTCGGAAAGCTGCTGGAGCCTTTTGCGAAATGGCGTATATTCCGCGGAATCTGCACAGAAACAGACGGCAGCGGCGCACTGACGGTTACATTTACGGATGCGCACAGGCTGCGGCATACCGCTGCATTCCGTTCGGATGAGCCGGAAGCTGCGTCTTTGCATCCGGGGGATCGAGTCCGCATTGCGCTGCGGACGGAAATTTATATATCCGGTGAATATCCTGCTGAAATCGGCAATGCCGCACAGGCAGGGCGTGATATTCTTCTTCGCTCGGAGCAGCAGCGGATTCTGCGTGCCGAGCTTCTGCGGACGCTTGCAGTGCAGCTTCTGATCTGCGGAGCGGTACTCACCGTATTTCTGATTACGAAGCGATTCTGCTTTCCGCCGCATAACTGAACGGGGATATGCGTACTATGAAAAAGAAACAAGTGAAAAAAGGGAGAAACCATATGATCGCAACAGTCACAATGAATCCGGCAGTGGATTACACTGTTTCGCTGGAAGAACCGCTGCGGATGAATACAGTCAACCGCACGGAGGATGAGCGGATTACCGCGGGCGGCAAGGGCGTTAATGTTTCACTGATTTTGCATCAGCTGGATGTTCCGACAAAGGTTTACGGATATCTTTCCGGAACAACCGGCTCTATGATTGCGGATCAGCTCCTCCGGACGCAGATACCGACGGACTGGATTCAGGTGCCGAACCAAATGAACCGCATCAATCTGAAAATCCGGGAAGACAGTCATGTGACAGAACTGAACGGCACCGGCGTATCCGTAACAGAGCATGAAACGGAGCAGCTTTTGCAGAAGCTTCGTGTTTACGGTGAGGGAGATTATATCGTTCTGGCGGGCAGCATTCCTGCCGGTGCGCCTGCCTCGCATTATGCAGATGTTATGACGGCGCTGGCAGAAACGGGTGTGCGCTTTGCGGTCGATGTTGCGGGTGAGCCGCTGCGGGAATCACTGGCATGCAAGCCGTTCGTGATTAAGCCGAATCTGCCGGAGCTCTGCGCGCTGTTCGGGCATGAGATTGAAACATGGTGGGATGCGCTGCCTTACGGAAAGAAACTCCGTGAGATGGGTGCGGAGAATGTTCTGCTCTCATTGGGCGGTGACGGTGCTCTGCTCTTTACTTCCGAGAACCGTGTCTGGCATCTTTCCGCGCCGCACGGTTCCGTCAAGAATGCTGTCGGCGCCGGTGACTCCATGCTGGGCGGCTTTCTGGCGGCATGTGCGCTCGGCAAACCGCTGACAGAGGCCCTGCGTCTGGGGGTTGCGGCAGGCTCGGCAACCGCATTCAGCGAGTGGATTGCAGACCGTTCCCGTATGGAAAACATTCTGCGGACACTGCCGCAGCCGACTGAGCTTGTCTGAAATACTTTGTTTACAGCGAGAAAAGTACCCGCAGCATATGAACTGCGGGTACTTTTTTTTATTCGGCGGTTTCTTCCTTGCGCTTGATGACAAAGCCCACGACATTTGCGCCGGCATTGCAGCAGATTGCCGCGCCGATGCTGCAATACTGCTCCGGCGGATAGCCCAGTGCCTTGGTCAGCGCCGCGCCGAGTTCCTGCGCGATGGCGGGGTTGCTGCCCTGCATCACGATATAGGGCGTATGCGGCTGAATGTCCGCCAGAACGGTCTCGACGAGCTTTGGAATGATATTCTGCTCGCCGCGGATTTTCGTCAGAACCGTGGATTTGCAGTTGACAATTCTGCAAAACGGCTTCAGACCGAGCAGTTCTCCCGCAAATGCTGCCGCAGCACTGACTCTACCGGAACGCTTGACATATTTCAGTGTCATCGGGACAAAATACAGTCCGGCATGCTTCGCCCAGTCTTCGAGATAATCAACCAGTTCGCCGACACTTGCGCCGCGTGCGAGCTTTTTTGCTGCTTCGGCAACGGAATAGCCGTAGGTTGCGGTATAGTTTCTGCCGTCAACCAGATGAATTTTCATGCGGCTTTCTGCATTCGGATGTGCTTCATAAAACTGGTTCCGTGCCATTTCAGCATTGGCGTATGTACCGGAACCGCCGGCGCCGATTGTGACATAGATCAGATCGGTGAAGTGCTGTGCCGCAATCTCCTCATAGGCTTCCAGAATCTCGAACGGGGTGAGCTGCGCGGTCGAGGGAAATTCCTTTGCCGTATCAATCATCTGATAGAATTCTTCTTTTGTAAAGTCAACTTCCTCCCGCAGCGGTTTGCCGTCTACGGTAACGGGCATACAGAGCAGGTGAATGCCGAGTGCATCCGCAAGTTCCTTTCCGATATCGCTGACGGAATCCGTCATCAGTTTGATTTTGGTTTTCAGCATAGTTTGGTATCCTTTCTCAGATTTGACTGATATCGTATTCTCTGGGGTGTTCCGGTTCCCATGCGGATTTTGCAAGCCGCCCGTCACGGGTCAGACCGGTAAAGTCATGCTGCCGCAGAACTTCATAGGCTGCAACTGCAACCGAATTGGAGAGATTGAGACAGCGGAGCGTTTCGCGCATCGGGATGCGGACACAGCGCTCCGGGTGTGCTGCCAGAACTGCTTCATCCAGTCCGAGGTCTTCCCTTCCGAACAGCAGAAAGGTTTCTTCGGGATATGTGACATCGGTGTAAAGTGTTCCGGTTTTTGCCGTGAAATAAAAGAAAGCGTTTTGCTCTGCCGCAGCCGGATATGCCGCGAAAAAAGCATCAAGGCTTTCGTGATGCAGAATTTCCAGTTTATCCCAGTAATCCAGCCCGGCACGTTTCAGCTTTGCATCGTCAATCCGGAAACCGAGCGGATGCACCAGATGCAGCACGGCGCCGGTCACAGCGCAGGTTCGGGCAATGCTTCCGGTATTCTGCGGGATTCTCGGTTCGACGAGAACAAGATGCAGTTTATGCAAAATGATACATCCTTTTTTCTCGAAATTTTGCCTTGTATACGCGGTTGCTTCTGCGGAAAAATAACGGTATCCCGATACAGAAAGGAGCGAGGATGATGCAGCTTTCGGCAATTGCAAAGGGAATGGCAGTCGGTGCCGCAGCGGGAACCGTCGGATACTTTGTCAGTGCTGCATCCGGCAGAGAGAAGGCAAAGCTCAAGCGCCGGACAGTCAGGGCGGTTCATGCAATCGGCGCCGTCATGGAAAGTGTCGCAGACTTTCTGCACTGAACGGCGGACGGAACCGGCGGCGCTGACTGATGTGCAGAACACCTCATAAGCAAATGCGTGATTTGCCGTTCCGCGGCAGATTGCGCATTTGTTATTTCTGATTTCTGCGGAAGCTCATATAGCTTTCGAGAATCAGTACGGCAGCAACCGCATCGACAACGTCCTTGCGCTTTTTGCCGCGGGTGTTTGTGACATTGAGAATCTGATGTGCGGAAACGGTCGTGCATCGCTCATCCCAGAGTACGACCGGCAGACCGCTCAGCTCCTTGAGCTTTTCCGCAAATGCTTCACATTTTTCGGCACGCGGTCCGGCGGAACCGTTCATGTTCAGCGGATGTCCGACGACGATGGTTTCCGCTTTTGCTGCAAGTGCCGCCTCGGCAGTTTTTTTTGCACATTCTGCAAAGCAGCGTTCTGTCAGGACGCCGGCGGGGGAGGCAATCAGCTCCGAACGGTCACAGACTGCCCAGCCGGTTCGGGTATCGCCGAAATCGACGCCGAACAGAATCATTTGCGTGCCTCCCGTGCAGTGCGCTCCGCTTTTGTCCAGACGGAGTTCCGCATGGTAGAAAGATCTTCGGGCAGATGGGAGGAATCGTTCTTGTAGATCAGCTTCCAGCCGCTTTCCGGATCATAATCTGCGCAGGATACCGCGGTATTATCCGACCAGCCGACTGCGGAAAGCCCGTCAATGCTGCCGGATTCCAGAAAGCTCAGAAAATTGCGCAGGGAACAGCCGTGTGAGACAACGGCAACGGTTTTGCCGGGATTATCCGCGGCAATCGCCGTGACTGTCCGGCGCATCCGATCATAGACTTCCTGCATTGTGTCGCCGTTCGGCGCGGCAAAATGCGGCATATCCCTGCACCATGTCCGGTATTCCTCCGGATAGTCAAAGGGGAGATCGGCAGCACGTCTGCCCTCCCAGTCTCCGCCGTTGAGTTCACGCAGATCGTATTCCGGAATCAGTTCCAGACTGTGATAGCGGTTAATTGCTTCTGCGGTCAGCTCAGTACGGCGGTAGGGACTGTAATAGATCGCATCCAGCGGGATTTCGCGAAAGCGTTCCTTCAGATATTCGAGCTGCTGCTCACCTTTTACAGTCAGCGGCGTATCGAGGTTTCCCTGAAAGAATTCCAGAGCGTTTCCCTCAGATTCCGCATGACGAATCAGATATACTTTTGTTACCATGGCTTTACCGTTCCTGTCAGCTCGGCAGCCGTTGCAATATGGCTGCTGTCGAGCCAGTCGTTGAGTTCATCTATAATCCGCAGCGGAGCATACGGATCCTGCACGATTGCCGTGCCGACCTGCACTGCACTGGCACCTGCTGTCATCAACTCTGCTGCATCTTCTCCGGACATCACGCCGCCCATGCCGATCACCGGAACACTGACTGCGTTTGCAACCTGCCAGACCATCCGCACGGCAACCGGGAAAATTGCCGGACCGGAAAAACCGCCCATATTATTATGCAGAACCGGTCTGCGGGTTCTGAGGTCGATGCGCATACCGAGGAGCGTATTGATGAGAGAGACTGCATCTGCGCCGGCAGCTTCAACCGCCTTTGCGATTTCCGTGATACTGGTCACATTCGGGGAGAGCTTGACACAGAGCGGCTTGGAGGTTGCCTTTCTGACAGCCGCCGTCACCTGTTCCGCCGCTGTGCAGGAGGTGCCGAATGCGGCTCCGCCCTGCCGCACATTCGGACAGGAGATATTCAGTTCAATCATATGAACATCGGTCTTGTCGAGCTTTGCAGCAACCTCTGCACATTCTTCGGGAGTCGAACCGGCGATATTTGCCAGAATCACCGTATCGCAGGAGAGCAGATGCGGAAGCTCATCTCTGATAAATGCATCAATGCCCGGATTTTGCAGCCCGACGGAATTCAGCATACCTGCGGGTGTCTCCGCGACGCGCGGGGAGAGATTGCCGGTACGTTTGCTGCCGGTTGTGCCTTTTGTGGCAATGCCGCCGAGCTTTGAGAGCGGATAGTATCGCTCATATTCCCGTCCGTATCCGAATACGCCGGAAGCCGGAATGATCGGGTTTTTGAAGGGAATGCCGCAAATATTGACAGATAAATCAGCCATTACCAGACGACCTCCTCAGCATGGAATACCGGACCGTTTTTACATACATGACGGAACTGCTCGGTTCCGTCCGGATCTTTTGTTCTGCACGCGCAGACCAGACATGCGCCGATACCGCAGCCCATCCGTTCCTCCAGCGAGACCTGACACGGAATGCCGTACTTCTCCGCAAGCGCAGCGGTTGCCCGGAGCATCGGCATCGGACCGCAGGTGCAGATCAGAGCCGGCTTTTCCGCCCTGATTTCTTCTTCAAGCGGCAGTGTGACAAGACCGCTTCTTCCGGCGGAGCCGTCGTCCGTGCAGAGAATTGTTTTTGCGCCGGTTTTAGCAAAATCCTCCTGCAAAATCACAGCATCGGCATTCCGGAAGCCGGTAATGACAACTGCATTTTTGCCGAAATACTGTGCAAGCGGAAGCATCGGCGGGGTTCCGATGCCGCCGCCGACGAGAATCACACGGGCATCCTGCTCCGGCAGCGTAAAGCCGTGGCCGAGCGGCGCCAGCATATTGACCGTATCGCCCGCGCGCAGTTCGGAAAGTGCCTTTGTCCCCTTTCCGCGCACTTCAAACACAATGCGGAGTGTCCCCGCTGTTTTGTCAATTTCGCAGATGGAAATCGGACGCCGCAGCGTAAAGCCCCCTTCCGGCAGCAGATTCACGAACTGTCCGGGCTGTGTCTGCTCCGCAATTTCCGGGCAGGAGATGACCATGCTCCAGACGCCGGCTGTCAGCTGTTCCATACTGCGGACAGAATATGTCAGTTTTTCGGTATATTGATCCTGTTTCATTGCATCACCGTTCTTTCGGGTATCGGGCAGCAGATTTGCTCTGCACAGCAGATCGAGAATACGGTTTTCGCGCTCGATGACAACGGCAAACTGTCTGCTGCCTTCCTTGCTGCCGTGGCCGCTGATTGCATTGGTGCGGATTGCCTCCTGTGCCGTCACAAATTCCGGCGTGAACTGCTCCTCCGCTTCGTAATCGTCGAGCGCCTGTTCGCCGGCGGTCTCCTTTGCATTGCAGAAATAATAGTAATTATCCTGAATGAAAATGTCTTCCGACCAGCCCTTATGAATCCGCCGGACTCTTCCGAACGGGCGGATGCTGTCCGGAATCACATCCAGGCCGGTTTCCTCCCGTACTTCGCGGATCAGTGCCTGTTCGTGCGTTTCGCCCGGATTCAGTCCGCCGCCGGGAAATTTATAGTAATTATATTTCAGGCTGTGAACCATTGCGACCTTGCCGTTCCGGAGAATGATGCCGCGGACGGAAGGGCGTTTTCCGACTGTCCCGTTTTCGGGATAGTCTTTCCGGTCGATTTCAAATAAAAGCCGCATGTGCTTATCCGATGCTGATATAGGAGGTCAGGTCATCGCGCATCCGGAGCGCTTCTCTGCGGGCAGCGCCGGCAAAGTCGTGCTCATCGCAGCCTTCTTTCTTGTATGCGCAGAGAATTGCACGGGAGCTGTTGACGATTGCGCCCAGACCGTTTTTGTCAAAGCCGCCTGCAATGCCGGCAGCACCGCCGCCCTGTGCGCCGTAACCCGGAACAAGGAACAGCGTATGCGGCAGACGCGCTCTCAGTTCGGTGAGCTGTTCGGGATAGGTTGCGCCGACGACCGCGCCGACTGCGCTGTACCCGTATGCGCCGACGGTATCTGCGCCCCATTTTTCGCACTGATCGCCCATTCTGGCGTAGAGCGGCACGCCGTCAATCAGCAGATCCTGAAATTCACCGGAGGACGGGTTGGAGGTCTTGCAGAGGACAAAGATGCCCTTGTCCCGTTCTTTGCAGACACTCAGAAGCGGCGAGATGCCGTCGGTTCCGAGATATCCGTTGACGGTCAGTGCATCTGCGCCGAACGGCTCGTATTCGCACTCGCCGATGCAGACAGAACCGAGATGCGCCGCGGTATAGGCTTCCATCGTTGCGCCGATGTCATTCCGTTTGCCGTCCGTGATGACATACATGCCTTTGAGTCTGGCATAGCGGATGGTGCGCTCCATGGTTTTGACGCCGTGGTGTCCGTACATTTCATAATATGCAGCCTGTAATTTCACGGCAGGAACGATATCGCAGAGTGCATCAATAATCATCTGATTATAGCGGAAGATTGCCTTTGCGGCAGCCTTGAGGGTTTCTCCGTCCTCATCGAGAAAGCTCTTCCGGAGATATTCCGGAACATAATCGAGCTTCGGATCCAGACCGGCAACAGTCGGGTTTTTCAGTTCCGTGATTTTTGCGATCAGTCGGTCAAATGACATGGTAAGCCTCCTTTTTCTTTTTGAATTGTGGTCGGGATCACACATCCGGTACATCGCATTGTTATCATATACGATGCCGGAACAATCAGCTTTTTTCCGGCTGCGCGCCGGTAAATTCCGCGAGAAATGCATCCCGGTGTCTGCGGCGGTTTTCAATCCGCTGCGCGACCCACGCTTCATATGCGGCGAAACGGGGATCGGGTTCCGCTTCAGCGTCATCCGTTCCGTAGCTGAATACATATGATACGGTTCCGTTTTCGCGGAGCAGATCGAATTCGATTTCGCGGGTCTGTCTGCCGGTATAGCCTTCGATCCAGCCGTCGGCGGTAAAATGCGTTCCGCCCGCGAGCCGCAGTCCGCCCGGCACTCTTGTTTTCCGGACATTGTGCAGATGATACCGCACGCCGTCCGCATCGGTAAGCGTATAGTCTTTTCCGGAGGGATCCGGATCTGCGGCGAGTCCGCCGTCATCGGTGATGATCGCATCCGCAATCGTGACCATTTCAAAATTTCCGTAGGTTTTCTTTTGCAGCTTCGGAATCAGAATGTCCTCCTGCGGAATTTCGTCGAAATCGGAAACCGAGAGCGAAAGGGCGTCGATTGCTTTGAACAGCCGGATTTTAACCGCACTGTGCGGCTTTGTCAGCCATGCGGTATCACCGGGCGTATCGCCCCGTTTCCAGCATTCGTAGTCCGCACGCATTGCAGCCCGGTCATCATAGGATTCCGTCAGTTCGCAGCCGATTGCATCAAGCAGCCGGTAAAAAACATCGTACTGCAAAACAACCAGAAAGCAGTTTGCAAGGAGCTCACGGTCTTCCTGTTCAGTCTGTTCTGCGGTAATCTGCTGCATTGCCCGTTTGATTTCTGCGGAAGCGGCGGCGTATTTTTTGTGGTAAACCGCCTGAAAAACTGCGTTCAGATCACAGTACCTTGCAATCAGTTCCTCCGGATTCATTCCTTCCGGCATACGGCAGCTTCCTCCTTCTGTCTGTGAAATTGCAGTTACGGCTTGCGCTGGTCGCCGAAGTAGAAGACGGTCAGCAGCCCCGGACCGCAGTGCGATCCGATGACAATGCCGAGATTGGAAATATTCACGCCTGTCAGTTCCGGAAACTCCTTCAGCAGCATCTCTCTCAGCTTGTTTGCATCATCCAGACAGTCTGCATGATTGATGATGATTGTCTGTCCTTCCGGATGCTTCATGTCCCGCTTAACGCCCTCAAACAGTGCGTGAACGGCAGCTTTTCTGCCGCGGACCTTCTGCGAAACAGTCAGCTTGCCGTCATCGGGGACATAGAGAACCGGCTTGATGCTCAGAAGCGAGCCGATCAGCGCAGAGGCATTGGAGACTCTGCCGCCGCGTTTCAGATAATTCAGATCGTCTACGGTAAAGCGGTGCATGATTTTGAACTTGTGTGCCTCGCCCCATGCGATGACTTCATCCAGGGACATGCCGTTTTCTTTCCTCCGGACGCATTCTGTCACCAGAAGGCCGAGTCCGCCGGAAATGCAGCGGGTATCCATCAGATACAGCTTTTGCGACGGGAATTCCGCCTGAACCAGCTCTGCAGCTTCATGGGAAGATCTGTAAGAGCTGGACATCTCCTTGGACATATCCAGAAACAGAACATCCTTTCCCGTGCGAAGCAGATCGCGGAAAAACTCCGCATAAGTCGAAGTATTGATCATGGAGGTTGCGTAAACGGTTCCGCGGCGCATATCCTCATAAGCCTTTTGCCTGGATTCCTCGCTGCAGTCATCTTCAAAGACATCCATGCCGACCGAGTAGGTGTAGCGGATGACGGGAATATCATGCTCCGCCAAAAAAACATCCGGCAAATCGGCTGTCGATGCCGCAGCGATGATGTAGTCTGCCATAGCGATTGCCTCCCTGATATAGTTAGTTTGCAGCAGATCATTTGTTACGGAAAACAGCTTCTGCATACATAGAAATTATAACACATTTTATCGGGCATTGTCAAGCCGTTTTCTGCCGGAACACAAGGAAGAAGCGTCTGCGGAATGATGCAAACTCCCTCTTGACAAGGAGGCATTTCTTTGTTATAATGTAGAAGGAGCAGTACTGTCGTACTGCTGAATCCGAAAACGAAATAAAATTAAAAACAGGAGGGTTTCTTCAGATGGGTATTTTCTCCAGAATCAGTGATATTCTCAGAGCAAACATCAACGATATGCTCGACAAGGCGGAGGATCCGGAAAAGCTGGTTAAGCAGATCATTGCAGATATGCAGAAAGAGCTGACCAAATCCACGCAGGCACTCGGCAAGGCCGTCGCCAGCGAGCGGATGGTCGAAAAGCAGTACCGCAATGCGTGCGCCGTTTCCGCCAGCTGGGAATCCCGTGCAAAGGCTGCCCTGAAGGCGGGCGATGCCGAGCTTGCAAAGAAAGCTTTGGCAAGCAAGGTTAAGGCGGACGAGGATGTCGCAAATTACCGTGAGATGTATGAGACAATCTCGAACCAGACCGAAGCAATCCGTTCTCAGGTGGAAGTGCTCAAGGCAAAGATGCAGGAAGCAAAGTCCCGCGAGGCAATGCTGATCGCACGTTCCCAGATGGCGGATACAACCAAAGAGCTTGCAAAGTCTCTGGGCGGCATCGACACCAAGAGCAGCTTCGACAAGCTCTCCAAAATGGAAGAGAAGATCGAGCGGAAGGAAGCCGAGGCTGCTGCATTTACCGAAATCTTCGGCTCCGGCAAGCCTGAGGAGACTGCAACCTTTGAGGAACTGGAGCGCAATGCAAAGGTCGATTCCGAGCTGGAGCGCCTGATGGCTGAAATGGGAATGGGACCGAAAACGGCAGCAGAAACCGCTGCTGTAAATGATGAGCTTGCGGCTGCAATCAGCGCACTGGAAGAACCCGCTGCCGCAGAACCGGCTCAGGGTATCTGATTCCGGAATATGCCGCCGCATGGGCTGTGCGGTGTTTCCGATTTTGATTGCGAGATGCTTGCGGCACAGTCTCACGGCACCGTGAGACTGTGCCTTTTTCCGGCAGGGGCGGACAACCGCTGCCGGCTGATGGAGGTTATGTCATGGCAAGAAGACGAAAAATCCGCTGGGATCGCCTGGCAGTTGCCGCGGTGCTGCTGATTGTCCTGATCTTTTTATTCGGATCGTGCGTGCAGAGCTGTTCCGATGATGACGGGAAAAAGAGCCGTTCGGCACAAACAACCGGTGAGTCGTCACAGGAAGGCAGCGATACAACAGGCGGTTCTGCACCCTCTTCCTCATCCGCTACATCCACATCTGCCTCAATGGTGAATCTTCCGGTTGTGGTAACGGAGAAAAATCCGGCGGAATCCGTCCCGATTATGACGGAACTGACGACAACCACAGCCGTGTCTGACGGCCCGGCGATACCGGAGAACTATCAGGCGGTTTCCCTCTCGGAGGATGCCGTTCACAGAGGAACGCTGATTCTGGTTGACAAGAGCCATCCCTGCACGCTGTCAAAGGAGGAACTTGATCTGGAACAGGTCTCCCGCTCGGTGGATAAGCCCGATACCTATGAGGTTTCCTATCCGGGACATACTTCCCTGAACCGCACGGCAATCGCGAAATTCAACCGGTTGATGAAAGCATATTTCAATGCGACAAACAACCGTGAAATCATGTTTAATTACGGATGGCTGGAAGACGGAAAGGAAAAAAGCAATCCGGAATCCGCAACAGCGCTGGATATTCAGCTTCATATCAAGCGGGCGGACGGCGGCTATGAATATGTAACCAATAAAGCGCCGTATTCCTGGCTGTTCGATCATATGTCGAGCTACGGCTTTATTCTGCGCTATCCGGAGGATAAGACGGAGTTTACAGGCATTAGCGGCGGCTATACGGCAATCCGATATGTCGGCGTGCCACATGCGGATTATATGAAGGAACACGGATACTGTCTCGAAGAGTATCTGGATACCCTGAAGAAAAACTATACCTTCGGACAGGGTATGCTGGAATACAGTACACCGGAGCTGACCT
This sequence comes from Oscillospiraceae bacterium, assembly GCA_017518255.1. GTDB lineage: Bacteria > Bacillota > Clostridia > Oscillospirales > Ruminococcaceae > Firm-04. The sequence goes on from JAFWVK010000036.1 coordinate 21,726, forward strand.
ATCATATCTACTATTTCCCCGCAAGCAAAACCGGAACAACCGAGCTGCCGGTTCCGAAAACCGGCTCCTATGAGATTTCCGGAAATAATACCGACGGGTTTATTGTAACAACTATTATCAGCTGAGAATGCCGTTTTACCGAGAGCAGAAGGAGGTGTCTGCCTTTGAAAAATGCTGCGCAAAAGCCGAAAAAGGAAAGTCTGTTCCTGCGTGTGCGCGCATGGCTGCGCAAAAGGGGACACCGTTCTGCACCCGTGCAGTCGGTTGTGATGCTGCCGCGGCAGGCAACGCTCTTTTCCGGAAAGCTGATGCTTTCCCTGCCGCCGGATTTCCGGCCGCTCAGTTCCAAACAGGATTCCGCGCAGTTTTTCGGGAAAAGCAGCGGGCTGCATCTGACCGTTATGCAGACGGACTTCAGCCGGAAACTTCACAGCCTGAAAAGCACGGATCTTTAGAAAGCCTTCCGGAAGCTGATTCCTTCTGATTCTGTCACATCGCTGAAAGCAGGGTTCCTGCGTCATTCGCAGACACTGACTGCCGAATGGGACGGTAAAAAAGGCGCAGCCGGAAAGAAAACCGTCCTCCACCTGATACAGGTACGGAAAACGGTTTTTTTGCTCTTATTTGAAAATATCACGCCGGACAATGCCGTTTATACAGAGCCGATCATCTTCGCGGCATCAGTATCCGTCTGATTTCAGCGCATCGGCAAGCGAGTCGTCATGCTCAATCCAGTCTGCGGTCTGAATGACATCGTAATGCGCCGCATCCTGCCGGATGATGACCTGCTCAATGCCGGCATTCAGAATCAGGCGCTTGCACATGGAGCAGGGCTCCACTGCGCCGTCCAGCCGGTTGGTTTTGGCGTCATGACAGGCGAGGTAGAGCGCGGAGCCGAGCAGATCGGCGCGGCTTGCGCTGATGATTGCGTTCATTTCCGCATGGACGCTGCGGCACAGCTCATAGCGCTGACCCCGCGGAACCTGCATCCGCTCACGGTAGCAGAAATCCAGATCACTGCAATTCTGCCGCCCGCGCGGTGCGCCGTTGTAGCCGGTAGAGATGATCTCGTCATGCTTGACAATGATGGCGCCGAATTTCCGGCGCAGGCATGTGCTGCGCGCACAGACCGCCTCGGCAATGTCCAGATAGTAGTTGATTTTATCTCTGCGCTCCATGATAATGCCCCCTTTGGCTGTTTTTTTCATTATAGCAGATTCAGCCGGAAAATGCAAGATGCGGAATAAACAAAGACAGGAGATTATATGAAACTCACGGTGATAAACGGCACGGAAAAGCACGGCGTTACCTATCGCCTGAAAGAGATTTTTCTGGAAAGATTCCGGGAAAGTGCGGAAATTACGGAGTTTTATCTGCCAAAGGACTGCCCGTTTTTTTGCTGCGGCTGTACGACTTGTTTCCAGACGGACGAACACAAATGCAAGGATGCACAGTATGTTCAGAATATAGAGCGTGCAATGCTCGGCGCGGATTTGCTGGTGTTTACTTCTCCGGCTTATGTGTTCCATGCAACCGGCGCGATGAAGGCAATGCTCGATCACTTCGGTTACCGCTGGATGCCGCACCGCCCGGCAAAGGAAATGTTCGGGAAACGCGCCGTTATCATTACACAGTGTCTCGGAGCCGGCGGAAAGTCTTCCGCCAAAGACATCAAAGACAGCCTGTCGTGGTGGGGCATCAGCAAAATCGCGGTTTGCAGCTTTAAGCTGATGAGTGAGATTCAATGGGATAAGATTCCGGAAAAGAAGCGCAGCGCAATGACAAAGAAGCTGCAAAAATGTGCAGAAAAAGCCGTTTCCGCAGACTATACAAAGCCGGCCCGTACCGCAATCGCCGTGAAAGCAAAATTTCTTGCGGTCAGAATGATGCAAAAAAATCTCGGAAAAACAAATCCGGATTATACGGACTACAAATACTGGAAATCCAACGGCTGGATTGACGGGAAGAAGCCGTGGAAGGACAGATGAGCACAAGGGAGCAGAGAGTATAAATGCTGAATTTAACCGATATGCAGGTGATCCGCGAACTGGCAAAACGGCATCACTTCACCTTTTCCAAAGGGCTGGGACAGAATTTTCTGACCGATCCGGAGGTCTGCCCCGCAATTGCGGAATACGGCATTCCCTTTCCGGAGTGCGGTGTTCTGGAGATCGGAACAGGCTTCGGCGTTCTGACACAGGAGCTGGCGCTGAAATCGGAGTGTGTGGCTGCCGTGGAACTGGACAGACGGCTTGCACCTGTGCTGAAGGAAACTCTGAGGGAATTCCCGAATATTAAGATAGTATGGCAGGATATTATGAAGGTCAGCCTGCCGGAATTCCTGAAAGAACAGTTCGGGGAACGGAAGGTTGCCGTCTGTGCGAATCTGCCTTACTATATTACATCGCCGGTTCTGATGCATTTGCTGGAATCCGGCGTGCGCTTTGAGAGCATTACGGTCATGGTGCAGCAGGAGGCTGCCGACCGGCTCTGTGCCCGGCTCGGCAGCAGAGCCGCCGGCGCCGTTACTGCCGCAGTGCAGCTTCGCGGACATGCGGAGCAGCTTTTTGCCGTCCCGCGTGATTCCTTCTATCCCTCTCCGAAGGTCGATTCGGCTGTCATCCGGATTCTGCCGTATGATGCTCCGCCCTGTTCGCAGGAGGAGATGCTTTCGGTGCTGAAACTCGTAAAGGCAGGCTTTGCGCAGCGCAGAAAAACCGCAGAAAATGCACTTGCTTCCGGTCTGGGCATCCCGAAGGAGGCCGTTGCCACAGCACTCTCCGAATGCGGACACAGCCGGAGCGTTCGCTTTGAACAGCTGACGCTGGAACAGGTGCTGGAGCTGGCAGGGGTTCTGCCTGTCTGAAATGCGTAGAAAAAGGGAAAAAACTGCAAATTTCTGCTTGACAAACGGTTGAAATTATGGTATGATAGAAGCACCTCTTTGCAGAGGTGCTTTTGTTGTGCCCGAAAAAAGGCGTGCCTTTGTGCTTCGGTATGCCTGCGGATGCACCGGAAGCCGCACTCTGCACGGAAAAGAGGGAGGCAAGCTTTCTTCCGCTGCCGGAATCCGTTCAGCTGATTGAAGCAGCGGGAAAAATTTATAATGGGAGGTGCCGAATAATGCGTGTAAAAATTACACTTGCTTGTACGGAATGCAAGCGCAGAAACTATGTTTCAAAGAAGAATAAGAAAAATGATCCGGACAGAATCGAAATGATGAAGCATTGCAGATTCTGCAACAAGCATACCCTGCACAAAGAAACAAAGTAATCCCCTGATGATTCCCGCACGGGATCTTTTACGGATCCGCGTGCAGAAAGGAAGATACCATGGCGAAGGAAAAGGATAAGAAGGAGCTGAGCGTCTCCGAAAAAAAGAGCGCAAAGAAAAAGGATGCTCCCAAAAAGCAGGGCAGAATCGGCAGATGGTTTAAGGATCTGAAGCAGGAGCTCAAGAAGGTCGTGTGGCCTTCGAGAAAGACGGTGGTCAACAACAGCATCGTTGTGTTCGCTGCCATGCTCGGATTCGCTGCTTATACGTTCCTGCTGGATCAGGGATTCCTCTGGCTCTTTCAGAAAGCAATCGGCGGCAAATTTTAACTGACCGCCCCGACAGAAGAAGCACAGCCAATTCAACCGCACAGTGCATGCGCTGCACAAAATCATAATGGAAAGCAGGGAACACACAGAATGAGTGAAAAAAGCACCCCGAAGGCAGAATGGTATGTCATTCATACCTATTCCGGCTATGAGAACAAGGTTGCGCAGAGCATTGTGAAGAAGGCGGAAAACCAGCAGCTCACGGATAAGATCCTTGAGGTGCAGATTCCGACCGAGCAGGTGCGCGAAATCACAGACGGCAAGGAAAAGGAAATCACCAGAAAGATTTTTCCGGGCTATGTGCTCGTGCATATGATTCACAACGACGAGGTCGCTTACCTGATCCGCAGTATCCGCGGCGTGACGGGCTTCCTCGGCGCAGAGCCCAATCACCCGATTCCGCTGACAGCCAGCGAGATCGCAGCAATGGGCGTCAATCTCGGTGAAACAGTCGAGATCAATCTCAGTGTCGGCGATTCCGTGCGGATTGTCGGTACTGCAATGGACGGCTTTACCGGTGTGGTGCAGAGCATCGACATCGACGAAGGTACCTGCGAGGTACTCGTCTCCATGTTCGGTCAGGAAACGCCCACAAAGCTCTCATTAACCGAGGTCACGCGCGCTGACTGACAGGCGCAGACCTTATGCAGACAGCGCTCCGGTTCTGCGCTGTCGTGGGAGAGACTGCCGGTTCTGATGACAGAATCCGCAAGTCCCGCCATATACCACATTATTTGGAGGTAAAATTACCATGGCACAAAAAGTAGTCGGCTTTATTAAGCTTCAGATCGCCGCAGGCAAGGCAACTCCTGCTCCGCCTGTCGGTCCGGCACTCGGTCAGCACGGTGTCAATATCATGGGCTTCTGCAAGGAGTTCAATGAGCGCACAAAGAATGAAGCAGGTATGATTATCCCTGTTATCATCACCGTTTATGCAGACCGTTCGTTCACCTTTATCACGAAGACTCCGCCTGCAGCCGTTCTGATTAAGAAGGCATGCGGCATCGACAAGGCTTCCGGTGTTCCGAACAAGAACAAGGTCGCAACCATTACCAAGGAGCAGATCCAGAAGATCGCAGAAACCAAAATGCCTGACCTCAATGCAGCTTCCCTCGAAGCAGCTATGAGCATGATCGCAGGCACTGCCCGTTCGATGGGCGTTGTTGTTGCAGACTGATCCCGAACCCGAAAGCCGGTGGGAGGAATAGTTCCGTTAGCCGGAGCAAAAATGCTTCCGGCACACCACAGATTGAAGATAAAGGAGTTTTTCATAGATGAAACACGGTAAGAAATATGTCGACAGCGCAAAGGCGCTCGACAGAACAAAGCTCTATGAGCCGAATGAGGCTCTGGGCACTGTTTGCTCGCTCGCAAAGGCAAAGTTCGATGAGACGGTGGAAGCTCACATCCGCCTCGGCGTTGACTCCCGTCACGCAGACCAGCAGGTTCGCGGCGCGGTCGTCCTGCCGAACGGAACCGGTAAAACCGTCCGTATCCTCGTTTTCTGCAAGGAAGACAAGTACGAAGCAGCAAAGGCTGCCGGCGCTGATTATGTCGGCGGACTGGATCTGGTCGAAAGAATCCAGAAGGAAGGCTGGATGGAGTTTGATGTCGTCATCGCTTCTCCGGACATGATGGGCGTCGTCGGACGTCTCGGTAAAATCCTCGGACCGCGCGGCATGATGCCGAACCCGAAGGCAGGCACCGTCAATGCGGATGTCGCAAAGGCTGTCTCTGAGGCAAAAGCAGGTAAAATCGAGTACAGACTCGACAAGTCCAACATCATTCACTGCCCGATCGGCAAGGTTTCCTTTGGCGCAGATAAGCTCGAAGAGAACTTCAATACTCTGCTTGAAGCAGTTGTCAAGGCAAAGCCGGCAGCAGCAAAGGGTACCTACCTGCGCTCCGTGACCGTCGCTTCTACCATGGGCGTCGGCGTTCCGGTTCAGACAACCAAGTTCGGCGTGTAATTTCATATCACAGAAAGCAGAGAACAATTTTATATTGCTCTCTGCTTTTGCTTTATGACGAAATAAGGAGGAGGACAAAAATGAAAAGACGGGTTTATTTGACAGCGCGGAATTGGTTTGTGCTTCTGCTTTTGCTGATGACAGCTGCGGCGGCTTCGGTGTTCGGCATTGCGGCTGCGGCGGATGCGGGACAGCCGGAGGGGGTTCCTGCTGCCTCGCTGGATGTGGACGGAAACGGCAGCATTGAAACTGCGGATGCGGTGCTGCTGGCGCGGATTCTGGCGGAGGATATCAGCGTGCCGGAATATGCAAACGATGACCTCAACCGGGACGGCATCCTGACGCTTCGGGATTTGAATTTCCTGCTGCGGTATCTCATGGGGCTGGACACCGTACCGCCTGTGATTGAGACGACGACAACACCGGGAACCACAACTTCGACTACGGAAACCACCACAACGACTTCGACGACCACAGAAACAACAACAACCACGACCACCACAGCCACGGAGACTACCACGACTTCCACGACCACAGAGACTACAACAACCACCACCACGACTACCACAGCCACGGAGACTACCACGACTTCCACGACCACAGAGACTACAACAACAACCACCACGACTACCACAGCCACGGAGACCACAATAACTTCCACGACTACAGAAACTACAACAACAACCACCACGACTACCACAGCCACGGAGACCACAACGACTTCGACAACCACAGAGACTACGACAACTGAAACTACCACTACAACTACGACAACAACGATTGACGAAGATGCAGCTCGTATTGCTTTCATTAATTCCGTCTGCACTGAATTGTCACCTACAGATGCCAGTATACCTCTGTATACAGAAAGTGATTTGTTTGAAACTAAACAAGGTATTTTTCTTACTGAAATCAATGGCATTAAATATGCATATACTTTGCTTAGTGACGATTCAAGTCTTACGACTGGAGATTTAATCTTCAATATTAACCTTGTAAAAGGCATACATGTTTGGAAATACAATGGAACTAGTGAACCACAAAGTCAAACACTTCCTAACACTTCCGGTCTGAAATTTAATACCAAAGATCCTGATCATATTAGTCAAGGTATCACTCAAATGAGTTATTCTTTGAAGAACTATGACAAACTGTTCTACAGCGACATTCGTGGTATTGCAAGAATACTTTTGGGCTTTGTTAAAGAATACGATGATGACATCAAGTGCTTTGATTATAACCTCAATAATACTATTGATATTGATGATTTCAAGACAGCAATTAGCTTGTGGACCTCTTACATTTATAACCCATTCTGGGGATATAATGAGGAAGCCTTTATGATGTATTTCGACTCAATGGCAGATTTCAATCACGAAAATGTGATTCTCCACACAACTCGAAATACTACTCCTGTACCGTACGCGATTAATATTCCCACGGGCGACTTCCTGGAGAACTTTGAAGGCTCTACATTCCTCTGCCCGGTGCTTATTCTTCCTGCAGATGAATACTACGACATCTTCCTAGCAAACTACAAACACGATAAGTATTGCAACGATGATGATTACGAGTATATTGCAGTAGATTTGGCATCATCAAAATGGGAATGGGCCACTGTTGCTTCTCCTAGCGAAAACTGGTATTTCACTGCCGGTTATTATGTCTACGCGCTGAATGATGACGGAACCTATCAAAAGGAATTCCGGATTGCATAAGCGAAAGTCTCCGGGAGACCGGAGGCTTTTGGCTTTTTAATCCGAGATGTCACCCCCGACACTTGCAGAAAACTGTATTTTTTGACGGTACTTCAAAAAGGATAATAGATTCAGATTATTTTTTTCATTCTCTCTTTACCGTTTGTCCTGTCTCTCCTTTTGTTGGGCGCGGTGCGCGAATGCGAGGGGAAGAACCACGGGAGAGGGAAGTCGTCGCTGCCGCTCCGGTCTCCCCTCTCCCTTAGTTTCTCCCCCTGCGCGCTCCCTCTTTCCTTACCCTCTCCTCTCTATGCCCTGCAATCCTTTAGAATTTCAATATACCGTGTTTTTACTGTCCCAACAGAGAACGGGATGATTGACAGTTCTGCCAGTCTGAACAATGCAGATTACAGAGCGCGAATTATGTTTAGTATTCCTGTGGCTGTGCATCTTTTGTACCGCCATAGAACGGGAAGCGGTCTCGCCAGCGGGCGCTGCCCGCCGCGGCGGGTTGCATTCTTTCCGAAATCATGGTATAATAAGAATGATAAACCCGAAAGGAGCACTCTGCATGTATCAACCGAAAAAAATTATCGTCGTCACGGGACATTTCGGCTCCGGCAAAACCAATTTCTCTGCCGCTCTGGCGCTTTCGCTCGCACAGGCGGGAAAACCCGTGACCGTCGTGGACTTCGACCTCGTGAATCCGTATTTCCGCACAGCCGACTTCAAAGAAGCATTCGCCAAGCACGGCATTACACTGCGTGCGCCGGATTACGCAAATACAAATGTGGACATTCCGAGCGTGCAGTTTGACCTCGGCGGACTTGCTGCCGGAGAGGGTCACCTGATTATCGACGTCGGCGGAGACGAGGACGGCGCCGTGGCGCTGGGACGCTATTCTCATGTGCTGAACAGCTATGCAGAAACCGGTGAGCTGGATATGCTCGCGGTCGTGTCCTTCCGGCGCTATCTGACACGAACCGCTGCGGAATGCGCGGAATATCTGCGCGGAATTGAGCGCGCCAGCCGCATGAAGCTGACTCATATCGTCAATAACACAAATCTCGGCATGGAAACAACCGCGGAGATGATTCTGGAGAGTATGCCGTCCTGCGCCGCGCTCAGCAGGGAAACCGGTCTGCCGGTTGCCTGCGTGACGGTTCCGGATTTCATTGAGCCGCCTCAGCTTCCGGGCTTTGATGTCATGCGCGTGCCGGTTGTTGTCCGCCTGCCGTGGATGCCGCAGTCCGAGGCGCTGAAATGATGCAGAAGAATCAGCCGGATGTACCGGCAGCCGGGCGGGTGTCGTGGAACGGCAGCGCATTGCTTGCGCCGGTTCCTCCCGTGCTTGTGACCTGCTGCGCGGACGGCAGGGTCAATGTTCTGACTGTCGGCTGGACGGGCATCTGCGCGACACACCCGCCGATGACTTATATCTCCGTCAGGCCCTCCCGCTTTTCCTATGACATGATCCGGAAAACGGGTGAGTTTGTCATCAATCTTACCACAACTGCAATGGTGAAAGCGGTCGATTTCTGCGGCGTGCGCTCCGGACGCGATACCGATAAGCTTGCCGTCTGCGGGCTGCATACACTTCCCGCTGAACACGGAGACGTTCCGGTTCTGGCGGAAGCTCCGGTCAGTCTGCTGTGCAAGGTCAGGCAGATCATTCCGCTGGGTTCGCATGATATGTTCCTTGCCGAAATCACAGGAACCTCGGTTGACGGACGCTATCTTGACAGCAAGGGCAGGCTGAATTTGCAGCAGAGCGGGCTGCTTGCCTATGCGCACGGGGAATATTTCGCGCTCGGCCGAAAATGCGGAGAATTCGGCTATTCCGTCCGGAAAAAGCCGAAGCAGAAAGGCAGCGCCCGCTTTTCAAAGTGAATCGCGGCGATATCTATAAGCTGTGGACTGCCCTGAACGGGCAGTCCTTTTTTCTGCCGAAAACTGAAAGGCATCACAGAAAATCACATGTTTTCACACAGAGCAGAGAGAGAACAACATCTGACTTTAACGCTTTTTTTTTACGGCTATCATGAGATTTTCACATAACGGCGTATAATAAAAGCATAGAGCAGATTAGATACGGCAGTGCCTGAAAACGGCAGCGCCTGAAATAACAGAAATGAGGTGCAAATCCATGTTTGAAGAAAACAACAATCTGAGAATGAGCCCGAGAGGTACAGAGGATTATCCGGAGGCACCCGCTTCCTACGGCAGAGATTACCGGCAGGAACAGGGAATGCCGCAGCAGCCTGTTCAGCCCCGTCAGCCTGTTCCGCAGCAGCCCGCAGGCGGCAGCTTCTATTCGCCGCGCGGCGGCTATCCGGCTCAGAACGGCTATTCCGCGCCCGCACCGCATTACAGCACGGCTGAGCCTGTCCGCACCGCCGAACAGAAGCCGAAGCAGCGCAAAAACGGCGGCCGCAAGGTGCTGAAAGGCATTGCCGTCTTTGCGGGAATCGCACTGCTCTCCTACGGCTCCATTGTCTGCTATAAATATGCAACAAAGGACGAGGATATCCGCAGCTTCCTCGACAGCTCCGAGCTTGATGAGGAAAAAGGCGGGAATTCTTCCGAAAACGAAAGCAAGGCTGCAAGCGTGCGCACCGCACAGGACACGGAAAGCAGCGGAACGGATGCAGCAGTGAACGCCGCAAACTGGATTGATCTCGCAGCCCGTGAGGGCGCGATGTCCATTCCGGATATTGTCGAGAAAGTCACGCCGGCAACTGTCGGTGTTGCTTCGACCTTCACTTATCACGGTCAGCAGTACTCCATGTGGGGATTCGGACAGTCTCAGAGCTATGAGGAGGATTTTTCTGCAACCGGAACCGGAATCATCATGACAAAGAATGATGACATGTCCTATTATATCCTCACCAATGCACATGTGATTTATGACAATGATTCCCGTTACCAGATGGGGCTTGCAACAGCGGTTCAGGTTGTTCTGAACGGCGATTACTACGACGGCGAAACTGAGCTGGAGGCAAAAATCGTCGGCTATGATATCGCAGAAGATATCGCGGTTCTGAAAGTAAATTCCTCCCGTGAACTGACAGTCGCCGAATTCGGCAACAGTGACGATCTTCGCGTCGGCGAACTGGTCGTTGCAATCGGCAATCCGCTGGGCTTTGAACTGTTCGGTTCCGTGACAACCGGTATCGTTTCCGCGCTGAACCGTGAGGTGACAATTAACGACAAGACCATGAATCTGATTCAGACCGATACCGCAATCAATGCCGGAAACTCCGGCGGTCCGCTGATTAACAGCTACGGACAGGTCATCGGCATCAACTCCTCCAAGATCAGCAGCAACTATTACGATGAGTCGCCGAGCGTTGAGGGTCTGTGCTTTGCAATCCCGATTTCTCATGCACGTGTCATCGTCAACGACCTGATCAATTACGGTTATGTCACAGGCAAGCCGGTTATCGGCATCTCCGCACAGACGCTCTCCGAGAGCAAGGCAAAGGCTTACGGTCTGCCGGTCGGCGTCTATGTCAATGATGTCAGCGCAGGCGGTGCGGCAGATCTTGCCGGTATTCAGGCGGGTGATGTCATCATCGCAGTCAACGGCGAGACTGTTTCCACATTTGAAGAACTGAATAAAGTCAAGGATCAGTTCAAGGCAGGCGACCGCCTCACCGTGACGGTTGTGCGCCGCGGCACAGATATTGATTTCACGCTGATTCTTCAGGAAAAGAAACCGTCTATCAACGATTAAGCAATTGCATGATCCTTTCTGACAGCATATCTTTTCAAGAGCAAAAGGTCTGCTCCGGTCATTTCCGGAGCAGACCTTTTGTTTTCAGTATCTTTGACGGATTGACATTGTGGGGCAGCTAATAAGACAGCGCTCCCATTTTGAATCTGTCGGAGAAAGTTTATTTCAAGCGGAATCTGCGTTTTTGTGTTCCTGCAAGAACGGCTGCAATAGCTGCACCGATTCCCGTGAGGACAGCCGGAAGAGCTCCGGCATCTGCCGTGTTCGGTGCGCTGTCGGTTATTTCGGATGCTGCCGATGTACCGGCAGTCTCTCCCGTCTGCTCGGTGGCCTGTGCCGACTGATCGGTGGTTTGTGCCGGCTGATCGGTGGTTTGTGCCGGATCGGTCCGATTATACAGAATCATATATTCTCCGTTCCCGATGAACGTAAAATCAATCAGAACGGCGTTGTCATCGGCGGGCGATGCGGCGGCTTCTGTCCGGACAGCCTGGTCGCCTCCGAGATACAGCACAGTAAATGTTCCGTTTTTCACAAAATCACTTGCGTTTCCCTGCTCCTCCAGCAGACCGAGCATGACCTTGCCGCTGACATCCGTCACATTTTCCAGTATCTCCGGCCGCTCTGTTCCGCGCTGCCGTACTGCCTGGAATACCGTCATCAGACTGTCCTCCGGTTCCGGCGTTCTGCCGGAGAAAAATGCATCAATCTTTTGCTTTTCCGGACTGTCTGCGGCAAGCTCCTGATAGGTTTTCGGCTGATCGGCTGTATATTTGACTGCATATGAGACATCTGCACCGCTTTTCAGGTATGCGATATCCGTTTCATCGAAGCCGGCTGCCAGCAGTGCCGCATCATCGGAGAATGTCTCTTCGTCTGCGGTTTTTCCGAACATGACTGCTGTTCCGCGCACAGGCTCCGTGACGGTTTCCCGTAGATAATCCGTGAGCGTTTTCAGCGTGTTGTCGCCGACGACAATCCTGCCGGAGCTGTATTCCGGCGTATTCGGGAGTGTATCGCGCAGCGCCGTGAATTCCTTCGTACTGTCCGCGAATGCGGTGCTTCCGGCTCCCGCCGCAGACAGAAGGACTGCTGTAAGCACAGAAAAACAGATTTTTATTTTCATGCTGCAATCTCCTTCGGTGTTATTCTTTTTGAGGCTTTTCCTTTTCGCTGCCCTTTGTCTTTCCGCCCTCCAGAAAGAGCTGGGAGCCGCCCTGATACATCAGGAAAATGCCGACCAGACGGATCCCCGTATTGAGAATAAACTCTTTGAATGTCAGGATAAATACACCGCACCCGATGGAAATGAGCGGGAACAGCAGTTTGACCTTCCACTTTTCGTCGCCCTTATCCTTGGCATCCAGCACATTCAGCAGGGAAATGATGCCGAGAATCATAATCAGCACGGCGATGATCTTCGGGAACAGATTTTTAATCAGTCCGGGAATAAAGAACAGAATCAGTCCGGCAAGGCAGAGCAGACCTGCTCCGCAAAGCTGCGCATTCTGTTTCAGGGTGCGCTCCTTGTTTTTGGAGCCGGTATAAAGCCGCAGAATGCCGATAAACACCAGCACACCTGCAACAATCCGCAGAACCAGCGTGATTGTCGTATTCGGACGGATCGTCATGAACAGTCCCAGCAGAATGAGAATCAGAGATGCGGTCACGCCGCTGATTTTTTCTTTTTTCATATGACTTCTCCTTTTTCAGCGTATTGAATTGCAGGATCCTGCGGAATCCGCTGCTTCATCAGAAACACAAGTGAAATTGCCGCGAGCAGTACAGCCGTTGTGCCGACGGCGCCCTCCAGACCGAAGCCGCCGCCGTTCAGCAGCGCTTTTCCGTCTGTCTGTTCAAAGCTGAGAATACTTGCGCCGATATCCAATCCGCTGACTTTCAGTCCAAAGAAATTGCTCTGCGCCATATTCCAGAAGGAGTGCAGCGCCGCGCCGCACCAGATGCTGTCTGTCCGCAGAAAAATCAGCGCAGTCAGGACACCGAACAGGAACAGATTGAGAAAGGCAGGGATGGAAATGCCGTCATTTGCCAGATGCGCAGCGGCAAAGAGCAGCGAACTGACAAAAACCGATGTAACCGGCGTGTGATAAGTGCCGGCGGACATCATCAGAAAGCTGCGGAAGGTCAGTTCTTCGCTGAATCCCTGAATGATCCAGCCCGCAAGGAACAGCAGTATCATGCCGCCCGGAATCTGCTTTGAGATTCCGCAGAACCGCACAGCGCCGCCTGCCAGCGCCAGAAAGACCGACGCTGCCATCATGCCGGTTCCGATGAAAAAGCCGAGCAGGTAATCCGGCAGAAAGTGCTGCTTTGTGATGCCGAGCGAACGTGCGGAACGCCGCTCTATCAGGCGGCAGTAGAGAAAGGTCAGCGTGATGCTGACAGCGGTCAGAAACAGCATCAGCAGCACACTCCGCGACGGCGCGTCGAAGAAATGCTTTGCACGGTCTGCCGGCATGAAGGAACACATGCTGAAGGAAATCAGAAACGCCAGTATGCTCTGCCATGCCGCATCGAGCAAAGTAATCAGCGCAAAAATCAGAACGAGAATCAGCAGCCCTTTCGGTACGTGCTGTCCGGGCTCCCGCCGGATTCTCGCAAAAACAGGGGCAGTGTCAGAAAGATGCAGGTCGTGTTTCATGTCTGTTGTCCTTTCAGAGAGTTAAGTGCCGCACGCATTTCCTGCCGCAGAGGAGCCGTAACGGTCTGTATGCAGCCTGTAAGCGGTTCCGGAAAGGTCACAGAGCCGCAGTGCAGCGCGTGTGCCTGCATCAGAGAGCAGTCTCCGCCGTAAAGCTCGTCGCCGAGCAGCGGGTAACCGATATGTGCCAGATGTACGCGAATCTGATGCGTTCTGCCGGTTTCGAGCGAAAGCTCCAGCAGCGTGCAGGCAGGTGTTTCCCGCAGCACATGATAATGCGTGACGGCGCGTCTGCCGTCTGCGCGGATACAGCGGAGCATCACCGAATCCCGCAGCCTGCCGATCGGCGCATCGACGGTTCCGGAGCCGGTCAGTCCGTTTCCGACCAGTGCAAAATAGCGCTTCTCAACACGGCTGCGCAGCGCATTTGCCGCATACGCCGTCTTTGCGATGACACAGAGACCGGAGGTGTTTCGGTCCAGCCGGTTGATGAGATGAAAGCCGCTCTCCGGATATGCCGCCGCATACCAGTTTGCGAGGGTGTCATCCCGGTGCAGCATGGAAGGATGCACCGGCATTCCCGCCGGCTTGTCGCAGACCAGAATCTGCGGAGAATCATAGACAACCGGAACGGAAAGCGCGGCATTGGGCTTCTGCGCGGCGGCCTCCGGAAAATGCAGTCGGATACAGTCGCCGTTCCGGACAGAGTCAATGCTGCGGATCAGTGCACCATCCCGCGTCATGCCGTCCGGCACCTGCTTGAGCCGCTTAATCATATGCGCAGAGATGCCGGCATGTTTCCGCAGATATGCTTCGAGCGTCATTTCCGCATCGCACTGCACAGGAATTTCCAGAATGCTGATATGGAATCACCGCCTTTTCGGGTTATCCGAGAAGATACCAGCCGTCCGCGTTTTTCACTGCAAGGATGCCCTGCCGCTGCACAACCGTTGTCGGTTCGGTGTCGCCGGAATAGAGCGCCTGAAGCGAGAAGACGACATCGTGAATTTCCGAGCAGTCTGCATTCAGCTGATCCGGAAAATCCTCCGGAACGATATTGCCCGTCACAAACGAATTCAGAAAGTCCGGAATCGTGCTTGCCTCATCCTGATAATAGGTCAGGGCCAGCTCCGTCAGATGCCAGCTCTCGTAGCCGTCCTCATCAAATCTCCGGCACATTTTGTCAAAGTCCTTTTCCGGCGTTAAGTCATTTTGTTTCAGCCAGTTCTCGTAGTGCTCCCGGTAAGGCGGATAGAGCGCTGCCTTGTAAGCATCGTAATCGCAATTCTCAAGCGACAGGAAGTAGGTGCGGATGCACTCTGAACATTCCGGATCGACATTTTCATCTGCGGAGACATGCAGCTCGGAATTCATCGTGATGACAGCAGAGGAAGATTCATCCGCGCTGCTGCCTTTTTTGTCCCCGCAGCCCGGAAGTGCCGTCAGAAGCATTGCCGCGGCAAGCATGACGGACAGTTTACGGTTCCGCATCACTGTGCCTCCTCTGTTCCGCCGGAAGGATTGTAAATCAGATACCATTTATCCTGATAGTGAACGCCGTACATCAGGGATTTGCCGACCGGTGCGGAGCCCTGATCTTCCAGATACATGGAGACCTCCATTTCGTACAGCTTGTCAAAATCCGTTTCAAAGTTTTCAATGCCCTCATCGGATGCGAGGTCTTTCAGCATATTCGCCAGCGCATCGCGGTCCGGGCTTATGTTTTCCTCGGTCACGGCTTCGTCCACGCTGATCATCGAGAACTTCCAGCCGGTGCCGTATACCTCGTCCAGAGAACGGTGCGAGGTATCGACAATCGCTTCGTCGGTATACAATCCCTTATAGAGAATCTGCAGTTCATACTGATGATACGGCTGAAACAGAGAGGCAGCGAAGTCCTCTGTCTTGTTTTCCTGAAGTGCATGATAATATTTCGCGATGGTTTCGACCAGCTCCTCCTCAATAAAGCGCCGGTCATACTGAATCGGTATGTTGCTGTACTGCTTATTTACGGTCATGGTGGAACCATAGGGCATATCCGACTCGGTTATGACCGTGACCGACGAACTGCTGTCGCTGCCGCCGCATGAAGTCAGCAGCAGTCCGGCGCAGAAAACGCCGGTCAGCAGAAAACGGTGTGCTTTTTGCATGATTGCATCCTCCCTTTCGGTTGTATGTAACGGTTTTATTCTTCCAGCAGAATCAGTTCATCCAGCAGCGCATCCTGCCGGCTGCGGATTTCTTCGAGTCTGCCGCAGAGCGTATGCATCTTTTCATAATCTCCCGCAGTTTCCGGGTCGCAGAGCGATTCCTGAATCGCATTCTGCTCTGCCTGAAGGCTGTCGATTTCCTGTTCAATCCGCTTCTGCTCGGCGCGGCGCTTTGCGTCCTGACTGCGCTGCTCCTTTGAGCGGTAATTATTCTTCCGGATTTCCTCCTGCTTTCGCTGCTTTTCCTCGGCAGCCGCTGCCTGCTCCGATTCTGTTTTCCGGCGTATCTGCTCCTGATATGCCGAAAACCGTCCCTGAAAGCGTTCAAGGGTTCCGTTTTCGAGAATCATCAGGCTGTCTGCGACACGTTCCAGCAGGTAGCGGTCGTGGCTGACAAACAGAATCGTGCCGTCAAAGTCGCAGAGCGCCTGTTCCAGAATCTCTTTTGTTGCAAGGTCTAAGTGGTTTGTCGGCTCGTCGAGCAGCAGCACATTGCCGTGCTCCATCATCAGAATGGCGAAGCAGAGTTTTGCGCGCTCGCCGCCGGAGATCACGCCGGTTTCCTTGAAGACATTTTCGCCGGTCAGGCGAACCTGCCCCAGCAGGCTGCGTACTTCAAAGTCACTGAGCGCAGGATAGCGGCTGTGCAGCTCATCAAAGACCGTTGCATAGGGATTCAGGCTTTCGCTCTCCTGTTCAAAGCAGCCGAGCCTTGTACCGGCAGCCCAGCGCACCACGCCCTTATGCGGAAGAATATTACGCAGAACTTTCAGCAGCGTGGATTTTCCGGCGCCGTTTTCGCCGATGATGCCGATTTTATCGCCGCGTCGGACGGTGAACGAAAGATTCTCCGAAAGAGTTTTCCGCGAGCTGCCGCTGCCGACGGTCAGGTCGATGTTTTTGACCTCCAGCAGGTCAACCGGCGGCGTCAGGGAATAGGTGAACTGCAATTTCGCCGTTTTTGCCGCGGCATACGGGCGTTCGATCCGCTCGATTTTTTCGAGCTGTTTTTCACGGGATTTTGCAGCTTTTGCGGTCGAGGCACGAACCTTGTTCCTTGCGACATAATCCTCCAGCTTGGCAATTTCCTTCTGCTGTGCTTCGTATTCCTTCTGCTGCCGTTCTCTTGCCTCGGCGCGCAGTACGGTGAAAGCGGTATAGTTGCCCTTGTAGCGGGTCAGCACTCCGCGTTCCAGTTCGCAGACTGACGTACAAAGCCTGTCGAGAAAGAAGCGGTCGTGGCTGACGATCAGCAAAGCGCCGCGCCAGCCTTTGAGATATTCCTCCAGCCAGCCGACTGTCTGGAAATCGAGGTGGTTTGTCGGCTCATCGAGAATCAGCAGATCGGGCTGTTCGAGCAGCAGCTTGCAGAGTGCAAGTCTGGTTTTTTCACCGCCGGAAAAGCCGGAGACGGTCCGGTTAAAATCCGCAGCGGAAAAGCCCATGCCGAACAGCACCGTCCGGATCCGGACATCGGTTGTGTAGCCGTCATTGGCTTCAAAATAAGCGGCGAGCCGCGAATATTCGTCTGTTTCGTCCGGCGTCAGGCTTCCCCCGATCATTTTTTCTTCGAGTTGCCGCATGGTTTCCTTTGCGGCGAGCAGCGGTGCAAAGGCATCGGTCATTTCCTCCTGCACGGTTTTGCTGCCGTCGAGCCCGGCATTCTGAGCCAGATAGCCGATCCGCAGATGCGGGGCTTTTGCAATTGCCGGCTCGTCGTGCTCAAAGGCATCGGGCAGTTCCTGCTCCGTCAGAATGCGGAGAAAAGTGGATTTCCCGCAGCCGTTGTCTCCGACCAGACCGATTCGGTCCTGATTTTCGACGGTCAGGGAGATGCTGCGCAGCACATGATTGCTGGCGTAAAACTTGTTGATTCCCGTACAGGATATCAGCATAGGTATTCTCCTTTATCTGTTAAGAGGATCTGGTAATACTCCAGCAGCGGAGCTCTGCCGTTTCCTGACCGGTTTTGCCTGCCAGCTCGGTTACGGCATAGATGCATTCGCCCGCATAGTCTTCCGCACGGTAATCCTCAGGAATGCCGTCGGTTCTGTCTTTACTGAAATATTCCAGCGAATTGTTCCAGTCACCCTCAAATGCCGCAATCATCTGATCCGAGCAGGTGCGGAGCTGCATGACCTCTCCCTGCTGGATTGTTCCGCATTCGAGCGCAAGCAGCGGGTCTTTCAGCACCGTTTCCGGATTTCCGTTTTTAAACAGCTCATAGAGCTTCTCCGGACAGCTCACGATGCTGAAGCGGATCCCGAACTTCGGCTGCAGCGATTGCAGCCCGCTCAGCAGACGGTTCAGCGCTGTACGCTCAGTTTCCTGCGTCACGACCGTAATGCCCTGCATATCGGTGTCATAGCGGATCAGATACGGTGCATCCGTGAAATCGGAAACCCGGAGGGCGCAGGCATCGCATTCCTGCCGGAAGCTCATCCGGCGGTTATAGGAATCCGGATGCTCCGATGCAGCGACAGGCTTGCCGTTTTCGCGGCGGTAATCCTGTATGAACAGGAAACCGTATTCCATATCCCAGAACACGGCGCGAACCTTATCCGGAAAAAGCTCCGAACCTTCATCAAGCTGCACAAGCTCCGCATTCGGGTAATCCGCAGCCGCTTTTTTGCGTACCTTTTCCAGATAATATTTCGTAATACAGCGGTAAATGAACAGAGCGGCAACCAGTCCTGCCAGAATCATCAGCACAATCCGCATCGCGCCCGCCGTATTCTTTTTCTGTTCCGCAGTCAGCGGCATACTGCGGTGAGAGTGAAGATGCCGCATCGTTTACAGTCCGATGAACGCCTTTGCGTTCTCTGAAAACATCATTTTGTACTCCTCATAGCTGAAACCGAGCGAAAGCAGCAGCTCTGCCTCTTTTTTCGGATCCCACATCGGAAAATCCGTACCGAAAACACAGTTTTCGACACCGTAATGCCGGATCAGGCGCACGGCGCGCTCAGGCGACATCAGGCAGACCGCGCTGCTGGTATCAAAGCGGATATTCTCGCCGCCTTTCAGCACAGCCTCTGCCTCGTCCCATGCGCCGAAGCCGCCCAGATGGGAGGCAAGCACTTTCAGCTTCGGAAAATCGCGCATCACCTTTGCCAGCATGGTCGGGTGCGAGTAATCGTGGCGGTAGTCGCCCATATGCACCAGAACCGGCAGCCTGCCCTCAATTGCCTCATAGATTCGGTAGGATGCGGGGCTGTCCAGCGGTGTCCGCTGAAAATCAGAGTGCAGCTTGATGCCCTTCATGCCCATTGCAATGATGCGGTCAACCTCTCCGGCGATATCCTCATAATCGCCGTGCATCGCGGCAAAACCGAACATTTCCGGATGCTTTTCGCATTCACCGGCGATAAAATCGTTGATGGAAACAACCTGCTTCGGGGTTGTCGCAACCGAGCAGACCAGCATTTTTTTTGTTCCGATCTGCGCCTCCGCTTCCAGCAGACGCTCCGATTCCCCGATGGCGTAATGCATCGTGATATCATAGAACTTTCCGATGGAAAGCGTCGCTTTTTCGCTGATTTTATGCGGGAAGATATGCGAGTGCATATCAATGATCTCAAAATCCTGCGGGGTAAATTTTTCCATGTCCGGTAAATCCTCTTCTCTTATCCGCGCAGATAAAAGCTCATCAGCTCCGCCATGCTCAGTGCGAGCATGAGAAATTCCGGTATCACTTTCAGGATACGGGCTGCGGCTCTGCGCCGTTTATTTTGATCGTTGTATTTTTTCAGTGCATTCCGCACCGGAAACAGTGCCGCCGTACAGAGCAGCACGGAAAACCAGTAATTCTTGAACAGATAGACTGTCCGGCTGCCCGGTGCAAGACCGTTTTTGCCGAAGAGTCCGCTGTAATGTGTGAACATCTCCTGCGGAGAGCCGCTGCACAGCATTCCCAGTGCAAAGAGCGTAACGACCGCGACCAGAACGCGCCTTGCCGCAACTGGAATCTGTGCAATCCATTTCGGGTTCAGCTGACGCTCGGCAGTGAGAACCAATGCGCAGAACATGCCCCATAAAATGCCGCAGACCCCGTTGCCGAACAGAAATCCGAGCGTGCAGAAAACAAGGAGCAGCTTTGTCAGATATCCGCTTTGCTTTTCGCTCCGTTCCGGAAAGAGGCAGCGCTTTATCCAGTCGGAGAACGGTTTCATAAACCTTGTCCAGAAGCCGTAATGCGTACCCGCGAGCACAGGGGAATCAAAGCTGTCCGGATAGATCAGACCGGTCATTTGTGCAATGCCCTGTCCGATCTGCGCGGCGCCTTTCAGCCCGAAATACACGGCGAGATAAAATGAAATCAGGACGAGCCATTCATCCAGAACGGTTTTTTCCGGAACCAGCTCATTCAGCGCACGGCAGAGCGACCGCATCGGGAGCGAAAGACAGCTGACCTGAAACAGTCCCCGGATATACAGCGATGCGCCGTTCCCGATGTTTTCTGCCGAGAGATTCCGGTTTTCCCGCATGGCAGCAGAAGACTCGGTCTGCATCGGCGGTCCCGCAAACAGACGGGGCATTTCGGCGGAATCACAGAAAAACGGAAACAGTCCCGGAGCGGGGATGCGCCTGTGTGCGCGGTCGCAGATTGCCTCCGTATGCTGCATTGCACAGATCAGAAGCGGAATCAGCAGAACACTGTCTGAGAGCAGCAGCTTTCCAAGCAGCAGCCAGATACCCTGAACCGCGATTCCGGCATACATCCGGTACCGGGCGTTCCGGTCCTGCGCGGGCGTGCCGGACTGTACCGGCTGAAGCCGCAGGAAAAGCCATGCACTGATCATCATGCACATCATCAGAATCAGCGCCGGAAATCCGCCGGAGAGCCAGACACAGCACAGTCCGCCGAGCGCAAAAACCGCAGGCTTTTTCTGCTGCGGAACCGGCAGCGTCAGAAGGGTCGCTGCCGGAAAAACATATAAAACCATAGTCAAAGAGGGCGGAATCATGTCTGCACCCCCTCTTCCGGCTCCGGCAGATAACGCCGGAGAAAACCGGCGAATTCCGCGGCACAGGTCATCGTACAGAGAACCTCGCACAGTCCTTTTGCCGAAAGATGCAGCGGCAGATTCAATGCGCGGAGCAGCGCCTGCCTTTTTCCGGCTGCGTCCGGTGCTCCGGAAAGCCCGAAGCGGTAAAGCAGCGCGGGGGTAATGTCATCCGGACGCTCCGGCGGTGTCTCGTCAAAGACGCCTGACCGCTCCAGCGCCTGCATCAGCATGGCATCGTCAATTCCCTCGACACCGAGCAGTCCTTCTGCCGAGGCAGTGCGTTTGCGGTGCTCCTTCCCGTGGATGCCGGGTACATAGACATGGTATACTTTTCCGCGCTGAATTGCGCCTTTGAGAAATCCGCGAATCTGAAAGCCGGCTGCATCGGCATCGGTCAGAATCACAATGCCGGTTGTCTCCGCATAATGCCGGATCAGCACAAGCTGTTCACGGTTTTTGTAGATCTGAAAGCCGCCGGTTACCAGAATCACGGCATCTATGATATTTTCCAGCCGGATTTTATCATACTTTCCCTCGACGACAATTGCCGGTGCGATTTTCCGCCGCGCGGTCATGCCGTAGCCTCCGAGCCGTCCCGCCGGATGCGCAGCATCCGGACGATTGCCTGTTCCAGCAGCAGCCGCGGCGCGGTGCGTGTCGATTTGCAGTTTTTATCGGTTTCGCGCAGAATCCGGATGCAGGTGCGGAGCTGCGGCAGCGACATAGAGCCGCAGTCGCGCATGGCATTGCGCACGGCAAATTCACGGTTCTTCGGATAACCGAAGTCTGCGGCAATTTCCTGCTGCTGTTTTGCTGTGCCCTGTCCGAGTTTTGCGCGGTAAAGATCGGTAAAGGTTCCGCTGAGAATTGTCAGCAGCCCCAGAATGGTTTTGGTATCCTCGGATTTTGCAGTCAGCTGTTCAAGCAGCCGGAAAGCGGCGGTTCCGTTTCCGCCGGTCACAGCGCGCGCCAGCCGGAAGGCATCCGCATCGGGCAGAGCTGCCGTCAGGGCATCAAGCATCTCTGTTGTGATCGGTTCTCCGTCCGCACAGGCGAGCAGTTTGTCCAGCTCCGTGTGAATCAGTGTGCTGTCACAGAGGCAGCGGGCGGCAAGTGCTTCTGCGTTTTCCCGGCTGATATCCGAGCCGTGGCGCTTTGCGCGCTCCATAATCTGTTTGCCGAGCGTGATGACGTTTTTCTTTTCGCAGATGCAGAATACGCCGTTTTTTTCAAAAAACGAGGTGATTTTCTTGAATTTGGGGAGAACCGAGGGTTCGTTCCGACGGATTTCATACACCGGAACCGCACTCATCACAATCAGCACAACCGTCCGCGGGGCAAGCTCCCCGAAGATTGTGAGCATCCGCTCTATCTCCGCCGCCGGAACCGAATCCGGGTCAAGGTCGCGAATCAGTATAAGATTATAAGGCTGAAACATCGGACAGAAGCTGCACGCATCGGCAAGCCTGTCCAGATCGGGTGCCTGTCCGTCAAATACCGTGTCGGAGAGCGCATCGCCGTCTGTCAGCTTTTTCCGGATCTTTTTTTCGGTCTGTGCAACCGCAAGCGTATCCTCTCCGCAGAGAAAACACAGCTGCGGCGGGTTCTCGCCCCCGATTTCCCGCAGCAAATCTGCTGCCGCCAGCTTCGGCATTCCGCGCACCTCCTTTGTTATGATAGAATGTATCTCCGATGAATTTGTAATGGGGGCTCCGCCCCCAAGCCCTCGCCGGGGACATTGTCCCCGGACCCCGATATATTGTATATCGGCAGCAAGGGTCAGAACTGATTCCCCCGCATCAGTTATTGTCAAAGACGTTTCAGTTCCCGGATAAATGCCGGAAAAACAGTCTGATCTGTCATGAAATGATATCTCAGGAACTGTTCGCCCGCATATCGGTTTAATTCGCCGGAAACCTTGATATGACCTGTGCTGTCACATTCAAACCGAATTTCATTCCCGAAGCCGATTTCGACAAAGGAAATTTCCTTTCGCCGGAATGCAGTCAGGTCTTCCAGTGCTTGAATGAACTTCTGCAATTCCTTATAGTCATATTCGCAGCCTTCCGCCAGACCGGCGAATTCCCCGGATTTTACGCGAATGGAAAATGCGCAGTTATAGGGATTCCCGTTTCTTTCCTCTTCAACAAAGTGCTGAAAATCCGTTATTTCGATAAAATTGTCACAATATGCTAGTCTTGCTTTCATAGATGACATCACCCTCATGTGCAGCAAAGCGGGCTCCCAAAGGGACACTGTCCCTTTGGCGGGTTTGGGCGGAGCCCATTTCCGATCATCGCAAAGCGATCCTGCTTTTATTTTTTTGTTATCTCGGTACCGGCGCGGGTCTCGCGAATTTCCCAGCCGAGCGCGGCGATCTGGTCACGCAGGGCATCCGCCTTTGCAAAATCCTTTGCCTTGCGGGCTTCCTTGCGCTGTTCGACCAGCTCCAGAATCTCCGCCGGAATCTCCTGCTCTGCACTCTGTTCGGAATCGGCAGCCTTTGCCGCTTCGAGCAGATTCAGGGAGAGTTCTTTGTCCATTTCTGCGATTGCGGCGCATTTGGTCGCAGCGGAGGCATCCGCCTTAAAGACATCGTAGAGCGCGGTAATTGCCAGCGCGGTATTGAGGTCGTTGTCCATTGCCTCGCGGAACGGTGCAAGCAGTGCATCTTTCTGTGCGGCATCCGGCGCGCTCTGATCTGCGAGCAGCGGGCGGATTTTCGCAATCATCTTTTTATAGGCGCTCTGTGCATTGTCGAGGTTTTCCCATGTAAATACGAGCGATTTGCGGTAATGGGATTGCAGGCAGAAGAAACGGTATGCCATCGGGTCATAGCCCTTTTCCTCAAGGAGGGAGACCGTGAGAAATTCGCCCTTTGATTTGCTCATTTTGCCGCTGCTGGTATTCAGGTGCAGCACATGGAACCAGTGCGGGCACCACGCATGACCGAGCAGTGCTTCGCTCTGTGCAATTTCATTTGTGTGATGCGGGAAGACATTGTCGATGCCGCCGCAGTGCAGGTCGAGGTATTCGCCCGCGTATTTCATGCTGATGCAGGAGCACTCGATATGCCAGCCCGGATAGCCCAGTCCCCACGGGCTTTCCCATTTCAGCTCCTGATCGTCAAATTTTGATTTTGTAAACCAGAGGACAAAGTCAGCTTTGTTGCGCTTATTGCTGTCGCCCTCGACGCCCTCGCGCACGCCGACTTCAAGATCTTCCTCTTTGAAGTCATGGAAACGGTAATACTGATCGAGCTTTGAGGTATCAAAGTAGACATTGCCGCCTGCTTCATAGGCATAGCCCTTTTCGAGCAGCTTGGAGACAGCCTGAATAAAATCGTCGATGCAGCCGGTTGCGGGCTGGACGATCTCCGGTGTTTTGATGTTCAGCTTGGCGCAGTCTGCAAAAAACGCATCCGTATAGAACTTTGCGATTTCCATGACGGTTTTGTGCTCTCGCTTTGCGCCTTTGAGCATTTTGTCATCGCCGGTATCGCCGTCCGAGGTGAGATGTCCGACGTCGGTGATGTTCATGATGCGCAGGACATCGTAGCCCGATGCGGAGAGATGTTTTTCCAGCACATCCTCCATGATATAGGTGCGCAGGTTGCCGATATGTGCAAAGTGATAGACGGTCGGACCGCAGGTATACATTTTGACCTTGCCCAGTTCGGCGGTTCGGAATGTCTCCTTTGTTCTGGAGAGGGAATTATACAGCAGCATAGAACGTTGCTCCTTTCAGCAGAATGAGCGTACATATTTTTGCTATCATATTATAGCACAACAAACCGGTTTCGTCAAGTCGCCGCTTCCTGTTCTTTGATGGCACGCACAAAACGCAGCAACAAGAATTCTAATCATGATGCCGGCTCTGTCATCCGTAAAAATGTCTGAAAGACAATATATAAATAGTATCTCCGGTGTGCGGAAATTCGCAGATGAAAAGGAATTTTTGTCCATGCTGCATTTTCTGCGAAAACTGCATATACTACTGCTAAGCAGCAATTCCGCGCCCTGCACTGAAACGGGAGTGGCAGCGTATGCAGTTCATGCACACCGCCCACAGAACAGCTTCCGATTCATGGGCTGTGTGCATTGCCGCTTGACGAATAAAAGCGCACTGCAGAGGAATTCCTTTGCAGTGCGCTTTCGGTTGTTTTTGGGGACACAAAAAAGCAGCATTGCCTGCACGGGTTGGCAATGCTGCTCTTGATGTCAAATTTGTTTCGCTCCGGTCTATACCACGCCGGAACGCCGCCGCAGCTTCCGGCTGCGGACACTACCGTTTTATTCTGCGTTATGCAATATGTTCATTCTGCATCGGAACCACATCCTAATGCAATCTATCGTAATTCCCTCAATCGCGGTCTATGTACCGCTGCTGTACTTCTGCATCGGAAGCACACCCTTTCTCCTGTGAATAACGGGAACATTCTTTATGCGCCCATTGGAAACGCCTCCTGTCTGATCTGAGCTGTATGCTCCTTTGTTGTGATTCAATTATAACACAGTCTGGTTTATTTGTCAATAGGTTTTGTGAAATTTATATAAATATTTATATATTAACAAAAAGAATCGGCGAAAAGAACCGCGCTTTCATGAAAAAAAGCCGCGAAATACGCCGAAAAAGGAAAAACTACGTGTGAAAAATAGCCAAACGAAAAGGCTCATAATCAGCCGCTTTGTAGAATCTTAACAATTTGCGCAAAAGGGCTTGCATTTTCGGTAAATCAATGTTATAATTGCAATATGTATATGTGTCGCTTTCTACATCTGCACATATGTGCCGGCAGGCCCTTCCCGGCAGCCGGCAAACCGAGCAGGCACATCACATAATCCACTATATAAGGAGAGGTTTGAATGAAATCACTTTTCAAGCGCACGCTTGCAACAGCGACCGGTTCCGTGCTTGCACTGAGCCAGCTTGTTTCTGTTGCTGCAACTGTCAATGTCAGCGCTGCCGATACGCTGCCCGTTGACAAAGCATTCGTTCTCAATGTTCCGGTTGATACCAAAGCTCCGCTGAAGGCAGAGCAGGTTTCCGACTGGAGCGATCAGCTTGAGGCTAAATTCACCGAGCTTGGCGATAACTACACCGTTCAGTTCGGAACCCAGAGAGTGAAAAAGCAGGCGAAGGAATTCCTCGTAAAGCATGCTTCCAAGTACATGTCCTCTGAAGATATGGACGCTCTGCTGGCAAAGATCGCTTCTACCGGTACAGCCGTAACCAACATGGACGGCTCCTACACCATCACACTGGAGTGCGATGAGGTCGGCGATGTGATCGGCGAAATTTTCCAGAATCTTTACAGCGAGGGCAAGGTTCCGGTTGACTGGACACAGTTCAGCGTAAAAGGCAAGCTCGTTGTCAAGGGCAAGATTAACTTCGCGGACAAGACCGCAACCTACGGTCTGGTTCTCATCGACGAGACCGGCAAAGAGTTTACAGGCGATGCAGGCATTCAGCTGTATGCGGAACAGAAGCTCGACGAAGCAAAGGCAATCTGCCTCGCAGCAGACAGCTCCAAGGCTGACAAGATCGAAGAGGTCTACGAAGCTCTGAGCAACAAGATTAACTACATCAGACTGGCAATCGAATCTGTATTTGATCTTTCCAATGCAGATGCGATTGAGGATGAGGATCTGGTAGAGAACGAGTCGTTTGTGACCGAAGGCATCACCGATCCGGAGGAAGCATACGAGACATTTGCAGCAAGCAAGATCCTTCAGGTTTACTCGACCGATATTCCGGATGCTGTGAAGCAGAGAATGATCAATGCTTACGGCGCAAGAGTTCCGGCAACCCTCGCAGAACTCCTTTCCGATGAGCGTGTCACCTCCCGCTATAACCAGGTTGTTGATATCATCAACAACAACTATGAGGGCGTTCAGATTGATTTCACACTCGAAGATGTTTCTTCGATTATCGACGAAGGCTACGATTATGACATCAACATTCCGAACGGCTATTCCTTCAACGGTACATTCAGCATTGCAGACGATCAGACTGATGAAGTTCTGGACGCTGTAAAGGCTGTTTATACCGAGGACGGCTTCATCGCAGGTGCAGACCTCGAAACACTTGCAGGTTATGCTTCCGATGATGCATATCAGACCTACACCGTCGTGGACGGCTCCGGTACAGAAGTCACCGACTTTACTAAGGATTACACCGTTATTGGCGTTACTTCCCACAAGGAAATCAGCGGCGGCAATCAGATTGAACTCTTCGATCTGACACAGGGAACAGTCTCCTATGATGTTGAGCGCGTGATTGAGCAGATTATTGTTGAGGAAGTAAAGGAAACCGAGTCTACCACAACAACAACCGAGACAACTTCTTCTACCACCGAATCCACCACCACAACAACCGAGACAACTTCTTCTACCACCGATTCCACTACTACAACAACTGAGACAACTTCTTCTACCACCGAATCCACCACCACCACAACCGAGACAACTTCTTCTACCACTGAATCCACCACCACAACAACCGAGACAACTTCTTCTACCACCGGCACAACCACAACCGATACAACCACCACTACCACCCTCGCAACCTATGTTTCCTTCGATGTCGGTGCAAACGGCTACAACGAGCTGATCTACTGGTCCGAGGAAAGCGATGCAACATTCGATTTCAACGAGATCTCCATTAAGGCACACTTCATCGTTGCAGGCGAAGATCAGACAGAAGACATCGTGGATGTCAGCGAGTTCTTCGGCGCAGAGGCAAATACTCCGGCAGAAATGGGCATTGCACTTTCCGACGGTGTCGGCAGCGGCAAGTTCCCGGTCGGCCTGGTTCTGAAAGATGAAGACGGTCTCCGTCAGGTCATTGTGGATCAGGGCTATGACGCTTCCGTCATGGAAGATCAGGCATTCTCCAACGGCGCAACTGTTGCTAAATTCTATGTCATCCTCGTTCTCCGCGGCGACGCAAACCTTGACGGTACAATCGACGTTACCGACGCACAGGATGCACTTTCGCACTACACTGACGGACTTGCAAAGCACGGTCCGACACACACCTTCAGAACTGCGAACTACCTGGGCGAATATGAAGATCCGATGGCATACTACGCATATTCGCACTATGCAATGGACGCAAATGAGGGCGACGGTGTTATCAACATCGACGATGCTCAGACGATCCTCGCATACTACACATGGAACCTCGCACAGAAGAACCCGACATGGGATGGCCTGACCGGTCAGCATGCAATTCCGCAGAACATTCTCCACGCTGATCCGCTCGCAAATGATACGCTCGGCAAGGCTGAGTATGAAGCATACTGGGAGTCCCGCAACTAATCCGATGCTTTGAATTAAAAGGCTGCATAGAGAAATCTATGCAGCCTTTTCTATTGTGAATCATGAGGAGAATGCAGGGCAGGAGATGCATTTTGAAACTATTGTAACCTCTAAATTATTACCGAATAAGCGGAGCGGGGCATGTGCCATGCCCCGCTCCTGTGCGTGTTACTCATCGCTTTGTTCGTCTTGCGAATCCGTAGTCTCCTGCGAATCCTGTGTATCGTCTGTGTTCTGCTCGCTCTGTCCGTCAATGCCGGAAACGGTGAAGTCAACCTCGACTTTCTTCCATGTACCGAATGAGGACGGATTAATGATCTGAGCGGAATACTCGCCAAACTCACCGGTAACCGGTCCCTGGGCGGTGTGCGCATCCTCCGGGAACTTGCTGACCCACTGATTATAGATGTTTGCGCGCATCTCTTTGCCGTCGTCGGACGAAGTATAATTCTTTGCGACGGTTTCGACCGGCTTTCCGTCCAGACGGATTTCGTTAATTTCGATGCTCATGTTCGGGTAAAGGGTCGTGCCGCCTTTGACAATGACAGCTGCAAACGAGACGCCGCTGACAACCAGATCGCCGTTTGCATCGCCGGTTGCGTCAAACCGCAGTGCGTTTGTATCGTTCCGGACGCTGACCGTGTATTTTCCGTTGCCTTCGATTTTTGCAACCCCTGCATCATAGGTCATGCGGGGTGCGCTTTGGCTGGATTCCGCAGTACCGGTATAACCGATGTAGAACTGACCGTCGTTGATGTAGAGGAATGCATCTCCTTCCGCGGCTTCAACAGCTTCCTCAAACTGGACATCCTCTGCCTCGGAAACTGCTGCGGCTGTTGCGGCGGTTTCCGGAGAAGATGAGCTGTCTGCGGCGGACGGAGCATCCGTGACTTCGGCGGAGGAGCTGCTGGCGGTGCTGCTCTTTTCGGAGCCGGAACTGCCGCATGCCGTACATGCAGCGAGAACCGCTGCGGCTGCACAGAGTGCAGCCATAAACTTCTTTGCTTTCATTGCTGGTACCTCTTTCTTAATATATATTTTTTCAGGAAATGAGAGCGGAGCCCGCTTCTCACAGCCTTATTTGTATCATACATTATTTTTCGCAAAAACACAAGTGTGAAAACACCGAATTATCAAAAACCGGTTTCATCCGAATTGAACAGGATTCACAAATATTGATTATGATAATTGGAAAGTACGGCAAAGTGCATAAAGCACATTGTATGCTTTTGTATTGTTTACCCTGCTCAAACTACCGAGAGGACTAAAAGACCGTGATAGTCAGATTCCG
This sequence comes from Oscillospiraceae bacterium, assembly GCA_017518255.1. GTDB lineage: Bacteria > Bacillota > Clostridia > Oscillospirales > Ruminococcaceae > Firm-04. The sequence continues at coordinate 51,225 of JAFWVK010000036.1, forward strand.
CAATCAATAATATACGGAAAGTTTTTTTTCGTCAGGTATTTACAAATTTCAAGAGATGTGCTATAATAAAATAAAGTAAGACAGATGAACAGATGCATCTGCGCATCGGATTATACTATTATTATACTGTACTTAAAAACAGCTTTATCAGAACGGCATAACAGGCAGTGCTGCTCCGTGCCGATGTACTGCCGGCAGACAGGGGAGATGAGAATGAAAAACGGAATCCGGATGTCGGATATCGCAAAGGAAATGGGCGTCAGCGTCGTGACGGTTTCCAATGCGCTGAATAACCGCGGCGGGGTCAGTGAGGACATGCGCAGAAAAATCCGCGCACGCGCCTCGGAACTGGGGTACCGTCCTTCCGCACCGCGCACGCCGCACAGCAAGCGCACTTCCGGCGTGCAGGAAGAGGGCGGGAATATCGGCATTCTGACCAGCGAACGCTTCGCCGGCGGCAGGGGAACTTTCTACTGGTTCCTGACTGCGGGTGTCTCGAAAGAACTGATGAACTGCAATCTCTATTCGGTCTATGAAAGCGTTTCAGAGGCGGATGAGAAAAACTGTGTGCTGCCGAGAATCGTTACCGAGCGGCAGGTACGCGGCATCATCGTCGTCGGGCAGCTGGCAAGCGATTATCTCGAAAAGCTTGCTTCCGCACATGTTCCCGTTTTGTTTCTCGATTTCTACGACAAGCACAGCAATATTGATGCCGTGATTTCCGATAATTACTATGACAGCTACCTGATTACCGAGGAGCTTGTCAAGCGCGGACATTCCAGAATCGGATTCGTCGGGAACGTGCTCGCAACCAGCAGCATCCACGACCGCTTCCTCGGCTATATCAAATGCCTGATGGAACACGAATTTCCGTACCGTGAGGACTGGACGCTGGATGACCGCCTGCCCAACGGCAACGTTCTGAATTCATTTGACTTTCCGGAGGAGATGCCGACTGCTTTTGTCTGCAACTGCGATGAAACAGCCTTTCGCCTGATCGGTGAATTGCAGAGAAAGGGGATCCGTATTCCGGAGGATATCTCCGTAACCGGATACGATAATTATACGGTTTCCGATATGTGCGTGCCGGCTATCACGACCGTCGAGGTCGATCTGAATGAAATGGCGCATACAGCCGTTTCCCTGCTGCTGGCGCGTCTGGAAAATCCGCAGAAGCCCGCAGCGCGACATGTTATCCCCGGCCGAATCGTCATGAAGCAGTCCATCGGTGACCCAAAACCGTGATTTTAGGAAAAACGACCAAAAAGAATGAAAAAAATTTGGTTGAAAAAATAGTTGCATTCACAAACTATATGTGGTATAATATCCCTATGGATCTATGTGTGGCTATAGCTATGCCCATTTGCAGAAAGCAGGAAGACTTCCGGTGTCTGGGACACAGGCGCGGAAATTCCCGTTGCACTGTATGGCGTGCGCCTTGGTTGCACACGGATATACAGGAAACTGCCGGGTCGCTCCCCGGCGTCCCGGAAAACCGGAATAATGCTTGCAGGAGGTGGTTTTTATGCCAATGAGTTTCGCTTATACGGCGAAGGATGCCGCGGGCAATATCCGCAAAGGCATCATGTCCGCAGAGGATGAGCAGGAATTTCTGGCGAAAATCCGTGAAAAGGGAATGTTTGTTACCGAATACAAGGAACGGCAATCCAGTGTCAAAACAATCAAAAAATTCAAAACGAAGGATCTTGCGTTCGCTACAAGACAGCTTGCCGCAATGCTGACTTCCGGTTTGACTTTGGTTAAGGCACTCGACATTCTCTGCAAGGAGCAGGAGAGCGAGGCTGCTCGAAATGTTTGGCGCGATGTGTACGAAAACGTGCAGAAGGGTGAATCTTTCTCAGATGCACTGGAAGTACACGGCAGCGTGTTCCCGACTCTGATGACATCAATGGTCGGCGCCGGCGAATCCTCCGGTCAGATGGATGTCATCATGCAGAGGCTCAGCGACTACTACGCAAACCAGAACAAGATCGCAAATACAATCAAGAGCGCAATGGTTTACCCGATTATCCTCGTGGTTCTGACCATCGCAATCGTCATCGGCGTTTTCGTGTTCATCATGCCGACCTTTACGAATCTGTATGATGATCCGGATGAAATCCCCGGCCTGACAAAGGCTATGATGGGAATCGGCGATTTCCTGACAAAGCACTATATCATTCTCATCGGCGCACTGGTCGTTACAATCTTCGTTATCATCTACGCACTCAAACTTCCTGACGTCCGATTGAAATGGGACAGATTCAAGATAAAAGGCCCGGCGTTCGGCAAGCTCGTTGTCAAGATCTATACCGCACGTTTCGCTCAGACAATGGCTTCGCTGTATTCCTCCGGTCTGCCGATGGTTGAATGCCTGAAGCGTTCATCTGATACGCTGAACAACACCTACATCTCCCTGAAGTTCCGCGATATCATTGACGAGGTTAAGAGCGGTGAGACGCTCAGTTCCTCTATCCAGAGAGCCGATATCTTCGACTCGATGTTCTGCTCGATCATCTTCGTCGGTGAGGAAGCCGGCGCTCTGGACGACATTCTCGCAAAGACGGCTGAGTACTACGACGAAGAAGCGGATTCCGCAGTTAAGCGTCTGTGCTCGCTGCTCGAACCGGTCATGCTGATTGTTCTCGGCGTTATCATCGCACTGGTCTGCGCCGCGTTCTTCCCGGCACTGTACGGTTCCTTCGAGGGCCTCGAAAACACTTAATCCCGGTAATTTGCTGTGCGGCGGGTCGCGCCGCCGCACAGAATCAAACGCGAACTTTAAAAAACAGAGAGGTGGATATCGCAAATGCTTTCCTTTGACATTACCGACCGCAACATAAGGATTATCAAGGGCTCCGAGAGCAACGGCAAGGTTCGTATCAGCTCCGCCGCTACCCTGAATCTGGAAGAAGAGGTCATCGTAAACGGTCACGTCCGTGACGTGCCGCGTCTTGCTACACTGATTAACCAGGTCCTCCGCACCAACAAAATGCCTGACAAAGAAGCAATCGTCAGCATTTCCTCCAACATGACAATTTTCAAGGAGCTGCATATTCAGAAGGCTGAAAAACAGCAGGACTTCATGAAAATGGTTCGTGCGGAAATGGCTGCCGCACTCGGCATTGACGATTCGTATTCCGTTTCCTACATCGTCGTCGGCGATTCCGAGCAGACACAGGGCGCCGTAAAGGTTCTCGCAACTGCCTGCCCGTATGAAGTGGTTGACTGCTACAAGAGAGTGTTCAATATGCTTCAGATCAGCCTGCGCAGCGTGATGATCGGATGCAACTGCATTACCAAGGTTCTGCTCGCAGATACCAAGGTGAAATCCAAGATGCCGCTGCTCGCGGTTCAGATCGACAACAACTTTATCTCTCTGAACCTCTACGAGAACAGCCAGCTTTCCTTCTCCCGTTTCGCTTCAATCTCCGCAGAAGACTATGATGATTCCGAAGACTACGTATTCGAGGCAGTCAACGAGAACATCTTCCGTATGCTGCAGTTCCAGAAGTCTAAGTCGGGCAGCGAGCCGATCGAGAATGTTGTGTTCTACGGCGATACGCATGAATATGTCCGCCTGACCAACGAGCTGGAGAAAATGGGTATCCGCACGAGCATTATCAATGTGCCGCCGCAGGTTCACGGATATGAGAACCTTGAGTTCTCCTCCTACGCCAACGCAATCGGCGCAATGTTCAAGCGTAATAAGGATACCGAGCGGATTAACCTTCTCGAAACCGATACCGTCAACAACAACAAGATCAAGTCCGACTCCTCCTACTTCATGCTCCTGGGAATCTGCGCGGCTGCATCGCTCCTGATCTGCGCCGGCACATGGTTCTTCCTTAAGCTGAAGGATGACAAGGTCAAGGATGATATCAAGCTGATCAATGAGAAGAGCTCTTCCGATTATGCAAAGTCTCTGGATGCACAGATCCTCAAACTGACTGCAACACAGGAAGCCGTTAATCTCTACAAGGAAGGCGTAACAGATGCATATCAGGCATTTGTCAGCCGTCCGAAGCCGGTTAAGGCACAGTATGAGGAACTTGAAAAGGCAATCGCCGATACCGTAAAGAGCGTTCTCAAGATTGAGGATGACGAAAAGCTCAAGGATGCATATGATATCGAAAAGATGGACTATGACAACGGTATCTTCACGATCGCACTGAAGACGGATATGGAAGAAGATATCCCTGTTCCGACCCTTCCGGCAGAGCTGATTAAAAAGCTCCAGAGCCTGTCCGATGTTTCGACAATCAAGTACAACGGCTTCAGCGTTGTTGAGGTTCTGAACAACGGCACAGAGAAGAATCAGAATAACAATCAGCAGCAGGAAGGCGAAGGCGACAACGCCGATGCAAACGCAAACAACAATAAGAAGAACAAGGACGAAGAAACGAAGAAGCGGATTGACATGAGCCTGAGCATTGAAATGAAGGGCGGCTCAATTGATATGAAAGCAATTGACAGTACATATGGTGAGGAGGTCGCAGAGTAATGAAATTCGGATACAGAGACAGAATTATTCTGTTGATCGTTTGTGTAGTTGTAATTTTTGCAGTCGGTATTTTTGTATTCATTAAACCGAAGTGGGAAACACTGAATAACGATCAGGACCGCCTGAAGAGCGTTCAGAGCACCTGGGATACCCAGCGTCAGAACTACAATCAGATTACGACCAGACAGAACGTTATCAAAGAAAAGTACGCAGCTTCCAAGGATATCGCTGATAATTTCACCAATGAGATGACCGCGGTTGAAATGGACGAATTCCTCCGCAAGGAATTCCTGAACACCGAAAAGTTTAAGACCGATGAAGTAGAAGTCCGTGAGGCGTTCTCCGTAGCAGATGAATCAACCTCCGTTCTGGCTTACTACTATTACACCCCGAATATCGTAACCTATCCGCTGTATGAGAGTGCCGACCTGGACGGCTCTCTTGCAAAGGCAGCACAGGAAAAGCGCAAGGATGCCGACTTCCTGTCCCTGCGTTCTTCTCAGGCAGTCGGAAGCGGTCATTCCACCTTTACGCTGAGAATCAACCGCGAGGATACAATGGCACTTCTGGATGCTGTGAAGGATTATGCCGAAAAGCATTCCGATGCAATGCTCATTAAATCTGTCAGACTGACTGACTCCGATTTCAACGAAAAGCTGGAAGAGGAAAATAAGAAGGGCAACAACGTACAGGCCAATCAGGGTGATGCGGGCACGGATCAGCCCGATAATCAGCCGGCAGGCAACGGCAATAAGGATACAGTCACCAATGAAAAGGGCATCAAGAAAGGCTTCACAGATGTCACGATTGACTACGAAGTCTACTACATCCAGGAACCGACAGAACCTTACGTCGGCGATCCGTATGACGCCAATATTTGGAACGGTAACGAGTGGAGAACCAAAAAAGCTCAGTAAGCTTGAAAAATGAGGATTGCCTTCTTGCAAAAAACAAGAAGGCTATCCGCAATTGAGAAAGGTGGTTTCCTATGAAACAAATTCTGGAAGAAAGGAAGGCGCTCGCGAAGAAAAAAGGTACAGTCCTGATGACCGTTGTCGGCGTGATGATGGTTCTGGTCGTGTTCCTGATTTCAACGCTGGTACTGACTGCATCTGCAAACCGCCGTTCGTACTATACCTATTATGAAACGCAGGCTCAGTATGCTGCGCAGGCGGCACTCGATGCCGTGACAAACTCTGCGTACAGTAACAAGAGTTTCTATGACTGGGTATCTACAAAGGTGGTAACCGGAGAATCTCCGAAGCCGATTACAGTCGATTTCGCAGCAACAAGTAATATTCAGTTTACGAATAACGACAAAGTAGTCAATTGTACAATTGAGCGCATTCCCGATAACTATGTCTGGGACCGTGACACGAAGGCGATTCACTCGCAGCGTGCATGGAAAATCACTGCAACGGCATCCGTCGGCAAGGGCAGAAACCGCGCTGACTATACCGTCTGCAACTACATCTATGAGAACTACCGCGCTCCGGAAGAGGGACTCAACTCCGGTATTCAGAACCAGGCAGAGAGTACCGTTTACAACGATCCCGAAGACGAAGAAGAACAGAGCAAGGTTATCGCAATCGGTACCATGCAGTACGGCGGTGCTTCTTCTGCAAACAACATGATCTACCTCGGCCCGCAGATTACCGGTACTTCCAAGCTGCCGGACGGCAGAGGCAATTATGACGGCAAAGAGCAGAAGGTAGACAACAACAACGGCGCAGTCGGCAATATCGTTTTCACAAACGGCATTCAGTCCAATGTTCATATTGTGAATGAATTCCAGAGAAAAGGCGAGTGCGCAGTTTACTACGGCAACATCGTAGGCGGAAATTCCAGCGTGGTTTCCTGGTATGCAAATATTCAGGACACCTATAAGCCTACGGATTACAGCGAATACAATTTCGTCTATGTAGAAGGCAAAATGAATCCCGGTCAGACAAACCTGATCGTCGGCAGAAGAAAGAACGGCACAGAGGTCGGTACAGCGGGCAATTATCCGGTCAACCTGTTCGCAGGCTGCGTGGATACCAGCCAGGCACAGACCCAGAAGAGCGTGGTCGTTTACGGCGATGCCTATCTGCTTGATCCGGAGCTTGATTCCTACTGGGACGGCTATACCGACGGTACTTCCACGCTGGCATCGTTTGTCAGCAATAACGTCAACAAAGCAAACGTCAATGCGAACCTCAATGCTCCTGTCGGCGGCAATATCTACAGCATGAACAGGAACCTGACCCTCAGCGGCGAGAAGAAGAAGCTCGTCATTGACGGAAACGTTGTGTTTGCGAACCCCGGCGGTACACTGACAATCAAGGGCAATGTCGAAGTCAAGGGCAAGATTATCTGTGCCGGTACCTACAGCGGCAACCTGCCGGCAATTACCGGAACAGCCGTCAATTCCTACATTGACACAGCATACGCCTACTACAATCCTAACTATAAGACCAGCGTTCCGAATGATACATTCACCGAGCAGAAGCAGGTCATTGATACTGTAACTTATATTTATACATTTGTTTGCGGTTACAGCGATCCGAACTACGGTGCTGAAGCTGCGAAGCCGGGCAATATCACTGCCGGCTGGAGCGGAGACCTGAAAGACCCCTCGCAGTTCACTCAGGGCGGTGTATATCATGAAGAAGTAAAAACCACTTACAAGACAGAGACTGTCACCTCGACTGTAAACTATGACTTCTCCCTGTTCCCGTTCGGCTACCGTTCCGATGAGATTTTTGAGCGGTATTACCGCTGGGATCTCAAGCAGCCGTCTACAGTCGGCAAGGCACAGACTGTTGCCAACGCCAAGAATGACCTGCTGGTCAAGGAAAGTATCGCCTGCGGTCATAACTGGGAAGGCGCAGAGCTGATGACAGACTGCTACGGCAATTCCTACTATGTTCCGTATACATTCCCGGTCAATATGGCTCACAAGCTGATTGACGAATTCAAGGTCGCAAACCCGACTTCTGCGGTTGACTCCCTGAAGGCAAACAGCTATCCGGTCTATGAGACGGAAGCTGACTTCAAGAACGCAATGGGAACCACGGCAGCAGGTAAAACGATCAGTGCCGGAGCCGGCAGCGGCGTTAAGATCTGCTATCACAGCAACAATGAAAATGAATCCGAACTGATTCTTCCGAATGCAACCCTCGTTTCCGAGAGCTGCGTCCTGAATGTTGCAAGCGGTGCAACTGTTGTTCTGGATCCTTCTCAGAGACCCAATAAGAACGTTCCGCTTTACATCTATCTGACCGGCGGCGGAAGCTGCGATATTATCGTCAACAATACCGCAAACTATGCCCTCGGCGCAATGGAGCCGGTTGCATACTTCGATGAGGCAACCAGGAAGGCAACTACCCTTGCAGCACACGGTGAAGTCTGCATCTTCCTCGATCCGGCATTCAACTGTGACAAAGTCACAATCATGACATCGGGCATGTACGGACGTCTTGCCGGTGCCCCCGGTGAAAACAAGACCGGCGACCTCTACATCGTTCAGAACCCGATTTATCCGGGTGATCCGAACTTCGGAAAGAATACGGCTGAACTCGTTGATAATGTAAGGGTATATGACAAAAAGTTTACATTCGCATATGAGCTTGTTCCGAACGCAATCCTGATGGGTCAGAAGGGTGCTACCTATTTCGGTACCAACGGATTCTTCTGGAACGCGGAAGTCATTATGCCGACCGCTCGCCTCGGTGCAGGCACCTCGAACTTCTGCAACGCAAGACCTTACTACCGTGAAGAATGGGATTCTCTGACAAGAGTCGGTGAAGCGAGCACGTATCTGATCGGTGTCGGCGGTTCCATGACGGATTCCATCACGCTGAATGATAAGTACGGTTCACTCGCCTACATCGGCGACTCCCACCGCAAGACCATCAGCACCATTACCTACGGCAACAACAGTTCCGACCTCGGCGCGGACAACAAGGACTATCTGCACAACAACTACCAGGGCGCAAACTAATCGGAAGGAGGATGCAGCATGAAAACTAAAAAAGGCATGACGCTGATTGAGATCGTTATCTCAATGGGCGTGTATGCAGTAATTGCTCTGCTGGTTGTCAGAATTATGATGACCGTAAATGCTGTAATGAATTCGACCAACCAGTTGAATGACCGCCTTTCCTATGAAGCCAAGTATGCTGACAACGTGCAGGTCAACGATGACGCAGGACACAGCTTCAGTTTCCAGCGTGTTGACTACGAAATCGTCTATGACATCAGAAACGACGGAAACGGCAAGCGCATCAATTCCAGCGGTACCAGCGGTGCAAGAGACTATGCAGCCTATGAGTACACGGTTGATACCCTCAATTCCGATGCGCAGATCCTCGGTCAGGATATGCACTCGAATGTCAATTACAGATTTATGACCTTTAACAAGGTTCCGGTTGCTACGCCGGAAAGAACCAGCGATACCTTTACCGTTGTGTTCAGACCTGTCGCCTATTTCAGCGGCAAGTACGGCAAGGCTCCCGGCAGCAGCGATTATAATGCGCAGATGGCCGCTCAGTTTGAGGATAATATGACCGATGCGCAGAAAACCGCAGCAATTACCAGCGCAAATTCTTCAATCAGCAAATTCAACAGAGTCGTCGCAACCGGCACCAATTTCAAGGGCTCAGGCTCTGAGACCATCGTTGACAAGGGCGTGACCGGTATGGAAATGGTACTGAACAAGGATTATCCGGTTCTGGTAAATCATGCACCGGATGTCGCGGATATGCCTGCGACGACCACAAAGTATCCCGGCACAATTAACTACTCTGTCACGAAGAACGGCACGGTCTATTCGACAGGCAGCGCAACCTACTATATGTATGTAAAATACGGCTCCGAGGCAACAAGCGTCGTGTATTACAATTCGGTTGTGATTGAGTACAATGTCAACACCGGCGCCCTGAATCCGCTGAAGAGTGAATGATCCGAAACGTCCGGACCGGCGGAGTTCCTAAGGGGCTCTGCCGGAACGGATGACTGAAAGGAGGAAAATGCAACATGGAAATGCGCAAAAAGAAACATAGCGGTTTTACGCTGGTTGAGCTGATTATCGTTATGGGACTTTTTTCGATCGTGATGTACAGCGCGTTGCAGTTAATGACGCCGGTATCCAAGTATTTTGTGCGAAGCTCGAACTATGAGTCGTCTACGGCTTGTGTCGATAATATGAAGCGTGCAATTGAAGGAAACCTCAAGTACGCAGACCGTGTCCGCTGCTACGCGAATTATAAGCCGTACAACGGAAACAGCCATTCCAGCAATGCAGCAGATTATCCGCCCTCCAGCGTTCTGCTCGAGCAGGTCAATATGTTCTGGACGGATTATTTCATGAACAGACAGTATATCGACTATAAAGGCAAGATTTATGTCATGGTTTTCGATAATACCGTCTATGAACCGAATCCGCATCAGGCAGCTTATCCGACACTGAAAACTTTTACCGATGCAAAGCTGAACGCAGGACAGATTCTGCTCTATGAGTTCAATTTCGGAAAAACCGAAGGCTATCTCGCCAACACTGCTTCGACACTTTCTCCCGGTAAGATGTACTATAAGTACTTCAACGGCGGAGCAACCTCCGTTGGTTCGGGAGACGGTCAGTATACTGTGACACCGTGGTATGTCAACCAGAAAATGTACGGCAATTACGAGTACCAGTTCTCGCTCGGCAGCTTCGCCAACGCAAGCAGTACCGAATTTGACCCGTCCAACTGCACGATCAATATCGAAGCCTATGAGCTTTCCAGAGCCGCCGACGGTAACGGTCTGCTCGTCAGCGATGCGAAAAACCGTGCAACCGCATCGTTCTCTATGAAGAACGTTCTGGATGCAACAACCAAGTACACACAGCCTCTGTTTGATTTCAAGCAGCTCCGCAATCCGGATGCAGCTGCCGCCGCTTATGAGAAGGTCATCGTTGAAACAGATGCAACGACTCATCAGCCGATCGGTATCAGCCGCTATAATTCGATTGTGAAAAACACAACCGCAGCAAATAAATTTACGGATGCAAAGAGCATTATCGGTTCTACTGATGAAGCCGACCTCAGACCCGGCTTCTACTTCATCTTTACTGTTCCGGATACAACCTACAGCGTAACATCCGCAGACGGTTCCTACTACACCGAGTTTATGACTTATCAGAATGCTGTTGATACACAGTACCCGAAGGCATCCTGAATCTGAACCGAAAATTGAATCACAAAGGGAAAGGGCAGCCGGTGTTGCCGGCTGCCCGAATCCCGCTCGAAATGCGCGTAATAATTAGTACCAAATCAACGAGGAGTAAAATGAGACCGTTTCCTCAGGCGGGAACATGCGGTTGATATACCAGTTCGTCAGCTCCTCACCGAACATCGCAGCAATCCAGAGCCCCATGCAGAGGTAAGGTCCGAATGCAAATTTGGATTCACCGGTCATTTTCTTGATAATCAGACCGAAGATTGCAGCAAGAAGAATGCCTATGAAAGCCGCGGGAATCATCGCCTTCCATCCCAGATAAACGCCGGCACATGCCATCAGGATCGTGTCGCCGAGCTCGATGCCCCGAACTTTTTCACCGGTTTTCTTCTTGATGTAAATTCCGACTGCCTCGCCGATGACGAGGAACGGCAGACTGATGCAGGCTGCACCGATCAGCCTGTCCTTAATTGAAATATTGTTTTCCGTCAGGAAATAGGACGGAACCGCAAGCAGCGCAATCAGAATGCTCAGAATATCGTACATCTCCATCGTGTCCCAGTCAATCCATGCAATGCAGACAAGCAATGATGTGAATACGCACATCAGCAGGAAGTTCGGCAGGCAGCCGGGATTGATTCCGCCGAATACGATGAAATTGATGACATACAGCACACCGTTCAGCGTTTCGCCGATCGGATAGCGGGGGGAGATCTTTTCGCCGCAGCTGTGACATTTTCCTTTCAGGAAAAGCCAGCTGAACACCGGAATCAGATCGCGGATGCGGATTTTTGCGCCGCATGTCATGCAGTGCGATGAACGCTTGATGAGTGATTCTCCGCGCGGCAGCCGGATGATGACAACATTCAGAAAGCTGCCGATGCAGATTCCGTAGAGGAAAACAATCGGAAGTGCAAGAAGGAAAAAGGAAAGATCCATTGTTTTCCATTCCTTCCAGCCCGTCTGTGCCGCAAGAATTGCGGGCATTTGAAACATTTGGTACATAACGGTACCTCCTTTATGGTTTGTACTGTTATCTATTTTACCACAGTTTGGCATATTTTTCAAGAGTTTTTGGAGGTTGAGTATGAGAAACATCCGAATCGGTGACTATCTCGTTGAGGAGGGTCACATCACACCGGAACAGCTGCAGCAGGTTCTGCAGAGACAGCGCGAGTCGAATGATAATAAGAAATTCGGCGAAGTCATCGTAGAGATGGGCTTTATGACGGACATGAAATTCGCGCAGGCGCTCTCCGTGAAGCTGCAAGTGCCGTTCGTGGATCTCAACAGCGTTGAGATTGACGGCGAAATTGCCCGTAAGGTTCCGCAGGATCTTGCTGAAAGAAATTGCGTTATCGCCATTAACATGACAGGACGCAGACTGACCGTTGCAACGGATGACCCCGTCAACTTCAATATTCTGGAAGATATTAAGGTTAAGACCGGTTACGATACCATTCCGGTTCTTGCAACCAGAGCCGCAATCAAGAAGGCAATCGGTAAGGCTTATCAGATGTCCGATCTGGGCGATCTCGGCGTCGATACCACACAGGGCGAAATGATCGACGACGAAGAATCCAGAGACCGTGTTGAGAGCGCCCCGATCGTTAAGCTCGCAACGCAGATTATTGAGAATGCGTTCCGTATGGAAGCAACGGATATTCACATCGAGCCGTTTGATAAGTATACACAGATCCGCGTCCGTGTCAACGGTGACCTCGTGTTACTGATGAATGTGTCCAGTAATGTTCAGAATCAGCTTGCAACCCGTCTGAAGCTGATTTCCGGTATGAACATCGCTGAAAAGCGTATCCCGCAGGACGGCCGTTTCTCTCAGACCGTTGACGGCATCCCGCTCGACGTTCGTGTTTCTTCGCTGCCGATGGTTCACGGCGAAAAGATCGTTATCCGTATCCTTTCGACCGGCGCAATCAAAACGCGCGGTCTGCATGAACTGGGTATGTCCGATTACAACTACCGCCTGTTTGAGAGCATGATCAAGTGCCCGCACGGCGTTATCCTCGTTACCGGTCCGACCGGTTCCGGTAAATCTACCACACTGTATGCCGCGCTCGGCGCAATCGCAAGACCGGAAGTTAACGTCGTTACCGTTGAAGACCCGGTTGAAAAGCAGATGGACGGCATCAACCAGTGCCAGATCAACGTGAAGTCCGGTATGACCTTCCCGGCTGCACTTCGTTCCATTCTCCGTCAGGACCCTGACGTTATCATGATCGGTGAGATGCGTGACGGCGAGACTGCCGAAATCGGTATCCGCGCCGCTATCACCGGACACCTTGTTCTCTCGACCCTGCATACCAACGACGCTGCTTCGACCATCGTCCGTCTGGTTGATATGGGTATTCCGGCATACATGGTTGCTTCTTCGCTGATCGGCGTTGTGGCACAGCGTCTGGTTAAGGTGCTCTGCCCGAGCTGCCGCAAGCAGAGAATGTCTACACCGGAAGAGAATGAACTGATGCACATTGACCACTCTGTTCCGATTTATGATGCTGTCGGCTGCAACGAGTGCGGCGGCGGCTACCGCGGACGTACTGCAATCCACGAGATCATTCACTGCTCCGGCAATATCTCCACTTTGATTGCAAACGGCGCAAGCACAGAGGAACTGGAGCGTACAGCCCGTGCAAACGGCACCAAGCTGCTGCGTGACAACGTTTCCGATCTGGTTCAGCAGGGCGTTACAACAATGGACGAGCTGGTCCGTGTTACATACGCTGTCTGATTTATAACGAAAAAACGGAGGATTATTTATCATGCCTACTATTGTTGTCAATGATATTCTGAACGCCGTGCGTTCGCTCGGCTGCTCGGACTTGCACTTTACCTACGGAATCTGCCCGGTTGTCCGTCTGCACGGTCAGCTGCGTAAGATGAGCAGCTATCCGGAAATGACCGATGAGATGATCGCGGAGATCGTTGAGCAGATGACAAACGAAATGCAGCGTGCCAATGTCAGAAAGCGCATTGATACGGACTTTTCGTTCGTAACGCCTGCCGGCTTCCGTCACCGCTGCAACATCTTCCATCAGCGTGACCATATGGCAGTCGCAATCCGTCTGCTGCGTAACGATATCCCGACTCTGGACGACCTGTTCATGCCCCCTGTTATGGCAGAATTCGCAATGCGTCCGCGTGGACTCGTTCTTATCACCGGCCCGACCGGTTCCGGTAAGTCTACAACCCTCGCCGGCATGATCGACTATGTCAACTGCAACAAGAGTGCCCACGTTATCACCATTGAGGACCCGATCGAGTATGTTCATGAGCATAAGCGCTGCATGGTCAACCAGAGAGAGGTCGGCGCCGATGTCGGCAGCTTCGCTCTGGCACTGAGAGCCGCTCTCCGTGAAGACCCCGATGTCATCCTCGTCGGAGAAATGCGTGACTTTGAGACGATTCAGGCTGCGATTACCGCTGCTGAAACCGGTCACCTTGTTTTCTCGACCTTGCATACAACTTCTGCACCGGATACCATTAACCGTATCATTGACGTGTATCCGGAGCATCAGCAGGTGCAGATCCGTACACAGCTCGCGAACGTTCTGGTCGGTGTTGTGTCGCAGACGCTGCTTCCGCTGAAAGCCGGTAACGGTCGTATCGCCGCTATGGAAATCCTGAATGTAACCGACGCTGTTTCTGCGATGATTCGTGAAGGTAAGATTCACCTGATTCAGTCCTCGATTCAGGCAGGTAAAGCACACGGCATGATGTCCCTTGACCAGGAGCTCGCTCGTCTGGTTAAGAATAATACGGTTAATGAAATTGATGCTCTGGAAAAGTGCCAGGATAAGACGGAATTCTACCGTTATCTGACTGCACTCGGCGGACAGTCTGTCATTACCCGTGAGGGCGTAATCGGCTGATCCCGCCCTGTTCAACAAGCACTGAAAGCCACAGCATCTTCGGAAAATGTTCGGGAGATGCTGTGGCTTATTATATTAGCCTGAACAGAACTCCCGGAGTCCGGCTTCTGTCCTGCGGGACAGCGGATATCCGGCATAAGGAGGTTGCCAGTATGAATTCACGTTTTTTCGGGACGTTCAAAAAGCTTGGCATTCTGTGCGCAGCAGCGGGCTGCGCCGCAGCATTCACGCTGACCGTAAATGCCGCAATTGTGCAGCAGCTTGCAGGCTACCGCGGTGATCTGAACGGAGATTTTGCTGTCAATTTGCAGGATGCTGAACTCATGCAGCAGTATTTGTGTGCAGAATCGGAGCTTGTCTGTGAGGGACAGTATGCCGATCTCGATCACAGCGAAACAATCAGTGCGGTTGATCTGACGCTGCTCAAGCGCGGCGCGTTCAGAGGAACGGAACCTGAGGGAATCTATACGGATGTCGAAATTCCCGATCCGCAGCTGATTGATCCCCCTATTCAGGCAATCAAACCGAAGCTGCCGTCTGTCGGAGAGCCGCGCATCTTGCTGATTGAAGTGGATTTCCCGGATTTTGAACATGACGAGGGCTTCACAACAGAACAAATCCGGGAGCGGACATTCGGTCCGGAGGATCTGTACAACGCAGCCTATCCGGTGGAAAGTATCTCGGCATATTACAAGCGTGCCTCTTACGGTCACCTGAATCTTCAGGGCGATGTGTATCAGTGTCTCGTGAGATACGGTCTTGATACATTTGTCAACGATTTTGATATGCTGCTGGATGAGGTCTTGTTGGGTCTGGACGGGATGATTGATTATAATGACTATGATGCAAACGGAGACGGCATCATGGACACGGTGATTCTTGCGCTGCCCGGTTCCGCCGAAGGCAGAGATGTCAACGGAGACGGCACGGAGGATTGGTGGCCCTGCTCCGGCGGATACACAGGTTACCGCCGATTCGACGGTGTCAAACCGGGAAATCTTTGCATCGGTGCGTGTAATCTCAATGACCGTTCCGGCTTCAACAGCACATGGATTCACGAGCTCGGCCATGCAATGGGGCTTCCGGATTATTACAAGTATAAAAACTACTCGGCGAATGAGAGCGACGGACTGAGCGGCAACTACGGCTGGGAAATGATGGACGATGCATGGGGCGACATGAGTTCTTTCTCGAAGCTGATGCTCGGCTGGTATTATGACAGCGATATTCAGATCTATACCGGCGGAAATCAGACCTTTACAATCAAATCCTATGAGTTCGAGCCGAGTTTTATTTTGATCCCGCGGGGCGACCTGAATGACTTCCACAGTGAATATTTTATTATCGAGGTAGAGAAGCCGGAAGGGAACAATACCGCATACTTTTATGACTCGAAGCGCTACAGGATGTTTACGGTAACGGCTGCACGCATTCTGCACTGCAATGCGGAGCTATGGAACGGATACTGGGGACCGGAGCTGAAATGGTACAATTACGGCCAGATGTATGACGACAGCAACGAGAAGCAGCGCGTGCTGCGCATGGTGACGGAAAACGGCGGCGGATACAGAGCCGGAAGTGTGATTGATTACAACAGCGAGGGCTTTGCATGGTACGATAACAACGGTGATCTGACCGTCGATCCCGGTATAACAATTACATTTGAAAGCTTAGCAGATGACGGAACCTGTGTTGTCACAATTTCGGAGAATATTGAGGATGTCAATTAAATAACAGTAACGGTCTGTCCGGGCGTGCCTTGCGGAATGATGCGTCCGGACAGACACTTTTTTTATTTTATTGCTGAAAAATCTGAAATAATCCTTGACTTTCTGCCGTAAATATAGTATACTGTATTTGTGTATTGTGCATTGCACCGGATGCCGGAGAGATTCCCGGTTTCCGATGGTGTTTTGCGGCAGATGCCGCTGTGTGATCTTTTTATTTTGCCGGGAGTTCAGGAATCTGAATTCGCCGGCTGTTATATGGGAAAAGCCGCCCCGGAACGGCTGACAGGCCTTGAACGGACAGCAATTCTTTTCCCCGAAATCTTGAAAATTACAAAATAGAATCATCAAACGGCGTGTTTCCTGCCGCAGAATCAGATGATATACAAACAGCATACCCCTGAATTTGTACCCATTTGATGATGTTAGGAGGAAATCACAGGTATGGCATCCATTTCAATGATGCTGGCAATTCCGACGCCTGTTTCGGTCCTGCTGATTCTTGTCGCCCTGCTCGCAGGCGCCGCAGTCGGTGCGGTGCTCGGTTCATCCAGAGCCAAACGCGATGTGTCCGAGCAGGTCGAGAAAGCGGAAGCCCGCGGTGTCTCGAAGGGCATCGAACAGCGGAAACGGGAAGCAGAGGCTGCGATCGGAAGCGCCGAAAAGGAAGCGGAGAGAATCCGCAGTTCCGCTTCAAAAGAAGCAGAGGACAAGAAAAAAGCCGCGCTTGTTGAGGCAAAGGACGAGATTTTCAAGCTGCGCACGGAAGCAGAAAAGGAAATCAAGGACCGCAGAGCCGACATGAGCCGGCAGGAACGCAGAATCCAGCAAAAGGAAGAGAATCTCGACAAAAAAACAGAACACTTTGAGCGCCGCGAGGAGCAGCTTCAGACCAAGCTCCATGCAGCAGACGAACGCCTCGCCGAAGCAGAGGAAATCAAAAAGGCAGGCACAGAGGAAATCGAGCGGATTAAAAAATCTGAGTTGGATATCCTCGAACGCATCTCCGAGTTTACCAAAGAGCAGGCAAAGGATTATCTGCTGAAACAGCTCGATGCAGATCTGGTTCACGAAAAGGCTGTGAAGATTTCTGCATATGAGCAGCAGGTCAAAACAACCTGCGAGGATATTGCCCGCAGCCACATCTCTATGGCAATCGCAAAATGCGCGGCGGAACAGGTATCTGAAGTCGCAGTCTCGGTTGTTCCGCTTCCGAATGACGAAATGAAAGGCAGAATCATCGGACGCGAGGGCAGAAATATCCGTTCCATCGAATCTCTGACCGGCGTCGATCTGATTATCGACGATACACCGGAGGCAATCACCCTTTCCTGCTTTGATCCGGTTCGCCGTGAGGTCGCCAGACTTGCACTCGAAAAGCTGATCGTTGACGGCAGAATCCATCCGGCAAGTATCGAGGAAAAGGTTGACAAGGCGCGCAGAGAAGTCGAAAAGCGCATTAAAATGGAAGGCGAACGGGCGGTGCTTGAAACCAATGTTCACGGTCTGAATCCGGAGCTGGTAAAGCTGCTGGGCAGACTGACCTTCCGTACCAGTTACAGACAGAATGTGCTGAACCACAGCATTGAGGTCGCCACGCTTTCCGGTATTCTCGCCGCAGAGCTCGGTGTCGATGCCAATATGGCAAGACGCGCCGGTCTGCTGCATGATATCGGCAAGGCGCTGACTGCCGAAATCGAAGGCTCTCACGTCGCAATCGGCGTAGATGTCTGCCGTAAGTACAAGGAACCGGCTGAGGTCATTCATGCGGTCGAAGCGCACCATAACGATGTGGAGCCGCGGACGGCAATTGCCTGCATCGTTCAGGCTGCCGATGCAATCTCCGCTGCAAGACCCGGCGCACGCAGCGAGAATCTCGAAAGCTACATCAAGCGCCTGCAAAAGCTTGAGGAAATCTGTATGTCCTATGAGGGCGTGGAGAAGTGCTATGCAATGCAGGCAGGCAGAGAGGTTCGTATCATGGTGAAGCCGGAGGTCATCGACGACGAGCGCATGGTGCTGGTCGCACGCGAAATCGCCCAGCAGATCGAGAACGATATGGAATATCCGGGTCAGATTAAGGTCAACCTGATCCGCGAAAGCCGCGCTGTCGATGTTGCAAAGTAATTGATCCGAACAAAATCTGATGCGCATGATTCCGGAAACAGAGTCATGCGCATTCCTGTAAAAGAGTGAAGTATTATGGCAAAAACAATTTTCGGTACAACGGAAAAATCCAATTTTATCCTGAATATGGATCTGGATTGGTATCGCCGCTTCTGCGCAAAGCTGCTTCTGATTGTCCTCTGGGCAACCGCACTTTCACAGGGGGTGAATCACCTGACGGAGGTCGCCAATACCTCTCTGGATGAAATGATCCGGGAGGGAGGTGTCGGTGCAGTTTTTGCGCTGGTGCTTGTCTCGCTCCGAAGCGTCGCTACGATTTTTTCAATCGGCGGTGTTCTGGTTCTGATTTTTACGGTTGTCGGCCTGATGCGGCAGCAGTGGACAAAGGGTACGCTGATTCCCTACTGCATCCTCTCTGCATCGCTGCTCTGGGCGATCGGCTCCATGATGCAGTCCTACGATTATTCCACTTCTGTTTTCGGCCTGGACGGCAGAGATGAGGGATGGATTGCGCTGCTGATGTACGGCGGCATGTTCTTCCTCGGTACCATGCTGCGCCGGATGGAGAATCAGGAACGCGTTTTCCGAGGGGTAATGCTGCTCGGTATTGTGCAGTGCGTCTGGGGCATTTTACAGGCGTTTCCGGTATTCGATTACGCCAATCCAAACAAGGGACTGAACAGCTACCGGAATATTGACCCGCTGCTGCTCTGGAATCTCCGCCTGCCCTCCGGTTTGACGGACAGTCCGATCACTTTTGCAATGCTGCTGGCAATGCTGCTGGCAATTTCGATTCCGGCTGCTTTGCTTGCACAGGAACGGAAAACCCGGATTTACGGCATTGTCTGCGCGGGGCTTTCCATGCTGACAGTCTTCCGGACACAGACTGTTGCCGGACTGATTGCCGGCTGCGGCGGAATTATGCTGCTGGTGATTCTGCTGATTGCCCGCTTCAAAGCGATTCCGGCACGCCAAAAGGCAGCGGTTCCGGTTGTTTTGTTTGCTGCTGCTGCGCTCTCAATCGGCTGGGTTGCAGTTGCTCCGGCAATCAACCATTCCTACTACCGCCCGGAGAAAAAGGCGGTACAGGAGCCGGAGGACGGTCTGACCATGAATGCATGGGAAACCGACAACGGGGAAGCAGAACTGCAAACCGGTCTGTATATGAAGCTGAAAAACGGCGTTGTGCTCCCGAAGAAGGAGGCGTCTGACAGTCAGGAAATGCTTCCGGTGCTGTATGACGGCGGTATTATCTGGGATGACGGTTATTACCGGCTCAGCACTGCCGGTCCGTATATGCGCGACGAGAACAGCTTTCAGATTTACGATGCATGGTCGGCTCTGAAATACTGCCGCGAAAAAGGCTGGGAAACCGTGAAGATTGATCCGCTTTTCGGAGTCGGACCGGATAATTACCATTTTGCCCAGCTCCGGACCAGTATGGTCATCGTGCAGAATCCGAATCTGGCTGACCGTCCGTATAACGACTTTATTTTCATTGCGGCGACGCGGGGAATACCGTCGCTGGTGCTGCATGCGGCGCTGTTGATTGTCTGCCTGATTCTGGCATGGAAGCACAGAAAGCAGATGCAGAGCTGGATTCTGATTGCAGGCTGTGCCGGTGTGATTCTTTACAGCTGCACGGCAGCGGTCGGCATTTCCGTGCTGACGGTTGCGCCGCTGTTCTGGATACTGCTCGGCATTACGGCGGGCGCTCCTGTTGCGGAGGCGGCGGAACAAAAATCGAAAACTGAAAAAACCAAATAAGCTTTTTTGAAACCTATTGAGAATCAAAATAAAAGAGGGGGAGAGAAAACAAGAGTTTTCTTTCCCCATTTTTAATCTTTCGTACCGCTTTGTCGGCAGCTTATTTGAAGCAAATAAGCTGCGCGATGATTTTGCAGGCAAACTCACCAAACCGCCAAAGTCCCTTTAGAATCCCACTTTATGTAAAAGATAGTATATTCATCCTTTTATTATACAACGGGGGTTGGGGCGGAGCCCAATATAAATCATAGCGCAGCGCACGTTTGCGAAACGTGCGATACCTTTTCCGACAGACTGAGAGCCTGAGAATGTAAATTCATTCTCAGGCTCTTTGCAGCAGTAAATCAAAAAATGCTCAGTCCGTACTCTGCCGCTTGCGGCGGCGGTATTCGGTCGGGGTGATGCCGACAATCTTCTTGAACTGATGCATAAAATGCACATAGTTGCTGTAACCGCTCTGATCGGCGATATAGGCGATGCTGTAATCGGTGCTGGAAAGCAGGCGCTTGGAAAGCTCAATACGGCTGTTGATGACATCCTGCGTAAAGCTGATGCCGAAGCAGCGGGTGTAAAGCTTCTGGAAATACCCGCGGCTCAGAATCAGATCCCGGCACATCGAATCAATGCTCCAGTCGTCCTGCGGATTGCTGTAAATCCGCTCACGCAGATTTACAAATTCCCGGTAATAAGGCGAAGCTTTTTCATTCTGTCTGGTGGCGCGGCTTTCCTCAATCGCGGCGGCTGCCTTTGCCGTCACCTGTTCCAGCGTCATATCCGGCGTGATATAATCACAGAAATGACCGAAGCTTGCCGTGATTTTATACGGCTTCAGAGAACTCTGATTGTAATGCTCCAGATAACCAGAAATCGCGTAAATCATACGCTGACAAGCATCCTCCTCATAATCCTGATAGCCGATAATCGCAAACTCCGCATCCTCAATGCGCGCACAGCGCTCATATGTGGTACAGCTGTTGTTCATGGCATTTGCCAGAACTGTCACGGCGCTGTCTCCCTCTGAATGCCCGTAGGTTTCGTTTACCTGCCGGAGAGAATCGAAGCTTGCAAATACCAGCAGGAACCGCCGGTGCTCATTTTTCGCGGCATCAAAGCATTCCTTGGCGAATTTCTCATAACCGGTTCGGTTATATAAGCCGGTCAGCGCATCGCGAATCGAGGACAGATAAATCCGGTTGTTAAAGCGCTTCAGATAGGTCTGCATTCTGACAAATTCCAGCGCCGTATTCACATTTGCAATCCAGTCGCAGTAAACTCTGTCATAGGTGTCCAGCCGCTCTCCGAAGCTGATGACGGAAACGCCGAAGAACCGGTCGTCATGATGCAGCGGAGAGAAGAAGAACGCACCGGGTTTTTCTCGTTCTTCAAACAGGCGCGGGAGCATTTTCGAGGACGCAAAAGGTTTGGTCACAATAGCATTTTCCCTGCCGTTATAGATAATTTTCAAAAGCATGTGCTGCGGCACACCCTCCCGGCGGTATTCCGCAGGATTTTCGAGCGCTCCGCCGCCCTCCCAGTCTTCACAGAGGCAGAGGTAATACTCCTTGCATTCGCGGATCAGATAGACATTATTCCGGACAATTTCCAGGCAGCCGTCCAGTGTTTCCTGTCTGGTAAGCTGAATCCCCATATTGCTCATCCGGAACATTGTCCGGAAGTCATCCTGTTTTTCCTCAACGGCAATCTGATGCTTGAGGTAGTCCAGATCGACGCCGCAGGAACAGCTGTCACCCGTGATGACCTCAATCCGTTCGGTCTGCGTCAGGACACAGCTTTCGCCGGTCATCATCTGATAAAGCTTTGCAACACCCTGTGCGCCGAGCCGGAAGTTTTTCCGGACATAGCTGGTCAGCCCGATCATGCTTCGTGTTTCCGTCAGAGAAGCGTCATAGCCGGTAATCATGACGTCCTCCGGAATACGGACACCGTTGCTGATGAGCTCATGACAGAGCGCCTTTGCCATCGGATCGTTTCCGCAGACGATGCCCTGCGGCATTTTCCGCTTTCCGTCCAGAATTTCATGCGCCAGTTTTCTGGCGGAATCATACCAGTAGTCGCCGTAAACAATCTGATCTTCCGAAACAGAGAGATGTGCATGATCCATCGCATCAAGGAAACCGAGCCGGCGCTGCTCCGCGGTATAATGCCCGCGCTTGCCGGTCAGGCAAAGCAGGTCTGTCAAACCGTGAATCTGAATCAGGTGATTTGTAATCGCACAAAAGCCGCTCCGGTCATCCATCATCAGATACGGGAACGGGCTGGTATTGTCATCGAGGACCAGAACCGGAAGCTCCTGCTCGGTCAGAATCTGATCCAGCCGGAGTCTTTCCTCTTTGCAGCGGATTGAATCCCGCAGATAGAGAATGCCGTCAAGCATTTGCAGATTCATATATGAAAACAGATTGAATTCCGATTTCTGATGTGCAGACAGTTCCGTATTATTGGCGATACAGGAAAAAATTGCAAGATCTATGTCCAGTGAGAACGCCTGTGCCGTCATACCCTTAATCAGTCTGCGCTGCATTAAAGATTCTGTTTCACAGACGATCACGCCGATCAGGAGTCGTTTTTTCACCTCAATGCCTCCTCTCCGAATTAAAATCAGAGTACAATACAACAATATTATAGCATAAAATAACAGAGATTGTCAAGTTTTTTGCAAATTATCCTGATAAACCGCATAAAAAGCAGCAGATGCAAAATTGCACCTGCTGCAAAAAGCTCTGTTTGGTTTTATCTGCGAATACTGCAATCAGGCTTCGCTCATTGCCGCCTTAATTGCAGCAAGCAGCTCGTCATATTCCTCAAACGCCGACAGTTCGGGATAATCCTTCTTGATTTGCTCGGTACTGCGGAACAGGAAGCCCGCCTTGCTCGCCTGAATCATGCCGAGATCATTGAAGCTGTCGCCGCTGGCGATGGTGTCAAAGCCGATCGACTGGAGTGCTTTGACCGTTGTCAGTTTGGATTTCTCACAGCGCATTTTATAGCCGGTAATGGTGCCGTCCTCCGCAACCTCAAGGGAGTTGCAGAAAATTGTCGGCCAGCCGAGTTTCTCCATCAGCGGTGTCGCAAACTGGGAAAATGTATCACTGATGATAATGACCTGACCGATTGCGCGCAGTTCATCCAGAAACGCCTTCGCACCGGGCATCGGATCAATCTTCGCAATGGTATCCTGAATCTCTTTCAGGCCCAGACCGTGCTCTTTCAGAATTGCAAGGCGATAGCGCATCAGTTTGTCATAATCCGGCTCATCGCGGGTTGTTTTTCTCAGTTCCGGAATGCCGCTTGCTTCCGCAAATGCAATCCAGATTTCCGGGACAAGCACGCCTTCGAGATCAAGACAGGTAATATACATGATTCATTCTCCTCTTGTTTTGAATTCGGGACGCCTCAGGCACCCGCATTTATTATAACATATTGAGCAGGAAATTTCAACGGGTGCAGTGAAATAATTATATCGGGAATCTCTTGGAGCCTGTCACGGAGCCGGGCACTGCCCGGTTATAACATATTGAGCAGAAAATTTCAACGGGTGCAGTGAAATAATTATATCGGGAATCTCTTGGAGCCTGTCACGGAGCCGGGCACTGCCCGGTTATAACATATTGAGCAGGAAATTTCAACGGGTGCAGTGAAAAAGATTATATCGGAATTCTCATGGAGCCTGTCACGGAGCCGGGCACTGCCCGGTTATAGCATATTGCAGTAAAAAACACAATGGGAAACAGAAAAAAGAAAGCTCTGTCATCAGACAGAGCTTTCTCATAATCAGATCCTGTTTTCTGTTCCGTTCAGCCGGCCGCAGAACTGCCGCCGCCGCTTGTAAACCATACCGGTACAATCGTCACAACCAGTGTGGTCACAAAGAACAGCACACAGAGAAATGTTGTCCATCTTTTCAGACGGGCTTCCTTAGTGTTGCCTTCATTCTTGCTGAACGCGGAATCATAGGAACCGCCGGTAATGGCGGAAGTCATATTCTGATCCTGCTTCTGATCCTGCATGAGACCGAGAAGAATCATCAGGACACAGGAGACCAGCAGAATAATGCCGCCGACCAGTTCGAGAGTGCTCATGAGCTGACATTCCTTTCTTTCTAAAACCTAAACGCATTTTGCATATGCATTGCAAACAAGTACTGCTATTATATCATATCCGAAGAAAAAAAGCAAGCCTTTTTTCAATATTTTTTTCAGACCGGCTGCATTTCGCTGCAAAATCTGAGGCAATGAACGAAAACACCGTGCGCATCAGGCGAAAAAAGTGAATAATATATGAAAAAACGGCTGCCGGGCTTGTAAAACCGCGGGGATTGTGGTAAAATAGGGAAAGGTCATCATAAAATGTGAAAATAAGAATCTGAGGCAATGCGGAAGGAGGATGCGACATGCTCGAATATCAGGGACAGCCCTGTATCATCTGCGGTAAGCCTTTTGCCGGTGAGGACGATATCGTGACATGCCCGGAATGCGGCACACCGTATCACAGGGCGTGCTACCGGACTGCGGGGACATGTGTCAATACGGCGCTGCATGAATCCGGAGGAAGCTGGGTTCTGGAACGCCGCCGGCAGATCGTCGCCGAACATTCTGCGGAAAAACGTGCAGAACAGTTTGCGCAGGCGGAGGAGCGCGAGCGCGGAGAACAGCCGAAAATGCTGAACGGCTCTCTCTATGACGGCGTGCGCCTGAATCCGCATGACCCCTGCGTGGGACTGGATCCGGAGGAAACCTTTGACGGTGCAACCATGCGCGAGGTTGCTGAATTCGTCGGTACCAACCGATTCTATTATCTGCCGCTCTTCCGGCTGATGAAACAGACGGGCAAAAAATTTTCGTTCAATCTGGTCTGCCTGTTCTTTCCGCAGCTTTACTTTGCAAACCGGAAAATGTGGCTGATGACGATTTTTACCGTTCTGCTGGAGGTCGCGTTCAGTATCCCGACCGTTCTGATCTACATGGCGGAACAGCTCAATTTCTCCGTTTCATGGGTCGATGTGCATTCCGACGGCTTTACACGGCTGGATAACGGTCTGTCTTTTGTCCGCATGGGACTTTCTGTCATCTGGTGTCTGTTCGGCAATTATCTCTACTACCGCTTCTCGGTCAGACGCATTCAGTCAATCAAAAAGAAAGCGGTTTCCGAAGCCGCCATGCGGGAACAAATTCAGAGCGAGGGCGGCACAAACGGCTGGAACATCGTTCTGACGCTGATTATCGAATGCTCTCTCGTCATCGCGTTTGGGTTTGTCGCATTCGCAATCCGGTAAAAAAACAACCTCTGTGATGCACAGGCACCGCAGAGGTTTTTCTTTGCGGAACACACCCGCAAATCCGCCGGATTGCTTGACAATCGAGCAGGAATATTATATAATGTGGGTAGCAATCCCTTATAATTTCTGAAAAGGAGAATTCTGCAATGATGATTCATGTAACCGGAAAGGATATCCGCAAACAGCTGACCGGAAACTACGGTATGGGACTGTTCTGCACGCTGCTCGGCGTCGCAATTCTCGGATTCTGCGCGTGGTTCTGCGGCACGTCGCTCGGCTGGAAGAACCTGATTACCGTTATTCTGATGGTGCTCGGCGGAATCTGCGTCCTGCTGTCAATCTGGATGCTGCTGAAGATGGTGGCTGCCGGCTCACACCGTGCGTTCAAAAAATACGGCTCGCCGGAAATCATCGCGGAATACATCAACTCCGGTGCGGATCAGGCGCTCTTTCTCTCGACCGGCATCATAAACCGTCCCTTTGATCTGATGATTACCGAGCGGTTTATTGTGAGCTCCTTTTCTTACAAGGATTATCTGGAACTGAAAGATATCCGCTCGGTGCAGCCGACCTTCCTGCCCGACACACAGACCGTGTTCATCGGCAGAACGCCCGGTGCGATGCTCGGCGCGGCGGTTGCCAATCTTGCGGCAGAACATTACCGCCAGACACATCCGGTCGATCCCAATGCATGCTACGATTATCTCATCATCCGTGATGCAGACAATGTCCGGCATCAGTACGGTGTCCAGCGGCAGGATATGGAAACGGTTATGAACATTCTGCTTCGATATGCCCCGCAGATGACCATTCTGGAACCGAAGCCCGTCTGAAGGAACGGTATCCTCCGTTCTCTGCACATCCTGTTCGGCACAATCAGAAAAAAACGAACGCACACAACGACAGCATTATACATCCGATTGAAGCCGCGCGGCTTCTGCTTTTTCATCGCCCGCCACGAAAATCAGAAAGGAGAGCGGAACATGTCAGCAGGAAACAAAATAACAGGATTTTTGAGGAACACGGAACCGGCGAGACTGTTTGTTCCGGTCGGTATCGCTCTGATGATATTCGGCGTCATCCTGCTCGGATTCCGCACAGACAAATATGCCGAAACGGCAGGTGAAATTTTATCTGTAACGGAATGCCCGACTGCGGGAGAAGATCATGCACAGGAATACGACGTCAAAGTCAAATATCAGGTTGACGGCAAGGATTACGAAACCACATTTTCCAACATCACAGGCAGCTACAAAACCGGCGGAAGCATCAAGGTTTACTACGATCCCGATGATCCGCAGAAAACAACCAACAGCAAGCTAAACGGCTTTATCGCACCGGTTATGATCGGGCTCGGTGCCGCCGCGCTGATCTTCGGCATCGGGAAAACGGCAGCATCATTCCGGAAAAGCAAAGAGGCGGACAGCAGCCCTCCGGACGGCATCGGATGAATCCGATGCGCTTCTTCTCACGATCTATGCCGTTTCGGAAACGGAACAGGCAGTTGCAGAATCAGAAAACCCGGCTG
Source organism: Oscillospiraceae bacterium (assembly GCA_017518255.1). Taxonomy (GTDB): domain Bacteria; phylum Bacillota; class Clostridia; order Oscillospirales; family Ruminococcaceae; genus Firm-04. The sequence continues at coordinate 78,265 of JAFWVK010000036.1, forward strand.
CGGGATACGCAGCCGGGTTTTTTATCAGCTTGTATTTCTCCGGAACTGTCCCGGCGTGACGCCGGTTACCTTCTGGAACTGCCTCAGGAAATAATTGTAATCCTCGTAGCCTGCCTGCTCGGCAATGCTTGCAATGCTCAGGACAGAATCGGAAAGCAGATGCGACGCATAACAGATTCTTGCACTGATGGCATCCTGATGGAAGCTGATGCCGAAGCAGTTTTTATAAATCTGCCGGAAATAGCCTGCGCTGAATGCATACTTCCTGCAAACGTCCTCCATAGAAAGGTCAATGCCGCGATAAAGCTGATTGCGAACCGCAAACAGCGCGGATGCATGCTGATGTTTTTTCTGCCGGAGCAGTTTTTCCGTCTGTTCGTCCAGCAGACCGCGCAGGACGGCGATGCATTCGGCAGGCGGCGCAGCAGGCAGAACCGACCCGGCACAAAGCAGCGATTCCATCCCGGCAGTTTCGGTCAGGTTTGTCTTCGCGAGAATACTGGCAATGAGCTTCTGCTGAAAGAGCCGGCATTCCTGGTCTGACTTGCAGGGAATATCCGCAAGCACAAATGTATGGGAATCCAGACGGGCGGCAATGCTGTTCTGCGAGATATGAGAACGCAGGATTTCCGCGATTTTTATGATGCGCTCCGTTTGCTGAACCTGAATTTCCGGGCTGACATCCCCCTGAAGCACATCCGTTTTCAGAATGACGGCATAAATCGGGGCATCGTCCGAGGACTGTCTGGCGCGCAGAGCAGCCTCAAAACCGCGAAGATTTTGCAGACCGGTCAGGGAATCATGGCGGTCGGAAAGATTCTGGCATTGCAGCAGATAACGGATATCATTCTTCATGCAGAGAAATTCCAGACCGTTTGAGATAGATTTCATCCAGTTTCGGAATACATCATCATATGTATCGGCAGCGTGATATTCCAGTACGAAAAAGCCAAAGAAGTGCCTCTGGAAGAAAATCGGCAGATAATAATGCACGGCGGTTTCCGGCGAATTCGCATACAGTGCATGAAAATCCGTCCAGCGGCAGGTAATAATCGGGAGATGGGAATTCCACGGCATCACACTGCGGCAGCCGAGAATATCGTCCGGCTTTTCCGCACCGGTATCATACCAGTTTCCGCAGAGACACAGAAACATATTCTGTACCCAGCGGACAAGGAACTGATGCTCTCCCAGCGTCCGGATAAAATCCTCCAGCGTGCTGCACAGAGTCAGCTGCTGCTCAACAGTACTCAGCACATTCCATTTATCGTACTGCTGCTTGATGCGGAGCACTTCGAGTTCCGCACGAAGCTGTGCATGATCTGCCGTGCATCCGCAGGAGTTACCGGGAACCCAGATTCCTTCCGGCGCGGTAAATTCCGGCAGCACCTCACCTTTTGACTTAAGATCAATGAACTCGACCGCGCATCTTCCCAGCGCAATCCGGTCGCGCTGATAGGTCGAAAGCAGCGGAGAATAGTAAATCCGCTCGAAAATGTATTCATATCCGGTCACCAGCACATCTTCCGGAATCCGGACATTATGCGAAACCAGAGCGTCTATCAGACCGAACGCCATGTGGTCACTCATGCACATAATCGCTTCCGGCAGCGGCAGCTCTCCGGAAAGATAGCGCTCCGCAAGCTTTTCGCCGGAGGTCATCCAGAAATCGCCGTAATGCACCCGTTCCTTCTCAAACGGGATACCGTGATGCTCCAGCGCAGCCCGGTAGCCCTCCACACGCGCCTCCGAGGCGGGATTCCCCTCGAATCCCGTCAGGATGTCAATTTTTGTAGCATGATGATGGGAAAGAAGATGCTCTGCAATGGTTTCCGCATCGCTTTTATCGTCAGAATTGATAAACTGGACATTGGGGAAATCCAGCTCCGGCAGATACACGCCGATTGCCACAACCGGAATATCCTGCCTTTTTTCCAGCATACTGCGGAGGATTTCGCGCAGCGTCTCATTGACAAAAGATTCTTCAATCAGAATCAGCCCGCAGAGCTGTCTTGAAAACATCAGCTCATAGACCTTGTTTTCCAGTGCAAGATCATTGTTGAATTCATACGGATTGTAGAGATTGGAAAAGACGACAATCTTTCTGCCGATTTCCTGTGCTTTTCCGATAATTCCTTTCATAATCTGCCGCTGCTCGATGCTGTTGACCTCAGCAGCGATTACACCGATGATATCCGGCTTCTGTTCCGGTTCCGCCACACGTATCCCCCCTTTCGCCGGCATTTTCTGATATCATTATAACTGTTCATCTTCAAATTGTCAAGTGAATCTGCAAATTTTGAAGAACATTTTGCATAATTTGTTCTGGATTCAACAATGATTGTTTGCACAGCGGTATCTTTCCGCTGTAAAAAGTCCCCCGACACCTGAGCGGCATCGGGGGACGAAAAGAATAGGAATCTAAATTTTTATGTCCATAGTGGTCTCATCAAGCGGCACGATATCCGGATCTATCCGGATTTTCCGGAGTGCTTCGGCGAGTTCCGGCTCAGCGGCTTCGGGTTCTTCGGAAACGGGTTCATCTGCGGGCTCCTCCGTCATCAGGTCGTCCTGTCCGGAATCCTCCGGCGCAGTGTCCTCCGGCTCCGGTGCAACCATTGCAATCTGCTGTTCGAGCTCCGCTTCCAGCGCTTCCGTTTCCTCATCGAGGATGTTTTTTGCGGCTGTTTCGGGTTCGGACACCGGTGCGGGTTCCGGCTCCGCCGCATCTTCCGCATCGCTTTCCCGGAGCGCTTCATCAATCAGCAGCTCATCAAAATCAGGTTCCTCCGCAGAGATTTCTGCCGGTTCTGCTGCCGGCAGCGGCTTTTTCTGCTCCGGCTCCTGCACCAGAATCAGCGTATCCTCCCCGTCATTGCCGGGAATCTCCACATTCAGAGGATTGCGGCGTGCATCACGTTCCGCAAGTGCAGCCGATTCCGCGCTGCGCGGGAAGAACAGACGGATGGTTGTGCCCTCTCCGAGCCGGCTGTCCAACTCAATTTTTGCATTATGGAATGCCGCGCCGTGCTTGACGATGGAGAGCCCCAGTCCGGTTCCGCCGATCTGCTTGGAATGGCTCTTGTCCACGCGGTAAAAGCGCTCGAAAATACGCTCTTTATCTGCCTGCGGCACGCCGATGCCGCTGTCGGAAACCGTAAAAATTGCCGACTGTTCCGTGCAGGTGACCTTCATCTGTACGGTTCCTTTTTCCTTGTTGTATTTGATTGCGTTGTCGCAGAGATTATACAGCATTTCCTCGACAATGACCGGAACACCCTTCATCTTTGCAGACTCGCCCTCCAGTGTCATCTCAATGCCCTTTTCCTGTGCATGGGGCAGAAGCTGGCTGCGGACATTCTCAGCGATTTCAAAGAGATCAATCGGAAGTACCTCTTCAATAAAGGTATCGTCGTCGAGTCTTGAAAGCCGGATGATATCTTCAATCAGCGCAATCATCCGGGAGGATTCGTCACGGATCCGGCGGGCAAAGCCGCTGATATCCTCCTCCTTTACCATGCCCGATTCCATCATGTCTGCAATGCCGTAAATGGAGGTCAGCGGTGTTTTCAGCTCGTGAGAAACATTGGATGTAAACTCTCTGCGGAGCGCATCGCGCTTTTCGCGCTCGGTGACATCCAGAAGCACAAGCACCGCACCGGTCATCATGCTGCCTCGCGTGACCGGATTCGCAAACAGCTGGCAGGCGGTTCCGTTGACGGTCATGACAGCCGAACCGCGGATTCCTTCCAGCGCATTATGTACCAGATCGCGGAAGACTTTGCTGCCGTTGAGATCAAAGACATTGAATTCGCCCTTGACCGATACTTTGTCGAGCAGCTGCAAAGCCGCGTGGTTATGCGAGAGCACCCTGCCGGTTGCACTGACCAGCAGCAGCCCCTCCTGCATATTGTCCGTCAGGACACGGAGCTGTTCCTGCTGACCCTCCAGCTCGTTTTTCTGCGCCTCCATCTGCATCCGGAAGCTGGTGAGCTGCCTTGCGACAGGACGCAGTTCCGGAAAATCCGCGAGGGCATTTTTAGAATCCAGCTTCAGCTTTTTCAGCTCGGACGCAGTTTCCTGTGAAGTGCGCTCGCTGAGATAATACAGCGGAAAGATCATCAGCAGCGCAATCACGATTGCAACCGGAAGCAGCTGCAAAACCAGCCGGAAATAATTTTCGGTCGGAAGCAGAAGCGGATACAGCAGCAGACACAATCCGAGTGTGATTCCCGCTGCCGTCAGAAGCTTCCGGAACATGATTTTTCTCATTCTGTATCAGTACCCTCCCCGGAATCACCGTAACTGACATGAAAGCGGTATCCGACGCCGCGGACAGTATCAATGCTGTTGCCGGCTTCTCCCAGCTTGGCGCGGAGCGTCCGGATGTGGACATCGACCGTGCGGCTCTCGCCTGCGTAATCGTAGCCCCAGACCGATTCGAGAATGCGGTCTCGGCTGAGGACAATGCCCTGATTCCGCATCAGAATTGCGAGCAGGTCGAATTCCTTTCCGGTCAGACCGATTTCATTGCCGTCTGAGAGTACTCTGTGACGCGCTTCATCCAGAAGGATGCCGCCGCCGGAAAGAATTTTGCTGCTGTCATGCTTTTCGGTTCTCCTCAGCAGTGCGCGGATTCGTGAGAGCAGCTCCATGACGCCGAACGGTTTTGCGAGATAATCGTCCGCACCGCTGTCCAGCCCCAGAACCTTGTCATATTCCGTGCTGCGGGCAGAGAGCAGGATAATCGGAAGCTTTTCGGTTGCGGGGTCGTTCCGGAGCTGCCGCAGAACACTGAGCCCGTCCTCCTCCGGCAGCATGATATCCAGCAGAACCATGTCCGGCACGCGCTCCGCGACAGCCGCCCGGAAAGCGGACGGAAGCGCAAATCCCTCAATTTCATATCCGGAATTGCGGACTGCATACAGTGTAAAATCACGGATATTCTGATCGTCTTCCAATAGATAAATCAAGCGGCAGTCCTCCTTTTGAATCATGTATATGCGCGGCATTCAGGGCGTGTTTTCCGGACCGGTACCGGATGATAACAGCCTTTTTCTTTCAGTTCATAATTCTCCATTTTTATTATAGCATGATTCTGAAAAAAATGCAAGCACCGCGAAATCCGGAAGACGATTCAGCCGCGGCAATTTTTTCATTTTTCTCTTGCAATTTCCGCATGATTCTGATATAATAATAATGATACACTGTGTTCTGTCGCAGATACGCAGGAGTTTACGGAAAAAGGAGAAAATAAAATGGACGATCAGCGCAGTCTGGAAGAGCAGCTGCTTGGCGATATGACCTATGACGATCCGAGAAAGGCAGCACAGAACAATGCAGGCGGTGTCGATCCGCGGCTCGCAAATGCGGCGCCCGTCACGCTGGAAGACATGAGCAGCACACCGCCCCCGCAGCCGAAGCGGCTGGTTCTGGAATTGACGGAAGAACAAATCAGCATCTTGCAGCGGCAGCGCGCCGAAAAAGGTCTGCCGGCTTACACGGCAGAGGAAATCGCAGCGCTGAATAATGAATATATCGAGCGGCAGCTTTCTACCATGCTGGTGCAGCATCAGGCAGATAAGGCATCCGAGCAGCAGCAGGCTGCGGCAGCTTTGCTCAGTGATCCGGAAGAGGATTATTCAAAGCAGGAGAAAAAGGACGCTGCCAAAATACTTCCGCAGGTTGATGCAAGCGCACTGCTTGAGGAACCCGCACCGGAACCGGAGCGGAGAGTTGTATTCAATCAGGCGGATCTTGAAGCAGCGAAGAAACAGGCTGCAAAGCGTACCGCCGAAACCCTGACGGAAGCTCCCGCAAAGACCGAAGAGGATCAGAAGCGTGCCAGACGCGAACTGATGGAGCTCCGCCGGCAGCAGCAGGAAGACCTCGCAAAAGCAGGCTTCACTGTCTCCGTGATCGCAACCGTTCTCGGCATTCTCGGCGGCATTGCGACAATTGTTTTTTCAATGGGCGCTTACGCCGATCCGGATTCGGTTCCGGGTGTTTTCAATTTCTTTGATACGGTTTATCTGATCTGCGGCGCACTGACGGGGCTGCTCTCGATTACCGTTGTTGTCCGCCTGAAACAGCTGAAAGGCTTTACAACATTTATGCTGGTAATTACCTCCATCATTCTCGTGATTCCCGGCATTGTCGAGCTGCTGTCACAGAAAATCGGCGCATCCAACTCTGCTGCCACGATTGCGGCTTATGCAGCTGCGATTCCGATGAATATTGTTGCAACGGTTCTCGTTTCGTCAAATGAGAAGCTGGAAGCCTACTACAAAACAAACGATATCATGTATGACTGACGGACAGATGCTCCTGAATCCGATTGCTTACATTCACACCGATTTCACGGATAAATTCGGGCTTCCGCGGCAGAGCGGTCTGGTTCCGGAACTGACCGGTGAAATCCGGTTTCTGGAGCAGTACAGTCATCCGGATGCAGTGCGCAGGCTGGCAGATTTTTCCCATATCTGGCTGATTTTCGGCTTTCATGCAGCACAGAGGCCGGAAGGGAAAGGCTGGGCGGCAACGGTTCGCCCGCCGCGGCTCGGCGGCAATACCCGCGTCGGAGTCTTTGCAAGCCGTTCCCCGTTCCGTCCCAATCCGATCGGGCTTTCCTGCGTCAGACTGGAAGCGGTTCTGACCGCGCAGCAGCCCATCAGGCTGCTGGTTTCGGGGATTGACCTGCTGGACGGAACCCCGATTTATGACATCAAGCCCTATATTCCGGTTGCGGACTGCCTGCCGGAAGCGTCCGAGGGATATACCGCGGAAACCCGTCTGCATAAACTTAATGTCTGCTTTCCGGAACACCTGCTGAACCGCATCCCGGCAGAAAAGCAGGCTGCGGCATCGGCATTGCTGGCTCAGGATATCCGTCCGGGCTATGCCGGCGACCCCGAACGCATTTACGGGATCGCATTTGCCGGATTTGATATCCGGTTCACGGTCTCCGGCAGTGTGCTGACCGTGCGTGATGTCATTCCGGTTGAATCCGGTAACAGAAAGGAACCTGATTGCTATGGCGAAACTTTATAAATCCGGAGAGGATTATCTGGAAACAATTCTGATTCTGCACCTGAGGGAAAACTATGTCCGTGCAGTCGATGTCGCACATGAGCTGGGTGTCTCGAAGCCCAGTGTCAGTCGTGCAATGGGTATTCTGCGGGACGGCGGATTCATCCGGATCGGCGATAACGGCAATATCGTGCTGACCGAAACCGGCAATGAAGTCGCCGGAAGAATCTATGAGCGGCACCGCGTTCTGACACAGTGGCTTGTCGATATCGGCGTCAGTCCGGAAACCGCAGCGGAGGATGCCTGCAAACTGGAGCATGATATCAGTACAGAATCCTTCGACTGCCTGAAAGCGCATCTGCGCCGCAAGCACCCGAAGGTAGACCTCAGCAAATAACAGCGGACGGCAGCCTCCTGCCTCCCCCGCATGATACAGAAAAAAACAGTGAGAACAAAAAAGCAAAGAAGGAGCAGCATCCATGAATCTCAACGCATTTTTCCGCAGCATGAAATTTCGCGTGCTGCTGTGCATACTTGCACTTCTGACCGGCATTATGCTGTATTCGGTCCGGTCCGGAGGGCATACAGACCGACTGACCGGATTCCTTCAGGGAATCACCGGTCCGTTCCGGAAAACTGCCTCCGGCATTCACAGGGAAGTCAACGAAAGGCTGGATACCTACTACAATTCCAAAGCTTACCGAGAAGAGAACAGACGGCTGCGCGAGCAGAATGAAATTCTGAATAAGCAGCTGATCGGCTATGACGATGCCGTCCGCGAACGGGATGCCCTGCGCGATCAGCTCGGCATCAAGGAAAAGCATGAGGATTTTGTGCTGAGCGAGCCCTGCGGCGTGCTGATGCCGACTGCCAATGACCTGACCTCCGAATTTCAGCTCAATATGGGCGAAGCAGACGGTCTGACGCTCAATGCACCTGTTGTCTGCTCTGCCGGAACCGGTTCTGTCAACCTGATCGGCGTTGTCACAAAACTTTCCCCGCATTATGCAACGGTTACAACCATCCTTTCGCCGGAGCTTTCGGTCGGAGCGGTTGTGCTGGAAACCGGCGATACCGGTATTGCCGAAGGCGACCTGAAATACGCCGCCGACGGCAACACGAAAATGATCTATCTGGATGAGAACAGCTCCGTCGAAGCGCATAACCTTGTGATTACAGCAGGCACGACCGGACTTTTTCCGTACGGTCTGACCATCGGGAACGTCACGGAAACCGGTATGGAATCCACCTCGCTTGCCAAATATGCCGTGATCCGTCCGGTTATCGACTTTTCCGAGCTCAAAACTGTATCGGTTTTGCTGGATTTTGCTGGAAAGGGTGAGTCCTTTGGGGAAAAGTAAACGGCAGAAAAAACCGGGCAGACAAAGCCGTACACGCTCCGAAAAGCGGACAATCCGCAGAAACTTTATCCGGAAAAGCCTCAGCATTCTTCTTCTGCTGCTGTGCTGGTTCCCGATGCTGGGCGGCGGTGTCCAGCCGCTCTGGACAATCCCCGCGGCAATCTGTATCAGTATGTACGAGGATATGTATTTCTGCATGGCTGCCGGCGTCATTGCCGGCTTTGGAATTGACATTGCCTGCAATGCCCCGCTCGGTGCAAATGCGATTTATCTTGTGATCTGCTGCACATTCGTCTGCCTGCTGTTCGAGCAGGTTCTCCGCCGCAGCTTCCTGCATTACTGGGTGCTGACCGCGGCGTGCAGCCTGCTCCACTGTGCGCTGTTTTATCTTATGAACGGGGTACTGTTCCGCGTCTCTGGACGGGAACTGCTCTGGACAAAGATTCTGTTCCCGTCATTTATCCGGACTGTGCTTGCGGCGGTTCCGGTTTATGTGTGTTTTCTTCCGCTGACAAAGCTGCTGACAAAGCGTGTCCGCTCAATTGATGCAGCCGCGATCCAGCGAGACAGAGAGGAAAGGTGAAAATGATGCAGATTCCGAATGATCCGTTTATTCTGTTCAGCTTTATCAATACGCAGCTTCGCGATACCGGCATGACTCTCCGCAGCTTCTGTGCGGAAAATGAACTGGATGCCGATGCCATTTCGGAAAAGCTGAAAAAAGCCGGTTTCCGCTATGACGATGCAAAGCGCTGCTTCCGGTAATCCGGCAAAAACCGTAAAACCATATGAAAAGCCATGCCCGGAGCCAGTTTCACGACTGACTCCGGGTTTCTCTGATGTGAGTAAAACTGCCGCAAATACGAATACAGAAAAAGAATCTCCTCGATCTGAGCCGGCAGTCTGCCGTTTGCACAGAATTCCTCTTGACAGAACGGTAAAAAAAATGTATAATAAAATCAGATAGATGCGCACTGTCGGCAGCATCTTGATAACCCGCTCCGGAGGAGGGATGTTTTGTGTTTTGCAGAAATTGCGGTGAGGTTTTAACCGAAACAGATATTTTTTGCATCAAATGCGGCTTTGCGGCAGGTGACGGAATCAATTACTGTGCATCCTGTGGCTCTGAGACGCTTCCCGGAATGATGATCTGCGATATTTGCGGCAATCCGGTTACCAACCCGGCTGCGCAGGGCGGCTTTGCCCCGAAATTCCAGCAGGCTCCGACCCAGTTCCAGCAGGCCCCGCCTCAATTCCAGCAGGTTCCGCCTCAGTTCCAGCAGGCTCCGACCCAGTTCCAGCAGCCCGGACCGATAAACGGACAGAATTTCAATCAAAATCCCTACGGTGCTCCGGTACAGCGTAATTTTGTACCGCCCCCGACCGGCTATCCGATGAACGGAATGCCCTATTATCAGGGCTATTCCCAGAAGTCCAAGACCGTAGCAGGTCTGCTCGGCATCTTTCTTGGGGCGCTCGGTATCCATAACTTCTATCTCGGCAACAACTCAAAGGGCGTTGCACAGCTTCTGCTGACACTCTTTTCCTGCGGCGTAATCGGCGGAATCTGGGGCTTTATTGAGGGCCTCATGCTTCTGACAGGCTCAATCAACACCGACGGAAACGGTCTGCCGCTGAAGTAAAACCGTGTGACAAAAAAACAGAAAAAAGGCACAATTATTCACCTGTTTTTCATTTTACCTGAAAAATATTCAGGTTCATTTAAGTTGTTTGCAGTATACTGAAACCGGACTCAGGGGGAACAGCCGGATATCCGGCTGCCAACAAAATAACATGGGTGAAAAGGAGGCCGCGGCATGGCAATCAGTACGTTTCAGCGCCGTGAAATCAAATTCCTGATGACACTCGAACAGTATCAGGCATTGCTTCCGACCGTGCATGAGCATATGAATCCGGATCGCTTCTGCATCGACGGAAAAGAATACGGCATCTTCAACATTTACTATGATACACCGGATAATCTTCTGATCCGGCGCAGTATCCAGAAGCCCTATTACAAAGAAAAACTGCGGCTGAGAGGATACTATTCCCCGGCAGCACCCGATTCTCCCGTTTTTCAGGAGGTCAAGAAAAAAATCGGCGGAATCGTCGTCAAACGCAGAGTTACCATGACGGTCGCGGAAGCGGAAGCATATATCCAGACCCGCGTGAAGCCGTATTACGAACGCTTTCTCGATCAGCAGATCATGAAAGAAATGGACGTTTTCCTCAATTCCTATGATTCCATTGCGCCGCGCCAGTATATCAGCTATCAGCGGTCTGCCTTTTTCGGAAAGGATGACAGCAATCTCCGGCTGACCTTTGACCGGCAGCTGACGGAGCGCCGCTATGATCTTACCCTGACAAAGGGCAGCTACGGCAATCAGATCATCAGCGACGATTACCGGCTTATGGAAATCAAAATTCCCGGCTCTGTTCCGGTCTGGCTGAGCAATGCGCTCTCTGAGCTGGGCATTCGCCGCCACAGCTTCTCCAAGTACGGAAGAGCCTATCAGAAATATGTGCTGGAGCAGAAAGAAGTCCGGCAGCAGGAAGAGAGGAAAATCATCTATGCATAACACCGTTGCAGCAATGCAGTTTATGAATCCTTTTACAAGACTTTTTGATGACCAGTCACAGTACTGGATTGACAACAGCGGACATATGACACTCGGCGTGGTGATGATCTGCATCGGAAGTGCCCTTGTGCTCGGCTTCCTGATCTCACTGCTCTATATGTTTACCAACCGCAAGAAGGGCTATGCCCAGAGCTATGTCATCGCAATGCCGATGCTTTCGTCGATGGTCGCGACGGTCATTATTATGATGTGCCTGATGATCGACAATTCCAGCGGCACAAAAGCAGCGATTACGTTGACCGGTGCGTTCTCGCTGACCCGCTTCCGTTCGGCGCCCGGCGACCCGAAGGATATCGCGTATATCTTCTTTGCGCTGGTTATGGGTGTTGTCTGCGGCATCGGATATGTCGGGTACGGATTCCTGATTTTCGCCGTGATGGCAGCGGTTCTGATTATCCTGAACCTGACAAATTTTGCAGCGCCGCATACACAGGATATGACGCTGAAAATTACGATTCCGGAGGATCTCAACTATAACGGACTCTTTGACGATGTGCTGAACAAGTACACGAAGGAATGGAAGCTCCGCCGCGTCAGAACAACCGATTTCGGTACGCTCTTTGATCTGATTTATGAAGTGTATGTAAAAGACAATATCGACCAGAAAAAGTTTATTGACGAGATCCGGACACTGAACGGAAACCTCAATGTGACTCTGATTCTGTATCGTTACGACGATCAGATTTACAATACGAAAAACAAGTAAATCCGGCTGATTATGATCTGCCGCAGAAAGACTGAGGTGTTCCCCTCGGTCTTTCCGCATATCTAAGGAGGATATCAGAATGCGCATGAACCTAAAAAAAGCAGGTGCATTTCTCTCCGCTTTGCTGCTTGCGGGAGTGCTGACAGCATGCGGAGATGAAAGCAGCCAGAAGAATACGGGCAGTCAGCCGGCAGAAAGTTCTGTCAGCAGCGACAGTACCGAAGAAAGCGGAAACAGTGAGGAAAGCAGCACCGAAGAAAACGGCGGGAGCAGCGAAAACAGCACGGAGAGTTCCGCGGAGAACAGCAGCACGGAGGACAGCGGTTCTTCCGAAAGCAGCGCAAGCAGCGAGGACAGCCGGCAGGGCGGCGATACGCAGCAGGGGAGCGATACCCAGCAGAGCGGCAATACCCAGCAGGGCGGCAACACTCAGCAGGGCGGCAATACCCAGCAGGGCGGCAACACTCAGCAGGGCGGCAACACCCAGCAGGGCGGCAACACCCAGCAGGGCGGCACCTCCAATGCGGAGGACAGCGACATTGACAAGGCTGATGAAGAAAAGCCGATGAAATACATCTACCTGGACGGGACATCCGCCAAATTCAAGGGCGAAGGCATCTCAGTCAGCGGCAATAAAATTTTCATCACGAAAGGCGGAGATTACGAGATTTCCGGTACGCTCGACAACGGTCAGATCTATATTGAAAACGAAAAGAAAAAGGTTCGGCTGCATCTCAACAATTGCAGCATCACGAACAAGGCGGGCTCGGCGGTTTTCTGTCAGCAGGCAAAAAAGGTCACGTTCAATTCCATGCCCGGAACCGTCAACTACATCTCCGACGGCGGCACACACGACGATGACAAGGGTGCGATTTTCAGCGAAGACACAGTTGTTTTCAAGGGCGAGGGTGAAATCAACATCACCGGTGTCTATGCCCACGGCGTGCAGAGCGATGATGATATCATCGTAAAGGGCGGAAAGCTGAACATCAAGGCGACCAAATCCTGCCTGCACTCCAATGACGGCATTGAAATTCTGGACGGCACGCTTTACTGCGACGGCGGCACAAACGGCATCAAAACTGACGGATATGTAACGATTTCCGGCGGAACCTCAACCTTTATCGGCGGCACGCGCGAGGAAAAGGGTTCGATTTACTGTGACGGCTCGTTTACGGTAACCGGCGGCACCTTCTGGGCAATCGGCAATTCCTGTGCGGCTCCGGATGCCTCGACAACCACGGCGAACCTGATCGGCGTTGTCTTCGGCAGCTCGCAGGCTCCGAATACGGTTGTGGATATCACAAGCGGCGGAAACAAGATTCTCTCCATCACCTCGAAAAACAATTTCCGTTCGGTCTACTACTGCGGCGCAAATCTTCTGAAAAACGCGACCTATCAGGTGACCAGCGGCGGCAAGGACTGCGGCTCCTTTACTGCCGGAAACGCTGTCACGGTTTACACAGTATCATAAGCAAAACCCCCGCCATGTGCGGGGGTTCTGTTATCACAAAGCATGAAAAACGGGGGCTGTGCCCCCTGACTTCGTTCTGTATATCAGAAAGATATTCTTTCCTTGTTTTCACTGTTCAGAATCTATTGAGAATCCCGCATCACACAAATAAAAAGGAGGAAAAATCTGCTCTGCCGGCCCCGCATCATCATACTAACAGATCGAGCCGCAGCATTTCAGTCGCCAGCGCCAGTATTTCGGAAACATACGGCTTCCGGTTCTGATAATAGAAAACCGATTGCAGCCGGTCCGGATTTTCGCCGTTCGCGGTTTCGACTGCGCCGCGGATATTCCGCTCAACCGATGCGGCTGAGATACCGTAGTACTCCGCAACTGCCGGATAGAGTCCGCCTGACAGCGAACGAAGCTTTTTCGGATCTTTCCTCCCGAATACAATTGCCGTAATCAGATAGTGATATCCTCTGAGGTTCGGGCGGATGCCGATTCTCTGGACAAACTGCGTTGCTGCGAGGATCAGTTCCTCGTCTGTCTGATGAACCGGGATGTCTGTCATAGTTTTTATCCTTCCTTTTTTCAGATTGATTTGGGTTCATGCTCCCGCGCCGGAGACCGGCGCGGAGAGCCGATTATATTCCTGCTGCATATGCCGTCTGCGCATTCAGCTTTGAAAAAGCCAGAAAACACGCAAAGCATGAAGCGATTACAAACAACATTTTTTTCATGTTATCACCTTACCTTTACATATTCCGAAATTGAGTAGCTTATATTACCATAGATATCTTCTGAATAAAAAAGTTTTTTTTCGTTATAATTTATTGCTTGTTGCTCAAAGCGGGCAATCACGTTCTGTTCCACTTCATCTTGTGCAACGTACTCTTCCAGCGTCAGTTCCGTGCTCTTGGCAAGCGTCGCCACATAATAATCAAGAATCTCCTGCGCATCTGTCACATCAATGATTATTTGGTTAATAAACAGAACCTGATCGTTTTCGTCAACAACCCGTTCTGTCTGGACATACCCTCTGATACATCCGAGAAGCTGCTGTTCGTAGGGAATCAGCAGTTCCTTTCCCGCAAGAGAATGCACATAGCACTTCAAAGCAAGCTGTGCATCGTCCAAATCCACGATTCCGTCCATGGTGATATCGCCCATTTGATACTGTGGCAGGTCAACGGGCTCGGTTTCTTCGGCAAACGCGGTTCCTCCGAGCGCGCAGCAGCCAAGCACCGCCGCGCTCAGAAATGCGAATAATTTTTTCAGTTTCATAATAAGCCCTCCCTCAATTTGTTTTCATGTTCCCGCGCCGGAGACCGGCGCGGAGAGCCGATTACCTCCAATCGTTAGCGATTAATTTTGAAGTATATGTTTTGTTGGCAACACGAACCTGAATATATTCTGTGATTGACTCCACAGTATATTTTCCGCTCAGTTGGTCTGTATAGTATTCCAAAATTACATGAGCATCCGCGGCATCCAGATGAGAATTTTTTTCAGTTGAATAACTGATTACATCAGCCAGCTTTATCTGTTCTTCGGTCACGCCGAGGCATTCTTTCACGTCTTTTTGGGCTAACATAAATACATATGTCCGCAGCGCAAGCTGCGCATCGTCCAAATCTACCTGCCCGTCCATGGTGATATCGCCCATTTGATACTGTGACAGGTCAACGGGCTCGGTTTCTTCGGCAAAAGCGGTTCCTCCGAGCGCGCAGCAGCAAAGTACCCCCGCGCTCAGAAATGCGAATAATTTTCTCAGCTTCATAATAAGCCCTCCCTCAATTTGTTTTCATGTTCCCGCGCCGGAGACCGGCGCGGAGAGCCGATTACCTCCAATCGTTTGCAATTATTGCCGGATTCCATCCGTTAGCGACACCAGCCTGAATGAATTCAATGATTGTATCCGAAGTGCTTTTTCCGCTCAGCCTGTATGTATAGTATTCCATAATCACATAAGCATCCGTGACTTCCAGATAAGAATTTTTTTCAGTTGAATACCTGATTACATCAGCCAGCTTTATCTGTTCTTCGGTCACGCCGAGGCATTCTTTCACGTCTTTTTGGGCTAACATAAATACATATGTCCGCAGCGCAAGCTGTGCATCGTCCAAATCCACGATTCCGTCCATGGTGATATCGCCCATTTGATACTGTGACAGGTCAACGGGCTCGGTTTCTTCGGCAAAAGCGGTTCCTCCGAGCGCGCAGCAGCAAAGTACCCCCGCGCTCAGAAATGCAAATAATTTTTTCAGTTTCATAATAAGCCCTCCTTTTTCACATATCTGATTTCCTGCAATTTGTGCAAAGCAACCATAAACACTGCGTTCAGAATACTTTTGTCAATTCGTAATATGTATAAAATGTCTGTCCGTTTCTGGTAAACGATCCGCTCTTTTGTTCGGCTTCAGAAGCCCTTATTTCATATAATTCGAGGAGTTTATCCTGATGATTGTCCAGCCACTCGTCAAATTCCAAATCGGGGTTCTGTTCCGTTTTTTCCTCCAAATATTCCATAATCAATTCGGCGTCATCTATATCAACAATCTCTGTTTTTTGTTCAATGATATTACCGTCAGAATCCTTTGTGGTTTCTCTGCGGATATACCCTTTCACACATCCGAACAACTGATGAATCTGTTTAGGATGATCTGTAATGCTAAATGTATAGCAGTCCATTATCAGCTGTGCATCCTGAATATCCACCAATCCGTCATTTGTGATATCGCCGAGCGGACGATCCAGTAGCTGAAAGATTGTTTTCTCCTGAGGATCTGCTTCATAATCTGCCATATACTGCTCAAGGGTGATTGGGGGTATTTTTTCTGCTATAGTTTTCGTGTAATATCTCTGAATGAAAACTGCATCGCAATAATCGACCGGTACTGCCTTTCCGAAAAGCATTCGCTCAACGCCGTCAACATTTCCCAATATCAGCTGTTCCTCTGTCAGACTGTATTTCTGATCAAGAGACTGACCGGATAAAACCCACCCGTAATAGTATAATGCAATCAGTGCATCTGATAGATCTACTATCCCGTTCATATCAATATCGCCGAGCTGATATTTCTGTAACAGTTCGGCAGCATCCACATGAGAATTATCATCCTGAACAGGCAGCGTTGTTCCGGTACTGTCAGCCGCCGTCTCAGAAACAGTGGTTTGCGTTGCTGCCGATGCCGTAGTTGCAGCGGTTGTACCTTTTACGGGATGACCGGTGTTTTTTTGTGTATTCTGCGTCACAGCGGGAGCTGCGGATTCCGCCGTTGTCGTCTGTGCGGTTGTCAATCCGGCTGTCGATTCGGTTGTCTGCGCGGACAAATCCGTGCCTGTGTCCGCAGATATAACAGTCGTAACAGTATTGTCTGAATGCAGCGCGGAATCTGATGTGGCCTGTGTCGCCGGAGCAGTCACCTCGGTAATCTCCGCAGAACTGTTCTGCTCCGTTATGGCGGAGTTGCGCGGCTTTTCGTTCCCGTAAATCATCGCAAACATCACGCCTGCAATCAGGAGGAAGCACGCTGCTGCTGCAATTCTGACGCTGTGCAGAGAAAAAAAGGATATTTTCCGTTTTGCCGCCGGTACAATCATATCATCCGGCAGATCATTCAGCAGCTCGGCGAATTCCAGCGCATTCATAATAACCCCTCCTTCCTGAGATATGTATGCAGCTTTTTGCGCAGTCTGGACAGAATCACCTGCACATTGTTTTCGCTTGTCCCGAACGCTGCCGCAAGATCCGCGTATGAAGAAAACTGCCAGTATCGGCGGACAAAAAGATCGCGCTGCTTCTGCGGAAGCGATTGCAGAAAGCGGGTGATTGCCGCAAGCAGCTCGCGCCGCTCCAGCTCAGACTGCACCGTTTCCGTATCTGCCAGCAGTTCCGAAAGTTCTTCCAGAGCCGCATGCTGCTGCCCGCCGCCGCGTTTTTCTCTTTGCCGTGCTTTATACCGGTCAAGCGCCGCATTCCGGACGATTTTCAGCAGATAAGCGCAGAAATTATCCGGCTGCATCGGCGGGATTGTCTTCCAGACCTGCAATAGCGCGTCATTCATGCATTCCTCGGCATCCTGATCGTTTCCGAGAATATCGCGCGCAACGGATTTACAGAGCGCTCCGTACCGCTTGACGGTCTCTTTGAGCGCCTGCTCGTCTCTGTTATGCAGCATCAAAAGAATTCTTCTGTCTGTTATGGCAATCACCACCCTTTGCGTTTGCCTTTAATTATTCAGACGACGTTTTCCGGAAAAACTTACACAGCTTCCGAAGAATTATCAAAAAACAAACCGCCTGCTGTGGGTTGACAGCGGGCGGTTTCATTGTGCCGGTCAGTCGAACGGGTGAACTTCTTTGGTTCCCTCCCGGAGAATACTGGTAATATCCTCGCGCAGAGAATCCAGCGCACTCTCGGCTTTCTCAGCCAGACTTCTCTTTGATGTTGTGCTCAGATCCGTTTCACTGATGACGGTTGTGTCTGTCTGCGAAACAGACTGTTCTGCTGCATGATCCGCAGAGCTTTCGGAATCCTTCCGGCCGCAGGATGTCAGCAGCAGAAGTCCGCTCACGGCAGAAAGCAGCACCGCTGCTGTCCGTTTTGTGATTCTTGCATTCTTTGCCATGATTCTGCCATTCCTTTCCGCCCGTATGCCAATCATACAGGGCAAGAATAGATTTTCCGGTCTTCCGGCTTTTATACAGCGGAATAATATGGCAATTTTCTCTTGACTTATAACACCTTCAACAGATCTTTCAACAATCACAGGCTGTGTGCTGCTGCTTTTACGCGGTTTTTGTCATTTATCTGCCGCTCAGCCACAGCTTTTCAACAAATTCGGCTTCGCAAAATGTTGCAAACCGGTATAAGAATATACATCCGGAAGGTCATTCTATGCATGCATCAGCCGGCTGCGGCAGATTTTTTCTGCCGGTTTGTTTCACGATTTTGTTTTTTCTTACGTTTCAGTGCAGGCTTGTAGGCGTCGTATGCAGCGCAGTAAATCCGGTACACGCGCTCTGCGGTTTCCTTTGTGCATCGGTTGGCATAGACCGTTTGCTCGATTCCCTCCAGCAGATCACCCAGATTCAGATTCAGAAACGCAGCCTGCTCTTCACAGAGCACACGAGCGGTTTTGGAGGGGTCTGCCTTCCACTGTTTCCGGAGACGTGCAAACGCATCCTGCACAGAACTTGCATCCATAGCCTTCCGGAACCGGCGGCGGAACTGCTTCTCCCGGACAGCAGGGATAATCCATGCAACGGTTACAATCACGAGCATCGCAATGCCGAACAGAATGATTCCGGAATATTGCAGCGCCAGAATCACGCCGCCGCGGTTCTGATCATCCTCTGTATTGCTCGGAGCCGTTGCGTCTATCATCATCCAGCCGTAGCCGGAGATATACACATCGGTAAAGGCGTGTGCGTGCGTTGTTTTAACCACATACTCCTCGTCCTCGCGTTCGCTCATCATATAGCCCTCGACATAACGGACAGGAAGACCGACAGCACGGCAAAGCTCCGCCATTGCGCTGGCAAACTGATAGCAGACGCCTTCCTTATTCCGGAAGAGGAAGGTTTCGACATTATCGGAAGCGGATTTCCGGAAACCGAGCGAATAGCGATACTCCCCGTTTTTCAGATAATCGCAGATTGCCATAGCCTTTTCATAATCCGTCGTCAGACCGTCGGTAATCTGCATGGCAAGCTCCCGCACAGCCTCCGGCGTTTCCGATGCAACGGACTGCGCATATTCCACAGCGGAAAGGTAGTTTTTCACTGCTCTGTCAGTCGCCTTGCTGTAATCGGAACCGTCATCCGGAATCACATCCCGCAGATCAAGCAGAAATGACGACCACTCCCAACTCTCAACAGCAGACATCAGCGCCTGGGCGGCATCTGTATTCGCGTAACGGTCACTGAGATATTTCAGACTGTATTGTTCGCGGTAAATCCGGTCGGTATCCTGAGTATACCGGAAAATGATATCACTTTGATTCTGCTTAAAGCGCATGCCCCAGTTGCTGACGGAAACAAGACCTGCCGTATGCAGCGGCGCCGGATAATATCCGGTTGAGAAAGATGCAAACAGAACGTCAAGACCAAGGTAATAGTCTTCTTCACCCGCATCCGCCTGAAGCAGCGGTTCCAGATGCCATTTTCCGGCGAATTCCGGATTTGTCTGTGCAGCATACTGCACGAGCTGCACCAGTTCCGCCGGACTCTGCTCATCCGAAGCTGTAAAGAAATAGGACATCACCATCCGGTACCTGCTGTCATCTATATTCGGAATTCTGTCATAATCGGAAGCTGACCAGCTGTCCGAAGCATAATGGTAATCCGTAAATGTCCGGACGCGAAGATTCAGCGGCTCGCTGCCCCTTACATGATACAGCGTTCGGTTGAGGTTTTTTGAAGAATAATTGCCGCCGTCTGAGGTATCCATAAAGCCGTTGAGCGCATCTTCCAGATAACTGGAAAGTGCAGTCAGATCAAGCATATTGTCCATGACTGTCCGGTCTGCCTTTACCTCCGGCTTCGGCAGTATCAGAATCAGAATACTGGCAGCGGCAAGAAAAATTCCGGTGGACTGAAGGAATCTGCCGTCGAGCACTTCCGGCTTGACCTTGGCAAAGCGGGAGCGCTTTGCCGGTGCCGAAAGACCGCTGACGGTATCCGGGTGATAAATCTGCACCACGGAGCTGTCCTCCGTATGTGCCTGCCGGCAATAAACCATTACGGCAAAATAACAGAACAGCAGAATCAGGATCGACAGAACCGGCATGGTCTCGTTTTCCTTGGCGTAGATCGCAAACGGAAACAGCATGACCACAAAGGACATCAGCACCCGGTAATACACCATTGTATAGTAGTAGGCAATGGTCGCGATAAAATAAGTATAGAGAATAAACAGGGCAATCGTATAGCCCGGATATGCGGTCACAAGCACCGACTGCGGCGTCAGATACCAGACCCAGAACGCAAGCTGCTCGTTTGCATTCTCCGGACCGAACACGGCATCATCATAGCCGAGCCGGATCATCACTGTTGCGCAGAACAAAAACAGCGCACCGGCAGCGATATACGCGGCACCGCCGAGCAGAGGATGCTTCCGGACATACCCGAACAGCCGGAACAGCCCTGCCTGAATCACAATACTGATGAGGATGATCGGGAGGATAAACTTCGGCGCATAGTGATAGAACATGCCCGAAACAATTGTCACCGAGAACAGAAGCGGAATCCGTGCAGGCTGAAGAAGCCAGTGCAGAAGCCGCTGCAAAATGCTGCCCTCCCGCAGTAAAGAAGGCTTTTTCAATTCCGTTTCACCACACTTTCCGTTCTTTATTCTCCGCCCGCGTGTAGAATTGTCCGTTCAGGCGTCGTCAGCCAGAGCGAGCCGTTCTTCGGGACGCTGAATGCATCCGCGCTCTGCTCCGGTACAATCAGATACAGCAAAGCAGGGTACTGCTCTGCTGCGGAGAGAGTTTCCGCACCCGTATGCGTTGTAAAATACATCAGAAGTGTTCCGCTGTTCTGATCGAGCTCCGGCGGCAGCAAAGGCGCCGTTTCCAGCTCCTCTTCACTGCGGCAGCCTCCCCGCAGCAGCGCGACGGAAGCCACGGCAAGCTGCTCCGGTTCATCCAGCACCAGCGTGCTCCATTCCGCATTCTGATCGGTATAATAGAGCGTGCAGGGATAACCGTTTTTCGCACAGAGCATCAGAAATCCCAGCGCAGTTTCAATCATTTGCTCTTCAACGCGCAGACGCTCGGTCATCGGGATCTCCCGCCGGTCGCGGCGAAAATCCAGTACAACCGAAAGCCGTGCAAGCGCAACCGGTTCATCCTTCCGAACCATCAGATGCCGGCGCTTGGAGGAGAGCTTC
Source organism: Oscillospiraceae bacterium (assembly GCA_017518255.1). Classification (GTDB taxonomy): domain Bacteria; phylum Bacillota; class Clostridia; order Oscillospirales; family Ruminococcaceae; genus Firm-04. The sequence goes on from JAFWVK010000036.1 coordinate 99,353, forward strand.
CAGTTGATGCGTTTGAGAGAATCGCCGGGGATATAATCCCGGTGTTCGTAACCCGGAACAGCCGATGCTGAATGCAGCGGCATCGCATTGGAATCTTCGTCGGAATCCATAACCGCCGTTGAAACAGAGCGGAACAATTCGCTGTTTACTTTCAGTTCCGGAATCTCCGGTGTTACCGTAATCTTTTCCGAGCACTTCAACGGAATCCGGAAGCGGAACATCCCCAGAAAATCGGAGAGGCGGCATCCGGAAAGCGTCACCTCCCCCGCCCCGCAGAAGCGCGGGAGCAGCGGAAACCGGTATTCAGCGGAACGCTCTGTTCCGAACGAAAGGCAGATCGGAAGCTGATCCGGCGAAAGCGCCACACGTCGGCGCTTCTTCCAGCGTGCATAATTCTGCCTTGCCCGCAGGCTCCCGATTCCGACCGGCGGCGGCGGCAGTTCGTCCGCATTGGGATTCAGCGGTTCAAAATGCGCATCGGCAGACAGAATCAGCCGCAAAAACGGCAGCGGCAGAAAGGTATCCTTTGTCAGCGTAATTACCGCAGAAATATGCTGCTGCTTCGAGACGGTATCCGGCAGCTTCAGCGAGATGCTGATTTTCTTCCGAACCAGCAGTGTCATCAGCAGCGAAAGCAGCGGCATCAGCAGCAGAAACGCCAGCATCAGCACCCCGATTGCACCGTCGAGATACCGCATAAAAATTACTGCAATACCGATTGCGCAGAGATATCCCGCGATCATGGCTCTGTTTCCATCGGGACCGGAACCGTTTCCAGTACATCCCGGATCACATCACGTGAATCACCGTGCTGCGACTTTCCCTTCGGTGAGAGAATCAGTCGGTGCGCCAGAACGCTCTCCGCCATCGTCTTGACATCATCCGGAACCGCAAAAGTTCTTCCGGAAAGAAATGCATTCGCTTTGGATGCCTTATAAAGCGCAATCGAGCCGCGCGGAGAAGCGCCCAGTGTCAGTGCATCATGCTTCCTTGTTGCGGAAACAATCCGCAGAATATAACGCTTGACGGCATCGCTGACGTAAATCTCTTCCACCTCGCTCTGAAGCTGCAAAATATCCTCCGGATGCAAAACCGCCTCTGCAATATTCTCCAGCGGATTATGATGCTCGGTGCGGGAGAGAATTTGCAGCTCCTCCTCCTCGGAGGGATAGCCCATGCTGATGCGCATAAAGAAACGGTCCATCTGCGCCTCAGGGAGATGATAGGTTCCGTATGTTTCAACGGGATTCTGTGTTGCAAGCACCATGAAAGGCTGCGGCAGCCTGTGGGTTACGCCGTCAATGGAAATCTGATGCTCCTCCATGACTTCCAGAAGCGCAGACTGCACCTTCGGAGAGGCGCGGTTGATCTCGTCCGCAAGCAGGAAATTGCACATCGCAGCACCTGCGCGGTATTCCAGTTCAAAGGTATTCTGATTCACCATGGAATAGCCGGTGATATCGGAAGGCATGACATCCGGAGTAAGCTGGATACGATTGAAGCTGCCGCCGATTGAACGGGAGAGCGCTGCGGCAAGCTGCGTCTTTCCGACACCGGGAACATCCTCAATCAAAATATGTCCGTTGCAAAGCAGACCCGCAACTACGCAGCGAATCACGCTGTCCTTTCCGACAATGACTTTTGCAATGCTTTCCGTAAGCTTTTCAATCTCTGTATGCATAACGGTATCCTTTCATAGAAAGATTTCCTCTAAATTATACCATATTATACAGGATAATTCAATGGATAAAGTGTAAAAGGTTTGGTGAAATCTATATGATGCTGTTACGGATCCCGGCACTGCCGGTTCTGTTTTTTGATTTTGCCCATTGTTTTTTTTCCTTTCTTATGATATAATATTATCAATTCAGAGTGAAGGAGGAAATCCTATGATGCACAGAATGGATGAAAAAATCGAGCATCTGACCGATACGCTGAAAGCCGATTATACTGAGGGCAGAACCATCGACGCTCTCATTAAATTCGATCATCCGGATAAAAATATCGTAATTGACATTATCTATAAGCTCCGCCAGATTATTTTCCCCGGTTTTTTCCGTGACCCGAATTATCATGTTTATACGCTCCGGAACCAGATTTCCATGCTCCTTGAGGATATCATTTTCAACCTCACAAAGCAGATTACGATTGTTCTGGAGTATCTGCCGGAAATGAAAGCATCCGGCCCTGCGGCGATGGCTGCAAAGGCGGAGGAGATCACGTTCGCATTCCTCGAAATGATTCCGAAAATCCGTGACCTGATCGAAACGGATGTTGAGGCAACCTATGACGGAGACCCTGCTGCATTCAATAAAGACGAGATCATCTATTCCTATCCGGGACTGTTTGCGATTTTTGTCAACCGGATTGCCCATGAACTGCATCTGCTCGGCGTGCCGCTGATTCCGCGCATCATGACAGAATATGCGCACAGTCAGACCGGTATTGACATCCATCCGGGCGCTTCCCTCGGCAGATACTTTTTTATCGACCACGGTACCGGCATTGTAATCGGTGAAACAACCGTCATCGGGGATAATGTCAAGGTATATCAGGGCGTGACGCTCGGTGCGCTCTCGACGCGCGGCGGTCAGCAGCTGAAATCCAAAAAACGTCACCCGACCATCTGCGACAATGTCACGATTTATTCGGGCGCATCCATTCTCGGCGGCGATACTGTGATCGGCAGAGATGTTGTCGTCGGCGCGAACGCATTTATCACACATTCCGTGCCGGACGGCGCCAAGGTCAGCATCAAAACACAGGAGCTCCGTTACCGCTATAACAGCAGTCATCCGGAAAAAACAGAGCAGGAAGATGACAATGCATGGTTTTACATCATCTGAATCAGAATGCAGCAGAGCCGGAATAACTGGATTCCGGCTCTCAGCTTGTAGATAAAGTGCCTCCGACGGATTCAAAATGGGGGCTGCTCCCGCGCTGCGCTGTGTCGAGTTTCCATACCCCGTCGTATAGAAAATAGATGTATTATCTTTATTTTTATATCTAATGGGATTCCAAAGGGACTTTGTCCCTTTGGCGGGGGTTGGGGCGGAGCCCCATTATGGATGCATCGCAGATACCGCTTTTTCGACAGACAGAGAGCCGGAATAACTGGATTCCGGCTCTTTTTATTATTTGAGAAGCGGGATTTTGCACTTCTGGCAGCGGTCGGCTTCAACCGGATTCTTTCTGCCGCAGCTCACACAGTAAATACACGGTCCGGATGCCTTGTCATAGCGCTCATACGGGAAATGAAACTGCGGATGATACCGGAAGCGGTCGCCGATATTGAGATAGTTGTATGCCCAGATCTGGCTGCCCTCATATTCCACGATCTTTTTCAGCTTGCCCTCCGAGGTCTGCACGAATGTCGTGTATTGCGTCGTCAGCTCGCGGTCGTCGGAAGAATTCCGGTGACGGTAGGTTTCCTTCTCCTTCTTGTCGGTGACAACGCCCTCATAGCTGTTTCCGGAACGGCTTTTGAAAAAGCTGAAGACCGCAAACAGCAGAAACACCGCCGAGACAATTGCGCCGTATTTGAGCGCGTCGGATGTCTCCATTTTATCGGATTTGCTGCTGTAAATCAGGAAGCCAATCAGCGGGAGAGGCACAATGAACATGGCGAAAATCATTGCAGCACGCCGGCTTTTTCCGATTGCGGCGAGAATTTCCGGATCGTTAACTCTGTCTGAAAAACCGGGCGCCGGAATTCCCTGCCGGACTGCGCCGTTTCCGGCGTAAAACCGCTGCATTACGGCAGCCTGCACCGCTGCACCGCAGACAGGGCAGAATTTGGCACCGTCTGCAATCTGGGTTCTGCAATTCTGGCAAAACATAATATCACCTGCTTTCCGCTGTTTTTTCAGTGTAGCATAATTCCCGGCAAAATGCAAGTGAAATGCAGAACAATTTATAAAATATTCAATTTTATCCGACATAGAACTGCTGCTGTTCAAAGCGCATAAATGAAAAAGCACCTACGCGAACTGCATAGGTGCTTTTTGGAAACCGGCACTGCCGGAAAGGCTGTTCATATATGCTTCTGACTGGGTGAAACAATAAAAAGCACCTACGCGAACTGCATAGGTGCTTTTTGGAAACCGGCACTGCCGGAAAGGCTGTTCATATATGCTTCTGACTGGGTGAAACAATAAAAAGCACCTACGCGAGCTGCATAGGTGCTTTTTTGGAACCGGCACTGCCGGTGGTTGGGGTGGAAGGATTTGAACCCTCGAAATAACGGAGTCAGAGTCCGCTGCCTTACCGCTTGGCGACACCCCAATATCTGACGACCTAATTATTATATCACGGATTCCGTCTTTTGTAAAGTCCTTTTTCAATTTTTTCCGATTTTCAGTATTTTTGCAGAAAAAGCAATGCTGTTTTCGTGCATATTGTAATGATTCGCCGAAAGCACGGAGAGGAATGCCGTCAATTCCTCTCCGCCGCTTTTTTATACGTTCAGCAGAATGTCTCCCATCAGCGCACGCTCCAAAATACCGCTGCATGCTGCCAGAACAACGCCGTAATTGGTAAACGGGATATCCTGTGCAAGCGCCGTGCGCATCCGCCATTGCAGTTCGCGCTCTGTGCGCATACATCCGCCGCAGTGAATCACGAGCTGACAGCCGGACAAATCCTCCGGGAAGGTTCCGCCGGAACAGAAGCTCAGCCGAAATTTTCTGCCCGTCAGCTTTTCAATCGCACGCGGCAGCTTCACGGTTCCGATATCGCCGCACTGTCTGTGATGCGTGCATCCCTCCGCAATCAGAATCTTTGCTCCCTCAGGAAGCGATTTCAGCGCGGAAACACCTTCAACGGCTGTTTTCAGAAAGCCCTTATACCGTGCCATGAGAATTGAAAACGATGTCAGCGGGACAGTATCCGGCACATCTTTTGCGGCATTTGCAAAAGCCTGACTGTCCGTCACAACCATTCTCGGCGGTTCCCGCAGCCCGGAGAGGAGACCGGAGAGCTGTTCCGGCTGCACAAGCAGCGCACATGCATTTGCATCGAGTATTTCGCGCAAAGTCTGCTGCTGCGGAAGAATCAGTCTGCCCTTCGGCGCAGATTCATCAATCGGCGTCACCAGCACAATGCTGTCGCCCGGTTCAATCAGGTCGCGGATGATATACCGTTCACCGCTGCCGTTCGCGGCAAATCTGCCGATCATCTCCTTAAGCTCCCGGATACCCTCGCCGGTTTTCGCACTGACAAATACCGTCTTCCCCGACAGTTCCGGATGCGTGCCGCGCTCTGATTTGTCACACTGGCTCAGTGCTACCAGAAACGGGATATTCTGTTCGCGGAACAGCTCAATCAAAGTTGTTTCCGTTTCGGAGAAGTCCTTCGATGCATCCGCAACCAGCACGGCAAGATCCGTCCGGTACAGCTCCCGCTTGGTTCTGGCAATCCGCTGTATGCCGAGCTGTTCGTCATCATCGTCGAAGCCGGCAGTATCGGTGATTGCAACCGGACCGACCGGCAGAAGCTCCATGGTCTTCATCACCGCATCGGTTGTCGTTCCGGCAACGTCGGATACAATCGAAACTTCCTGACCGGTCAGAGCATTGACAAGGCTGGATTTTCCGGCATTTCTTGCGCCGAAAAAACCGATATGCACCCGCTCGGATGCCGGAACCTCATTGGATCCCATGCTGTTTTCCTCCTGAAAAAGCAGTCAGAAAGCAGCGCAGCCAGCCAGTTATCTGACCGGCTGCGCCGTTTCTTTGATGTCTGTATTATGACTGAGCATCCGGAATCATTTGCCGTAAAAATCCTTTTCGGAAATCAGTCCCGCGAGATATTTCAGCAGATGCGTCAGATCTTTTGTACTGACACCGATTACGCCGTCTACATCGGCATTGAGTTTCCCCTGCTCGGTCACGCCCGACTTTGTATCTTCAGCCGCCACGCGTGACAGCAGCACGGCATCCAGAACATTTACCACGCCGTTACAGTCTACGTCACCGCGCAGATTTTCGCTGTCCGGTTCGGTTGTTGTGGTCTCCGTTGTTTCTTCGGGTGTTGTCTTCGGCTCCGGACGCGACCCGCTGTAATAATCGCTCAGGGACATGCCGTTTGCGCCGACCGGAATCTGATGATCGAGGCTGATGAACACGCCGTTTTCGTCCTGCCAGAGCGCAGGTTTCACGAGCTCATATTTTTCCACATCCCACTGACCGAAATCATCCCACACCAGACCGCCGGTGTCGCCGGAATTTTCGTTGAAGCACCAGAAAGTGTGGTGAATATGCTTGTCGATCATGTAATCACGGATCTCATGCAGCCAATGCGTGTTCTCGCCGGTCGGGTCATTCACTGCATCAATGAAGCCGCCCCACTCGCCAACCAGCAGCGGTGCGATATGCTCTTCGGCGATAAATGCCCATGTGTCATACCAGTAATCATCAAGCAAAGACTGCCTGTCAAAGGATCTGGTTTCGTCTTTCATGTAAAACCACTTCTGATCGTAAACAAGCGGGCCGTAGTCATGCGGAGAATATACGATGTGGCTCTTCAGTTTTTCGTCAAGCGGATTGTCGCGCACACCGCGGAGATTGCCGCCCCACCATGCGCCGAAGATCTTGCTCGGCTCATCATAGTGCGCATAATCGACCGCCGGAGTCGTCCAGTCTGCACCCGCTGCAAAATCCGGATAGCATTCATTGCCCTCAACCATGATCAGCAGATTCGGATTCTGTTTCAGCACAGCCATTGCTCCGCGCTCTGCCGCATATTTCCAGTTGTTGTCATCCGTGGAATCATCCCACTTGGCAAACTGCTGTTCCTCCGGCTTGCCGTGCGGCTCATTTTTCAGGTCGATTGCAATGATCGTGTCATCATTCTTGTAGTAATCCGCAAACCATGAAAGAGCCTCTAGCCAATCATCGGCAGAATACTTATCGTCATACCACAGCGGCTTCTGATGGCCGACCGGATCAGAGGATGCGCTGTGAATGTCGATCATGATCTTGATGCCAAGCTCCTTGCACCACTGCACTGCCATGTTCCAGATGTCGAAGCTATACATGATCGTATACCGCCCCTGTCCGTCCACGCCGCCCTCGACAGTCAGCTCAGGATTGGAATACGCATTGACATAATCCTTGATTCCGAACGGGCTCTTATCGTCTGACTCCTTGTTCTTCCACTGCAAAAGTATCTGCGTGGACATCGGCACTCTGAGCAGATTGAAGCCGTGATCGGCAATCTGCGTCAGCATGCTGTGCAGATTCTTTGACCACACACCGTCAAACACCTGACGCCCGGTGTTATAGCCGAACCAGTTGACGCCGGTCAGCCAGACCTCATTGCCGTTCATGTCCACAATCTTATCGCCTTCGACATGCAGCCAGTCATCCTGTGTGTCATCGGCTGCCGCGGATGCAGCCGTTGAGCCGACAGGAAAGGTCACGCCTTGCGACAGCAGCATCAGCCCGGCAGAAAGCAAAGCTGTCAGTTTTTTTCCTTTCATAAATCTCATCCCCTCTTCGATTTTGCTTTTGACAATATGACAATGCCGCACAAAGTCCGGTCTGCTCTCTGTGCGGTATTGTATCCTGAATCAGATTTCCGGAGCAGCCGTCATCTCGCGCTCTGCATTCCGGAAGGTGCATCAGTAGGTATACTGTGGAGCCTTTTTCCCTTTGATTACCGTGACAATAAAGAGAATCAGCATCAAAACAGCGCCGGCTGCAAGGCCGAAGCCGATGAACACCGTTGTCTGGAAGCCCTCAAATCTTGCGTATGTCATAATGACATTCGTTTCGCATTCCGTGTTATAGTTTTCGCCCCACCACGATGAAAAAATGCTGTTCAGATCCTTAGACATTTTATTCACTCTTGCGGTAAACGGAATCCGTGCGGTCGGGCGGTCGCTTTCAGTAAGCTCCTCCGGATTGACATCCATCATTTTAAAGAAATACGTCCAGTCTCTGCCGAGCTTATCCAGCTGAGCATATTCGTCGGATTTACTTGTTCCGTAGAGAATGCATTGACCGTTGTCCATATACACCGCATAATACTGCATGGTTGTGGACTTGGAGGTAGTAATGCCGAAATGCTTTTTGGTTTCCTGCCGCTCTGCAATTGAGCCTTCGGTTACTTCGATATAACCCTTGACCAGATCGCCCTCTTTCAGTTCTCCGGCTGCAACAGTATTGAAGTCCTTGATATCGCCTTTCCGGTATTTCTGCCATGCGGGAAGATCTGCTGCGAGCAATGCAACGGAAAGCACTGCAAACACGATTGTTAAAATCAGACAAACACGCTTCATGATTCTTACCCGATTCCTTTCCTTACAAATGGTTTACTGCTTCATCGAAGAAACCTTCAGCCTGTTCAGCGCACGCTGAAGTTTCAGTTCCGCAAACTTCTGTTCTTCCTTGCTCCTGCTGTTTTCTTTTTTTCTCCGTGCATCTTCTTCGGAGCGTTTTGCCCAGTCGATGTCGATATCCTCCGCCCATTCCACCGCATTCGCGAGGATTGCCGTGCGAAGCGGCGATACCTTGACTGCGCCGCCGGACAGTGCCGCAATCCGCTCTGTTCCGTCCTCCATGATAATTTTCACCGGTCCGGAGGGAAGCGCCGCGACATATTTTTCATGCTTTGCGAGGATGCCGAGATCACCTTCCGTCGTGCGGACGATTACACGCTGGACATCCCCCTCAAAAAACACCTTTTCCGGCGTAATGATCTGAAGCGGAAACGTGCTCACTTACTGCACCTCCTCAAGCTCCTTTGCCTTTGCGAGAACATCGTCAATTGTTCCGGCAAAGAGGAATGCAGATTCGGGAATATCGTCATGCTCCCCGTCGATGATCTCGCGGAAGCCGCGGACGGTCTCGGCAATCGGGACATATTTGCCCTCCATGCCGGTGAACTGCTCCGCAACCGAGAACGGCTGGCTGAGGAAGCGCTGCACCTTTCTGGCGCGGCTGACGGTCAGCTTATCCTCATCCGAAAGCTCGTCCATACCCATAATCGCGATGATATCCTGCAATTCGGTATACCGCTGAATAATCGTCTGTACCTGTCTTGCGACGCGGTAATGCTCCTCGCCGACAATCTCCGGCGAAAGGATCCGCGAACTGCTCTCCAGCGGATCGACCGCCGGATAAATACCGAGCGAAGCAATCTGACGGGAAAGCACGGTTGTTGCATCCAGATGTGCGAAGGTCGTTGCCGGAGCGGGGTCTGTCAGGTCATCCGCAGGGACATAAACCGCCTGCACGGATGTGATCGAGCCCTTGCCGGTTGAGGTAATCCGCTCCTGCAAGGCGCCCATTTCGGTCGCAAGCGTCGGCTGATATCCGACGGCAGAGGGCATTCTGCCCAGCAGCGCAGAAACCTCCGAGCCTGCCTGTGTAAAGCGGAAGATATTGTCGATGAACAGCAGCACATCCTGTCCCTCGGTATCGCGGAAATACTCCGCCATTGTCAGACCGGAAAGTGCAACGCGCATTCTTGCGCCGGGCGGCTCGTTCATCTGTCCGTAGACCAGACAGGTTTTTTCAAGCACGCCGCTGTCCTTCATTTCATGATAGAGGTCGTTGCCCTCACGGGTACGCTCACCGACACCGGTAAAGACTGAGATTCCGCCGTGCTGATTGGCGACGTTGTTTATCAGTTCCTGAATCAGAACGGTTTTTCCGACACCTGCACCGCCGAACAGGCCGATCTTTCCGCCCTTCAGATACGGTGCAATCAGGTCAATGACCTTGATGCCGGTTTCCAGAACCTCTGTGCTGGCTGCCTGCTCCTCATAGGAGGGCGCCTCCCGGTGAATCGGCCAGCGCTCCGCGGTCTGCGGGGCGGGCTGTTCATCGACCGGATCACCCAGCAGATTGAAAACTCTGCCGAGCGTCTCTCTGCCGACCGGAACCCGGATCGGGCTGCCGGTATCGCGGGCATCCAGTCCGCGCACCAGACCGTCCGTGCTGCTCATGGCAATGCAGCGGACGATATCGTCGCCGATATGCTGCGCGACCTCCAGCACCAGCTTCTGCCCGTTGTTGTCGCATTCGATTGCGTTCAGCAGTCTGGGCAGCTCGTGCTTATCAAAGCGCACGTCTACAACAGCGCCGATGATCTGGACAATTTTGCCGACACCGCCGGCTCTTGCTTGTTCATATGCCATTTTCTAAGGCTCACTTTCTTTGAAAAGGTTTTTCTGTGAGAAAAGGATATTGCAGCGGGCTCCGGTCACTCCTGCGCATTCGCACCGGAAACGATCTCGGTCAGCTCCTGCGTAATGGATGCCTGACGCGCCCGGTTATATTTCAGAGAGAGATCGTCAATCATCTCCTGTGCATTGTCGGTTGCATTCTCCATTGCCATGCGGCGGGCAGCCTGCTCGGAGGCATAGGTGTCCACAATCGTGCAATACAGAATGCCTGCGAGATACTGCGGAATCAGGGAATTGAACACCGCTTCGGGGCTCGGCTCATAATTGGTCAGACTTTGCACGCCCTCCGCCTTTTCAAGGTTCGGCACAGGGATGACCTGCATCTGTCTTGCCTCCTGCGCCAGCGGAGAGACCATGTTCGTGAAGAATACCTCAACAAGTGCAAGATGTCCTTCGTCAAAGAGATGCACGATATGTTCCGCCATATGCAGCGCGGTATAGGTAGTGATTTTTTCGGCAACATTGTCAAAGCTGCCAAGAATCCGGTTCGGGAACTTGGCATAATGCTCGGAGGCTTTTTTGCCGACGGTCATCAGAATGACCTCTCTGCCCTGCGCCTCCAGCTCCTTCAGCCGCTGATCCGCCAGCCGGAATACATTGAGATTGAAGCCGCCGGCGAGTCCGCGGTCGCCTGCCATAACAATCAGCAGCGCCGCACCCTGTTCCCGCAGCTCGGTATATGCCGAATGGAATCCGACCGCCTCTGAGGCAACCTCGCTCATTGTCTCATAGAGCAGATTGAAGAACGGAACCGCCTGTTCCGCGCGCTCCTTCGCATGGCGGAGCTTTGACGACGAAACCAGCTCCATCGCCTTGGTAATCTGCATGGTGCTCTCGACGCTTTTGATCCGGCGCTTGATCGCTTTCATATTGGAAGCAGCCATTCTTCACACCTCCGGTCAGACAAAGCGTTCCGCAAATTCCGTAATCACGGTTTTCAGCGCGGTTTCGGTCTCTTTTGTGAGCTTTCCGGTCTGTTCGATCTCGGAAATCAGATCGCCGTGCGCCTCGTTGACCTCCGTCAGCAGTGCCTCTTCAAATTCATGGATCCGGCTGACCGGAATCTCACGCAGCAGATTATTCGTCACAGCGTAGAGAATCACAACCTGATCGGTTGCGGAGAGCGGGCTGCTCTTTCCCTGCTTGAGCACCTCCACAACACGTTCGCCCAGTGCAAGACGCTCCTTGGTGTCCTTGTCAAGATCGGAGCCGAACTGGGAAAACGCCTGTAATTCGCGGTACTGCGAATAGGTCAGCTTCAGCGAACCGGAAACCTTTTTCATTGCCGGAATCTGCGCGGCAGAGCCGACACGGGAAACCGAGATGCCCGGATTGACTGCCGGACGGATGCCCGCATTGAACAGATCGGTTTCAAGGAAGATCTGACCGTCCGTGATCGAAATGACGTTGGTCGGGATATATGCGGAGACATCGCCCGCCTGAGTCTCAATGATCGGCAGCGCCGTCAGCGAGCCGCCGCCGTAGTTTTCGTTGAGGCAGCAGGCACGCTCCAGCAGACGGGAGTGCAGATAGAACACATCGCCCGGATAGGCTTCGCGTCCCGGCGGACGCTTCAGCAGCAGCGAGAGCGTTCTGTAAGCAACCGCATGCTTGGAGAGATCATCATATACAATCAGAACATCCTTGCCCTGATCGGTAAAATATTCGCCCATCGTGCAGCCGGAATACGGCGCAATATATTGCAGCGGCGCCAGCTCGGATGCCGTCGCGGAGACGACAATCGTATAGGACATTGCCTCTGCCTTTGTCAGCATTTCCACGACATTCGCAACGGTTGAACGCTTCTGACCGATTGCGACATAGATGCAGATGACATTTTTGCCCTTCTGGTTCATAATCGTATCGAGGGCAATGGTCGTCTTGCCGGTCTGACGGTCACCGATAATCAGTTCACGCTGTCCTCTGCCGATCGGAATCATCGAGTCAATCGCCTTGATTCCGGTCTGGAGCGGTTCATGGACAGATTTTCTGGTGATGATGCCCGGCGCAATCTTCTCAATCGGCTTGCGCTCTTTTGTCTGGATCGCGCCCTTGCCGTCAATCGGCTCACCGAGCGCATTGACGACTCTGCCGAGCAGTTCCTCACCGACAGGAACCGAAACGATCTGTCTGGTTCTCTTGACGGCCGTGCCTTCCTTGATATCGTGATCGGAGCCGAGCAGCACTGCGCCGACAAAGTCATGCTCCAGATTCAGTGCCATACCGGAGATGCCGCCTTCAAATTCCAGCAGTTCGCCCGACATGCACTGTTCCAGCCCGTGTACGTTTGCGATTCCGTCACCGACCGTAATTACCGTACCGACATCGGCAAGGTTCAGCTTTGCCTCATAGTGTTTGAGCTGTTCCTTGATGATACCGGTGATTTCATCTGGTCTTAAATTCATGTTACACCTTCTTAGGCCGGACGGACGCTCAGGAAAGCTGTGCTTTCAGCGTATCCAGCCGATATTTCACACTGTTATCAATCCGCGTATCGCCGTACTGAACGATCACGCCGCCGAGCACCGAGCGGTCAATATGCTCGGTTATCCGGACGGTCTTGCCGAGCTTTTTGCTCAGCGCACCGCGCAGGCGCTCCTTCTGCGCCGGATTCAGCGGAACCGCCGTTGTGACATGCACCTCAACCGTTCCCTGATAATCCAGCATATGCGCATCAAAATCATCCGCGATCTCATTCAGGAAAGGGACTCTGCCGTGGTCAATCAGCAGAAACAGCAGCGAGCATGCATTTCCCTCTGTCCCGAAGATTGTTTTTGCGATATCCAGCCGCTCTCCGACAGAAATGGTCGGGAGAGAGAGCAGTCTTGTCAGATCGGGATTGAGAGAGAACAGCACTGCAATCTGTCTCAGATCGGCGCGGGTTTCCAGCAGGGAGGCATCCCCCTGTTCGCGTGCAAGCGAGAACAGTGCATTTGCGTATACCGCAGATACTTCGGAACTCACTCTGCATCACCCACCGAATCTATAAACTCATCAATCAGTCTTGCGTGATCCGCCGGATTGATTTCCCGTCCGACGACCTTTTCCGCAACCAGAACTGCCAGCCCGGAGACTTCCCCGCGCAGTTCATGCTCCGCACGGCGCTTTTCGCGTTCGAGCTCCTCGGCGTTCTGCTGCATGATTCCGGCAGCTTCCGCTCTTGCTTTTTCAATGATCTCATCCGAACGCTTCTGCGCTTTTCTGCTTGCATCGCGCATCATCTCGGCGGATTCTTCCTTCGCCCTGTCCAGTTTTTCCCGGTATTCGGCTTCGGCAGTTTCCGCGCGGCTCCGAGCATCCTCAGCATCTTTCAGTGCCTGATCGACAGCCGTCTGCCGCTTTTCGAGAATCTGATTGACCGGCTTGAACAGAAAATGCCGCAGCCCCAGAAACAGAATCAGCGTATTGGCAAGCGTGAACAGGATGGTTCCGGGATCAATGGATAAAAATCCAAGTTTCATGTTTTCAAATCAGCCCTTCTTCGCGTTTTTCCGGTTTCTTCCTGCCGATCAGGTGAACGGCTTCAGGAAAATCAGGAGCAGCGCGATAATCAGGCCGTAAATACCGGTCGATTCCGCAACGGCGCATCCGACGAACATTGTTCTCGTGACGGCGCCGGAAGCTTCGGGCTGTCTTGCAATCGCTTCACACGCCTTGCCGACTGCATAACCTTCACCGATGCCGGGTCCGATACCGGCGATCATTGCAAGACCCGCACCGATTGCGGAGCCTGCGAGCACAATTGCTTCACTCATTGCCATGGGTTCCATATATTTTTACCTCCAAATCATAATCAACAAAAAGCGGTTTATGCCGCATCCTCAGAGGGACCGGCATTGCTGATAAAGACCATTGTCAGCATGATAAAGATAAACGCCTGCATAAAATCCGAGAACAGATCGAAATACAGGGAAAGCGCAGCCGGAATACCGACTGTCAGAAGCGGGACCTGAAGCCGGATCATATGACTCAGGTTTGCCAGTCCGTAATAGATCAGTCCCATAATAATCGAGCCGCCTGCGATATTGCCGAAGTGACGCAGTGCCATTGCCGTCGGGGTTGAGATCTCGCTCAGGACATTGATCGGCAGCATCACGGGAATCGGATCTCCGAAGCCTTTCAGATACCCCTTCACGCCGCCGCAGCGGATCTTGGTTGCGGTAATCAGCACGAAGGTGATTGCAGCCCATGTCAGCAGCACCGAAAAGTCGGATGTAACCGACCGCACGCCGAACAGACTGATGAGACTTCCGAAAATGGAGAAGCAGAAAACCGTTGCAATATACGGCGTAAACCAGAGCCAGCGTCTGCCCATGGTGTCACGGACAAGCCCGGTAATCGCCTCCACTGCCATTTCCGCAATTGCCTGCCGCTTGGATGTACCGCGCACTTTCAGGTTCCGTGTCAGCAAAAATGCAGTTAACAGAATCACTGCCATGACGATCCATTCCAGAATGACCGTTTCCGTAAAATTGATTTTCATGCCGAACAGATGAAAGGTTTTGATGACTTTCGGTCCGCTGACTTCCAGCTTTTCAGGTCCTCTCAGTACCTTTGGAATTGCCATAGATGTATAATCTCACCTCTTTTTTTGCCCGGAATCCGGTGTGCTCCGGGTAAAGATTGCACCCGCGGTATAGACCAGCCTGGGATAAAGCATCGGGACTGCGACTGCTACCGGCGAAATATATCTCCGGAATATCACAACCGTTCCGAAGGCTGCCGCGAACACAAAGAGCCGCAGCGCATAAAAAAAACGATAGCGCCGCCTGTTTGGGATACCGGTACGTTTTGCCTCTTCCGCCATACGCAGAACACTGTACCGCAGCAGAAACAGCGAGCAGAACAGCACGGCACTGCCCAGCAGCAAGCCTGCTGCAAAGGAAAGCGTTGCGCCGAGCACGATGACGCTGACCAGATATGCGGCAATATTCAGAAACACAGTCCGCCGCGCCAGCATCTTCATTTCCCGCAGCATCACTTCCTCCGGCATATCCGCGCCCCCTTTACCGGCATTCGCATACAGTATACCATAATTCCGAAAAAAAAGCAATGGGCAAACGCAAAGAAATGTCCGTATTTTTTCCGACTGCCCGTCAGAGAGGCGCCAAAAGCAGAGAACAAATGCATCCTTGTCATGCATCCGGAAAGAGCCCTCCCGCAGGCAGGCATATTTTGCGTCTGTTTGACATACAGTACAACTCGCAAAGTTAGCATCCGCAAACAATTATTCAATCTTCCGAAAATATCATGCATTTCCGGATACCACTTGACAAATAAAAACGGAAGTGCTAAAATATGATTGGTTAGCGAATTCTAACCAATCGCTTTTGCTCCAAGATTAGCTAACGCTAACAGAAAGGAAGTTTTTCAATGTTACCGCTCAGTCTGGCTGATGCCGACACGCCGCTGACAATCCGGAAAATCGGCGGAACGCCCGCACTCAAGCTGCATCTCGAAAGTCTCGGCTTTACGGTAGGCGAAACGGTCACGCTCATCAGCAATCTCGGCGAAAACGTGATCGTCAGAGTCAAGGAATCCCGCGTTGCAATCGGCGCGGATATGGCACGGAAAATTATGGTGTAAGGAGGAACTGCAAATGAAGACACTCAGAGATATCCCGGTCGGCGGCAAGGCGAAGGTCGTGAAGCTGCACGGCGAAGGCGCAATCAAGCGCCGCATTATGGATATGGGAATCACACGCGGAACGGAAATCTATGTGCGCAAGGTTGCGCCGCTCGGTGATCCGATGGAACTCACGGTACGCGGCTATGAGCTGTCGCTCCGCAAGGCAGATGCCGAACTCATTGAAGTGCAGTAATTCACTGTAAGCATAGGTTAGTCTAACCTAACCAAAGAAAGGAAGCATGAATATGGATATCCGTATTGCCCTTGCCGGCAACCCCAATTCGGGCAAGACAACGCTGTTCAACGCTCTGACCGGATCGAACCAGTTTGTCGGAAACTGGCCGGGCGTCACCGTTGAAAAAAAGGAAGGCAAGCTGAAAAATCACGACGGCGTAACCATTACCGACCTGCCCGGCATCTATTCTCTTTCTCCGTATACGCTGGAGGAAGTTGTCGCCCGTAATTATCTGATCGGCGAGCGCCCCGACGCAATTCTCAACATCATCGACGGCACAAACCTCGAACGCAACCTCTATCTGACCACGCAGCTTGTTGAGCTCGGCATTCCGGTTGTCATTGCCGTCAATATGATGGATGTCGTGAAAAAGAACGGCGACAAAATCAACACCAAGGAGCTCTCCCGCCAGCTCGGCTGCGAGATTATTGAGATCTCCGCGCTGAAAGGCACGGGCATCAAAGAGGCTGCGGAAGCTGCGGTCAAAGCGGCAAAGGATACCAAAACAATTCCGCAGCACACCTTCTCCGGACCGGTTGAACACGCGATTGCACACATTGAGGAAGCTGTCGTACACAATATGCCGGAGGAACAGCAGCGCTGGTATGCAATCAAGATTTTTGAACGCGATGACAAAGTTCTCGAAAAGCTGAACATCCCCGAAGCAACACTCAGCCATGTGGAACAGGATATTGCAGCCGCGGAAAAGGAACTGGACGACGACGCCGAAAGCATCATTACAAACGAGCGCTATGTTTACATTGCATCGGTCATTCAGGCGTGCTACAAAAAGCACAATGCCGGAAAGCTGACGACCTCGGATAAAATCGACAAGGTTGTAACAAACCGGATTCTCGGTCTGCCGATCTTCGCCGCAATCATGTTCCTCGTTTATCTGATTGCGATGGTCGGACCGGGCGCATGGGCAACCGACTGGACGAACGATAATCTCTTCGGCGACGGCTTCCATTTGTTCGGCATGGGAACATCAGAGTATGAGGAAAAGCAAGGAGAGTACGAGGACGCTTCAAACGCGGTCAGCGCATATTACGAGTTGGACACCGAGGCGGAGGATTTCGATGCGGATACAGCGCTTGCAGAGATGAAAGCAGTCACGGGCGAAAGCTCGGCGGTTATCGCTCTGGAGGATGAGGAAACCCTTGAAACAATTGAAAAGACCGTTTATTTCGATGCTGTGCCGGACGGTGCAGACGAAGAAGAGGTCATCGGCGTTTCCTATCAGGAAGCAGTTGAATACTTCGAGAAAAACGGCTTCGACGAACCCGATCCTGCCGATTACGGCACCTTTGTACCGAGCATTCCCTCTCTGGTTGAGAGCGGTCTGGACAAAGCCGGCGCGGCGGAATGGCTGAAAGGTCTGATCCTTGACGGTATTGTTGCCGGTGTCGGTGCAGTGCTGGGCTTTGTTCCGCAGATGCTCGTGCTGTTCCTGCTGCTCGCCTTCCTCGAAGCCTGCGGCTATATGGCACGTATTGCATTCGTGCTTGACAGAGTATTCCGCAAATTCGGTCTTTCCGGCAAGTCGTTCATTCCGATGCTGGTCGGTGTCGGCTGCGGCGTTCCCGGCATCATGGCGAGCCGTACCATTGAAAACGAGCGCGACCGCCGCATGACCATTATCACCACAACCTTTATCCCCTGCGGCGCAAAGGTTCCGTTCATCGCGATGATTGCAGGCGCAATCTTCGGCGGCTCCCCGCTGATCGCGGTATCTGCATATTTCATCGGCATGGCTGCAATCATCGTATCGGGCATCATGCTGAAAAAGACAAAAATGTTTGCCGGCGACCCTGCTCCGTTCGTCATGGAGCTGCCCGCATACCATATGCCGACGCTCGGCAATGTCCTGCGTTCGATGTGGGAACGCGGCTGGTCGTTCATCAAAAAGGCAGGTACAATCATTCTGCTCTCGACAATCTTTGTCTGGTTTACATCCTTCTTCGGCTTCACGGACGACGGCTTCCGGATGCTCTCCGAAGATGAGCTTGACCTCTCGATTCTCGCAAAGATCGGCAGCGGCATTGCATGGCTCTTTGCACCGCTTGGCTGGGGCAACTGGCAGGCGGCGGTCGCATCGTTCACCGGTCTGGTTGCAAAGGAAAACATTGTCGGCACCATGGGCATTCTCTACGGCGGCGGCGATCAGACCGTCTGGCAGACACTCGGCGCTGCTTTCACCGGCGTAACAGGATTCTCCTTCCTCGTGTTCAATCTGCTCTGCGCACCGTGCTTTGCGGCAATCGGTGCGATCAAGCGTGAAATGAACAATGCCAAGTGGACATTGTTTGCAATCGGCTATCAGTGCGGTTTTGCCTATGCAATTGCGCTGATGATTAACCAGTTCGGCGGACTGTTCACCGGAAAGGTCAACCCGGTCGGACTGATCTTTGCAATCCTGATTCTTGCTGCAATCGTCTATATGCTTTTCATTAAGAAGTACAAAGAAGCCTCGAAACTGACGGAGAAAGTCAGAGTTCAAAGGAGCTGATTTCAATGCCTGCGTGGTTGACAGAGAACCTCGGTACGATTGTCATTTCGCTGATTCTGCTTGCGGTTGTGGCTGCAATCATCCTTTCAGCGGTCAGGAACAAAAAGAAAGGAAAATCGTCCTGCGGGTGTGACTGCGCACACTGCGGCTGCTGCGGCACATGCCATAAGCATTAAAACGGGCGGGCGGCATATTCCGATATGCTGCCCGCTTCAGGAGTGTAATGATGGAAACAAACGACAGACTGACGCCTGCAAATATCCGCTATCTGCTGACAATGAAGGCATTTTCCGATGCAAATAAAACGATTCGCAATGCATATCTTGCAGATTACCTGCGTTATAAAAAATCAAGTGTGCATTCCATGCTGCAGATTCTGACAGCTCTGGGCATGATCGAAAAGGATCACAGCAATGTCATCCGTCTGACGGAAAAGGGTACAGATACGGCTGTGCGGTATCAGGATTATTACAACCGGATTGATGCGATGATGCAAAAATGCTTTCCGGATTTTCACAACCGGGAGAATGCGATTCTTGCACTGATTGCGGAAATTCCGGAGCAGGATTTGGAAAGCTTTGCAAAATCAGTATAACAGAAAGCAGCAGACACTTCGGTGTACTGCTGCTTTCTGTCTGTCGAAAAAGTATCTTTGACTACAATATGTTTCCGAGACAGATGTACGAAAGATTGATAATCGGGGGAGAGAAAACTCTTGTTTTCCCTCCCCCGATACCCCCTTCTTTAGCGCTTTTTTGATGCAAACAGGGCGTTTCGCCGTCTGCGGACGGCGACCAGAGGGCGCCGCCCTCTGGATACCCGCCAACTTTTGAAAAAGTTGGATCAAAACATTTATAATCGGCAGAGCGGGTTTCCCGACAAGCTGAAAGCAGCAGACACTTCCTTGTACTGCTGCTTTTGCATATGCATGAGGTTTTATCGCCGGAACAGTCCTTTTTTTACATAAGGCTCAGACTGCACATCAGTCAGCGAATAGCCGGAATCCTTCAGCGCTTCGGAAATCTGCGCAAACGTGATTTCCTGTTCCGTCAGGATAACAGTTTCTCCGCTTTTATGCGAAGATGTCACCTTTTTGACCGCAAAGTGATTCCGGATCAGATCATTGATGTGCGCTTCACACATGGGGCAGGACATTCCGCTGATTTTTGCTGTAATTTTCAGCATTTCGCTCCTCCTTTATCAGATACTGTCATAGACACAACGTCCGTACCGCATTTCAGACAGTCTTCATATAATCTTGTACACTGCTTATACTGCATAAAAAGTCTGCGGCATTTTGCTTCGTCACCGTAAACCTTCCAGCAGCCGGCGCATTTATAACCGCAGGCATGCTGCGTGATAAAGCCTGAAACATCTTCGGGCGGATAACCGAGAAACAGCCCGATTTCATGCGGAAAATCATCTGATTCTCTGAGCCGCTGCATCAGCCGCACAATACACTGTCCGGCATATTCCGGCACATATCCGCAGTCCCGCAGGAGTGCTTTTGCTTCATCGTCATGCAGATCGTTTGCAAGATGCGCAGGACGGTAAAGATAAATCAATGCCTGATTGTTGCAGTATCGCAGCGGCAGAATGCGAACCCCCTTGTCATGCAGTCTGCGGTTCCAGAAACGCAGAGATTCCCGCATCTGCTCCGTGCTGTCATACCGGTAGCTGAACAGATTTCCTGTTTTGATTCCCGCGAGTGTCGGCGCACAGTTGCGAACCATTGCTTCTTCGGACACAGATTGTTCAACTTCTTTTAGTTGCGCTATGCTAACTAAATGCATTATAGCATATTATGCCGGAAATGTCAATGGATACAGTAAAAAAGATCATATCGTCATATCGGGAATTTCACGGAACCTGTTACGGAGCCGCGCACGGCGCGGTTATAGCATAAAACGCAGATTCTGTCAAGCTTTGACTGCGAAAAATCATCATGAAAACGGCTTGACAAATCCGGATATATATGATATAATTTCAGTAGTTAGCATGCGGTAACTCAAAAAAAGGACGAATGGCTCCGTTCTTTATTTTTCGCGGCATATTAGCATCAGCTAACCAAATAAGGAGGCTCATATGAGTTTAGTCATCGTAGGCGGTAATGACCGCATGGCAGCACGCTATCAGACTATCTGCAAACAGTATCAGTGGAAATCCAAAGTCTTCACGCAAATGCCGGCTGATTTTGAGAACAAAATCGGTCAGCCGGATCTTCTGGTCGTGTTCACAAGCACCTGTTCACACAAAATGCTTGCAGGAGTGAAAAACCGCTCCGAGAAGCAGGGAATTCCGGTGAAGCATGTTCACAGCGCCAGTGTCAGCGCACTGAAAAAGCTGCTGGAGCAGTACAGCGGATAAATACGTTCGGTACAGATTCTTCTGTTCGATATATCATTTTCATGCGGTTTTTATATGAAAACAGCGGATATTTACCGTAGCGGCACCGGCAAAACCTGTATTGCTGTTCGGCTCTTACGGCTGGGGTGACGGCAAATGGATGCCTGCAAAACCGGGCATATCATCAGAGAGGAAACCTATCTTCGCCTAAAAAGCTGCATGACCGAACAAGGCTATGAACTTCCGGAAATTTAATCAAATACTGTCGAATCCAAAACAGGCTGCTGATTGCTGAATTGCATTACGCAGCCTGTTTTATATGCCAACGGTATTTGCAAATCTGCAATTGCACAGGGCATTCCCTCCCTTCGGCAGCGGGATTCTGATTTTATTTCCGTGCAGTCTCCGGCGGAATCTTTTTTTGCGGCTCCCATTGCGTTTTCTTGCAGACTATGGTATAATTATCCGGAAGGAAGTGATGATATGACCGATATCCTGATTGTTGAAGATGATACGGAACTGGCGGTTCTTCTGACGGATTTTCTCCGTTCCGAGGGCTATACGGTTTCGGCAGTGGACAGTGCAGCCCGTGCCGTGGAGCTTTTTGAGCGCTACGGTGCCAAACTGGTTGTGCTGGACATCAATCTGCCCGACAGCAACGGCTTTGCCGTCTGCTCAAAGCTGCGCGAGAGCACGGATACGCCGATTCTGGTCGTCAGCGCCCGGACGGGCAAGGAGGACAAGCTGAACGGTTTGCAGCTCGGTGCGGATGACTATATCGAAAAGCCTTATGACATTGACATTCTGATTGCTAAAATCAAGGGGATTTTCAAGCGGAGGTATCAGCGCGATACGCTCACCGCCAGCGGTGTCACGCTGAATTTAGCAGACCGCACGGCAGAACTGGACGGTCAGCCGCTGGAACTGACGTCAAAGGAATTTGACCTGCTGGCTCTGCTCGTTGAAAATCAGGGCAAGGCAATGAAAAAAGAATATCTGTTTAACACGGTCTGGGGCAGCGACAGCGATTCGGAGATGCAAACGCTCCATGTCCATATCAACCGGCTGCGTGCAAAGCTCGGCGATGATCCGAAGAATGCCAATCGCCTGCTGACAGTCTGGGGCGTGGGGTACAAGTTCGTATGAAATCGTTCAAAAGACTTTGTATCCTGATGCTCTGCATATTTGTCCTGCTGACGGCTGTACTCAATATTTATCTGTGCCTGCATGATTCCGGTTCCGCCGGTCTGTACCGCGTTGAGGCAAAGCGGCTATCGGACAGCCTGCGGGAAACCGGCAGCTACAATCTTTCCGATTATCCGCATCTGACCGGCGTTTATTCGCAGGAAGACGGACCCCTCTTTGTCACGGATGCACATTATCTGATGATCGAAGCAAACGGAAAGCCATACCGTGTCGAATACGATGAAACAAAGGATTATAAAAATCTGATTGCCGTAAACTGCGTCTTAGGAATCCTGTTCCTGACGGTATCCGCACTGCTGCTTTATCTGCGCCGGAATATCGTCAAACCGTTCAGCAGGCTGAACAATGTCCCGAAAGAACTGGCAAAGGGCAATCTCGCCGTTCCGATTCCGGAGGAAAAAAGCCGGTTTTTCGGGAAATTTACGTGGGGGGTCAATCTGCTGCGCGAAAGCATTGAGGACAGCCGCAAAAAAGAAATCACAATGCAGAAGGACAAAAAGCTGCTCCTGCTCTCGCTTTCCCATGACATCAAAACGCCGCTCTCCGCAATCAAGCTGAACGCCAAAGCACTGGCGAAAGGGCTCTACAAGGATGAAGCCAAGCAGCGAGCAACCGCTGAAAGCATCAACAAGCGTGCAGATGAAATCGAGCATTTTGTCAGCGAGATCACCAAAGCTGCCAGCGAAGATTTTATGGATTTCGAGGTTCATCCCGGAGAAGCCTTCCTCAGCAGTATCATCGAACGGATCGAAGCAAGGTATGCCATTCAGATTGCTGCCGCCGGCACAGAATTTGCCGTGCAGAAATATGATGACTGCATTCTGTCCTGCGATCCGGACCGCCTTGCGGAGTGTATGCAGAATCTCATCGAAAACGCAATCAAATACAGCGACGGCAAACGCATCGCCATCAGCTTTGAGAAAATGGACGGCTGCGAAATGATCACGGTATCCAATACCGGATGCACACTGGATCCGGCGGAACTGACACAGATTTTTGACAGCTTCCGGCGCGGCAAAAATGCAGAGAATGTCCCCGGAAACGGACTGGGGCTCTTTATCTGCCGCCGCCTGATGAGCCTGATGGGCGGAGAGGCATATGCCGCTGTCAGGGACGGCTGCTTTGAAGTGACACTCGTTGTAAAACTGGCATAACGGACTTTAACCGGGGAGAAGAAACGGCGTTTTTTCTCCCCGCATTTGGGTTGTTCGCTGCACTTGACAATTCCCGCGGTATGGATTATAATAAATGCATTATATCATTGGGCAGTCCGCGCCGGAAAGGAGCCTTGACATGGATGATCTTACGCTTCGGCTTTCAGAGCTGGAATCCCAGAACGAAGACATGGAGAAGATGATCGGAAAACTGACCGCGCAGTCGCAGCTTCATGAGGAAAAACTTCAGCAGCTCTCCGAAAAGCTCCGGTCGGTCACGGAAGCACAGACGGAAATGATTCAGGAACAGCTGAACCAGAAAAAAAGGATGCGTGTGTTCCGGAAAAGGCTTGATGAACTGAGCAGTAAAACAGGCGCAATGCAGGATGCCTCCGCGAAGGCTGCCGAAGAATTCAGTACGCTGCAAAACAGCGTACAGGACTTATCCGCCGATATGGATGCGCTGTATACGGACATGAACGCACTCGTCAAGGAGACACGCGCCCGCGGCGCACAAATGAAAGCCGAAATGGAACGTTTTTTCTGGGATGCCGAGGAAAATCGCTATCAGAACGACGGCGACTCAATGTGGTAATATCAGAAAAGCGGGGAGGAAACAACATTCCTCCCCGCTTTAGTCTGTCGAAAAAGTATTTTCCGCTTCAATGAGCTCCCGAAACAGATGTACGAATGATTAATAATCGGGGGAGAGAAAACTCTTGTTTTCCCTCCCCCGATACCCCCTTCTTTAGCGCTTTTTTGATGCTAACAGGATATTTCGCTGCCTGCGGGCAGCGACCAGAGGGCGCCGCCCTCTGGACACCCGCAAGCCTTTGAA
>JAFWVK010000037.1 GCA_017518255.1 Oscillospiraceae bacterium
CCGCAGACCTGCGGGAGCATATCCTCGGTCAGAATGAACACGGATTCGTCCATCGGTGCGTCCTCATCATAATTGTCGGGCTCAAACACGCCGGGAATCTCATACGGGTTGAAGTCCGGGCAGCTGTCGATGTATCGCTGAAGGCTGTTCGCCTCAATGAAATACTTGTTGTTCGCGTCCTTGAGGACATGGAACGGGCGACCGCTCCAAAATGCTCTCTTGCAGATCTCGTTCATAAAGGGCAGGCTGTAGCCGAGCTTGGCTGCTGCTGCGTACATAGAAAGGAGAGTCAAAGTCATCTGTTTCATAGTAATCAACCTCCTGAAAGATATGGATTTTCATTTTCGTGTGCGAAATTTGGCTGAAATCGCACACGCCACTGGGTAAGTTCGATCTGAATTCTTGTTTACATTGGCATCACCCCCAGCAACAGGGCATAAAAATAGCCCGGTTTTTCATGGACGAAAAATCGGGCATACGGATACTATTCAATTGTTAGTTGAGTGATCTTCAGTGATTCCCTTACGCAAATTCCCATGTAGTTTGAGGGCTAGTGTATGCTGGTTGTGGGAACTATTTTGCGGGAACTTGCGTGGGAACTTGGGCTGAAAATGGGCTCAAAATAGAGATTTTTGGTTCAAATTACAGAATCATGATTCATGCGAGATGCGCTGAAAACAACGCAACAACTTGAAATTCACCTAGATAGGTCGTTTTGAGAAATTATTGCTAAGCGGGCAGTGCGCGGCTCCGAGACAGTCCCCATAGGATTCCCTCAGAATCTTTTTCCGTTTCTCCCATTGCGTTTTGTAATATAATATGTTATAACCGCGCAGTGCGCGGCTCCGAGACAGTCCCCATAGGATTTCCTCAGAATCTTTTTCCGTTTCTCCCATTGCGTTTTGTAATATAATATGTTATAATATCTGTGAAAATACTCGGTGAGAGAAGGTGCACATATGGGGTCCGAGCAGATGACAGCGGCAAAACTGTATCCGGTTGCTGCAATTTATCTTGGCAGTTTCCGTGAGGCACGGACTGCTGTCACGGAAGCAATTGCCGCCGCCGACCGCAAACAGACAGATCATCCTGAGAAAGAGGCGCTTTCTCAGCTTCTGCGTATCTGCCAGATGCGGGCACCGGATAAAGTAACCGAACACGATTTTCCGGAGGACAGCCCGCTCCTGCCGCTGCTGAAACTCACTGCATCCGGAAGAAGAAACCTTGCTCTGCATCTTTCGGAATTTGAGGACGGCACGGCGGCTTCCGTCCGGCAGACTGCGCCGGAAGAATTCGAGCGGAGTGTGGAAAAATCACTCCGGCAGCTGACCTTCCTGCAAAGCGGCATCCAGCCGGATTCGGAACGGCTGCGGGAAGCCGTTCGTCAGATCGTCTGGACTGAAACCGATGCGCAGGCGCTGCGTGAGGGGCTTGATGCTGCCAGAAATCAGCACGCTGAACAAACTGCCGCAGCCGACAGCGTCCGGGAAATAACCAGAAAGGAAACCGGAAAAGAGAAACACGGCAGGACAGTGACGCTTCCGCTCTGGGCAATTATCGCCGCTGCACTCTGTTTCACAGCGCTTTGTGCCGGTCTGATTCTCTTTGCGAGAACAAGACAAAAGCCTGTCTCCGAGCCGACACTTCCTGCCGAAGCGAATTCGGAACCGGAATTTCATTCCGCCGAATTTGAACGGATGAAAGAACAGTATCTCTCCATAGATGAGGCGCAGAGCCGTGCAGAAGCGGCAGCGGGCATTTCGGATGCAGATGCCGTTTTCCTCAGCACAAAGCTGAAACTCAGTTCCGAACCGGTTTGCTATGAGCTGGAATTGCAGGACAGCAGTGAAAAGCGGTATATAATAAAGCTCCATGCGGGCAGCGGCGCGGTACTGGAACAGCAAACTGCGGAAAGCGTGCAGATGAATACGGAAGGCTGGATTCCGCGCGGAGAAATGCGGCAGCGCGTGCTGAAAACAGCCAATCTGAAAGCGGCACTGTTCCTGAAGGAAAAATGTGAAACAGACGATCAGCTCAGTCTGTATAAATATGAACTGACAGATGCACGCGGGAGACTGTACCGTGTGCAGCTCGAAGCAAAAACCGGTGCTCTGGTGAAATACACGGCAGAGGAACCGGTTACGGTCAATCCGTCCGATGTGATTTCCGCCGAGGAAGCGAAGAAGAAAGCGCTTTCCCGTGTCGGAGATTACAGTGAGAACGATGTCATTTTTACCAAGATCAAATTTGAGGGCAGCCTGTATCTGATCGCATTCACGCTTGATGACGGAACACAGTATTCGATTGAAATAGACGCGAGAAACGGCATGACCAATACCGTCGATGTGCATCCTGTTTCGGCAGATACCTCGAAGTCAATCGGCTTGCTGCGCGCACGGGAAATCGTGCTTGCAACAGCCGGTCTGAGCGACGACAGCACGCTGACATTTACCAAAGCAAAAATTGACCGCAACAACGGCACTTATGTTTATGAACTGGAATTTGAAACCGCAGGCTACGAGTATGAGGTGAATCTGGATATCGAAACCGGCGAAATGATGAAATACCGTGCATTTTCCAGATCATAATTCGATCTGCTTTGAAACGGCACAGACAACCAGAGGGGGAAACCGCAATGCGGGTTTCCCCTTTGTTGCAGATTACAGATATCCTGCGGAATCTTTTTTGTCTCCGCCCATTGTGTTTTCCGCCGTTATGTGGTATAATAGCCGTAAGCAGAGAATGCAAGACGGGGGAGGTGCACAGATGGGAATTGACCGGAGTCAGAATCCGCTGTTTCTGAACGATTATCTGACCTATCTCGATGTTATCCGCGGAAAAGCGCAAAGAACCGTGACAGAGTATTATCAGGATCTGCTGCTGTTTCTGCGCTGGCTGCACTGCACCCGTTCCGGTCTCCCGGTTTCGGAGGCCGGCGAAATTTCCGTATCGGATGTCACCGAGACAGAGCTGAAACAGGTTACGGTTTCCGTGCTGTATGATTATATCCGCTATCTGCGCGACGACCGCGGGAATACGCCGCGTTCGGTTTCCCGGCGCATGAGCGCGGTGCGGAGCCTGTTCCGCTATCTGACCAAGACAAAAGGACTGCTTGCAGCCGATCCCTGTCAGAATCTGGAACTGCCGACAGTCAAGAAAAATCTCCCGCGCTTTCTGACACTGGAGGAGAGCCGCCGGATGCTGGAAAGCGCCGAAAATGAAAAAAGCGAGGATTCCCTGCGGGATTATTGCATCGTAACGCTGTTTCTGAACTGCGGATTCCGGCTTTCGGAGCTTGTGGGCATGAATGTCGGGGATGTGGATTTCTTCGACCGGCAGATCCGTGTGCTGGGTAAAGGAAGCAAAGAACGTATTGTCTATCTGAACGATGCCTGTCTGTCCGCACTTCATGAGTATATTCAGTCGCGTGAGAATCCGCCGCAGGAGCCGAATGCGCTCTTCCTGAGCCGGAATCACCGCCGGATCAGCAGGCGCAGAGTACAGCAGATTGTCGAGAATATGCTCTCGGCATCCGGTCTTTCCGGAAGAGGTCTTTCCACGCACAAGCTCCGGCATACTGCCGCGACACTGATGTATCAGCACGGTCATGTCGATACGCTGACACTCAAGGAAATACTCGGACATCAGTCCATTGCAACAACGGAAATCTATACACATCTTTCCAGTGAACAGCGGCAGGATGCGATTGACAGCAACCCGCTTGCCGGTGAACACCGGAAAAAATAACGGAGGCTTACGCTATGGAAAAGCGCGAAATCTATACGATAGTTCTGGCAGTGCTTTGTGTGTTCATCCTGATTGCACTGGTCAGTCTGATCCGCGGCGATCAGAAGGGCAGTTCATCGGAGGTATCCGAGCCTGCGGTCAGCAGTATTGTCCTGACAACCAAAACCGATTACTGGGATTATCTGCGCGAACAGCAGGAAACCACCACAACTGCAACGGACGGAACCGGTCTGCCGGAGAACGGCACAGGCGTGAGCGGATCTGAAACAAGCGGTTCCGGCGTGAGCGGAACTGAATCCCTGCCGGTTACCTCTCAAACCGGATTGTCACAGAGTTCAACGACTTCAGTCACAACACTTCTGACATCGACCGAACCGGGCGGATACACACTGGTTATAGAGTGAAAGCGAGGGCGGAAGCATGAAACTGCTGATGTTCGGAGATGTTGTAGGCGAATGCGGAACCCAGTGCTTCCGGAAGTTTGCACCGAAACTGAAGCGCGAATACGGCGCGGATCTGATTGTCGTCAACGGTGAGAATTCCGCTGCCGGAAACGGAATCACAGAGCAGTCGTCACAAATGCTGTTTTCCGGCGGCGCCGATGTCATCACAACCGGCAATCACTGCTTCCGCCGCCGCTGCGACCGCATTTTTTCCAATGAGCGGATTCTCCGTCCGGCGAATTATCCGGAGGGCGCACCCGGCAGCGGCGTCTGCCTGCTGGACTGCGGCAGATTTTCTCTTGCAGTCATCAATCTGATGGGAACCGCGTTTATGGAGCCGCTGGACAATCCGTTTTTTGTGATTGACCGTCTGCTGGATGAGATTGATACACCGAATATTCTGGTCGATTTTCACGCGGAGGCAACTGCGGAAAAACGAGCAATGGGCTGGTATCTTGCCGGAAAAGTTTCGGCGGTCATCGGGACACATACACATGTGCAGACAGCCGATGAAGAGATCCTGATCGGAAAAACAGGTTATCTGAGCGATGCCGGAATGTGCGGCGGAGCGGAATCCGTTCTCGGGGTCAATGTCCGGCAGGCTGTCGAAAAGCAGCGTTTCCACCGTCCGGTTCAGTTTACGGAGGCGGAAGGTCCCTGTATTTTGAATGCGGTGTTCCTCGAAATTGACAGCGAATCCGGCATTTGTACCAAAATCGAGCGCATTTTTATAAGAGAATCCACAAATTCAGGCTGAAAGCTTGACTTTTTTCATGAAATGTATTATACTAAATTTAGCAGTACCGTTCCTGCTCCTATTTGTATCAATAATTTTGCAGTTTCATGAACTAAGGAGGTTTTTCCAATGGAAGTATTAAAGGTATCATCTCACTCTACACCGAATTCTGTTGCCGGCGCAATTGCCGGTGTCATCCGTGAACAGCGTGTCGTCGAAGTACAGGCTGTCGGAGCGGGTGCAGCAAATCAGGCAATCAAATCCATTGCGATTGCCCGCGGATATCTTGCCCCGATCGGAATTGATCTGGTGTGCATCCCCGCATTTGCCAGTATCGAAATTGACGGCGAAGAACGGACTGCGATGAAGCTCATCTGTGAGCCGCGCTGAAAAACAAATGCCGCATTCCTCCCTGCGGAGGCGTGCGGCACTTTTTTTATGAGAAAATCATATCCTCCAGCTCATGACGGAGGCGTTTGATGATCTTTTTTTCCAGCCGGGAGATATAAGACTGTGAAATACCGATTGCATCGGCAACCTCCTTCTGTGTTTTTTCTCTGCCGCCGGATAAACCGAAGCGCATCTCCATAATCTGCCGTTCGCGCGGATTCAGACGGCTGACGGCATCGCGGAGCAGTTTGCGCTCGGATTCATTTTCGATGTCCCGGCAAACTTCGTCTTCATCGGTTCCGAGCAGATCGGAAAGCAGCAGCTCATTTCCGTCCCAGTCTACATTCAGCGGCTCGTCAATTGAGATTTCCGCACGGTACTGCGACACTTTCCGCAGATGCATCAGAATTTCATTCTCAATACAGCGGGAAGCATAGGTCGCAAGCTTGATGTTTTTTTCCGGATGAAATGTATTGACCGCTTTCATCAGTCCGATGGTTCCGATGGAGATGAGATCATCCAGTGCGGCATTCGGCGATTCAAATTTCTTGGCGATATAAACTACAAGCCGAAGATTCCGGACAATCAGAGTTTCCCTTGCCGAACCATCACCGGCGGTCAATGCGGCAAAAGCGGCTTCTTCCTCTGCACGGGTCAGCGGCGGGGGAAGGCGGTCGGTTCCACCGAGATAATAGACCTCCTCCTCAGAGCTTCCGCCGCGCAGTGTCAGACGGATCGCAAGAAAAAGCTTTGCAAACAGATTCATACAGTATCCCTCCGTTATGGAATCACAGATGCCGGAACAAGGACGGGGATTTCCGTTCCGGATTGATCGGAAATTGCAATCAGCAGATCGACCGGATATGTACCGGATGCAATATCCGCCCGGCAGATTGCAGCCGAATCCGGCTGAAACAGCGGAAGCAGCCGCCTGCCGGTGACTGTTTGTACGGGCTGCATCCGGAAGCTTTTGCAGGAAGCGGCAGCGGATACGCTGTCCGGAAAATGATTGAGCCATGCTTCCAGTGCATATGACGGACAGACGGCAACAGGCTTGCCGGTGAATGCATCGCGCAGCGTGTTTCCGGTATCCGCAAGTGCGGGAAGGCTGAATTGCTTTCCCTGAATATTCAGCAGAATCCGGTAATTCCGGCGGTTTGCCTTTGCGCGGTATCTTGTCCGGATCGTTGTCAGAGCTGCCGCAAGTGCAGTACCGGCAAGCAGCACTGTCAGGGAAACATCCGTATAAACTGCGGTATTCTGTGTATAACACCCGACCGGCTCCCATACATGAGACAGCAGATAAACCGTCCCGCAGAAAAAAAGGCTGACAGCCGTCAGAAAAGCACTCTGCCGCAGCAGCGCCGGAACGGAGCGGATGCCGAATGCAGCAGCACATACGGCGAGCGTCAGAATACAGCGCAGCAGCAGGCAAACCGGCGGCGGCATCGGCGGGAGCAGAATCATCAGAGAACCGCACGCACCGAGCAGCGCAGCACAAAGCCCCCGCAGACGCTTCAGCGGCACATGCGTCACAGCCGCCGTCGCACACAGAAGCGCATAATCTGCCCAGAGATTAGAAAGCAGCAGAACATCAAGATAGATTATCATGCCGATCACCGGATTCAGTATAGCATAAACCGGACGGGAAAGCTGTCGAGACATTGTATGCCGGCGAAAAAGATTTCCGCTTTATCTATTGACAAAGCAGAGAAAATGTTGTATAATATCCTGAGGTTAGGCAGACCTAACCATTTGGCGTTCAGTCAAAAGGAACTGACACCGGAACGGAATCGCGGGCTGCTTCCGCCGGAAACGGCATGAAGCGCTTCGGGAATCCGGTACAGAGGAGGATACGGATGAATGTCAGACAGATGATGCCCGGAGAATCTGCTAAGGTTACCGCATTGGGCGGAGACGGTGCCCTGCGGCAGCACTTTCTGGATATGGGTATCATTCCCGGAACGGAAATCACCGTCGTCAAATATGCACCGATGGGCGACCCTGTCGAACTGCGGCTGCACGGCTTTGAACTGACCGTCCGGCTTGCGGATGCGGAGCGGATTGAGGTTGCAAAAATTTCCGATTCCGAACAAGCAAAACATCAGAAACCGGAGAAGAAACGCACCGCACACCCCGGACTCGGAGAAGGCGGAAAGTTTCATCCGAAAGGGAGCGGAACGCCGCTTCCGGAGGATACGGTTATCCGCTTTGCACTGGTCGGAAATCAGAACAGCGGCAAAACAACTTTGTTCAACCGGTTGACCGGCTCAAAGCAGCATGTTGGAAACTTTCCCGGCGTAACCGTTGACCGGAAGGACGGCGCAATCAAATCATATCCCGGCACAGAGGTGACGGATCTGCCCGGTATCTATTCGATGTCGCCGTACAGCAATGAGGAGATTGTCTCCCGGAATTTTGTCATGCAGGAAAAGCCGCATGCGATTATCAATATCGTAGATGCAACCAATATCGAACGCAATCTCTATCTGACCATGCAGCTTCTGGAAATGGATATTCCGGTTGTCGTGGCACTGAACATGATGGATGAGCTTCGGGCAAACGGCGGCAGCGTGGATGTCAACACAATGGAAAAGCTGCTGGGCGTACCGGTTGTTCCGATCTCCGCTGCGAAAAACGAGGGCGTGGATGAACTGATCGAACATGCCGTTCATATAGCCAGGTATCAGGAGAAACCGATGCGGCAGGATTTCTGTGACAAATCCGTTCACGGCGGTGCGGTTCATCGCTGCCTGCACGGTATCTGCCACCTGATAGAAGATCACGCGGAGCAGGCGGGTATTCCGCTGCGCTTTGCGGCTGCAAAGGTCGTCGAGGGTGATGATCTTGTCATCCGGCAGCTGAAGCTCGACGAAAATGAACAGAAAATGATGCAGCATATCGTGATGCAGATGGAACGGGAACGCGGTCTTGACAAGAGCGCGGCGATCGCAGATATGCGCTTTTCGTTCATTACCGGACTCTGCCGCGAAACTGTTACCAAGCCGGCAGAGAGCAAAGAACATATCCGCAGCCGTCGCATCGACCGGATTCTGACCGGGAAATATACGGCTATTCCTGCTTTTATCGGTATTATGGCGCTTGTGTTCTGGCTGACATTCAACATCATCGGCGCATTCTTTCAGGGGCTGTTGGAAACCGGCGTTGACCGTCTGACAGATCTTACGGATAAAGCCCTGACCGCACAGCATGTGAATCCGGTCATCCACAGTCTGGTAATCGACGGTATCTTCGCAGGTGTCGGCAGTGTTGTGAGCTTTCTGCCGATTATCGTAACACTGTTCTTTTTCCTTTCGCTGCTGGAAGACAGCGGATATACCGCTCGTGTCGCATTTTTTATGGATAAGCTGCTTCGGAAGATCGGACTGTCCGGACAGAGCATTGTTCCGATGCTGATCGGGTTCGGCTGTTCGGTTCCCGCAGTCATGGCAACCCGCACGCTTCCGAGTGAGCGTGACCGCAAAATGACCATTTTACTGACACCGTTCATGAGCTGTACCGCAAAGCTGCCGATTTACGCATTCTTCGTCAGTGCCTTCTTTCCAAAGCGCGGCGGTCTGATTATGATCGGGCTGTATCTGCTCGGCATTGTGACCGGCATTCTGATCGCCCTGCTCTATAAAAAAACGCTGTTCCGCGGAGAAGCAGTTCCGTTTGTGATGGAGCTGCCGAATTACCGGATGCCCGGTGCGAGAAATGTCTGGCAGCTTCTCTGGGAAAAAGCCAAGGATTTCCTGCAAAGAGCGTTCTCTGTCATTCTGCTTGCCACGGTTGCTGTCTGGTTTTTGCAGAAATTCGATCTGCACCTGAATATGGTCTCCGATCCGGAGAACAGTATTCTTGCGGGCATCGCCGGCATTCTTTCGCCGTTTATGAAGCCGGTCGGGCTGCACGACTGGCGCATCATCGTGTCGCTTGTCAGCGGCTTTATGGCAAAAGAAAGCGTTGTATCTACAATGAAAATTCTTTTTCAGGGAAATGTTTCAGCCGCTCTTTCCACTGTGACGGCTGCATCCATGCTGGTTTTTTCGCTGCTGTATACGCCCTGTGTCGCGGCAATTGCAGCGGTCAGGCGGGAGCTTGGCGGAAAATGGGCATTGACAGTGATTGTCTGGCAGTGTGTGCTGGCATGGCTCTGCGCCGGTGCTGTCCGGTTGATTGCCGTGATGATCGGAGTGATATAAATGCATCTGACTGATTATATTCTGCTTGTTCTCATTGCTGCGGCACTGACTGCTGCAATTGTATCCCGCATCCGTGCTGCAAAGCGCGGCGGAGGCTGCTGCGGAGATTGTATCCGGTGCAGGGAATGCATCAAAAAAGACAGTCAGAAATAATAGAAACAGCAGCCCCGGTTCAAAATACCGGGGCTCCGGCTTGTAGATAAAGTGGTATCTGCGATGCATTATAATGGGGGCGCTGCCCCCAAACCCCTGCTGAGGACATAGTCCCCAGACCCCATTTCAAATAAAAAGAATATATTGTCTTTGTTTTATAGATAATGGGATTCCAAAGGAACAGATGCCCTACCTCTGCGTTAGGACAGATTTAGCGCAGAGGGCGAAAGCCCAATCAAACTCATCGCACAGCCCCGGTTCAAAATACCGGGGCTCAGTTTATTGTATTTTTCAGTAAAATATGCTATAACCGCGCCGTGCGCGGCTCCGTGACAGTTCCAATGAAGATTCCGACTGAATCTTTATGATCTGCACCCATTGCATTATTTAATACAATATGCTATAATATGGGAAAAGCATTTCTGCTGAAAACGAATGGAATAAGGAGGAACAGCCCATGATCAACAAGCTGAAACAGCATATCGGTGAATACTTCGTCGGAAAAGAAGAAATCATTGAGAATGTGCTGATCTGTCTTCTTTCCGGCGGGCATATCCTGCTGGAGGGAATCCCCGGCGTCGGCAAAACCACGCTCGCTTCCGCCCTTGCGAAATCCGTGAAGTGTGACTTCGGAAGGATTCAGTTTACGCCCGATACGCTCCCGACCGATGTCATGGGAACCGAGATTTTTAATATGAAAACCGGTGAATTCGAGTACCGCGAGGGCGCTGTCATGCATCAGATTGTCCTTGCAGACGAAATCAACCGGACATCGCCCAAAACGCAGGCAAGCCTGCTGGAAGCAATGGCGGAGGGACAGACCACGGTCAGCGGTGTCAAGCATACGCTTCCGCAGCCGTTTATGGTCATTGCAACACAGAATCCGGTCGAGTTTATGGGAACATATCCCCTCCCCGAAGCACAGATCGACCGGTTCATGATGAAAATTACGCTGGATTATCCCGAAGAAGACGAAGAGATCCGGATGACAAAAAATATGCTGGACGGAAAAACCGTCGATACTGTCGAAAGCATCGTGACTGCTGAAGATGTCATCAGCATGAAAGAACAGGTCAAACAGACAGCAATCAAGGATGAGGTCATCCGCTATGCGAGAAACATGGCGGAAATGACAAGAAACGAAAAGCGCTTTGTGCTCGGCGCAAGTCCGAGAGCGGTTCTCGCGCTTATCAGAGCATCGCAGGCAAAAGCCTTCCTCGAAGGCCGCGATTTTGTCAAGCCCGACGACATCAGAGCAGTCGCGCCGAACATTTTTACGCACAGGCTGACGCTGACCTCCGAAGCAAAAATCGCAAAGGAAAACAAGGATGAAATCCTCCGCAGACTGATCCGAAACACTAAAATTCCGCTGTAACACACAGTCAGAAAAAAGGGGGCTTCCGATGAGAAGAAACAGAATCATCTGGTTCTGCCTGTGGGTGCTTTCCGTTGTCGGAATCAGCCTGAAAGGCGGAACGGTCACCTATGGTTTTTTTACTTTGCTGACCCTTGCACCTTTTCTTTCTCTGTTTTATCTGCTGGCAGTCTATATGCTGTTTCATATTTATCAGGAACTCGAAAACAGATTTGTCACCGTGAACGAGCCTGTCCGTTACCGGTTTGCGCTGGTGAATGAATATCCGCTCCAGTTTGTCAGCATCAGGGTACGGTTTTTCTCATTGTTTTCGTCGATTACCGATCTGGATGACGAAACGGAATACGAACTGAAACCCCATACCAGAATCGAAAAGGAAACAAGACTGATCTGCAAATACCGGGGCGAATATGAAATCGGCATCAAAGAAATCGAGATTCAGGACTTTTTCCGTCTGTTCCGGTTTCGGTACAGGAACAAGGAGTGCATTCATGCCGTTGTAAAACCGCAGCTGATTCAGACGAATACGCTCGGTGAAATTGTTTTGTCCGAGGCTGTCCGGGATTCGGAGCAGAGCAAATCCGAGCCGGATGTGCTGAGCCGGGAATATGTTCCCGGAGACGACCGCAGACTGATCAACTGGACGCAGTCTGCAAGGACGGGAAATCTGATGACAAGACTGCTTACAGGCTCGGATCATCAGCAGATTGCACTTCTGACAGATACCGTTCGGGCAGGTACCGAACAGTCGGAATTCCTGCCGGCGGAAAACAGGATTCTCGAAACGGTGCTGGCACTTGCCTTTTATTTCAGCAAAAATCAGATCTGCGCGGCAGAATATCATCTTCAGCAGCAGGAACTGATATGCCGGACAGTCGAAAGCACATGGAAGTTCGAGGAATTTTATGAAGCGGTTTCCGATATCCGGTTCAGCCCGCAGCAAACACACCGGCTTCTCCGTGAAGCGGCGGTGCGGAGAAGGAATTTGTTTGACAGCTCCATGATCTTTCTGATTCTGTCATCATGGGATGCGGACACCGACGCGCTCCTGAAAGAGACGGAAGGAAACGGCATGTATGCGGTCGTCTGCATCATCAGTGCCAGCACGGACTCTCTGCCCGATCTTTCCGGCTATAAAAACTGTAAACTGATTCATATGTCTCCGTTCGATGATTTTGCAAAGGAGCCGGGCACATGAATACCGTATACGATATCATTTCGATTTTACCGTTTTCCATGCTCTTTCTGATGATGTTCGGTTCTTATGCGGGAATTCCGGACAGAAGCATTACCGGATATGCCGTCTGCCTGATTGTTTCCGTCTGGCTGATTGCTCTTCGCCATATGAAGAAAAAAAGCAGACTTTACAGCATCGGAATTGTCTCCGTTTTTCTGGCCGGGCTGACCGCCGCCGCCGGAAAGGAGTACCGGCATCTGTTTTTTACAAAGTATTTCTGGATCATCTGGGTCTGCTGCTTTTCCGCTGCCGTGCTGATCGCCGGCTTCGTGATGAACCGCAGTATCTGGTTCAAACGGGCGGCTTCGGCAGCACCGCTGGTTTACTGCATTGCCTGCACGGTTCTGAACCGGGAAATCCGGAAGGAATTTTTTGCACTGACCTGCTTCATTCTCTTTGTCCGCACGGCAGAGGAAGTTCAGCGGAAATGGAAGAAGAGCGGCTGTCCGGATATGAAAGTGCATATCAACGGATTATTTCCGCTGTTTTTTGCCGCCTGTCTGGCAGTCTTTCTGATTCCTGCGCCGGATAAACCGTACAGCTGGCAGTTTGCAAAGAATCTCTATCACCATGCTGCAACCTTTGCAATCCGGTTATACGGCAGATTCACTCATACCTCCGACGATTACGCAAGCATCGGTTTTTCGGACAGCGGCGGCTTTTCTGCGGGGCTGAACGGAAATGATGAGCTTGTCCTTCTGATCCGTGCAGATAATAAAAATGTCACAGACCTGAAGCTTGTCGGCTGCATCAGCGGCGATTTCAGAGGCAGGGAATGGGTTTTCGGTAACGGAAGCGCGGACACATCCAGAATGCTCGATACTATGGAAACCGAAACGGCTGTCCGGAAATTTGCGCCGGAATCCCGTCCGGACTATTACCAGAAAGTGAATATGGATTACGAAAACCGATTTTACAATACGCAGTATGTCTTTTCTCCCGCGAAAATCAAACTCGCGGAAACCAGAGAAAAAACAGCGGGAATCTACGAAAAGAACGGCAGCATATTCTCAAAAAACAGGCTGGAATACAAGGATCGCTACAAGGTTTCGTGTTATGTGCTGAATTCCGGCAATCCGCATTTTCAGGAGCTGCTGGACACTGCCGAACCGATTACGGAAGCAGAATGGAATGAGACCGTCATTTCAGAGAACATCCCGGACCAATCCGGCTATACCTTTGCAGATTATCAGAATTACCGCAAATCGGTTTATGAAAACTACTGCCATTCCTACGGATTATCGGAACAGGCAAACGAAATCCTGAACCAAATCCGGAACAGTTCGGACAGCAGATACGAAGCCGTCAAAATGCTGGAATCATATCTCGGAAACATGGAGTATTCCACAGACTGCGGTGCGCTTCCGGATTCTGTGACCGATGCGGAGAGCTTTCTCGATTATTTT
Source organism: Oscillospiraceae bacterium (assembly GCA_017518255.1). Classification (GTDB taxonomy): domain Bacteria; phylum Bacillota; class Clostridia; order Oscillospirales; family Ruminococcaceae; genus Firm-04. The sequence continues at coordinate 13,693 of JAFWVK010000037.1, forward strand.
CTGTTCACCTCCCGCAAGGGCTACTGTATGCACTATACGACCGCATTTGTCCTGATGGCAAATGAAATGGGTATTCCGTGCCGGTATGTGCAGGGTTACAGCGTCAGGAAAGGCGTGAACGGAGATATCTTTGTCCGGCAGAGCAACGCGCACGCATGGCCGGAGGTGTATTTTGACAATGCAGGCTGGGTTGCTTTTGAGCCGACCCCCGGCTATGCCGATCACACGGGCTGGAAGGTCATAGAGAACAGTTCTTTTGATCCCGGACAGAATCAGACGGAGCCGGAGAATCCCGATGAACCGCAGGAGCCTGACAGTCAGCAGAATGCATCCGGTCAGAGCGCAAAAGCCGTCAATCCGCTGATTTTCGTAATTCCCGCCCTGTCAGTCATCGGCTTTCTCCTTCTGGTATATCTCATCAGCATTGCAGTCTCGCGGAAGAAGTACCGGAACATGAACTGCGAAGGGAAATACCGAGCCCTCACAAAACAGAATCTCCGCTATATCGGATATCTCGGCTTCCGGATGAAGGAGGACGAAACACTCTCAGAATTTCTGAACAGAATCACGGAATCCGGCAAAGAGGAACTTCTGGACTGCACCGGCTTTATTCCGGTCTATGAAACGGTGCTGTATTCCGACAGAACCGTTTCCGAAGAAGATGTCAAAACGGCAGAGGATCTCCGCAACAAGCTTTATTCGCTTGCCAAAAAAAGCAGTCTGCGGCACAGACTGCTCCTCCTGATCAGAAGATAAATGAATGCAGCCCCGTCTTCTTTGCAGCATGCGCTGCTCAAAGATTCACGGAGCGAAACCTGCTGCCGGAGGGCGACTTCTCCGGATACCCGCAAGCTTTTGAAAAAGGCTGATATCGGCAAGCTGCCGCACCGAAACTTTTATGACACACAGAACAAATTTTACGAAAAACTGCGAGGCGGGCACAAAGCCCGCCTCATTTCTTAGACCCGGTATCCCTTTGCGCGAAAGGCATCAATCAGATCGCCGAGTATCTCCGCATTCACCGGAGAAACGGAATGCAGCAGATACACTGCGCCGCCGTGCGATGCATCGGTCAGTTTTTTCAGCGCTGCACGGGGCTCCGGCTGTGCATCCGTTTTCCAGTCTACATGCGCCATGCTCCAGAAGACGGTACGGTATCCGAGCGAGTGCACCTTTTCAAGCGAACGCTGATCGTATTCGCCGCAGGGCGGACGGAAATACTGCATTTCATATCCGTACTGCTCCAGAATATACCGGTGCAGGCTCATAACTTCCTGCTCCAGTTCCTCATCCGAAAGCGTCGGAATTGCAGCATGTGTCATGCCGTGATTGCCGAGAGTATGCCCTTCGGCAATCATCCGCCGAACCAGTGCCGGCTCTTTTTTTGCATAGTCGCCGGTCAGAAAGAAAATCGCGCTGACCTGTTTCTCTTTCAGAGTATCGAGAATCTGACCTGTGTAGCCGTTCTCATATCCCTGATCGAAGGTCAGAATGATGCGTTCCCTGTCATCGGAAAGTGCATATGCACCGTATTCCGCATATTCCTCCTGAAACCGGACGGCGCCGGACGGACGGTTGTCCGCATCGCATTCCGTCCCCTGTCCGTAGCCTGCCGCGAAGGCTGAAATCTGCGGCAGCCCGAACAGCACGGGCAGCGCACAGCATAGAGATAGTATTCTTTTCATGGTTCCTGCTCCTTTGCATGTCCTGAATACGGACTCCGGAACGGAATCCGTATTTTCAGCATATGCAGAAAGAAGCCGTTTATGAACGGTGAGAACTGGCATCCATTTTGGCAACCGCCGGGATATAGGTCACCTGATAACCGATGTAAAATGCTGCTGCCGTCACAAGCGGCGGAAGCGCCATCAGAATTCTCCGGAGCGCGGAAATCGCGGAAAACGGTTCCCTGCCGCCGATCAGCAGCCTGTGAATCTGAATGAACGGAGCGTTCAGAAGCAGAAACACGTTCAGCATCAGCCTGCTCTCCGATAAGCAGGAAAGCAGCAGATACAGCACAACGGCAGGAAGCATCGTACCAACGGCGAGCAGAATTGCTTTTTTGCAGGAAATTCTGCGGTGCTCTGCGCGGTACAGCGCGGCATCCTGCATCGCGATTTTCTGTGCACAGCTTCCGATAAGCAGACAGTGTGCAGCTGCGCCGCAGACCAGACTCAGCCAGCGCATCCATGACGTATTGATAATAGCGAACGAAAAAGCGAGAACCAGACACAGAATCTCAGAAATGGCAAGCCAGATCATGCAGATTCCGCAGGATTTCCAGAAATGCGGCATATTTCCTCCGTTTATTACGCAGCTCCGGCGGCATACTATGCATATGCACAGAAAGGAGCGGTATTTTCGATGAAGCAGATTGAGACAGAAGAACCGGACATCAAAATCTATACGCCGTTCAGGCACCGGCAGGAGAATCCCGCCGGACCCGGCATTTCTGAACCGGAATCGGATGAACGGCTTTCCGTTTGGGTGCCGGCGCAGAAAACCACAGGCACAGGCCATGCACCGCTGATAAAGTAGCGCATTTGCTCCGGCTGCGCCCTGCCTGTCCGGAAACACGGTCTTTCCGGCACACAAGGGCGTAACCGGAATATCCATATTATACACGATCTTTACAGGATTGTCCAGAGCTGCATTTGCTTTTTGTTGGCTGTGACGAATTCCGGAAGGTTTTACCGGAAAAAGCCGGAATGCTTGACGAATCCCGTTTTTTGCGCTATAATATTTTTGATAATCGGAAACTGAATGAAGGAGGAACCTGTATGGCAATGATTTCTGCCTCCGTTCTGAACGGCGATCTGGCGCATCTTGCAGAAACGGCGCAGACTGTGCGGGAAAGCGGTGCGGATGCACTGCATTATGATGTAATGGACGGCATGTTTGTCGATAATCTATCGTTCGGACTGCCGGTTCTGTCCAGCCTTCGTCCCTGTACCGACCTGCCGGTTGACGTGCATCTGATGATTCAGAATCCGCTGAAATTCATCAGCCGCTTTGTCAAAGCCGGCGCAGACCTGCTCTCATTCCATATTGAGAGCAGCTCCGATACGGTGCAGACGCTGCGGGCAATTCAGGAGGCGGGAATTCCGGCGGGCATTGCCGTTTCGCCGGATACACCGGTTTCAGTTCTGAATCCCCTGCTGCCGCTGCTCAGGCCGCAGGATTTTATTCTGCTGATGACGGTTTATCCGGGACTCGGCGGACAGGCATTCCTGCCGCAGGTGCTCCCGAAAATTGCAGAGCTGCGGCAGATGCTCCGCGCTGCGGATATCTCCGCACATATTCAGGTAGACGGCGGAATCAATGACAGAACCGGCGCGCAGTGCCGCGAGGCAGGTGCGGATTATCTGGTTGCCGGTTCCTATCTGCTCGGTGCGGAAGACCCCGCAGAGGCGGTCCGGCTGCTGCGCGGATAAACCTGCTGCATACCGGAATTACTGTTCCTTACATACAGACGCAACCGCATCCTTTTCATAGAGACATTGCCCGTATTCCGCAAGCCGTGCGCGGTTGACGGCGGAAAGACGGAACGGCTCCCCGTATTCGAGCAGCAGACGGTGCAGTCCGGCTGCGCTTCCCCGGCGGAGCTTGAGTGTCAGGATCCAGCCGGTTCGGTACCGGAACAGCATACTGTTCAGAATATCGCTCTTTCTGCGGGAAAGCTGCATACAGCAGATAAAGAGAGCGGAACGGTCGCGGAATCCCGCGGCAATCCGGGTCGGCTTTGCCTGCCCCTTTCGCTGCCCGTGTTCACGCTGAACCGTAAAATAGGCAATGATGCCGCCCTGCGGAACCGCGAGCAGTTCGACAGTTACAGGCAGCGCAGAAAACGGGATACCGGTTTCCGCCTCTGCCTTTGCAAGCAGGAAGGCAATCAGCCGCATCATCTGCGGCGATTCCGTTCCGCCCGTGAACGGACCGGAAAAAAACAGCTTCAGCTCATCCGCCGAGAGCTGAATTTTGACGGACTGAGCGGAAAGCCGGTGTACGGTCATAGGGATCGGTTCCTTTCTTGTGATCAGATTTTTATGAGGAGGCTGCTGGTGGATCATCCGAAAAACATACGCAGGAACATGCGCAGAAAACGAGATGCCGAACAGACGGTTGTTCTTGCAGGCGCACTGTTTTCCCTGCTCTGCATTGCGGCAAACGATTACGGACTCCGGGTCTGGCTGCTTGCCGCCGTTTCCTTCATCGCCGCGCTCCTGACAGAGCTTGCCGTTCTGAAAATCAGGCATAAAAAAGCGGATTCCCGCATATTCCGTGCTGCACTGAACGGTGTAATACTGCTCATGCTGATGCCGGTGACGGTTCCGGCTTCTCTGCTTATCATATCCTGCATATTCGGAAATATCATCGGCAATTTCCGGATAAAGGGCGACCGTGCGCCGGTGTTTCCGGCAGCTTCCGCCGGATACTGTCTCGCATGGCTGATTGACCGGAAAGCCGTTTTGCTTTTCCCGGCAAGAAAAGAGACGGTTTCACTGCTGAATCCGGATCGCTCACTGCTGACGAAGGGCACTTCGGCGCTCTGGAATCAGAAATGGCTGTTCCCGTCCGATCCGGTCGAGTGGCTGCTCGGTGTCCGGAGAATGCCTGTCGGCGGCGGCTCGCTGTTTTTGCTGGCTGTCATTGCCGTCATCTTCCTGCTCCGGGAGATTTCTTCCGGAAATGTCCTGTTTCCGGCAGTCACCGCGATGATTGCTGCGAACGAGATCTTCACCGTGATGCAGATTCCGCGGACTGCCGCTGCGGCTGCACTGCTGACCAATTATTACCTGTTCTCCGTAATTTTTATTTATTCGGAAACGAAATTCGCACCGCCTGAGACTGCCGGAATCCTTTTCGGTCTGCTTACAGCATTCTTTACGGTCTGGGTCACGCGCCTGCATCCGTTCGGAGATGCGGTAATGTGGATTACCCTGCTGCTCGGACCGGCTGCCGCCGGCCTGCGCATTTCCATGAAATCGGAAAAGAAAAAAGAAAAAGCAAAATGCCGTCAGAGAAAGAACCGGCATACGGCTTAAATCGTTTATCAGTATTGTATTCACAATCCGGCACATTGGTGCCACCGGACAAAAGAGAGGAGCTTACCCCGTGAACCGCAGAAAAAAAGGAAGAAAAATCTACACAAGAAGAGCGCGGAATCATCGTATTTTCAGCATGTATCATCCGCTGAGAACCGCTGCCGGAACCGTTGCCATGCTGCTTGTTCTGGCTGTGATCGGTTTTGTCGGGTATCATGTGGTCGGACCGGTTATCACGAGAATGCGGGCGGAAGAGAAAAACCCGACACAGACACCGGATCCGTTCTTCTCACAGACACAGGAGATTTCCGCCGCAGAGAACGGAACCGAAACAACCACAACAGTTTCCCTTACAACGACAACAACCACTGCAACCTCTGCAACAACGGTTTCCCTCACGGAGCCCGAAACGACCGCGCTCCCGGCTTCCCGCTTCGGCGAAGGCGTGACGGTTGCCTATCTTGCCGGTGCGGATGCCGTTGCCGATCTGGATGCGGCGGAGGAGACGGCGGAGCGGCTTTTTGCCGAGGGTTACCGTGCAATGGTTTTGCCGCTGAAAGAAACGGGCGGAAAACTGAACTATGCCTCCGGCAATGAAAAAGCGCTCGGATGCGGCGCGTCCGATCCCGATTACCTGACGCTCCGGGAAATCCGCAATGCCGCCGGCAGACATCATATCACCTGCATCGCCATGATGAGTACGCTGGAGGATCACATCTATCCGAATACATATATGGACGGCTCGTATTCCTTCAAAGAAGGAAAAACACGCTGGCTCGACAATAAGGCGAACAAGGGCGGAAAGCCCTGGCTGAATCCTTTTACGGATGCCGCCAGAAATTATCTCTCCGCAATCGCCGGAGAAATTTCCGAGGGCGGTATTGCGCCGATTATCTGCACAGATACGCGGTTCCCGAAGTTCTTCGACTCCGATTCGGAGCGGCTCGGAAAACGGATTGAGGATCCGGAGCGGCGGCGTGAGGCGCTGACCGATACGCTCAACGATATTACGGATGCTGCGCCGGAGGCTTGCGGCATGTTTGATCTCTATGCCGCCGTCAAGGGGCAGGAGGAAGCCTTTGTACCGGATGACCTGAAAATGAAAGCGGTCTGCTTCCGGATTGATGTCCGCGATTTCACGGAGCCCTTTAAGGCGAACGGTCAGCGCTTTGACCCGACCGCACTGGAATTTGCTGACAAGGTGAAACTGCTGGCAAAGGCTGCCGATACCGCTGCGGACGGTAAAAAAGTCTATCCGTGTATTGTCCGGAACGGCTTGTCGGACGCCGAACTGGAAACCGTTGTTTCCCTGTTCCGCGAAAGCGGTCATGATCTGATTCTCGTGACCGATGAGCCGGACAAAAACCAGTCGCAGTCCGAAACGGACGAAACCGCCTCAGCCGATGATGAAAACTGATTACGGAACGAGTGAAACGCCTGCTGTTCGACAGAACGGCAGGCGCTTTTCTGAACATTGTGCAGGATGAGCAGAAAAAGGCTTTTTCCGTTTGCCGATTTGGGATGTATTCCGGAAACATTTTTTCGCGGTTTCATTGCGTTTTTTCACAATGTATGGTATAATAAAAGTAGTTATTATTTGTAGGAGGTGCTGTTATACATGCGTAAACATAAAAGGATGTTGGCAATTCTGACCGCAGCCGGTATTCTGGCTGCCGGATTCCCGCACGAACTTGCACAATACCGGAAAACAGCCGGTGCGAAGCAATCGGTTCTGCAGTTTGCAGATGCCCTGGACAGAAATTCCAAACCCTGCAACAGCGGGCAGCTTTTCTCGGAACTGCGGTTTTCTCCTTCGGAACAGCAGATTTACCGGGACGGAAAGGCTGCCGGAAAACAGTTCGGCGGATTTATCGTTCAGAACGGCAGGCTGATGGTTGACACGGCTGCTGCCGGTATAGAAGGCGGCGGATACGTCACCCCGGAACAGGCTGCGGAACTCATTGGCTGCGAGGTATACGGAAAGGACGGCGATACCGTTGTGACCTCACCGTTCCAATCCGGAACCCTGATTGTCAAGGCGGAATCTCTGCCGGACACCCGCGGTGCTATGTCCTGTACGGAGGGATATCGGTCTCTGCATGTTCTGCAATACGATTCTCCGGCGGATGCGTTTGCAGCCTATCAGGCATATTCTGCCGACAGCTCGGTGGAATACGTGCAGCCGAACCGGATTCTGCACATCTGCGACGAAGAAGAATACCCGGCAGAGGATGAACAGGATTTCTGGGGCCTTGATGCAATCGGACCGGAGGAATATCTGAACGAGCTGAACAACCGCGGAGGGCAACTTCCGGAAATCAAGGTCGCCGTGATTGATACCGGTATCTATCCGGATCATGTCATGCTGAAAGACCGGATTGCGGAGGGCGGCGCCTCTTTTGTCAGAGAAAACGGCGGCAGCTTCCGGGACAATCACGGTCACGGTACGCACTGTGCCGGCATTGTCAGCATGGTGACGAATGACAATGTTAAGATTCTGCCGCTCAAAGTACTGAGCGATGAAGGCTCCGGCGAAACGCTTGACATTTACTGCGCCATGATGTATGCCGCAGAGCAAAATGCCGATGTGGTCAGCATGAGTCTCGGCGGTCTCGGTGAAAGCCCGCTGATGGACGAAGCAAGCGAGGTGCTTGCACAGGCGGGCATTCCGCTTGCGGTCGCTGCCGGAAATGAAACAATGGATGCGAAATATGCACATCCGGCAAATTACGCAAAGAACATAACAGTTTCTGCAATCGAACAGTCATTCGACGGCTATATGCTTGCAGATTACAGCAACTACGGTGAAATCATAGATTTCAGCGCACCGGGCTCCTCAATCCTGAGTGCCGGCATTTCTTCGGAAGATGAAATGGTTTACCTGAGCGGAACCAGTATGGCAACACCGTTTGTCGCGGGTGTCATCGCGTCTGTTCTGGATTTTGATCCCTCTCTGACCGTCGATGAGGTTTATGAGACACTGCGCATCAACGCGCTCGATCTCGGCGACGAAGGCTTTGACACACAGTTCGGCTGGGGCATGGTTCAGATGAAAGACATGAAGATTCTTGGTTTTGACGGCTGCGAAAAACCGGAAGCTTCGCTCCCCTCCGGCACCTACTTCGGCAGACAGTCGGTGATGCTGAACTGTGCAACGGACGGTGCGAAAATTTACTATACACTGGATGGCAGCAAGCCCGATCCGGAAACCGGCATTCTCTATGACGGCTCGGAACTGACAATTGACAAGGATACCATCATTTCGGCGGTTGCGGTTTCCGAAAGCGGAATCAGCATGACTGCATACATTTCCTATCAGATCAAAAGCACTGTGCCGGTTCCGAACATCCGGCCTTCAACCTATGAAGAAGCGCCTCTGAAAATCAAACTCAGAGCGGATTACGCCGATGCGATTTACTATACGCTCGACGGTTCCGATCCCGGAGACGGCATCGGAACGCTTTACAGCCAGTATGTCACACTGCCGGAAACCTGCGTACTGAAAGCGGTTTCAGTTACCAACGGCATCGTCAGTGATATCTTTTCCGGCGAATACTGCTTCGGCAAGGATAGCTGGCTCAAATTCTGCGAAATTGAGAACGGTATTCTGAAAAGCTACAGCGGTACACGGACTTTTCTGGATTTCACGGAGCTTCCGGAGGATATCCGCATCACCGGAATCGCTGACGGCGTATTTCAGGGTAATACGGAGCTGGAATCCGTCCGGCTTCCCAATACGGTTACCTTGATCGGCGCACATGCCTTTGAAGGATGCTCAAAGTTGGAGAGCATCACCGCAGACGGGCTGATCTCAGTCGGAGATTCTGCATTCAGCGGCTGTATTTCGCTCGAATATCCTAAAATATCATGGGATACGATCGAATCTGTCGGTGCATATGCATTTTACCGGGTGCCGATGGAATACGCCGGCGATATATGCAGCATGAACAACCTGAAGGAACTCGGTGCATATGCGTTCAGTATGGCAGGCAACCTTAGTTCATTCCAGTTCTCCGATACTCTGACGGAAATTCCGGAGGGTGCCTTTGAAGGTGCATCGTTCCTGATGCTCAAATTCGGAACCGTCAGGAAAATCGGGGCGGGCGCATTTGCAGCGGCTGACTCATTCGGAGGCTGCGCGCTCTACGGCGATTTCTCAGCACTGACGGAACTCCCTGAGCACGCTTTTTCAAACTGCCGGATCTATGACGAAGATCACGGCAATTTCAACAGTGTGACAAAAGCGGAGAAAATCGCATTTGACAATATCACGATTGACACCCTGTACTTAACGAGCCTGAAAGAGGTTCCGGAAGAATTCATCAATGCGAGTTACCTGATGCAGCTCAACCTGCAATCTGCGGAGACAATTGCAGACAATGCAATCCGCGGCAATGTTCAGTCTGTCATTACGGGCGAGGCACTGCGTGAAATGGCGGATCATGCAATTGCCGTGACACCGTCTTTTGAATATCTTGCCGGTTCTGCCGATTCCCCGGCAAAAGCCTTTGCAGAGAAGAACCGTGTTCGCTATGTGACCTCGCCTGCGGTTCTGTTCTATAGCGATGAAATTTATCTGAACCAGTACGATAATTTCAGCATCGAACCGGTTGTGCTCGGCTGTGACTCCACACCGGAATGGCGGCAGTTTGCCGATGAAACCTGTTCGGAGCAGATCAGCGGAAAATTCAGACAGGAGGACGGCAATCTGTATCCGGATACCACGCAGGAGAGCATATCCTATTATGCCGCCGGAATTATCACTGACGGCAAATGGACACGGATCAGCGATGTCGTGATGGTTCAGGTGAAACCGGCGAACATCTCCGGTGAACTCCCTTCGGACGGCTCCGTTTATGTCATTGACTGGTTCCAAACGGAAACTTTGCCGGTTGACAACGAGGAATATTCCGTTCCCAGAACGATATTTTCATACACGGCGGATCATGACGGAATTTATTATGTCGAAGTTGCAAACATTATGTGCGCCGATCTGTTCCATACGGAAACCGGAGAAGTGGTCTCTTATTCCACATCTGATGATTATATCGCAGAACAGCCCTTCACTAAACTGAAAAAAGGTGAAACCGTTGTAATTGCGGTCAGCGGTCAGTCCTCTGGGTGCCGTTACAGCAGCATTCAGATTCGGGAGGAAGAACCGGAATATAACCTTTCCGATTGCGAATTCCCGTATCTGATTGAAGAAATCTTTGAATTTGACGGTTCTCCGGTTACACCGGATGTCCCCCTGACGAATACTTTGGACGGCACCGCGGTAACTCTTGAAAAAGACAAGGATTATATGCTTTTCTATGACGGCAACGATCAGTCCGGCTTTTTCTCGATTTATGTATTCGGAATCGGTAAATATTCCGGCGCGCTGCTTGTGAGTGCCAGATCCGCCTGCGAATTATCGACGAACAGTCAGACTTTGATTTCGCCGCTGGGATATCAGGAACAGCTCTTCCGGCTGGTTCCCGACCGGACAACGGACTATGAAATCGTAACATTGTATACGCAGGATCAGATTAACACCGCCCTGCAGGAAGATAACGGGATAGCGCTGAAATCACTGGATACCAAGCTCACGCTGTATGACAAAAACTTGGAATATATCACAGATGCGGATGACGGTTCTGAATCATACCTTGCCGTTCTGGAAACAGAGCTTGAGAAGGGAAATGTATATTACCTCGGTATTTCCGGCTATATGCCGAAGAACGGACAGACACTGCTGAGCATTGAACCGGCAGTCTCGAAAAAGAAACTAAGCTATGCATATTATGATGAATATCCTGTTTTTACCGGCGAACCGGTTACCAGTGATCCGCACGTCACCGGTAACAACGGCGAAGAATTGACAGAGGGCAAAGACTACGAGGTTTATTACTTTGACAACCGCATGCCCGGTATGATGTATACACTGATTTACGGAATCGGTGATTATACGGGTGTGCTGTGGCGTTTAACCGATCTGGAGTATGATTTCACGGAATCGGAAACAACCTATACCAATCAGGGCGAACCCTTTGAACAGTCCGGAACAGCAGGCATATATAGGCTGTTTCTTCCGGAATCGGCAACATTTACCCTGGAGAAGCTGAGCGGAGAGGATAAGGATTTCCGCGTGTCAATCTTCAGCTATGACGATTTCTGGGAAATTTTCGACTATGTAATGACCATACGGACACCGGAGGAAGCGGCGGAAGGCTGCTATTTATCGTCAGGAACCTATTATCTCTATATTTTGCAGAACGAAGAGCAGACGGAGTTCCGCTGGGATACACCGACGGTTTATTACGATATCGAAAATGCATTCTTTACGGTGGATCCCCTTTATGAAACCGGCTCTGCGCTTTCGCCGGTCGTTCATGCCTACTACGACGGCGAAGAACTGACAGAGAGCAAGGACTTCTATGTTGAAATTGAGGAATACCCGATCAAGTGCGGATTCTATTCCCTGTATGTCAAAGGATTGGGGTCTTTCAGCGGACGGACAGAAGTTCAGTATTCCGTTCTGCCGGGAAAGAGCACAAAACTTGAACAAACCGAAACAGGAACGCTCACATACAGCCCGGAGTCGAATGCTCTGCTGGAATGGACCGCCGAAAGCGACATGACCTGCATCTGGAAAGATGATCTGCTCAATGAGATTATCATCGCTTACGATCACAATATGGATATGGTCGGATTCATTGAGGGCTCCGGTTATCAGTATGCGGTATTCCCGACTGAGCCGGGAGAAACATATTATATTTCCGCGTGCTTCTATTCCAAAGAACAGCAGGGAACCTTTGATTATCACCTTGTCAGCGATTTCCGCCTGCTGACTGATTGCAAAACTGTCTATGAAAAAATGCTTCCCTATGCAGGCGGAGAAAAAGTGGCTCCGGAGTTTGAAATCCGGGACGGAGACACAATTCTGAAGGAAGGTCAGGATTATACTGTAAAGAGCATCGGCGGAGAGTATCACAACGGAGAAGCGGAAATTCTGCTCTATGGCTGCGGAGACTATATCGGAACGATGTTCCTTGAGTATTATATCTATCCGGATGCCTCTGTAATGGATGAAATGGAAGCGGAAGAACTGCTGCTCGATGAGTGGTCGGAGGAGCAGGTGCTTGATTATCCGGGAACAATGCATCTGTATACTTTCACAGCGCCGAAAAATGCGGCCTATTATCCGAGCCTGCCGAATTTCCGGAGCAACGGCGTTACAACCTTTATCTATGACAGGAATAATCAGGTGCTCAATCTGAAAACGAGAAAGCTGATGCTGGAAAAGGGCGAGACCGTCCGGTTCCTCTGTGTGACGGATTTCATCGAAAACTTGTATGAACCATTCGACAGTTTCTATATCGCCGTAGAGTCCGAACCGATTACGCAATACTATTACGATGACGGATTTGAGTGGGAAGTCCATGACGATCAGGCGATTCTGACGGATTTCCCGGTCAATCTGACCGGCGTGATGATTCCGGATACCTTCATTGATGAGGATGACGAATTGGAAGCTGCCTTTGCGGGCATCTCGGAGGAGTGCGCAGCACGGTTGTCGGAGTTCTGCACCGTATACTGTACGCCGGGAGGTGCTGTTGATCTCTGGTGCCATGAGCATGGCATCTGCTGTGCGTACCCTGAGCCTTCCGTGACAATCGCGGGAGATGTAACCGGTGACGGCGTTCTGGATGAAGCCGATGTCCGGACACTGCTCCGCTGCATGGCGGAACTGCCCGGCATGGTGCTGAGCGATGCCGCTTTTGAAATGGCGGATATGAACGGCGACGGCATTCTGACAATGAACGATGCTTTCGCGATTATGAGAATTATCAATTCCGAAACGGCGAAAAACTGATACAGAAACCGGAGGGCGGCACCCGAAAACGGATGCCGCCCTCTTTATGTATGGAGGAAATAAGTATTATTTGAGGGAAAACTCTGTGCCGTTGATGCGGACGGCAGTGAGATTTTCGGTATCAAGCGGGGTCTTAAAGAACAGATATACGCGCTGTCCTTTGATGTCGTCGGGGTTCTCCGGATTCAGCGTATAGAAGAGGTAGTGAATGTTTACGGTTTCCGGATGCAGCTCTGTACCGTCTGCATAGACGGCAGTGAGCTCGCAGGGCTCTTTCATCTTACTTCCGCCGCCGGAATCTCCCGGTACCCGCTCCCGGGTTCCGCCTTCATCTGCCAGAACCACTGCCAGCGGCGACACGGAGATATAATTCGCATCGCAGGGCTTCGCCTTGCATTCGGTCAGATGCACAGAAACATCCACTTTCCGAAATTCGGGTTCATGCGCCGTTCCGGTTTTCAGCACGAACGGGTTTTCGCCGGTATCTACTACGAACCCTCTGGAACAGTCTTCGTGGAATTGCGTCACATTTACGGAAAGATACAGCGTGTTATCTGTGAACGTCCCGTCGATACTGAACAGATTCCGCGTAAAATGATACGCACCGTCCTCGTCAAGTACGGCGGAATCCATTGACTGATATGAGTCAGCCGTACTGCTGTGCAGAACGCAGTCAGTGCCGATTGCAAACGCAGAGCCCCACAGAAGATCGGTATCGCTGACTGTCACGGTTTCATTCGGCAGAAACCGCCAGCTCAGATACATGGCATAGGGCGTGACCAGCGCGGATTCCACGGTCAGAGTTCCCTCCGGGAATTCTCTTGATTCATTGATGTTCATGCCGATCTTGCTGAAATCATACGAAACCGGCTCGTCATTTTTCTCAGAAAAATACTTTGTAAATACCTGCTGATAATCCCAGTTGTTTGCCGCACCGAATGCGACTGTTGTACCGGCAAGCGCAAGCGATGCCGCCGCAAGCCCGATGCCGATTCTCCGCATAACCGGGCGGCGTTTTTTCGGCTGCATACGTTCTGCCTTATTCAAGATTTCTTCTCTGCATGATGCACGGGGCACAACACGCTCCGAAACATCGCGATAATGCTGCATATCCTTCATGGTGTGACCTCCTCTCCGAGTATGTCCCTGAGCAGCTCGCGCGCGCGGTAAAGCTGCGTCTGGACGGCGGTTTCCGACCGGCGAAGCATTGCGGCAATCTCTTTCACCGAATATCCTTCGCCGTAATAAAGGCGAATAACAAGCCGGTATTTTACAGGAAGCGCGGCAACTGCCTCCCAGATGCCGCTCTCCTCCTCCGTAACGCACAATGAGGCGGCATCCTCCAGCGGAACGGCATTGCGCCGCCTGATTGCTTTCAGCAGATTCTTGCAGCGGTTGACCGTCATCCGGATCAGCCATGCCTTTTCCTGCATATCATCGGGAAAGCTTCGGCTGAGTGAAAACCGTTTGAGAAATACATCCTGCATAACATCCTCTGCATCCTGCACATTCCGGCAATAAGAAAGCGCAACGCGGTAAACTGTTCCGCTGAATTTATCATAAAGTACACCCATTTCTTCTCCGGTCACCGCATTCGCCTCCTTTCTGTTTTTTGAGATCTCACTTATATAACAACTGGGCGCGGCAAATTATCACACGGATTTGCAGAATATTTTTCCGGCAAAAAAAGAGAGAACCGCAGATGCGATTCTCCCTCTCCTTTTTGATGTGCAAAAATCAGATTTTCGGCAGCTTTGCCAGAGACTTTGCCAGTTCCTCATCGGTCGGAACATAATTCTCAAGCAGACCGTCGTTGTACTTCTGGTAGCCGTAAAGATCGAAATAGCCGGTACCGGTCAGACCGAAGACAATCGTCTTTGCCTCGCCGGTTTCCTTGCACTTCATTGCTTCGTCAATTGCCGCACGGATTGCATGAGAGCTTTCCGGTGCCGGCAGGATGCCCTCTACGCGGGCAAACTGTACGGCAGCCGCAAAGACATCCGACTGCTGATAGGAAACAGCATCAAGAATGCCCTGTGCGCGCAGTGCGGAGAGTGCCGTGTTCATGCCGTGATACCGCAGACCGCCGGCGTGGTTCGGAGCGGGAATATAATCCGCACCGATCGTATACATCTTTGCAAGCGGGCAGATCATACCGGTATCGGCATAATCGTAGGCATACGCACCGCGTGTCAGGCTCGGGCAGGACGCCGGTTCAACCGCGATAAAGCGGTAATCTGCCTCGCCGCGCAGCTTCTGACCGACAAACGGTGCAATCAGGCCGCCGAGGTTGGAGCCGCCGCCGGCACAGCCGATAATAACATCAGCCTTTATGCCGTATTTGTCGAGCGCCGCCTTGGTTTCAAGACCGATCACGGACTGATGCAGCAGTACCTGATTCAGAACAGAACCGAGGACATAGCGGTAGCCTTCATGGGTAACCGCTGCCTCAACAGCCTCCGAAACGGCGCAGCCGAGGCTTCCGCCGGTTCCGGGGTGCTCGGCAAGAATCTTTCTGCCGATCTGCGTTGTTTCGGAAGGAGAGGGCGTCACCGATGCACCGTAGGTCCGCATGACCTCACGGCGGAAGGGCTTCTGCTCATAGCTGACCTTAACCATGAACACCTTGCAGTCCAGTCCGAAATAGGAACATGCCATCGAAAGCGCCGTACCCCACTGACCGGCACCGGTCTCGGTCGTCACACCCTTCAGCCCCTGCTTTTTTGCATAATATGCCTGTGCAATTGCAGAATTCAGCTTATGGCTGCCGGAGGTGTTGTTGCCCTCAAATTTGTAGTAAATCTTCGCCGGTGTACCGAGCGCCTTTTCAAGACAGTATGCACGCACAAGCGGAGACGGACGGTACATTTTATAAAAATCTGTAATTTCCTGCGGAATCGGAATATACGGGTCGGTGTCATTGAGTTCCTGCTGTGCCAGTTCGCGGCAGAAGACCTGCGAGAGCATATCCAGCGTTGCCGGCTCATGTGTTTTCGGGTCGAGCAGCGGTGCAGGCTTCTCTTTCATGTCGGCACGGAGATTGTACCATGCCTTGGGCATCTCGGATTCCTCCAGATAGATTTTGTACGGGATTTCGTTCAGATTTGCCATGATAATCGCTCCTATTCAGAATTTATTTTCGATGCCGGAACAAAAAAACAAGCCCGTCCCTGACATCATTTCCGATCTGTCAAGGACGGACATTTCATCCGCGGTGCCACCTTGATTCACTGTCTTCCGGAAGGGAAGCGCAGTGCGCTTTCACGGGATACTGACATATCCCCGGCATCTGACGGGTGCCGAAGCCGTCGCAGCTTTCCGGCGATTGCCGGCTGCGCCCTCCGCGGGCCATTTCTGACGCTGTTCTCCGCCCGGCTCTCAGCTTCTCCGGACTCTCTGTGGGTACATACGCAGCTTTTTCTCCGCATCAACGGTTTAGGGTTTTACTGTGTTAAATTATAGCACAGTTTTTTTTGTTTGTCAATACCTTCCGCAATTTTTTTATCATTCTTCCGGACGCGCCGGAATCTTGCCGTCCGTACAATGAACGGTCGGATTCACGGAATCATCCAGCCAAAATGCATCCTTCTCAATCGCATTCCACTCCGCAATTGTTCCGTCATACACGATTCTGTCTAATTCGCTGCATCCGCTGCACAACTGCGACGGCAGCGACTCAATGCCGTGCGGAATATGAATGTATTTTAGCCGGCTGCATCCGCGCAGAGCATATGATTCAAACTCCGTCAATGCACCGGGCAGCTCGAATGTCTGGATGCCGGTACAGTTTTGAAATGCGCCGGCTCCGATAGAAGTGAGCGTGTTCGGCATTATGCAGCGAACCAGCGAGGTGCAGTCACTGAATGTGCCGTTTATGATTTTAGTGAGATGCATCGGCAGCGTAATCTCTGTCAGACTGGTGCATTCGCGGAACGCATCGTACGCGATGACTGTGATGCTGTCGGGCAGGTTCACCGAAGTCAGGGCAGTACATTCCATAAATGTACCCCCTCCGACATATGTTACGCTGTCCGGAAGCTCAACCGCAGTCAGGCTTCTGCATCGCCGAAACGTATAGTTCCCGATTCTGGTCGGTCTGCCGGAGAAAACGACATTTCTGATTTCATCCCGGAACGGATACCACGGCGTGGTGATCGTATCGTCTTCTATCGGATGATCAAAATCCGGCATTTCCCCGTCCCCGGAGATGGTCAGCGTCCCGCCGGAGAATGACCACAAAAAGCCGTTCCCGATTGCGCCGCCCGCTGCGGAATCACCTGCCGGATCGGCTGCGGAATCCGAAAGCACGGTTGTTTCAGCCGGTTTTTCTTCTGTTGCTGCAGATGTTCCGGATTCTGTTTCAGTATGCGCCCCGGAAGCAGAGGACTGCGGTGTGTGCATCGCCCTTTTGCTGCTGCATCCGCAAAACAGAATCAATGTGCAGAGCAATGCCGTCAGAGACAGTTTTTTCATTTCAGATTCATCCTTTCTGTTTCATCCGCATCTTTACATAATCAAGCAGTCTGTCATGCTCATTCGGGCAGTTCCCGTCCATGACCTGTTCGAGCAGCACATGCAGCCACTGTCCGATTTCTCTGCCCTGCGGAATGCCGAGCGTCAGCAGATCGCTTCCGGTGACATCAAGCTTTTTGATGCTCATGCAGGCATCTGCGGCTTGCAGTGCATCCAGTTTTTCGAGCATGGCATCCGCCTGCGCGATGCGTTCCTCCCGGTGAACGGCAGCCTGTGCCGCAACATCTGCGCGGTGCAGCTGAAGGAGCTGATATGCCGCCTCAAACCCGATCTTCTGAACGGTGCGCTTGAGCTGCTTCTCGCCGCCGTCCCAGACCGTATCATGCTTTTGTACCAGCAGAATCACGCGGTCAAGCCGTTTCCGGTCGCATTTCATCGCATGGAGCGCACGCCTTGCAATCTCCGTTGAAACGGCGGCATGTGCGTAGAAATGTCCGCCGCGTTCATCCTCGGTAAAGCAATGCGGCTTTCCGCTGTCGTGCAGCAGTGCCGCCCAGCGCAGCACCGGCTCCCGCGGCGCGGCAGCAACTGTTTTCAGCGTGTGCGTATAGACATCGTAATCGTGATGCGGATTTTTCTGGTCAAAGCCGCGCATCGGCGCCAGCTCCGGCAGAACCGTAAACAGCACATCCGCATACTCTGTCAGCACCCGCTCCGCCGCCTTGCCGCAGAGGAGCTTGGTAAGCTCCGCGTCAATCCGCTCGGCGGAAATATGATGCAGCAGTTTTTTCTGTGCGTGGATTGCGGCAGCGGTTTCCGGAGCGGTTTCAAAGTCCAGAACGGAGGCAAACCGCATGGCACGCAAAATCCGCAGTCCGTCCTCATCAAAGCGGTCCTCCGCTCTGCCGACACAGGAAATCGCGCCGCGCCGCAGATCATCCGCGCCGTGAAATGGGTCAATCAGCCCCTTTTTGGGGTGATATGCCATCGCATTGACGGTAAAATCCCGCCGCGCAAGATCATCGGTCAGAGAATCGGTAAATGTTACGGAATCCGGCCGGCGGTGATCGGCATAGACCCCGTCAATCCGGTAGGTTGTAATTTCAATCGGCATTTTGTCAATTACGACCGTGACAGTTCCGTGCTGCAAGCCGGTCTCAATCACATGATAATCGCGGAAGCACGCGCAGATTTCATCCGGCTTCGCGGATGTTGTGCAGTCCCAGTCATGCGGTGCAGTTCCGCGCAGGGCATCCCGCACGCAGCCCCCGACGATAAATGCCTCAAAGCCCGCACGGTTCAGTGTATCCAGTGCCTTCTGTACCGGCGCGGGCGGTGTGATTTGCAGTTTGTTCATTGGATTTGCCTTTCAGTTCCAGTATTGCTTCAAAAGCGCTCTGACTGCCGAGCAATCGAAGTGAAATCCGGTCTGCTGCTCTGCGTCCGATTCCACATCATCAAGATTCTGCAATTGGGGAAAGCGCTCCGGCAAATGCGGATCGGCACCGTTTTCCAGCAGATACGCAATAAATGCAATGCAGTCTTCCGTTGGGAAATAGGTTCTTCCGTGCTTCATCTCCGCCTCATCGCGGCAGCGGTTTCCCTGCCGGTCTGTGACCTCATTGAGGCACATTCCGACAGCACTGTCCAGAATCATCCAGCGGTGTTCATCAGCAAAAGCCTGCGGATTTGCTTCGAGAAGCTGCCGCGCTCTTGCCCAGTCATTTTCATAAAGCAGCTTTATTATCACACGGAAGCAAAGCGGCGCATCCGGCACATATTTGATGCCGAAATTTGCGCAGCTTCTGATAAAATCTTCAGTAATACCGGAATAATCCATCCCGTCCCGGCGAATGCAGTAGCAGACCTCCCCCTCCGGCGTTTCTCCCCCGCGCCGGAAGCGTTCGACATTCTCCGTCACATGCATCTCGGATTTTTCCAGCACTCTGCCGGATTTCCGGTTTTCTGCGCGGTGATATGCCTCCAGCTTTTCAAATTCCGTATGCGCAAACGTATGGGCGATGACGGCACTGAGTGCTTCTCCGGCATAACCCTTTCCCCAGAATGCCTTGCCGATGCAATATTCGATTTCGGCGGTTTTGCAGTCGGAATACACCCTGCAAAACGCAATCTGACCGATATTTTTCCCGCTTTCGCGTTCAATAACCGCCCAGCGGTAAAAAGCCGGGTCGGCATAGGATGCAATCCATTTTTGCAGCAGCGCACCGGCAGACTCCGCATCCGGATAGCAGGGCTCGCCGTATTCATGCTGAATCTCCGGATCGGAAATCCAGTTTTGCAGCATATCCTGCAAATCCGCCTCAGCAAAGGGGCGAAGAATCAGGCGTTCCGTTTCGATCTCCTTTGTTCCGGTATGTCTCATTCTGCATTCTCCTGTTCATTCTGAAAGCGCAGTTCCAGCGAATCGCCGTCTTTTGCGCAGTATGTTTCGGGAAAGACCGCACGCGCATTGGACAGATAATTTTCCGGATCCGGCATTGACGGGCTGTAATGTGTCAGCCAGAGGCGTTTTGCCTGTGCAGTCTCTGCAATTTCCGCAGCCTCCGAAAAAAGCATATGCTTGGTTTCAAGCGCCTTTCCGCGCTTTTCATCATCTCCGTACATGCCCTCCAGAATCAGCAGATCGGCGGAATCCGCCGCCTTGAGAATGGCGGGCGCAGGACGTGTATCAGTGCAGTATGTCACCGTCAGTCCGCGGCGCGGCGGTCCGAGCACCTGCTGCTGATGATACACCGCACCGTTGCATTCGACCTGCTCCTGCTTTTGGAGCAGACCCCAGACATTCAGCGGAATGCCGGCAGCTTTTGCACGCTCCGGCTCAAATTTTCCAAGCCGCGGCAGATGCAGCCGGTAGCCGTAACAGGGCAGCGTATGCTGCACGGCAAATGCAGTGATTTCGAGCCCTGCGAAGGTCAGATGTTCCTCTTTCTCCGTAATCTCGATGAAATCCAGCCGGAACGGAAGCTCCGGCGCGATCATGCGCAGACCGGAAACCGTCTGAACCAGCCCCTTCGGTCCGGCGAGTGTCAGCGGCTCTGTTCTGCCGTCCTGTCCCATCGAGAGCAGAAGTCCCGGCAGACCGCTGATATGATCCGCATGAAAATGCGTAAAGCAGATCAGGTCGAGCCGCTGTACCGATTTCCCTGCACAGCGCAGTGCGATCTGAGTCCCCTCTCCGCAGTCAATCAGAACCCCTCTGCCTTCATGCCGGATCAGGCAGCTTGTCAGCCATCTGTTCTTCAGCGGCATGGTTCCGCCCGTTCCGAGCATTGTTACCTCCAGCATATCTGTTTACCCCTTTGCGAAATTTCTCTTTCAGTATACCGCATTCCCGCAAAAAAGTCAATCTTCCCGCGCGCAGTGAGCAGCGGACAGCCATGCGGCATATACTGTGAGAGAACAACTCATACCCGCATCCGGTATGCAGAAAGGAGCCGTCCGTTGTTTTCGCTCTTGCTGGCAGTGATATATCTGTCATACATCAGTCTCGGTCTTCCGGATTCCCTGCTCGGCGCAGCGTGGCCGTCCATGCAGCCGCAGCTGCATGTTCCGGTGTCATATGCCGGAATCCTTTCCCTGACTATTTCCTGCGGGACAGTTCTCTCCAGCCTTCTCGCAGACAGACTGCTCCGGCGCTTCGGCACCGGACAGGTCGCCGCATTCAGCGTCATGCTGACTGCAATTGCCCTGAGCGGATTTTCCGCCGCCTCTGCGTTCTGGCAGCTTTGCCTGTTTGCCGTCCCCTACGGGCTCGGTGCCGGCGCTGTCGATTCCGCGCTGAATCATTATGCCGCTGTGCATTTCCCTGCCCGCCACATGAGCTGGCTGCACTGCTTTTGGGGAATCGGCGCCGCGTCAAGCCCCTGTATCATGAGTATATATCTTCGCCGCGAAGGGAACTGGCAGGGGGGATACAGAACCGTCGCTGCCGTACAGATTTTTCTGACGCTGATCCTGTTCTGTTCGCTGCCCCTCTGGAAACAGACTGCGGAAGATTCCGATGACAACCGTGAAGCGGCTGTTCCCGTTTCAGCTTTCAGGCTGCTGCGAATGCGCAGTGTCATTCCGCTTCTGCTGACCTGTTTCTGCTATTGTGCCTTTGAGAGCAGCAACGGTCTCTGGGCAAGCAGCTATCTTGTCAGGGAGCGCGGTCTGCAAAGCGGAACCGCCGCCCGTTTTGCATCATTTTATTATATCGGCATCACTGCCGGACGGCTGCTCAGCGGTTTTCTTGCTGACAAAATCGGAGACCGCCGCATGATACGGGCCGGACTTTGCGGAATGCTTGCCGGACTGGTACTGCTGATGCTTCCCGCATCCGGCTTTGCCCTTCCGGGGCTGATTGTTATCGGGTTCGGCGCTGCGCCGGTTTATCCGTGTCTGATTCATGCAACGCCGGCAGCATTTCCGCGGGGCTGCACCCGGCAGCTTATCGGAATGCTGACGGCAAGCGCCTACATCGGAATGACGCTGATGCCGCCGCTGCTGGGCTGGCTGACCGGAAAATGCGGTTCCATGAGGGCATTTCCCTACTGGCTGGCACTGCTGCTTCTTCTGCTCTCGCTGCTGATCCGAAAAGGAATCCGCTCAGAAACATGAGTCTACGGCAGAAATAAAACCTCCCCTGAATCTGAAACGCCGACAAATATAACAGCAAGTGAAACACGCTGACTGTCAATGAAACAGTCAGCGTGTTTTGATATTTGTGTGACGATTCAGTTCAGCGGCAGCTTCACTGCAAAACCAATCATACCTTCTTCCGCTTTGAATGCTTTGATACTGCCCTTATGCCGCTCAGCAATGGACTGCGCAATGGAAAGCCCGATGCCGAAGCCGGAGCCCGCCGTTCTTGCGGTATCCTCACGGTAAAAGCGGTCAAACAGACGGTCAAGCTGAATGCTTTCCACATTCCGGCAGGAGTTCGTAACAGTCAGCGTCAGGTGCTTTTTCCGTGACAGCGCCGCATGAATGCTGCCGCCCGCATCACAGTATTTTACAGCATTGTCAAGCAGAATCGCGGTGAGCTGACGCAGCTCTCCTTCATTGCCGCAGCAGTACAGATTCGGTGCAATGTCTGCTGTCAGCTCCTTGCCGCACATCGACGCAAGCTCCTCAAACTCCGAAACAGTATCCTGCACCGCATCGGACAGCGCAAAGTCAGCATATTGAACGGGCTCTGTTTCCTCATCCATACGAGAGAGCGCCACAAGTCGGTTTACCAGCTTACTCATGCGCTCACCCTCTGTGCGGATGTCATCCAGCCACTCATTTTGTCCGAGTTCGGATTCTGCAATGTCGATATTCGTCAAAATCAATGTCAGCGGCGTTTTCAGCTCATGGTTCGCATCGGTGATAAACTGCTTCTGCCTGCGGTAACTTTCTTCCGCAGAACGGACAACGAACCGCGACAGCACAATAATCAGCCCCAGCACCGCGAGGCTGCCGAGTCCGAAGATGCTGACCGTCGAACGCATGAAATCCGCTGCGGTTGCCCTGTGATTGCGGTTGCTGATAAAGATAATCTGCCGCACGCCGTCCGTTTCATACAGCTTATAGCGGAAATCGCCGTACCAGCCGCGAGCCTTGCCTTTTTTCAGTACGGCGGCGGCACTGCGTTCAATGTCCTGCTCGGAAACATCTGAGACAAACGCCGTGCTGCTGCTCTGCACAGAGCCGTCTGCGTTCAGTGTAACTGTATAAAACCTTGTGGTAAATGGCGTTTCCGCATTAAAAAAAGCAGGGAGCGGCTTTGTGCGCTTTGATGCGCCCATTTTCGGTTCGGGAAAGCTGCCGCCGTTTTCAGAGAGCATATCCGCAAGCGCGTCCAGTCTGTTATTCTGGCGGACGGTATTCACCGCAAAGATTGCCGTCGCCATAACGACGAACACGGTCAGGAAGGAAACCGTACAGATCAGAATAAAGCGTTTCCGCAGACGTTTAATCATGCTTTTGCCTCCAGAAGATAGCCTGCATTCCGGACAAAGCGGATTTCAGCCGCAGTATGAACGGCATTCAGCTTTTTTCGCAGATTGGAGATCTGCGCCCAGACCGCACCGGTATCCACATCGGCATCCCAGCCCCAGATATGTGAAATAAGCTGCTCGGTCGGGATGATCGTTCCGGCGCGCTCCATCAGCAGCTCCGCGATCTGAAATTCCTTGGCGCTCAGAAGCTGTACGGCATCGCCGCAGGAAAGCTCAAAGGTTGAGCGGTTGAGCTGCAAATCGCCGCATTGCAGCAGGTCGGGCGTAAAGGTATCCTTTCTCCGGAGCATCGCACGCACGCGGGCAAGCAGCTCGGTTGTGGAAAAGGGTTTTGCAAGATAATCGTCCGCGCCGGCATCCAGCCCCTCCACACGCTGATAGACCTCTGTTCTTGCCGAAAGAAACATCGCCGGCGTGTTGATGCCCTTGCTGCGGAGCTGCCGCAGCACATCCAGTCCGTTCATTTCCGGCATCATAATATCCAGAACCAGCCCGTCGTAATGGTTCATCTGCGCATATGCGAGCGCATCGGCGCCGTTTGTCACACCGTCCGCCTGAAAGCGGTTGCGCTCAAACACATGGAGCAGCGATTTCAGCAGTCTGGTGTCGTCCTCTGCAATCAGTAACTTCATTCTGTATCACATTCCTTTCGGCGAGATCGGGTACCTCCATTTTACTGTATCACGGAAAACACATAAAAGCGTAACAGAGGCGTGTGAAAAGCATGAAATGTTTGTGTAAAACAGCACCCTGATTTTTCATAGGGAAATCACATAAATTTTAGTGTGAATTCAGTCCCGTATGCTATCATCAGAAGCGGAACAGCAAATGCCGAACCCCTTGAAAGGAAGTGGCTTACATGAACGGCGAGAAAAAAAGAAAGCGCAGAATCAGAAACATTGCCGCGATCTGTGCGGTGCTGATTCTCGCGGGCAGTACAGCCGGATTTTTCGCATTCCGTGCAAAAAACGGTGCGCAGGCAGCACAGACAGCGCAGACGGCACAGAATGCAATGCAGACAAAAACCGCGGGTGCTGCGGAGCAGACCGTCAGCGCGGGCGGCACAGTAACCTGCGCACAGCGAACCGATACGCTCGGTCTTGTCAATACCAATGTCCGGCTGACCGTGGAATCCGTGCTGGCAGAATCAGGTGATACCGTCACGGCAGGCACCGTGCTCTATCAGATCACCGGAGACAGCCTTGCAAAAGCAGAAAAAACACTGCGTTCGGAATTGCAGTCGGCGGAAAGCACGCTGAAAAAGCAGAAGGCGCAGGCACAGCTTGACGAGAGCAAGGCGGGGATTCTCTATGAATCGGAGCTGCTGCTGGGCGATACGGCACAGCAGGATTACAGCGCAGGGCTTTCCGAGCTGAACAGCGCCTTGCAGGATGCATATGATTCCTATACAGAAGCGCTGGATACGGTCAGCTATACACCGGCAGAAATTGCAAACAAACAGAATGCACTCGCCGCAAAGCAGTCCGAAGCCGAAAAAATGCAGGCAGAACAGAAAGCGGCACAGGAAAATGCAGACATTGCCGAATCTGCATACCGTGACACCGCAGAAAGCTACAACAGTATTGCTTCGGAATACAATTCCGCGGCAGCGGTCGTGCGGTATCTCGGAAACGCGCTGGGCAAAGATGTTTCCGGCATCAGAACTGCACAAACGGTCACGGCGGAGGTGCAGAAACAGAATGCTGCATCTTCCGAACCGGAAAATCCGGACAAAAATGCAGATTTCTCCGGCGGCTTCGGCGGGGACGGAGAACGTCCGGACGGCATGATGCAGAGCACGCGGTTTTATAACGCACCGGCGCTGAATACTGCTGAAGCGCTCTCTGAACAGGCTTTGGATTCCGAAAATGATGCACTCACGGCATTATACGAAAACGCCCGTGCAGAATTTGAAGCATGGCAGCCGCAGCTTGCAGAAGCAGATACGGCGCTGAAATCCGCAGAAAGCAAATACAAGTCAGCATCATCGGCGCTGACACAGTACAGCAATTCCCTGAAACAGATACAGAGCGAAATCTCCGCGCTGGAAAAGGAGATCAGTTCGCTGGAATCGACGCTCTCCAAAGCACAGAGCAATCTTTCCAAACTGCGCTCGGAATACAATTCGCTGAAAGCGTCCTATGAGACCGACCAGCTTGCGCTGGAAAAAGAGAGCGACACCGAGCTTGCATCCTATGAGAATGCGGAATACCATTATCAGATCACCTGCTCAACGATTGAAGATGAGCTGACAAAGGCACAGGAAAGCTATGATACCGCAGCCGAAAATCTCCGTATCTTCGAGGATGAACTTGCAGACGGCTGCATCCGCGCACAGCAGGACGGCACGATCTACACGCTGAACGGTCAGGCGGGGCAGTCACTCAGCACAGGCTCGGCGTATGTATCCTATGTCGATGAAACAACCTTTGCGGTCACGGTCGAGCTTGACCAGAACGATGTCACGGAGGTCAGTATCGGCGATTCCGTGCTGATCTATTCCTCCGAAACCGGCATTGCAAACGGCAAGATCACAGCGATTTCCGCCGGAACCGCCGCAAGCCTTGCCGATGTCCGCTTCAATGTCACGGTCACGGCAAATGACAATGCGCAGCTTTACAGCGGCGAATCCGTGAATGTATATTTCAATGCGGGCAATATGAAGCAAAGTGATTTTTCGGATTTCAGCGGCGGCTCCGCAAAATCGGAATCAGGCGGCGGCCGTCCGGATATGGCAAGCTTTGCAGGCTTTTCCGGCGGCGGAATGCCGGGCTTTTCCGGCGGTTCGGGCAGCAGACCGGACATCAGCTCCGGCGGAAAGCAGGATAATTCTTCCGGCAGCAGACCTTCCTTCGGTTCCGGCGGCAGCGAATCCTTCTCCGGTTTCGGCAGCATATTCGGAAATCTCTTCGGCGGCGGCGATACAAAAAACACACAGCGCATCACGCTTTCGACCGATGACATGGACGATATCACCGCATCGGTGCCGGGGCTCAGCGAAGCAACAATTTCCTATACAGTCAAAGAGAATATTTACGGCGGCAATATAGAGGAATCAGAAAGCTACACAATCGCCGGAACCCTCTCTGATTATGCAGACCTCAGCAATCTGACGATACTGCTCGGCAATTATCTGACCGATGCGGACAATGAACACAAAAACAAGGTCTGCGTGCTCGGATATACCGCCGCAAAACAGATCTTCGGCTCTGCGTCAGATGCATATGACAGCATTGTTTACATTGACGACCGCCCGTATACGGTCGGCGGCGTGCTTGCCGAACAGGGAACCGTGGAATCCGGCATCAGCGCGGACGAAGCAATTTTTATTCCGTATGCAACCGGCATCAAGTATCTGACCGGCAGCGAAATCAGCCCGACCATTACCGTAATTTCTGCGGACGTTGACAACGTGAATGCAGTCATCGAAAACGTGAAAACCGTGCTCGCGGCAAGCTATCCGAATGCGGAATTCACATTCTCCGATGCGGGCAGCAAAATGAAGGCGGCAAACAAATCCAACGAAACCCTGACGCTGATGCTCATTGCAATGGCGTCGATCGTGTTCATCATCGGCGGCATCGGCATTATGAATGTGTTGTTTGTTTCGGTCAAGGACCGCACAAGGGAAATCGGTATTCTGAAAGCAATCGGCGGCTCGCGCGGCGTCATTCTGCTGGAATTTCTGCTCGAAGCGTGCTGCATCAGCCTGATCGGCGGCGTTTTCGGCATTCTGGTCAGCTTTGCGGTGAGTCCGGTTCTGTCCGGATTCAGCATCCGACTGGAAATGTCTGCGGCGGGCGCACTGATTGCAATGGCGTTTTCACTTGTAACAGGAACCGTATTCGGCTTCTATCCGGCATGGAAGGCATCGCGGCTCGTACCGGTCGAAGCACTCGCAGCAGAATAAGAAAGGGGTATCTCAGTCATGAAAAAACTTGCAATCCTTGCAGCGGCAGTGCTGCTGCTTGCTCCGGCAGCAGGCTGCGGCAAGAGTGCGTCAGCATCGGGCTCGGAATATATCTACGGTCAGATTGATTCTGTCAGCGGAAATGATATTGTTCTGCTGCTGGCGGATTATAACGAAAATGCGGATTCCGGTTCGGATTCTGCGGAAAAAGAGAAAAAGTCAGAGGATTCCGGCAGCGAGCGGAAAAGGCCGGACAAGGGCAATCTGCCGGAGGATTTTGATTCCTCCGAATTCAGCAAGCGGCAATCGGGCAGCAGCAAATACACTTTGACCGGCGAACAGAAGGAACTGCGGATTCAGGTCGGAACAACCGTTACAACAGCAGCGGGCGTGAAAACGGATTTTGATGTACTGAAAGCCGGCGATTACATCAAGTGCAGCATTACAACGGACAGCGACGGGCAGACTGTCATCACATCCGTTCAGATTATGGAAGCGTGAGGAAGAATTATGGAGAACGATACCGTTATTTCCATGCAGAAAGTCTGCAAAAGCTACAGCATGGGTTCAGAAAAGCTGAATGTTCTGAAAAGCATTGACTTTTCCGTGAAAAAAGGCGAGTTTACGGCGATTCTCGGCCCGTCCGGCTCCGGCAAATCCACGCTGATGAACATTATTGGCTGTATGGATACGCTGGACAGCGGCTCCTATCTGCTCAACGGCATTCCGGTGCATGAAACAAAGGAAAAAGCGCTGGTCAGAATCCGGAATCATGAAATCGGCTTTATCTTCCAGAACTATCATCTGATTCCGACCTATACCGTTATGCAAAATATCATCATGCCGCTGCTGATGCGCGGAAAAAGCCGCAGGGCGGCAGAAAAGGAATGCGAAGAAGTCATCTCCATGCTGGGGCTGTCAGACCGTCTGCGGCATAAACCGGCAAAGCTTTCCGGCGGTCAGCGGCAGAGAGTTGCGATTGCAAGAGCACTTTGCAGCAAGCCGACGCTGCTGCTTGCCGACGAGCCGACCGGCGCGCTCGACCAGAGCAGCGGTACAGAGGTACTGCGGCTGTTCACCAAGCTGCACGAAATGGGCAATACCATTGTAATGATTACGCATGACCTGAATGTGGCAAAATGGGCGCAGAGAACCGTCCGCATCGTTGACGGCGAAATGTTTGAGGATGCGGGCTGATATTCATAAATGCGTATCACTCTAAGGGCAGAGATGATATACAAAGACAGAAAACGTGCTTTTTCCGGAACGGAGAGAGCACGTTTTCTGTTATAATCCGCTGTATGAAAAAACAAAGGACAGTGTCATATTATTTTTCATATTGACATCACCGGCTGTACGTATTCTTCTGCAAGATTCCTCATTTCTTTTACGTTGATTCCAAATTCCTCTCATCATGCTTTCAAACAATTCCGTATAATAATACTTGTAAACAACAAACACAGCCGACAGTGAAAACGGCACAAACAGAAAGGACAGTTTCTTATGATGAATCAGAACAACAGAAATCACAAAGGTCATTCTTTGAAGAAGGGATCCGCTGCACTGGCGGCAATGCTGCTCGTATCCGGTACCTCCATCGGGGTTTATAAACTGGTTGAGGAGCTCGGAACAACAGTTCCGGAATATCACTTATCCAAAGATATTACCGAAGAAGAAAATGCTGCTGCACAGGATAAGAGCACGGCAAAGAACACTCCTGCCGTTCAGGCAACCAATATGAGCTGGGTGGAGCTTGCCTCTCCTGCCGATGCACTCACCGTTCCGGAAATTGTCGAAAAAGCAATGCCCTCCGCAGTCGGCATCAGCTCGACATTCACATACACCGCTCAGACTTCCGGTTACACCGGATTCGGATTCGGCGGGATGTACGGCAATACACAGCCGGTATCGCAGGAAGCAACTGCCACGGGCAGCGGCATCGTCATGAGTACCGACGGCTACATCATTACAAATGCCCATGTAATCTACGATACCGAAAGCGAATACAAAATGGGCAAGGCGACCTCCGTCAGCGTCGTCATGGGTGAAAACCACGATGAGGAATATGAGGCCGAGATCGTCGGCTATGACATTCAGACAGACCTCGCCGTGCTCAAAATCAATGCTGAGAATCTGACGCCCGCCGAATTCGGAAACAGCGATGATCTGAAGGTCGGAGAACTTGTTGTAGCGATCGGTAATCCGCTCGGATTTGAGCTGTACGGTACAACGACCTGCGGCATCGTCTCCGCAAAGAACCGCGAGGTCGAGCTGGAGGATAAAACCATGACGCTGATTCAGACCGATGCTGCAATCAATTCCGGTAACTCCGGCGGAATGCTGCTCAATTCCTACGGTCAGGTCATCGGCATCAATTCCCTGAAAATGGGTTCCTCCTACGGTGAGGCAAGCGTGGAAGGTCTCGGATTTGCCATTCCGATCAACGATGCCGCTGAGATCATCAATTCGCTGATCCGTGACGGCTATGTGACCGGCAGACCGCAGCTCGGCATTACGGGTACAACGATTACGGAGGATATGGCTGCACTTTATCATATCCCGCAGGGGGTATACGTTTACAGCGTATCTGAGAGCAGCGCATCAGGCCTGCAGCAGGGCGACATCATTACTGCAATCGACAGCACAGAAATCACCACAATGGAAGAACTGAACGAGCAGAAGAATCTGCATAAAGCCGGTGAAACCGTTACACTGCGCATTATCCGGAACGGTGAGAGCACGGAGGTACAGGTTACCTTGCAGGAAAGCCGACCGGAAGCGTGAGATTCAAATCCTGAAATACATCTGAGTTCCCTTTCGTTTATTGTATCATGTCATATTATACAAAGAATGAGACCTCCCCTGAATCGGGGAGGTCTCAGCTTGTAGATAAAGTCACTTATTCTGCAATTTGTTCCTGTCAGGAGCAGTACAAAAGATTGATAATGGGGGAAGGAAAACTCTTGTTTTCCTTCCCCCAAGCCCCCATCTTTAGCGCTTTTTTCACGCAATAGGGA
>JAFWVK010000038.1 GCA_017518255.1 Oscillospiraceae bacterium
CCGCATTCTTCGTGCGGTTTATCTGAGAACGGTGCGCCTGTTTCCTCATGAAACCGCATTCGGCGCAAATCGGATGCGGGCACTGCCCGTCCGCATTCTTCGTGCGGTTTATCTGCGAGCGGTGCGCCTGCTTCCTCATGAAACCGCATTCGGCGCAAATCGGATGCGGGCACTGCCCGTCCGCATTCTTCGTGCGGTTTATCTGAGAGCGGTGCGCCTGTTTCCTCATGAAACCGCATTCGGCGCAAATCGGATACGGGCACTGCCCGTCCGCATTCTTCGTGCGGTTTATCTGAAAACGGTGCAACTGTTTCCTCATATAACTGCTTTCGGCGCAAATCGGATGCGGGTACTGCCCGTCCGCATTCTTTATGAACTGTTTCCATATTATTCACCCATTGATGCAGAGACAAGTCCGGTAAACAGCGGATGCGGCTTGTTCGGACGGCTCTTGAATTCGGGATGATACTGCACACCGACATAAAACGGAAGTTCTGTCAGTTCAACTGTCTCCACAAGTTTGCCGTCAGGCGAAGTGCCGCTGATACACAATCCCGCGGCAGTCAGCATATCACGGAAATCATTGCAGAACTCATAGCGGTGACGGTGCCGCTCGGAAATTTCCGGCTGATTGTAGCAGCGCATCATCGTCGTATCCGGTGCAATCACACAGGGATAGCTGCCGAGGCGGAGCGTACCGCCCTTGTCAATGCTGTCAGACTGCCCCGGCATAAAATCAATGACCTTGTGTGCGCACTCAGGCGCAAATTCACCCGAATGCGCATCGTACAGATTTGCCTTGTGACGCGCAAATTCAATCACGGCAATCTGCATACCGAGACAGATGCCGAGATACGGTTTTCTGTTTTCGCGCGCATATTCCGCTGCGGCGATCATGCCCTCGATTCCGCGCTGACCGAAGCCGCCGGGAATGAGAATTCCGTCCGCATTTTTCAGAATATCCGCGGCAGTTTCCCGCGTAATCTGTTCGGAATCCATCCAGTCGATCTGCACATCCGCACCGTGCGCATAGCCTGCATGATGCAGCGCCTCCGCAACCGACAGATATGCGTCATGCAGCTGCACATATTTTCCGACCAGCGCGATCGTAACCTTTCTGCGGGGCTGCCGGATCCGCCGGCAGAGCGCCTCCCATTCGGTCAGATCGGGCGGCGGCGTCTGCAAATTCAGCTCTCGGCAGACAATCTCCGAAAGATGCGCTTTTTCGAGCATCAGCGGCGCTTCATAGAGATTCGGGAGCGTCAGGTTTTCGATCACGCAGTCATCCTTGACATTGCAGAAATGCGCAATCTTTGTGAAAATACTGCTGTCCATAATCGGTTCGTCCGTCCGGAGAACAATGATATCCGGCGAAATGCCGAAGCCCTGCAATTCCTTGACGGAATGCTGCGTGGGCTTGGATTTGTGTTCACCGGAAGCTTTGAGATACGGCACAAGCGTCACATGAATATAGAGTGTGTTTTCGCGACCGACCTCATGTCCCAATTGCCGGATTGCCTCCAGAAACGGCTGGCTTTCAATGTCGCCGGTCGTGCCGCCGATCTCCGTAATGACAACATCGGCTTTGCCTTTTTCTCCTACGCTGTAAATAAAGCGCTTAATCTCATCGGTAACATGCGGAATAATCTGCACGGTTCTGCCGAGATACTCGCCGCGGCGCTCCTTTTGCAGCACATTCGCGTACACCTTGCCGGTCGTCAGATTGGAAAACCGGTTCAGATCCTCGTCGATAAAACGCTCATAATGTCCGAGGTCGAGGTCGGTTTCGGCACCGTCCTCGGTGACATAGACCTCGCCGTGCTGATAGGGGCTCATTGTACCGGGATCGACATTGATATACGGGTCAAGCTTCTGCGCCGCGACCTTGAGTCCGCGCGATTTGAGCAGACGTCCGAGCGATGCCGCCGTAATGCCCTTGCCGAGCCCCGATACCACACCGCCGGTCACAAAAATATACTTCGTCACAAATCAGCCCTCCGTCATAGCATCAAATGATGCATCTTATTTCAAACAGGCAAACTGCCGCCTCACCTGTCCGCTCAGTTCGCAACATACATCTGCTTATAGGGATTGCCGCTGTCCGGCGTAACAAGCGTAAACTCCGCATTCAGAATCTCATCGGGATCGCCGCCGAAATGCAGACAGAATTCCTCGATATGCGCTCTGATTTCGGTCAGCTCCTCCGCAGAGGCAATGCGGTGATGCACTTGATGCGGGAAATGAATTCCCTCACAGTCAGAGCGCAGGAAAAGCTTGCCGCCGTGCATTCCGGTACATGGGAAATTGCTGACAATCGGGCGTTCTCCGCCGGAAAGCCCCAACACGATGATGATGCCGCCCGCCTGATATTCACCGAGAAAGCTGCCGGTCCTGCCGCCGATCACCATGACAGGAATCTTGTCCTGATATGCTTTCATATGAATTCCCGCGCGGTATCCGGCATTCCCCTGCACGAAGATCTTGCCGCCGCGCATTGCATAGCCTGCCGCGTCGCCGATGTTTCCGTGAACAATGATTGCACCCTCGTTCATCGTATCGCCGACTGCGTCCTGTGCGTTGCCGAAAGTCTCAATCACAGTGCCGTTGAGATACGCGCCGAGTGCATTGCCCGCAATGCCGCTGATCTTCACATATTTACCGCTTGTCCCTGCCGCAAGAAAACGCTGCCCGATACAGCCTGTCAGCGTGATCTCACTGTCAGCGGTCCGGCGCATCTGCTCATTGACCTCGGAAAATCCCATTGCCGATACATTCAGTTCCATTCAGACCGCTCCTTTCAGTACCTTGTCTCTGTATGCACTGCCCATCGCCGCAAGCTGCGGTTCAATCTTCAGCCGCGCAAAATCAACCGACGAAAGCGGTGTCCGGTTCCGGATCAGCGCTGTATAAATGCCTGTCCTGTGCATATGCCCGATCAGCATAAAGCCGGTCAGTCTGTCATCCTTAACAAACAGCCGCTTGATATGGCTTTCGTCAGATTCTTCGTACATTTCGCAGCCCTCCCGCTGAGAGCCTGCGGTATGGCAGTGCAGCCCGAAAAATCCGATGCTGTTCATCGGAATCGCGTTGTCAAAGACTGCCTGTCCGCCTGCCATATTGACACCGGCGGTATGCCCCTGCATGTACGCATTCGGCATCAGCGCCATCACCTTCACCGTATCCGACGAAATATCGTGATACTCCGTGCAGTCTCCCGCCGCATATACATCCGCAAGAGAAGTCCTGCACGCATCATCGACAGCAATGCCGCGGCTGACACTGCCGCCGGCGTTCTTCACAAGCGCCGTATTTGCGCGCACGCCGACTGCCAGCACCAGCACATCAAAATCGACCTCTGCACCGTTCTGCATGATAACGTGATTCCCCTGAAATTCCTTTGCACTTGTGCCGAGAATGAATGAAATACCGTTTTTTTCAAGATGCTTCTGCATCAGCGCGGCGCATCTGTCGTCGAGAATGGACGACAGCACGCGCGGTGCAAGGTCGCAGACCGTGATGCTTTTCACGCGGTTATGCAGTCCCTCCGCACATTTTAATCCGATCAGTCCGGCGCCGATAATCAGCACGCGGGAATCCGGCATGACGGCGTTTTCAAGCGCCAGTGTATCATCAATCGTCATGAAGCTGAACTTGCTCTGTACGGTATCCAGCCCCTGCATCGGCGGCACAAACGGCGAAGAACCCGTGCAGCAGCAGAGTGCATCATAAGGCAGAACCTCACCGCTGTTCAGCGTAATCTGCCGCGCATCCGCATCAATCCGATCTGCGGTTTTCCCGTACAGCACCGTGACGCCGTGATCTTTGTAGAAGGATTCGCTGCGGTAGTTCATGCGCTGCAAATCCGTCTTCTTTTCCAGATAATACGAAATCAGCGGGCGGCAGTAAACCGGATGATTCTCTGCGGAGATGACCGTGATGCTGCCCTCGGAATCAACAGACCGGATTCCTTCAATACATCCGGCGGCAGCAACTCCGTTACCAATGATAACATAATGCTTCATTCTTCATGACCTCCACAAATAAAGCAGGAACAGAAGGCTTCTGTCATGGATGTCGGCACTGCCGACCCGTTGCCGATGATAACATAATGCTTCATTCCGCTTCACCCCGTTCCTCATAGACAATCGCACCGTTCGGGCATCCCTTGACACAAGCCGGCGCACCGCATGAATTTTTCATGCACAGCTCGCATTTCTGCGCAACGCCGCTGCCGTCCTCAATGACCGCTCCGTAAGGACATACCAGTACACAGGTCAGACAGCCGACGCATTTGCTGTGGTCAATTTCAATGACACCGTCCTTTTTGGAAAGCGCACCGGCAATGCAGCTTTTCACGCAGACCGGGTCGGTGCAGTGGCGGCAGGAAACCGCATAGGTCACACCGTTTTCGTCCTGTTCAACCTGAATGCGCGGATAAATTGTCTTTCCGCGAAGCGCCTTGACCATATCCGTCATACCGGAATTGGCAAACGCGCAGTTGTATTCACACAAATGGCACCCAAGGCACCATTCCTCTTTGACATAGATTCTTTTCATATTTCACGCCCCCGCTTTACTCGCCTGCATGAGAGATTCCGAGAATCTCAAGCTCTTTTTCGGTCAGCCCGACACCGCGCAGCATCAGTCTGTTTCCGCGCAGCGCTTCAATCGAGTTGATGCCCATGCCGCCCATAAGCTCCTTGATTTCATGCCGCCATGCGTCCATGAGGTTGATGAGCCGCTGCGAGCCGATATCCGGATTCAGGCGCTTGACGAGGTCGGGACGCTGTGTTGCAATGCCCCAGTTGCACTTGCCTGTATGGCAGCTTCGGCAGAGATGACATCCCATCGCAAGACATGCCGCCGTTGCGATATAGCACGCATCCGCGCCGAGCGCAATCGCCTTGACCACATCCGCAGCCGAGCGCACCGAGCCGCCGCAGATAATTGACACATTGTTGCGGATACCCTCGTCGCGCAGCCGCTTATCAACCGCTGCAAGCGCCAGCTCAATCGGAATACCGACGTTATCGCGGATTCTGGTCGGTGCGGCGCCTGTTCCGCCGCGGAAGCCGTCAATCGCAATGATATCCGCACCGGAACGCGCAATGCCGCTTGCAATTGCCGCTATATTATGCACAGCCGCAACTTTGACAATCACGGGCAGGCGGTATTCCGTCGCCTCTTTCAGTGAATACACAAGCTGCCGCAGATCTTCAATCGAATAGATATCGTGATGCGGTGCGGGCGAGATTGCGTCACTGCCTTCGGGAATCATGCGTGTCTTTGAAACATCGCCGACCGCCTTCGTTCCGGGCAGATGTCCGCCGATGCCGGGCTTTGCGCCCTGACCCATTTTGATTTCGATTGCAGCACCCGCTTCGAGGTAGTCCTTGTGTACGCCGAAACGGCCGGACGCAACCTGCACAATCGTGTTTTTGCCGTATTGATAGAAATCCTCATGCAGACCGCCCTCGCCGGTATTGTAGTAGATGCCGAGCGCGGAAGCAGCCCTTGCAAGCGAAGCATGTGCATTATAGCTGATCGAGCCGTAGCTCATTGCCGAGAACATCACCGGCATACTGAGCGAAAGCTGCGGCGCTAACTTTGTATCAAGCGAGCCGTCGGCATTCCTTGCAATATGCTCCGGCTTTTTTCCTAAGAATACGCGTGTTTCCATCGGTTCGCGCAGCGGGTCAATCGGCGG
Organism: Oscillospiraceae bacterium; assembly: GCA_017518255.1. Lineage (GTDB taxonomy): Bacteria > Bacillota > Clostridia > Oscillospirales > Ruminococcaceae > Firm-04. The sequence goes on from JAFWVK010000038.1 coordinate 5,708, forward strand.
GTTTGTCACCTGCGATGCATTGATGAGGATTTTATCCCAGTAAACCGGCAGCGGATTCGGGTTGCCCATCGACGAAAGCAGGACGCCGCCGGTCTCTGCCTGCCGGTAGATCTCCTTAATCGTCTGATCGGAGTAGTTTGCATTCTCGCGCAGGCGGCAGTCACTCTTGACAATTTTCAGTGCTCTGGTCGGACATAGTGTCACGCAGCGCTGACAATTCACACATTTTGATTCATCGGAGAGCATTACCTTGCCGTCCGCGTCATACCAATGCACCTCATTGGCGCACTGCCGTTCACAGACACGGCAGCGGATGCACCGGCTGTCGTTCCGCACAACTTCAAATTCCGGATAGAAATTCAAAATGCTCCCTCCTTTACCCTGACGATCACCGGCTCGCCGCCCGCAGGCGACCAGATTTTCTCAATATCGGGCGCCATAACGCGGATTGCGGCTTCCTCGCTTGCAATATAGACCATATCGTTCTGCTCGCCGACAACCATTGAGCGCAGTTTCAGGCGGTCGTTCAGCGCCATGAGTCCGCCGTCAAATCCGAGAATAATCGAGAACGGACCGGTCACGAGCAGGCTCGGAAACACCGTCCGCAAATAGGTATATTTCGCTTTATCCGCCTCGGTTTTGCCCTCAATCGTGGACCAGAACGGCGCAGCGATGACTGCTGCCATTTCGTCGAGCGTCAGCCCCTGCCGCCGCAGCAGATAATCTGCGATATAGGTGATGACCTCGGTATCCGTCTGCAAGGTACATTTGTACCCGTACATTTCAATAAACCGGCGGTTTGCGTCATAGGACGAAATCTCACCGTTGTGAACAATCGAATAATCAAGCAGACAGAACGGATGCGCGCCGCCCCACCAGCCGGGGGTATTGGTCGGATATCTGCCGTGTGCCGTCCAGCAGTATGCCTCGTACTCCTCAAGCCGGTAGTATCTGCCGACATCCTCCGGAAAACCGACCGCCTTGAACGCGCCCATATTCTTTCCGCAGGAGAACACATAGCTGCCGTCCAGCTGCGCATTGATGCGGTTGACGACACGCACGACAAGTTCTTTTTCGTCGATCTGCAAATGGCGCAGCACAGACTGCATCGGCGAAACAAACACGCGCCGGATAATCGGTTCATCTGTAATCTGCGGTATTTTGCGCACCTTGATATGCTCATCCTGCACGATCTCAAAATACTCTTTGAGCAGCGTCATGCACTCGCTCTGTGCGCTGCGGCTGCTGAAGAAAATATGCAGCGCATAGAAATCGCGGTATTCAGGATAAATGCCGTATGCAGCAAAACCTCCTCCCAGACCGTTGGAGCGGTCGTGCATCGGAATCATGCTCTGAATGATGCTTTCTCCGTTCATACGTCTGCCGTCGCGGGAAATCATCGCTGAGACAGCGCAGCCTGACGGAATGCGAACCTGACCTTCCAGTGGGCTCATCTCAATTCCTCCTGTTTGATGTAATTGCAAACGAAATATAAATCGTGAAACGGAAACAAACGCCTGCGAACAGGCTCTCTGCAAACAAATAAGGCGCCCATTTGAAGACACGGATCCCGTGTACTTCAAATGAACGCCTTTGTTCATCTCATTGTCGATATTATAGCACATTGTGAAAGTTTTGTCAATATGCAGTACTCAGTTTCCCCCCTTCTGCATTCGATTTCAGCAGCACAGCCAGAAACATTCCAATGCTCGCAAAAGAAAACTGTTGTTTTTTACAAAGGGGGGGAACACGACAAGGGCACAGTTCTGAGACTGTGCCCCTGCCGCTTTGTAAGGAAATGAGATGTAAGAAGTTGTCAGATTAAAGAGCGCGTTCAGGCTTTTTCAGGCAGTTCCTCGCTCTGGAGCGCATCATAGTTCACAGAGCCGGTACGAACTTTGATTACACGCTCGACCGGATAAATGAAGATCTTGCCGTCGCCGACCTGACCGGTATACAGCACCTCGCGGGCTGTCTTGACAACCGTATCGACCGGAACCTTGCAGACAACGATTTCCGCCTTGATCTTCGGGTGCAGCGTTGCGCTCATCTTTGCGCCGCGGTAATAGCTGTTCGACTTCTGGATGCCGCAGCCCATAACATTCGTCACCGTAACGCCGGTGATGCCGATGCGTTCCATCGCGTGAATGAAGTGGTGCAGCTTCTCCTGATTGAATACAATCGCTATTTTTGTCATCTTCGGCGCCTTGACGTCGTTCAGAATATTGTTCTCTACCGGAACCGCCTCATCAGCCGGAACCGTGCTGACGCTCTTGGCATCGCTCTTGACATAGCCTGCAATCGCTGCTTCGCTCATGGCAGGCATAAAGTCTGCATAGGAGCTGACCAGACCGTGCTCTGTCGCATCCATGCCGAGGATTTCCTCCTGTTCGGATGCGCGGAGGCCGACCGTATGCTTGATAATCTGGAATACAATCGTCATCATAACAGCCGTCCATCCGGCGACTGCCGCAAAACCAAGCAGCTGCTTGCCGAGCAGATCGAATCCGCCGCCGTAGAACAGACCGTTCATGGTATCATTGCCCGGAACCGACGTGGTTGCAAACAGACCGACCGCAATCGTACCCCAGATGCCGTTCATCATATGAACCGCAACCGCACCGACCGGATCGTCGATATGCAGCACATAGTCGAGCAGCCACACGCCGAAGCAGACAAGCAGTCCGGAGACAATGCCGACAATACCGGAGCCTGCGACATCCATGACGTCACAGCCGGCGGTGATGCCGACCAGACCTGCCAGAGAGGCATTCAGGCACATCGAAACATCGGGCTTGCCGTATTTGACCCATGTAAAGATCATGCAGGTGACAGTTGCAACTGCCGGGGCAATCGTCGTTGTGACGAAAACGGAAGCGAGCTGACCGGTACTGGTACATGCAGCGCCGTTAAAGCCGTACCAGCCGAACCAGAGAATGAAACATCCCAGTGCGCCGAGTGTCAGGTTATGACCGGGGATTGCGTTCGGCTGCACCTTGCCGTCAGCCTTCTTGCTGAATTTGCCGATACGCGGTCCGAGAATCTTTGCGCCGACCAGTGCGGCGATACCGCCGACCATGTGGATTGCGCAGGAACCGGCGAAATCGTGGAAGCCGAGGTCTGCGAGCCAGCCGCCGCCCCAGATCCAGTGCGCTTCAATCGGATAAACCAGCGCGCTGATGATGCCGGAGTAAATGCAGTAGGACAGGAACTTGGTACGCTCTGCCATTGCGCCGGAAACGATTGTCGCAGCTGTTGCGCAGAACACCAGATTGAATACGAAATTCGACCAGTCGAAGTTTTCGTATGCGGTAAATACGTCAAAACCGGGCTTGCCGATCAGTCCGCAGGCATCCTCGCCCATGAACAGTCCGAAACCGATCAGCACGAACATCGGGGTGCCGATACAGAAGTCCATGAGGTTTTTCATAATGATGTTGGCGGCATTCTTTGCACGGGTAAAGCCCGTTTCCACCATCGCAAAGCCCGCCTGCATAAAGAACACGAGTGCAGCGCCGATCAGAAACCAGATCGCAAATACTTCGCTGTCTACCGTTTGAATGATATCGTTCATAAATCATTCCTCCATTTCCTTGATTTTGGATGGCTGAATACGGAAAAAGAAAAGAGTGCGCGATACCGGTTTTCGGTATCACGCACCCCGTTGTGCATAAATTCCGCAGACAGCGCTTCACATTTCGCGCTGATGTGAAAACAGATAAGGCTGCGGCATCTTCCGATTTCCGCAGCCCCTTTGCTGTTCTGATGGCAGTATAGCATATTGTGAAAGATTTGTCAAGCCTTTTTCTGCATTTCGGAATGCAGTATAAATTTTATACGCTGATTATGTATATTTTTCGTCAAAACAGTTTATCTGTCAGTCAGTTTTCCGACATCCGGAATCAGTCGGCAAAGTATCTGACGCCGCTCTCAAAGATCTTCTGATCCTTTTCGCCGGGAACATTCTTGCAGACCTCGCTGCCGATTCGCTCACTGTGTCCCATTTTTCCGAGAACTCTGCCGTCCGGAGAGGAAATGCCTTCGATTGCATCCACGGAGCTGTTCGGATTAAACCGGATATCCATGGTCGGTCTGCCGGAAAGATCGACATACTGTGTTGCAATCTGACCGTTTCCTGCCATTCTCTGAAGCAGCGAGCCGGAGGCGATAAAGCGTCCCTCGCCGTGAGAAATCGGAATCGTGTGCAGATCACCGACCTCGCAGGCAGACAGCCACGGCGATTTATTGGAAGCAATGCGCGTTGTAACCATCATGCTCTGGTGACGGGCAATCGTATTGAACGTCAGAGTCGGAGAGTTTTCGCTCATATCGGTAATCTCACCGTAGGGAACCAGCCCCAGCTTGACAAGCGCCTGGAAGCCGTTGCAGATGCCGAGCATCAGACCGTCGCGCTCCTTCAGCAGTTTATGCACTGCTTCCGTCACGCTCGGATTCCGGAAGAATGCCGTAATGAACTTGCCCGAACCGTCCGGTTCGTCGCCGCCGGAGAAACCGCCGGGAATCATAATCATCTGCGAATTGTTAATTGCTTTCACTGCTGCGGCAACCGATTCCTCAATCGCGGAAGCGGTCAGATTCCGGATGACCAGAACCTCCGGTACCGCACCTGCGCGCTCAAATGCGCGTGCGGTATCGTATTCGCAGTTGGTTCCGGGGAAAACCGGAATCAGAACACGCGGCTTTGCAATCTTTACGGCAGGCTTCGGGCGGCTGTTCGCCTTATGCGCATAGGACTCAATGGTTGCAAATGCGGTTTTAATCCGGCACGGGAAAACGGATTCAAGCTTGCTTTCCCATGCTTTTTGCAGCGTATCAAGGCTGATTGTCTGTGTATCGCTGAAAATCTTATACTGTCCGGTTGTACGTCCGATTACTTCCTCGCCCTTCTTCGCGGCGCCCTTCAGTTCAACGATAAACGAACCGGGACACGGATCGAACAGCACACGCTCCGGAAGTGTTTTGGTAAATTCAAAGCCGATGTGATTGCCGAACGCCATTTTCGCGATACCTTCCGCAACACCGCCGTTGGAAACCGTCCAGACAGCCTTTGCGCGGCCGTCGGAAATAATCTGCTCCAGCTGATCGAATACCGATCTGACGCTTTCCCAGTTGGGAATTCCGCTGCTACTGTATTCCGGAGAAATCCGGATAACCGTGCTGCCGGATTCCTTGAATTCCGTTGAAACGACGCGCTTTGTATCCGATGTCGAAACGGCAAACGAAACCAGTGTCGGCGGTACGTCGATATCTTCAAATGTACCGGACATGGAGTCTTTTCCGCCGATGGATGCGCAGGAAAGCTCCATCTGTGCGCGGAATGCACCCAGCAGCGCAGAAAAAGGCTGTCCCCAGCGCTTCGGATTGTTCTGCGTGCGCTCAAAATACTCCTGGAAGGTCAGCCAGCACTGATGCCACGAGCCGCCTGCCGCAATCACTTTTGCAACCGATTCGATCACTGCATAAATCGCGCCGTGATACGGAGAATGCTCGGAGATGACCGGCTGGAAGCCCCACGCCATAATTGAGCAGGTAGAGGTATCGCCTTTCAGAACCGGAATTTTTGCAGCCATAGCCTGAGAAGGCGTCAGCTGATATACACCGCCGTAGGGCATCAGAACCGTGCCGGCGCCGATTGTCGAATCGAATTTCTCGACCAGACCCTTCTGCGAGCAGACATTCAGGCTGCCCATCAGCTCGCGCCATCCGTCAGGCGTATCCTCAAAGCGTTCATCGCGTTCCGGCATTTTCGTCGGAACCGCGGCAATTACGTTTGTATGCTTCTCGGCGCCGTTTGAATTCAGGAATTCACGGGAAAGATCGACAATTGTTTTGCCGTTCCAGTTCATCCGGAGACGGTTTGTATCGGTCGCCTTTGCGACTACAGTTGCAAGGAGGTTTTCCTTTTCGGCTGCTGCCATAAAAGCTTCGACATCCTCCGGCGCAACCACGACCGCCATTCTCTCCTGAGATTCCGAAATGGCAAGCTCGGTACCGTCAAGGCCGTCATATTTCTTCGGAACGGCGTTCAGGTCAATTTCCAGACCGTCGGTCAGCTCGCCGATTGCAACCGAAACACCGCCTGCGCCGAAGTCATTGCAGCGCTTAATCAGCTTCGTGACTGCGGGATCGCGGAACAGTCTTTGCAGCTTGCGCTCTTCGGGCGGATTTCCCTTCTGAACCTCTGCGCCGCAGTGTGTCAGCGATTCCAGCGTATGCGACTTCGAGGAACCGGTAGCACCGCCGCAGCCGTCTCTGCCGGTTTTTCCGCCGAGCAGAATAATCACATCGCCCGGAACAGGACGCTCTCTGCGGATGTTTTCAGCAGGAGCAGCGCCGACAACCGCGCCGATCTCCATGCGCTTTGCGACATATCCCGGATGATAGACCTCCGTCACATGACCGGTTGCAAGACCGATCTGATTGCCGTAGGAGCTGTAACCGTTTGCGGCACCGACGGTAATCTTTCTCTGCGGAAGCTTACCCGGAATCGTGTCGGCAACCGGTGTCAGCGGATTGCCCGCACCGGTCACGCGCATCGCCTGATAGACATAGCTTCTGCCGGAGAGCGGGTCGCGGATTGCACCGCCGAGGCAGGTCGCCGCACCGCCGAACGGTTCAATTTCCGTCGGATGATTGTGCGTCTCATTTTTGAACATGAGAATCCAGTCTTCCTGCCCGTGATCGGTATCAATCTGAATCTTCACCGAGCAGGCATTGATTTCCTCGCTCTCATCCAAAGCCGGAATTTTTCCGTCCGCCTTGAGCTTCCGCATTGCCATCGTCGCCATATCCATCAGCGTGACAGGCTTATTCTCTCTTCCGAGCTCCTTGCGAATCCGCAGATACTCGTCATAGGCATCCTGAATATAAGGGGTATCAATCTTTACCTTGTCAATCGTCGTCAAAAAGGTTGTATGACGGCAGTGATCGCTCCAGTATGTATCAATCATCCTGATTTCGGTGATTGTCGGGTCGCGCTGCTCGGTATCGCGGAAATAGCTCTGGCAAAAAGCCACGTCATCGAGGTCCATTGCAAGACCGTACTTTTTCAGGAAAGCCGCTCTGCCCTTTGCATCCAGCCCGGTAAAGCCGGTCAGGGTTTCAACGGACTCCGGCACGGCATAATTGGTATCCAGTGAATCCACCGGTTCCAATGAAGCCTCACGGCTCTCGACCGGGTTAATGAGATACGCTTTCAGCCGTTCAAAATCCTGGTCGGAAACAGTACCGGAGATGATGTAGACACGGGCATTCCGGACACGGCAGCGTTCTTTTCCGTTGAGAATCTGAATACACTGTTCACAGGAATCGGCACGCTGATCGAACTGTCCGGGGAGATATTCCACGGCAAACACCCGCTCGCCGTTGGAAAGCAGCGGAAGCTTTGCATAGACATAATCGACAGCCGGCTCCGAAAAGACCGTCGGGACGGCGCGCTGAAAATCCTCCTCCTCAATATGATCGGCATCGTAACGGTTCAATACGCGGACTCCCATTACGTCCAGACGCAGCGCCGTGCGGAGATCGGAAAGCACAGACTGCGCTTCTGCCGCAAACTGCGGCTTTTTTTCCGTATAAATCCGGTAAACTGCCATGAATGAATCAGCCTCCATTTTTATAATATTACCTGATAAAATCCGTTCGGACACAGGTCAGCCGTCAGCACGCACGCTTCCGGTGACACAGTCATCCTCATACCCTTCTATTGTAACACAAATCAGCGAATTCTGCAAACCCTTTTCTGCATTTTCCGCAAAAATTTTCACAAGTGTACCATCCGGCATATGTCCTTGTGAATATCGCTGTGCATTTTGCTCTTTTTCGCCTTCGACCAGCACAGAAACCGTTTGTCCGACAAAGCGGGAAAGGTGCTTCCGGCGGATGGCATCTGCAACAGCTTTCAGCTTCGCGGCACGGGCAGTTTTGACAGTCTGCGGAATCTGATCGGGAAATGCCGCAGCCCTGGTTCCCTCTCGCCGGGAATACGGAAAAACATGAACCTTCGCAAAGCCGATCTCCTGCACAAAATCAAGTGTTTCCTGAAATTCCGCTTCGCTCTCCCCCGGAAAGCCTACAATGACATCCGTTGTCAGCGCAGCCTGCGGAAACAGGGCATGAATCTGCTCCGCAAGCGCACGGAAATCCCCGGATGTATAGCGGCGGTTCATGCGCTTCAGAACGGTATCGCTGCCGCTTTGCAGGGAAAGGTGAAACTGCGGACAGAATTTTTCGCAGGATGCAAGCTGTTCGAGTGTCCGGATATCCAGACGCTCCGGTTCCAGCGAACCGAGCCGGACACGGCAGAACTGTTCCTGCTCCGCACAGATCCGGACAGCATCGTATAAAGACTGTCCGGTATCTGTCCCGAAAAAGCCGAGGTTGATGCCGGTCAGAACAATTTCACGGAAGCCCTGTGCCGCAAGGGAGGCAGCCTCCTCCCGCAGACGTTCCGGAGACATGGAGCGGCATCTGCCGCGGGAATAGGGAATGATACAATAGCTGCAAAACTGATTGCAGCCGTCCTGAATTTTCAGGAAGGCTCTGGTCCGTGTCGTATCGGCACAAGGCAGCGGGGAAAAGGCATCCTCCTTCTGATAGGGCAGAATCACCTTTGTATCTCCGGATTCCGGCATCTGTGCAGATATCCATTCCGGAATCGCATCGCGGTTCTTGGTTCCCGTTACAAAATCCGCATCGGCAAAATCGTCGGAAGGAAAAGCCTGCGGCCAGCAGCCGGTCAGAATCAGCCGTGCCCCGGGATTTTTTCTGCGGATGCTTCGCAGCTGCTGTTTTGTTTTGCGGACACTCTCCGCAGTCACCGCGCAGCTGTTGACAATCACGAAATCGGCAGATTCCGTCGAATCCGTTTCCTCATATCCTTTTGCACAAAGCATCTGCGCAAGCCCGGAGCTCTCTGTTTGATTCACCTTGCAGCCGAGCGTCATGATTTGAAATTTCATAGGCATCTCCTGTATAAACTGCACAAATTCAACATCAACGCATTGTGCAGTGCTTACAATTTATGATTCATGTAAAAAAGAAACGCGAAAAGTGTTGAAAAAACCGTTCAGGTATACAAACTGTATTGAATTTGCTTGACAAATCGCCTTTTCAGTGATATATTTGTCGTAGGGTGAGTTCATGACAACCCTCCAAAACGATTACGGTGCGCGGGAGCCTCGCATACAACGTCCTGTGTCCCCCCCCTCTCGTCACAGCGGCGCGCGCAGCGTCCCCGTCCACCACCTGTTTTTTTCAGGGAATACTTTAAGTGAGGTATTTACGATGGCTGTTATGTCCGTTTTTCTGCCGGAAATCGCAGATGTTGCGGAATTCGTCAACATCATGTCTCAGTTCCCCTATGAAGCACAGCTTCATGTCGGAAGTTATTCCGTCGATGCAAAATCCATTATGGGCATTTTCACGCTTGACCGTGAACAGCCGCTTCAGCTGGAACTCCGGACCAATAACGAAGCTGCACTGAATCAGCTTTCCGCAGGTCTGGGCAGATTCCTTTACAAGCCGGTTCACTGATCCGGTTTTTACACTGATCTTTTCTTTCCGGGAGGCATAAGCCGCTCCCAGAATCCCCCTTTTTTCATGTTGCTCCTCATGCTTTGCCAGAGGAGCAAACAAACTCTGGCGTATCGTTCTTCGCGGGAAAACTGCGAAGAATGATACGTATTTTTTATCTTCTTATACATAACGCATATCCGCAGTTGCTTTGCGGATATGCGTTATTTGCTTCAGGATTCTTATTTCATGATTTCTTCGATTGCGTTGATATGCTGGTTGGTGTAGCAGCTGGAAATTGCCATGCCGAAGAGTACATCGGTAGCGCCGATTTGCTTGAAAAAGTCCTTCATTCCGACTTTCACATACCGGAAATCAACGACATAGATTTTCTCAAAGCTGCCGACAAAATACGGAACCAATGCATTGCCGTAACTGTTTTTGATAATCACAAGCGTTCTGCCATTGCCGACATCCGTTGTAATCTCCGCAATATTCTTATCTCCGCCGAGAACCGTAGAGTAGCAATTAACACCCTTTGCCCATTCAAAGAACAGTGTGCTTTCCTGCGGCTTCTGGAAGGAATCGTTAAAATACCGGACAGAATACTGATTGGAAGGTTTATAGTAGTAATATGTATCCGGATAGGTTTTAAGATCCTCCAGATATTTCGTGTAGCCGTACATCGTGCCGCAGAAATTATCGGTCTGCTTTTTCTCATATGTCGAAAGATCTGCAAACGGAACGGCAGCTTCCTCCGCAAACTTCTGAGCGGCATAATATGCGCCGAGCGTTGACCAGTGGTGATCCGTGCGGTAGTAGATGTATTCGTCCTTGTGTGATTCCAGCGTATCGAACACATCGACATTGATGACGTCTTTCAGATTGTTTCCGATGTTTTTGATACAGTCATGCTGATCGGAAAACTTATTCGCAAGATTTGACGGCATATAGAATGCAGATGAAAGCGGTGCGCTCAGATTATAGACATTGACGGTCGGACCGACCATTTCCTTATATTTATTCAGCACCTCCGCATAGCGCTTGCCGATATCAAATCTTCCGCCGAACATCGGCATGGCGCGGACATTCGGTGTACCTCTGCCCGAAACAATGATGTTATTGAGGATTTCGCCCTCATCCGCCATCTGCGTCCGGACTTTGGTTGTCATGGCAGTCGTTGTCGTGGTTTCTCCCGTTGTTGCAGATGTTGTGGAGGAAGTACCCGAACCGGAGGATTCGGAAGACTGATCCTCCGAAGATACGGAGGTTGTCTCTGTGTCAGTCGTTGTCGTCGTTGTGCGGGTAGCGATATAGACAGTCACCTTGCTTGTAACGGCGCTGTCATCCTCGCTGAGTGTTTCTTTTTCGAGCTGAACCGTATTGCCGTAGAAGGAAACATCATCTTTCTGAAAGCCGAAGTGCGCCGTAATTCTGTTCGCTGCACTTCTCATTTTTTCCCGTCCCGGAATCGTATCCGTATAGTACCGGACGATGCCGTCGGTATAGTCACCGGAGAAATAGGAGCCGACAGAGAACGACGGGAATTCCGCACGGTTCCGGTTCTCCGAATCTATGAAGCCGTGCTGCCGTTTTGCAATCAGCAGAAACAAACCGATTCCGAACAGCAGCAGCGCACATACCGATGCATTCACAGCCTGAAAGACTTTGTTGTATTTGCGGTACTGCTGCTTTTTCCGCTTCATTCCGGAAACTTCTGCGCTGACCCTGCAGACATTCCGTCCGGCAGGTCTGCGGTTTTCCGGTCTTTCGGGAGCTGCCGTTTTTCTGCGCGGGGGCTGCCCGTTTCTGTTCAGCGGTTTCCGTGCCGGTCTGCCGGCGCTCCGTTTTTCAGGCACATGCATTTCTTCATGATGCCGATCCAGAATATTCAGACAATCCTGAACATCGGACTGAAAATTCCGCCGCCGGGGTGTATTCCGGCTGTTTCTTTTGATTTGATCTGACATAATCTATCACCCGTGTATATCCGCTCAGAATCTGAAATAAAGGAACGGATTATTGGTATTATTCAGTAGCATCATGGAGCTGAGAATCAGAATTGCCGCATTTACCACAATCCCCATGCTCTTTGCAACATAATAGCTCTTCTCGTTTTTCACCGCAAATTTGCGGATCCACTGACGAACCGGCAGTGAGAGCAGCACCGCTGCGGCAATCAGGAAGATATTGGAGAACAGGATGCTTCTGGTAATCACAGAGCTGACCGGATTTCCGTTTGCGCAGACCAGCGCACGGAAGAAGAGCCCCAGTGCGTGCAGATTGTCAAAGTGGAAAATGCCCCAGCCGATTATTACCATGAACAGTGCATAAATATGTCCGACTGCCTTCGGCAGCTTCTTGAGCTTCTCCAGAAGGAACAGCTTTTCGATCAGGAGCATAACGCCGAAATAGATGCCCCAGAGCATAAAGTTCCAGCTTGCACCGTGCCAGAAGCCGGTCAGCGCCCATACAATCATGATATTCAGGCACTGTCTGGCAAGTCCCTTGCGGTTGCCGCCGAGCGGGATATAGACATAATCGCGGAACCATGAGGAGAGCGAGATATGCCATCTTCTCCAGAAATCCGTAATAGAATCGCACAGATACGGATATTTGAAGTTTTCATCGAAGTGGAATCCGAAGACTCTTCCCAGACCGATTGCAATATCGGAATAGCCCGAAAAATCGAAATAATACCACAGTGCGACAGAAGCCGCTCCGAAGAATGCGCCGAGAGCGGAGACATTTCCGACGCCCGCATACCCGCTTTCGCGTGTACCGAAGCAGCCGTTTACAACCGTGCTCAGGGAATTGGCAATGATGACCTTTTTGCCGATGCCGCAGATAATCCGCGTAAAGCCGTCGGAAAGATCCTTCAGACTGGTATTGCGGCGGTCAATCTCAGAGGAGATTGTCGAATACCGGACAATCGGTCCGGCGACAAGCTGCGGAAACATTGAAACATAAAGCAGAAATTTCCCGAAGTCTCTCTGCACTTTCACCTTGCCGCGGTAACAGTCAATGGAATAGGAGAGCGTCTGGAATGTATAGAAGGAAATGCCGATCGGCAGCCGGATTCGCGGAACCGGTATCGAAACGGGAAGCAGCGCATTGAGATTCTCCGCAAAGAATCCGCTGTATTTGAAAATACCCAGCACGCCGATATCCACAATCACTGCAAGCATCAGCGCCCGCTTCGCCGCCCGCGGGGAATGCTTCTTCCGCGCCCTTCCGATCAGCATTCCGGTTTTGAAGTTCAGGAATGAGTATGCGATAAGCATCAGAACCCATACCGGCTCACCCCATGCATAAAAAATCAGCGAGAACACAAGCAAAACGGTATTTCTCGCTTTAATACTGCCTGAGAGGAAGTAGATCAGCAGGCATAACGGCATAAAGAGGTAAATAAAAAACAAATCGGCAAAAACCATCTGACGAATCACCTGTTTTCATTATTCTATCCAATACATGCATCCGGACACAGATGCACTGTCATAATCGCAGAAATATTATACCACAATTTGTCGAAAAATGCAACCGATCCCGCGAAAAAACGCTCTTTCCGACAAAAAAGGCGCATTCTTTCCGTCTCGTTCATGCATGAATTCTATTTTTATGAACGCAGCAGGGCGCTCCGGACTGGAATAAATGAATGGCTGGATTTTTGAAAGGGCGATTTTGTGAATTTCTTTGCAATTCACTGAGCGGGTTTCCCGAAAAACCAAGGCTGCGCAGCGTACATACTGCGCAGCCTCTGTCTGTTACATTGCTGTATATCCGCCGTCAACCGGAAGGATAACGCCGTTGACATAGGCACTGAACTGGGAGGAAAGGAACAGCGCAGCCGTATCCAGTTCACCTTCATTGCCGTATCTTGCAGACGGAATCATCTGTTTTGCGTAATTCTGGAAAAACTCCGAATTCAGCGTTTCTTCGGTCAGAGGCGTATAGAAATAGCCGGGGCAGATTGCATTGACGGTAATGCCCTTTTCGCCCCATTCCGAGGCAAGCGCACGGGTCATGTTGACAACGCCGCCCTTTGCTGCATGATAAGGCGCACAGGGCGCAATTTTATTGCCGACCAGACCGTACATAGACGCAATATTGATGATTCTTCCGTATCCGGCAGGCAGCATTGCCTGCTTTGCAACCTCACGGGCAACCTTGAACGAGCCGAACAGGTCAATATTGATTTCGTTTTCAAACTGCTCATCGGTAATGTCCTCAGCCGGCGCCACTGCTCCGGTTCCCGCATTGTTAATCAGAATATCAATTCTTCCGAATTGCTCCATAATCTTTCTGACCGTATCGGAAACCTTTTCCGAATCCGTGATATCACAGGAAATGCCGACCGCTTCAACGCCGAATTCCTCCGTGATCTGTGCGGCAACCTCGTCAAGCATGTTCTGTCTTCTTGCGAGAGCGGCGATTTTCGCACCCTGACTCGCAAGCGCCTTTGCCATCTGGACGCCGAGACCGGTTGAGCAGCCGGTAATCACGGCAACCTGGCCGGTCAAATCAAAATAATTTTTCATCATCATCCCTACCTTACAAAGTGTTCTCCTTTCCTTGTATTTCCAAAAAAAAGAGACACTGTCATTGTATCACAGCATCTCCCGCTTTGTCAAGTATTTTATCGAAAGAACGAACAAATCAGTTATTTTGAACCACCGCTTCGTAAAGCACACGCTTGGCATATCCGGTTTCGGAAGCAAGCTGCCTGCAAACATCCGCTGCACGCTCCCCTGCCGCAATCCGTTCTTTTGCGAGTTCGACAACTGCTTCCAGAGAGTCGTTTTTTTCCTCTCTTTCAGCTGCTCCGGCGATGACCAGCACAAACTCGCCTCGCGGTGCATTCGATTCATAAAATGCAATTGCATCTCCGAACGTTGTTTTCCGCACCTCTTCGTGAATCTTCGTCAGCTCGCGGCAGAGCGTCAGAGAGCGGTCGGCTCCGAATGCCTCCGCCATATCCTGCAATGTGCGCAGCAGCTTATGCGGCGCTTCATAAAAAATCATGGTACGTGTCTCTGCTCTGAGACTGTTCAGGTGCGCAAAGCGCTGTTTTTTATTGACGGACAAAAAGCCCTCAAAGCAGAATCTGCCTGTCTCCTGTCCGGAAACAGCAAGTGCCGAAACGACGGCGCTCGGTCCGGGAACAACCTGAACCGGTATTCCTTCGGCAATACAGCGCTGAACCAGCAGCGCACCGGGATCGGAAATACAAGGCATTCCCGCATCTGTCACAACCGCGCAGGATTCCCCTTCATGCAGCCGCTCCGCAATTCGCTGCAAAACCGCTTCCGGGCTGTGCTCATGATAGCTGACGAGCGGCGTATGCAGATCAAAATGAGAAAGCAGCTTCCGCGTAACCCGCGTATCCTCTGCTGCGATAAAGTCAGCAGAGCCGAGGATTTCAAGCTGCCGCTCCGTAATATCCCCAAGATTTCCGATCGGTGTCCCGACGACATATAAGATCCCGCTCATAAATACTTTTCTCCAAAATGACAGATTTGTGCA
This sequence comes from Oscillospiraceae bacterium, assembly GCA_017518255.1. Lineage (GTDB taxonomy): Bacteria > Bacillota > Clostridia > Oscillospirales > Ruminococcaceae > Firm-04. The sequence goes on from JAFWVK010000038.1 coordinate 20,765, forward strand.
GCTTCGGCAGTCATACCGGATCCCGAACGCATATAAAGTACCGGCTCTGTTCGCAGGAAAGACTTGGCTCCCTTCATGCCCTCCAGCAGAAACAGCCACGGTGCATCCTCCGGTGTTTTTGCAACAAACCGCAGGCGTTTTGGCTCGATTCCGCTTTCGCGCATGGCACACATGCAGTCGGTCAGCCGCTCCGGACGGCAGCAGATGCAGAATCTTCCGTGATAACGCAGCAATTTCGCAGCAGCTTCGCAGATATCCCGAAATGTGCAGGATACCTCGTGCCGTGCAATCTGTTTCGCGGTTTCCGCGGAAAGAATCCCCGTTTCATTTGCTTTATACGGCGGATTGCATGTCACCAGATCGAGCGTATGAACCGGCGCGCCGTCCCACAGATTCCGGAGATCGGCAAGAACCGGCGTGATTGCCGGAACCGGACTGCAAGCCGCAAGCCCCTCCCTGAGCTGTTCGATTGCCTCTGGCTGGATATCCAGCGCAAACACCTGCTTCGGCGGCAGATGTCTCTGCATCAGCAGCGGAATAATGCCGCAGCCGGTACCAAGATCGCATACCGTGTCTTTTTCCCGGTAACGGCAGAATCCGGTCAGCAGAAAGGCATCGGTGCCGAAGCTGTGCGTTTCGCTTCTGCATACATACAGACCGGATTTCAGTTCTTCAAGCACTCTCATACCGGATTCTGCACGGCTTCCCCGCGCATCTCCTTGGAGGCGACCGCATTCAGTGATTCATCTGACGTAATACCGGCGAGGTAATTGTAATAGCCCTGTGCCGCAATCATCGCGGCATTGTCGCCGCAAAGGGAAACCGGCGGCATATAGAACCGCAGACCGTTCTGTTCGCAGGCGTTTTGCAGTGCGCGCCGGACGCCGGAATTTGCAGAAACGCCGCCCGAAAGCGCGACGGAGCTGTAATGCAGCGCTTTTGCCGCCGCAATTGTTTTCTCCGTCAGGGTACGCGCAATTTCCTGCTGCAAAGCCGCCGAGAGGTCGTCCGTATTAACAGCTTCGCCGCGCTGCTCCGCATTATGGAGGAAATTGACCACATATGTTTTCAATCCGGAAAAGCTGAAATCATACGGATTTCCGTCCATTTTCGTTTTCGGAAGACGAAACGCCGCGGGATTGCCCCGCTGTGCCGCCTCATCCACATGCACCCCGCCCGGATACGGAAACCCCATTGCTCTGGCACATTTATCAAAGCATTCTCCGGCTGCATCATCCCTTGTTTTTCCGACTGTGCGGAATGTGGTATAATCCGGAACCTCTGCGATTCTTGTATGTCCGCCGCTGACAATGACAGCAAGATAGGGCGGCTCCAGATCGGGATGCACCAGATAATTTGCAGCCGCATGTCCCTCTGTGTGATGAACGGGAATCAGCGGCTTTCCGGTCATCATCGCAAGCCCTTTTGCAAAGCTCACGCCGACCAGCAGCGCACCGATCAGACCGGGTGCATAGGTGACGGCGAATGCATCAACATCCTCCAACGTCATATTTGCATCGGAAAGGGCTTTTTTGACAACCCACAGGATATTTTCACAGTGGCGGCGCGAAGCAAGCTCCGGCACAACACCGCCGTACAGCTTGTGTTCTTCCGCCTGAGAGGCAATCACGTTTGAGATGGTTTTCCGTCCGTCCTCCACAACTGCCGCCGCCGTCTCATCGCAGGAACTCTCAATCCCCAAGATCCGCATACTGTCCCTCCTTGATTCTCCGGGCAATTTCCCGCTCAAGCATGTGAAAGCGCTCCGGTTTGCCGTTTGTCTCCGGATTGTCCATCGAAAGGCTGCGGTAATATGTTTTTCCGCCCCATCCGTCCACATTGCCGCGGCGCATCGCCCCGAACACACGGGTTTTGAATCCGCTGTTTGTTTTTTCCTGCTCCCGGATAAACTGTTTCATCATTTCTCTGGAAGTATGGCCGTCAACCGGACATTTCGACTTTACGACCTGAATATTGCAGCTCTTTGCGGCATGAATGACATCGCGCTCCGGCGCAAAGCTCAGCGGACGAATCAGGGTCAGATCCTTCCGCGAAAGGTAGGATTTGGGCGCATAACAGCCGATTCTCCCCTCAATAAACAGATTCATCAGAAATGTTTCAATTGCATCGTCATTGTGATGACCGAGTGCCAGCTTATTGCAGCCAAATTCCTTTGCATGGTCATGAAGCGCACCGCGCCGCATTTTCGCGCACAGACTGCACGGATGCTTCTCCTCCCGCAGCTTGAACACGATTTCGCCGATATGTGTCGGAATCACATGATACTCGATCCCCATTGCTTCGCAGTACTGCGACACGGGCGAATAATCCGCTGCAATTCCGTTAAACTGCGGATCCAGCGTAATTCCGACAAGCGTATAATTCACAAGCTGAAACCGCTGAAACTCCCGCAGTGCCGTCAGCAGAACCAGACTGTCCTTTCCGCCGGAAATGCCGACCGCAATCCGGTCGCCGTCCTGAATCAGATCAAATTCCTGCACCGCACGCCGCAGATACCCTAATATTTTTTGCATATGTATGCCTCACAAACAGCACGAAAAACGGGATGACAGATGCCCGCCATCCCGTTTCAATCAGCCGGTAATTCAATCAGTCCTCGTCAGCATCTGCAACTGCATCAGCCAGATCTTCAACAGCATCGGCAGCAGCCTCAGCCGCATCTGCAACCTTCTCGGCAGCATCTTCCGCTGCATCCTCAACAGCCTCAGCGACCTTCTCAGCGCCTTCTTCCGCTTCATCGCTGCACACGCCGCAGTCTTCGCAGAAGCAGTCATCGTCATCGAACTCATCTGCATCGTAACGGCAGCAAGCCTCATCCTGACGTTTCTTAGCGAGAACATAAGCGGCAGCGCCCGCAGCAGCTGCTGCCATCAGTGCAAATACGGTAAATTTCTTCATAATGATTCCTCTTTCTCCGCAAGGCGCTTCTCAATGACCGGCTTTGCGCCGGTGACCGCTGCCCATGCGGCTGCAGCGATCTTCATACTGCTATTATACCACAGTTCCGAAAAGATTTCAAGCTATTTTTTGAAATTTTCAGAAAATATGTCCAGATTTATCGAATTTTGATGTGGCATCTGTGTTTTGCGTAGGTTTTGCAGTCCAGACGGTATTTTCCGCCGCCCTCTGCCTGCATCCCGAAGCCGTCGTAAAAATGCTCGACCATCTTATTTTTGGCTGTCGGCAGATATTCGGCTGTAAGATACCGGAAACCGCTGTCCAGTGCCGCCTGCACAATTGCATCAAACAGGCACTCCTCAACGCCGCGCCGAAGCACACGGCAGCTCATCAGCCATGTGTCGATAAACAGCGTATCGTCACTCACTTTTTTGCAGATAACAACGCTGATGAGTCCGTGCTCTCCGTATTGATCGGAAAGCGTCATATAGCGCGTCAGATACTGCGGATCCTGCGCAATTGCGGCAATATCCGATTCCGAATAGCGGACCGTCCGGAGATTGAACTGGTTGGAGCGCTGCGTCAGCTGGGCAATCCGCGGATAATGGAAGCTGTCAAAGGGCAAAATCTCTCCCTGCATATCCAGTGAAATCAGATAATCCTCATAGCTTGTAAAGCTTGCCTGTGCAGCCGCCCGGCTTGCCTCTGCCTGATACTGAGCCGTCCTTGCAGCATCCTCCTGCGAATAGCTGACGGCTTCAAAGAGGTGCAGGCTTTCCAGAAAAGCCGGAACGAGCGCCGGATCCTCCGGCAGCTCCGGAACCGTAACCTCCGGAAGCATCTGACGAACCAGATTCCGCTCAAAGGGATTATCGTCCAGGAACACAAAGCTGTCCATGCCGATATTCAGTGTCTGCTGAATGCTGCGGATATTATCCGCCTTATTCTCCCAGTTTGCGACAAACACGGCAAAATCCTCCAGCCGAAGCACTGTCTCCGGGTGCTTCTCAAACGGTTCTTTTGCCGTATCTTCGTTATTCTTGCTGCAAACCGCAAGCAGAATGCCGCGGCGCTTCAGCTCCAGCAGCCATTTTTGCAGCGCGATAAAAGCCGGACCGTCGCCCAGTTCTCCGAGCTGAATTCCGTCGATGCCGTCATCGCCGATCACACCGCCCCAGAGCGTATTGTCCAGATCGACAACCACACACTTTTTCAGCTTTCCCGCCAGTGCCGCAACCGTATCCATCACACGGGAGACAACATCCGGCAGCGCATCCGGAATGACTGCCAGCTTTGCGAGATACCATGTGCGGTTCTCAAAAAACTGCGGTCTTCCCCGCATTGCCTGAACTGCGCTGAGTGCAATCGGATAAACATTCGGAAATTCCGCTGCAATCTTCTCACCGAACAGTGCATTCAGCTTCCGGAGCTGAAAGCCGAAAGAAGCCGGATTCCGGAGCGCATAGCTGCCGAACACGGCATCCTCCTCCTCCGGAAAATCAAACATCAGGATTTTCGCACGGGAATTGGCTGCTGCCGCCTGCCAAAGTCCGGAAAAGCGCTGCATTTCCCGCTCGGCAAACGCCGCACGCTCAGAAGGAACGGTATCCTGAAAGCGCGCTTTCACCTTCTGAACGGATGCAAACATCAGGATAAAATCCGGCTGAAATGCATAGAGCTCCGAGGCGGGGTCGAGAAGCTGCGCCTCCATCTGGTCATAATCGGTATCCAGCACGGAAAGCTGACAGCCGCGCCGTACAGACTCACCTGCGAGAGCCGCCGCAAGCTGCTGTGTCGCGCAGTCTCCGACAATTGCAAGCTTTTTTACAGGGGATGTGCATTGCTTTGAGAGCTTTCTGAGCGCAGTATAGCTGACTGATTCCAAGGGACTGTCTCCTTTCACATGCGCAGCGGCATCTTACTGCATATTGAGATCCTGAACCTCATTCATTCTTTCTGTTATCAGTTCAGATACCGCAGCGGCAATCGCATCCGCATAATCCTGAAGATGCGAATCATAATTCTGATTGTCTATATCTGACGTCATGAAGCCGAGTTCGATCAGGCAGCTCGGCATGTTCGTATACCGGTTGACATAATAATTATTGCTTTCGCGGTTGGCATCGGAATTCCGGAAGCCGGATTTGATGCCGCGCTTTTTGGAAATGCCCGCCTCGTCCAGAAGCTCCATGATGTACTGTGCCAGCAGCTTATCCACGGAATTATCGCCGCCGGAATCGTTGTTGATCCAGATTTCAACGCCGTCGCCCTCAACAGCCGAATTTCTGTGCAGGGAGATGAAAAAGTCTGCATTGGCATCATTGGCTATCCGGCACCGTTCGCTCAGTTCCACGAATGTATCGGTTGTTCTTGTCATGATCGTGCGGATATTCGGATATTTCTGAAAAGATTTTTCGAGTTCCAGACCGAGATTCAGATTATCGTCCTTCTCAAAGCGGGTCGGATTGTCCGCATTGTTCAGCGCACCGGCATCGCCGCCGCCGTGACCGGGATCAATCACGACCAGAAATTCTTTCTGCTGCACATCGGCAGGGACAGCCGGCTGATTCTGCGTTGTGCCCGGCAGCGTCTGTTCGGGTATCGGGCCGGTCGATTCCGCGATACTGTCAGTTGATTCCGCGATACTGCTTGATTCTGCGGCAGCCGGCTTTTTTTTCTGTCCTTTTTCATCCGAACCGCTGCATTTTACGCACAAAATAATCATCAGCAAAAGCAGCGGACCGAATACCATAATTACGCGGTCCCAGCGAATTCTTCTTCTTTTTGCCATCCTGTTTCTCCTGTATGTTGTAACATTTTGCTCCGCGATTCCGGAGCCAAAACTTTCACAGATATCATTATACCACATTTCCGGCAAAAATGCAAGCATCGGACAATTATTTCCGTTTTTCAGGTAATCTCGGAATGGCACTTGAAATCTCGCTGAAAATGTGCTATACTGAAAAAAATGACTCCCGCAGAGAAAGGAGTGAACCTCATCATGCAGCAATATGCTCTGCCCAGCCCGTGCTATCTGATGGATCAGGCAAAACTGAAAGCGAATCTCTCCCTGCTGGAAGAACTGCGCAGGAAAACCGGCTGTAAAATTATATTTGCCCAGAAAGCGTTTTCTTCATTCCCTTTTTACACAATGATCTCCCGGTATCTGGACGGAACGGCATCCTGCTCGGCATATGAAGCACAGCTGGCACACCTGTACTTTCACGGTGAAAACCATGTATGCCAGACCGCCTATCTTCCGGATGAGATTGAAACACTCCTGTCCATCTGCGATCATATCACCTTTAATTCCCCGCTGCAGCTCGCAAAATATGCACTGAAAGCGAGAGCAAAGGGGTGCTCTGTCGGTCTGCGGATCAATCCGGAATATCTTTCTCAGCAGCTCGATGAATTTGATCCCTGCGCACCGTACTCCCGTCTCGGAACAACAGCTGCCAACTTTCCGGAAGAATGCGCACCCCTGATTCAGGGGCTTCACGTCCATGCGCTGTATGAACAGAATGCCGATGCACTGGAACGGCTCGTCGATGCTGTCGCTGAAAAATTCGGCAAGTGGCTGCCGGGGCTGGAATGGCTGAATCTCGGCGGCGGGCATCATATCACGCGGCAGGGGTATCAGCTTGACAAGCTGGAGGCTGTGACGAAGAAATTACAGGAGACATACGGTCTGACGGTTTATTATGAACCGGGTGAGGCAATTGTCTGGGAGGCAGGTTATTTCATCACAACGGTCGTCGATCTGATTGACAACGGTATGCCGCTTGCAATTCTCGATGCATCCGCAGTCTGCCATGCGCCGGATATCACGGAGCTGCGGTACCGTCCGCCGCTGATCGGCGCCGACAAGCCGAATGTGCTCCCCTACCGCTACCGTCTCGGCGGAAGAAGCTGCCTCCCGGAGGATATTTTCGGTGATTATTCCTTCGATCATCCGCTTCAGATCGGAGAACGCCTGATTTTCCGGGATATGGCAATCAACACGCTTACAAAGGCCAAAATGTATACCGGAATGCCGATGCCGGCTGTCGCTGTCCGCGAATCGGACGGAAACTGCAAGATTCTGCGGAGCTTTACATTCTCGGATTACAAAAATCACTTCTGAACACAAAGCACGGGCTGCCAAACCGGCAGCCCGTTTTTCCTGTTTCTTAATCCGGTGCATTCGGATTTCCGGTCAGTTCCGACCACTTCACCGCCTTCTGAGAAAGCGTATACGTATAATACTGTAAAATGAACTGGGCATCGTCAATATCAACCGCACCGTCTCCGCTGACATCCGAGACCGAGAAATCGCCGGCAGTCATCAGGGAAGCAGCAGTCGTTCTTCCTGCAAGCGCCTTCGTATAATACTGCAATGTCAGCTGCGCATCTCCGACGGCGACTTCATTATCACGGTCCGTGTCTCCGAACAGTCTGCCGGAGGGAGCCATATACTTTTTCAGCAGCGCAAGATCATCGGCAGGAAGCGCCTGATAATCCGTCATCAGCATATTCTCCGCTGCCGCAGTCACACCGGCGGATGTCTTTCCCGACACACCGAGCAGATCCAGAATCACTGCGCCGATCAGTGCATGACCTGCCGCTGTCGGATGAACGTCTTTCTCGCGGATCCGGACATAAAGCCATCCGGTACCGGAAAACGCATCCGGAATCTCAGCAACTTTGATATTCTCCAAGCCCCGAATCACTTTATTCAGCTGAAGTTCCATGTTATTGATAAAATTCATCAGCTTATCGTAATTTGCCTGATTTTTCTCGGACAGCCCAGTATACTGTTCCGGCGTTACTTCAAAAGGATTATACAAAGTCTGCATCACAATTTCGGCATCCGGGTTCAGCTCGCGGAGTTTTGCGTTGATTGCCGCATACTGATCGGGAGCCGCATTCCGGGCATCGCGCGTAACTTTTGTCAGCTGACCGATATGATACGTCGCATCACCCTCCGCTGCAAGGCGCTTTAAGGTGTCAACCAGCGTTTCCCCATCCTTCTGATACTTTTGAAAATATTCCTGCGCAGGTTTCAGAAGATCATTCGCACCGATGCTGATGCAGATAAGGTCTGCTTTTTTGACGGCTGCCTGCTTTCCGGAATCGGAAAGAACATTCAGCAGATCGGAGGTTGTACTTCCCGCAACGGCATAGTTTGTCACGGAAGCGCCTGTGCATTCGGACACAATATCGTAATAGCCCTGCTCACCGGAACCCAGTGCATATCCGGAGGAGATGCTGTCTCCGAGCACCACAAGATTCTGATACTTCGATGCGGCTGAAACAGCCGGAGCCGGTACGGCGCAGATTACCGAAGCCGTCAGAACCGAAGCCGTCAGCAGCACGGAGAGTTTCTTTGCTGTTTTTTTCATTGTTGATCGAACTCCTTTTCACAGTCAGACAAAAGGACACCTCACGCAAGAGGTGTCCTTTTTGTCTGAAATTACAGCCACGCTCTGTATGCATACAGTGTAACAGATTTGCGTGAAAAAGTCAATGGTTCCGGCTGTTTTTTCACTGGAAAAACACGTTCCGGAATCTGTCAGTCAATGACTGCGATGCCGTACAGAACGAAGGTTCCGTTATCTGCGCTGGAAATGGAGACATCGAGCTGACCGGATGAAGTCTGATAATACCCGACATCGCCGTCAAGTCCGCCCCATGTCCACTGCAAATTCGAGGAAACCTTATTGGTCTTGCCGTTGACCGTGACATTGACAGAGCCCATGCCGCTGGAATTGGACTGGAACAGAAGCAGGATACCCTTTCCGTTGACGGTAAATGTCATCGGATTATTGCCGTTCTTGCTGTACGTATATCCGCCGTATTCTCTGTTGTTGGTGCCGGCTGTCCAGGAACCGGCGCTGAAATTCTGGAGAGAAGACATATTCACAAGATGCGCGGTCGCATATTCATCGCCGAACACCGTCTTTGACGGAATCTGGTAATCATCCGAAGCATTCTCCGAACGGAGCGCACGGCGGTAATAGTAGCTGATGCAGTCTGCAATCAGCTGATGTCCGCCGTCGCCGGGGTGAATCGTATCGCCGCTTCCGTAATTGGCATCCCAGGAAAGGGTTCCGGCACTGATTGCGTTCATAATGGCATTTTTGCCGCTGATGACTGCAAGATCGTAGTTCTCTCCGATTTTTACCATCCAGTCCTGGCAGCTTCCGCCGGATTTCTGGCAGAGTGTAATCAAAATGACTGCCGGTGCATTCTCCTGCATCAGGCATTTCTTCACAAGCGCTTCATAGGATTTCTTAAACCGGTCGCCGTCCTGATCGTTCACGGCAAACTCGATAAAGATAATGTCGCAGTTCTGCGCGAAAATATCCTTGTCCACACGCATATTGCCGACAACAGAGGATGTTCCGGCAACGCCTGCATTGACAAAGCGGACATTATTGCCCTGACCGAAGGTCTTGCTGAAATAATCGGACGCAAGGTTGACATACCGCTTGGAATCCGATGTTGCAGAGCCGCCGCCGGTAATGGAGCCGCCGATATAGCCGATTGTGACGTTCTCGCCTGCCTGTGCCTTTGCAATCTTTTCGCGGATTCGCGCAGTATTTCCGACACGGTAGACGCCGTCCTGATAAACCTTCTGCATCGCAGGAGAGGCAGTTTCCACATAATTGTCCCAGTCTCCGACAATCGGTGTAACGGTCGGGAACAGCAGCGCATGCTTCAGCATCGAGAGGTCTTTTGCATTGATTGCTCCGTCGCCGTCATAGTCTGCGCCCGGTTCAATTTCATCGGTTTCGGTCACAAGGAAGCGTGCGAGCTGAACGGCATCGAGCACATCCACTCTGAGGTCGCCGTTTGCATCTCCCTTTTTAATGACGGCGGGAGCGCCTTTGGCCGTCACGGTATCCAGATAAAAGGACGTCAGAGACTTGGTTGTTTCAACATAAATCACAAGATCGGAAGCACCGTCCGGAACCTTATATTCCGCATTGGCGAGCACTGTCCACTTTCCGCTCTCAACGGTTTCCAGTGCAATCTTATCATAAGCAGGCTGACCGTCGCTTCCGGTATATTGCAGAGAAAACTTCATTTCAACGGGTTCCCCGCTGAGCTGATACACCGCCGCAGACATTGCGTAGGTCTGGCCGGCAGCCATCAGCGAGGAGGCATCACGCGAAGCACCATGCCACTCTTTCTCACGGTTTGAAACATACAGACTGCATGTTCCTTCATTTGACTCATCGGATGTCCACTGCACCGACGCGCCGCCTCTCCCGGTAAAGCTGTCGTTTGTCGTTTCAAATTCCGCCGTCAGCAGTTCTGCGGCAGAAACCGGAGCCGCAGGAATACCGCTCAGAGCGGATGCAGCCAGCATCACCCCTGCTGAAAATGCTGCATGTTTTTTCCATATCTGTTTCATAAGAATCCTCCCATACTTGATCTGTAATATTCGGGACAGATTTTCCCCTATGTAATGATTATATCAGATCAGATACGGCAGGTCAATAAAGAAAATGAATATTTACTGCATTTTTTCTTCCTTTCATCCAAAATTCACCGTATGCGAAAGAAAAATTTTTACACCGATTGCGATGAGGAGCAGACCGCCCAGAAGCTGTGCCTTTCCGGAAAACCAGATTCCGAAGCGCCTGCCGATCAGCATTCCGGCGAAACTGAGCAGCATGGTGACGGCTGCAATCATCAAAACAGCCGGCAGAATCCGGAAGCCGGAAAAAGCCGAAAAACTGATGCCGACTGCCAGCGCGTCGATGCTGGTTGCGAGCCCCTGCACCAGCAAAACCGGAACCGTCAGATGCATATTCACATCCTCCGGATCCGGGTGCATCGCCTCATACGCCATTTTTCCGCCGATTACCCCAAGCATCACGAGCGCAATAAAGTGGTCAAAGGCGCAGATGATTCCGTAAAACATACTGCCGAGCAGATACCCCAGCAGCGGCATCAGCCCCTGCATACAGCCAAAGCAGAGCCCGTCTGCCAGCACCCACCTTCCGCGCAGCTTTCCTCCGCTCATTCCGTTGGTCACAGAGACGGCGCAGGCATCCGCCGCCAGCCCGACCGAGAGCAGCAGAATCTCCGTAATATGCATTTCCGATTCCTCCCCGTTCCGTTATATGCTTATTGTATCACGCCCCGCACGCGGATTATGTCGCAGCAGAAAAAGCTGCGCAGCCGGATGACTGCGCAGCTCAGTCTGTCGAAAAAGCATCTTTGACTACAATATGTCTCCGAGACAGATGTACGAAAGATTGATAATCGGGGGAGAGAAAACTCTTGTTTTCCCTCCCCCGATACCCCCTTCTTTAGCGCTTTTTTGATGCAAACAGG